>JBMOKG010000047.1:0-36331 GCA_049315385.1 Bacteroidales bacterium
TGGATTAAAACCTGATATAAAGCTAATTAGTGCTGATGTTATGTGTACCCTGCAGCTCCACTAAGAAAACTAACTTGCATTAAATCAGGTGAATACAATAGAAAATTTTCTATTACTTCAAAGAAAATTTTCTATTACCTGATTTGAGAGTAAATAACAGATCATTTTATTTGCGTGTTGGGGAACACTAAAAAATGAAATGTTATGAGAAAAAAGTTAGCAACAATTCCAGAAATCAAAGTGTCGAAAGGCACTTGGTTTCTTTATTTTTCTGTCAGAGATCCTAACACTGACAAAATGAAACCTGTTAAAGTTTATAAAGGTTTCAAAGATTGCAAAAATGATGCTGAGCGTCAAGCTTGTGGTGCTTTATTAAAACAGGAATATACGGATAAATTAAAAACCGGATGGTCTCCTTTATTTGATAATGAACATGTTATTTA
The DNA here is from genome assembly GCA_049315385.1 of Bacteroidales bacterium. Taxonomy (GTDB): domain Bacteria; phylum Bacteroidota; class Bacteroidia; order Bacteroidales; family JACABE01; genus JACABE01. Next base: position 444 of record JBMOKG010000047.1, read on the forward strand.
TTCTGACCAACTTGAATACCAAAATTTTAACGACAGGTTTAAGAAGCAACGAAAAGCTTCAAAGAATACCAGATTTTACTTAAATGAATACTTATCGCAAAAGCGATTAGGATTGAAAGATAAAACGTATTCTACTTATGTAAGTAAACTTCGTATTTTTTGTAATTGGCTCGATTTTAAAGGATTTGAAGATTATAATGTTTCTGAAATCAACAATAAAATAATACTTGATTTTTTTACTTTTCTTATAAGTGATCGAAAACTCGATAAACTTAGTATCGAGAAGTATCAGCAAATAATACATGATTATTTTCGATATCTTCATAAAAAAGATAAGGTATTTGAAAATCCTGTTTATGACATTGTAAAACCACCAAAAACAAAAGATATGGCTGCACGTCCCATTTCTAAATTAGATTTAAAAAACTTACTTACTACCATAAAAGAAAGTGATCCGCAATTATATCTGGCATGCATGTTTCAATATTACTTAGCACTTCGACCAGGACAGGAACTTCGTTCTCTCAAAATCAAAGATATCGATTTATATAATAACACAGTTGTAATTTGTGATGAATCTGCCAAAACTGTCAGACGAACTGTAGATATGTCGAAAGATCTTGCAAAGCTTTGTCATAAATATAATCTTCAATTATTTAATAGGGAGTTTTATGTGTTCGGAAAAGATCGTGTGCCTGGATGTGAAAAACTAGGGCAAAACACGCTGCGAAATCGATTCAACAAGTACAGAGATCAGCTTAATCTACCTCAAATTTATAAATTTTATAGCTTAAAACATACAGGAGGTGGAAAGTTGCTTGAATCAGGAAGAACATTAGAAGAAATAAAATCACATTTTGGGCATTCATCTATTGAAACCACTGATTATTATATAAAAAGACATTTTGGAAACAGAAATCAAAACATTATCAATAATTTCCCAAAGCCTTTTTAATAATTCCATCCACCATCATAAGAGTCATTTACTGAATAACTGTTACTCATGTCAGCATAGCAAGTGTCGTATTGAGAAGAGGAGTTATTTAATGTCTGGTTGTTCACCATGCCTTTACACATATAAAAACCGCAAGTATTTGCTTCAGCAAAACACAAAGTAATTTTATCTGAATAAGAAAATCCGTAATAGCAGGCATTTACATAAACATTATTAATAAACTTGCTGTTTGAAAACCCGTATTTTAATGCATTTATCCTCCCATTCGAAATATTTTCACAATTGTCAAAAGCTATGGTTTTATTCAAAATACCTGATTCAATGTTAAAGTTAGAAACCTCTGAACATTTATAAAAAACCGTACCCATGGCTGCAAAAGAAATATTTATATTGGTAATGCGTTTACAATCATTAACAAGATAACCTGCTAAATTTTCATCGGTAGAAGTAAGATCAATATTTACGTTTGAAAAATTATAACACTTTGCCAATGCCTGGCTAAAACCATAAATAGCAATATTATTCCCACTGCTAAAATCCCTAATGCCCTCTGCCAGATTCAGATTATTAGTAAATGTATTTTTAATTATTACATTGTTTATAAAACTACTCTTATCATTCTTAAATGATGACAAAAGCGTTCCGGTATTAGAATCAGAGTACTCACCTTTGATAACAAACTGTAAGTTTTCTATAAACAGTACACCTGAAAATATAGAATGATAAGCGCTTTGAATAAGCGTATCTTCTCTGGAACAACCTATTATACCAAGAACACCTTTGTTTTCCAAATTTATACTGCTATCAACAGCATAAGCACCAGGCTGCAAAATAATTACTTTTTTATTGGTATCACGATTATATAAGTTGTTAATAGCTGTATTAAGGTTTTGATGCTCTTCAGCATTTAAAACATAAATTTTAATGTTAGAATAATTGTTACCAATGTTTTCTGATGAAGTAAAAGCAGTATCCTTTCTTGCAAAAGCCGAAGCATGAAGACTATCTAAAGTATCAGCATTGCTAACACTATCCCCGTCTGTCAGCAATCTCAGCGTAACACCGGCGAAGTTTTTTGTATACAAACCATCCGATTTAGCAAACAAAGCCCTAAAACCGGAAGGAATGTTTTCAGCCAAACTTGCTAGTTCTTTAAATACCTGTGTTGTGAATTTCTTCATACTATTTGCCAATTATTACAATATAACCTGTAATAGAAGCGCTAGCCGTCCAGGTAACATCACCACTGGCAGTAGCAACAACAATGTCAACTTCTATCAAACTGGCATTCCCAGCCGAAATTTCATAAACTTGTACATTAGGAGCTGTTCCGCATCCATGAGTAGCAGCTGTGATGGTTCCTGTGGCAGTAGCTGTAATAGTTCCTTTGTAAAAATTGGTTTTCAGGGCTGCTTTAGCATCAACGTAAGTTCTTACTGCTTTTTGAGTTGCAATTTTAGTATCTAAACTTGCATTAAGCGTTCCATCTGTATCTATTACACCAGCTTTAAAATTATCTATTTCAAGTTCAGAAATTGTATTATTGTCGGCATTAATAGTTTTATTGGTTAATGTTTGTGAGGCTGTTAACCTGGCAACACTTGAATTTACTGCAAATGAATTACCGCTTAATGTTATTCCATCACCTGCAGCATAAGTACCTGCACCTGACATTTGTACAAACGAGAGAGAAGTTGTGCCTATTGTTATAGGAGCATTGGTATTGCAGGTCCATTGCGTATCAGCCTGAGTGGTACCATCCTGAACCATAACAGTTGCATTAACCATTTTTGTAGCTGTATCGTTATCAGTAGCTCTGGCCCATGATCCAGCAGCTACAATATAAATACCATTGCCCGAAGCTGTACTTTGGTTTTTAACCAATACCCTGTCACCTGCAACCAACACCACACCATCTATGGTCTGTGTACCAGAAAGTGTGATATTAGCGGTTGTAGCAGCTCTTACACTTTCTTTCCAGGTAACCCCCGAAACTTTATTATCTACATAAGATCTGGTTGCCTTCTGCGATGCAATTTTTGTATCACTGTTTGCATTTAACGTAGCATCAGTATCCAGATCAGCTGCTTTCAATTGAGCATCATTCGTAACATTTCCCAGACCAACCTGAGCTTTTGTGACAGAATGGGGGTTAGATGTACTGTTAATATGAGCATCAATAGCCATGTGCCCATGGGTAAAAGCATATCCTCCAAGGTCGTCATGCATAATATGCATTGGATTTACACTTATAACCAAGGTATTGGTATCTGCTTTCAATACACAATCTATAGAACCATCAGCTCCTGCCTCTACAGACCTGAATTGCATTACACCGGCATTCACACCTTTATAAATTTCCAATCCGCTACCCACACTACTTACATCAGGAGTTGCTTTGCAACTGATCCAGGCAGTTCCATTGTAATAACGGAAACAGTTTAAAACTGTATCGTAGTAGATTAATCCACTTACAGGAGTAGATGGTGCAGCAGCCAACTTCTGAACTACTACATTTTGAATTTCATTTTTATTGAAATCTAAACTGGTTTTTACTTGTTTTGCCATTTCTTAATATTTAAAAAAGATTATTAATTGCATACTATTTTACCTGAAGTTTCTCCAGTCCAGGAAACAATACAAGTATCTCTATCTTGATAAGTTACCTGAACTACAAAAGCTCTGTTTGAACTATCCATTACCACTATACTGGGATATCTGTTTAAATTGTGATTAACGATTACACTTTCCGTTAAATTAAAAATCACTTCATAAGAATCTCTGTTTGCTGGCAATTGATAAGCTTCTTTTGCTCTTACAATAAACTTTTCATCCTGGAAACAAAAAATACAATCTCCTTCTTTTGTATTCTGATATTCCCATCTGCCACCTTTCCATTCTGAAATCTTATAGGAATCTTCACCTGTAGCAATAAAGTATCGGTTCCCGATTTGCATAAGATCCGGATCCGGCAATGTTTCAACAATAGCCAAAACCGGTTTTTTTATAAAGGATGCTAAATCGCTGGATGATACAGCTTCAAAAATGTGATCGTCAAAATTTTCAATCAACAAAATTTTCAAATCTTCTGCAGAAATATCACCACTTTCATTTTCTTGTAAGCAGGCAACTACTCTGTTTATAAAATCTTGTTTGCCCATAATTTATTCACTTTTTGCATAATTAAAACTTCTGAAACTTTTGCTAAACGAAGCATTAAATGAATATGGATTTACTGGAGGTAATATATTTACCCAATCCGGAGCTATTACCATTTCATCATCTTCTACTGAAGGTAATGCTGCCAACCTACTGTACGATTCATACTTATCTTTATCTGAGTAATAAAACTCAAAACTAAAATCGTTCAATTCTCCTTTTGTATTTTTTGTTTCAAATTTTGGCAAAACAATCTGCTTATTTTGACCCTCCGAAATATGATAACGATTGATACAACTAAAGAAATCCAATGCCCATTTTCTATATGTTTCACTTGAAATATACCCTGTATTTTTACTAAAAATCCGCATATATTCCAGATCGTATTCTTTTGTATGTCCATTAAATACCGCACTTGATATTTTATGATCATCTCTGCCTTGCATCCAACCATTAAAGCGAATTACATCTATGCCACCCAGACTGTTTTCAAACAGGAATAAATCATCAAACCTATCGTAATCATCCTGTAATTGATAGCGTTGTTTATAACTCAAGCGAACACCGGAAGTGTTTTCAACCCATACTTCTATAAAGCTTGGTTTAAGTGATGTTGGAATACATTTGCTTCTCAGATAAGAATATTTCATATTAAAAGTATAGCAATCACCGGCTGAAAAGCTTCCATAATGAGCAATATGTGAAGCAATTACTCCACTTTGAAAATAGAAAAAATTAAGCTTCACAATAATGATTTCAGTGGCATAATAAGTCAAATACTGAGGATCATCATATTTTACTTTCAATTCCTGTGGCTGCCAGGTTAAGAAATTTGCTTTAAAAAAATTGATTGCTGAAGGCGGATTTCCATCTATTCCTGATTTCACACAATCAAAACTACATTGTAATACATTGTTTATATAAATTGTAAAAGTGGCAACAGCATTTATTTGAGTAAATATAATTCCGGTAGGAATACTCACCAATAAAACAGCATCAATAATTTCTTTCAGTTCAACGTTGAATTTTCCGGTATTATCCGGATAATACATTTCATTAAGAATCTCAACTCCATTTTTCTTCAAAACAAAAGAAGTAGCGGTAGTTGCAGCCACTACCAAAGGTGCAACATTGGCACTAAAGCTTAAAGTTTGAGGAGATGAAATTACAATGGCCATTGATTACACTATTTTTTTGATTTTCAAAAATGCCCAAATACCAATGACACTACTCAATAATACACCTATCCAAAAGAATATCTTTTGGAATAAACTCATTTTTACTAAAGTTTTTGTGAGTGTTATAGTTGCTTTAATTCTTCTGTTAATGTAACGATCAATGCAGGGGACGATGGTTTTCTTTTCCTCTCTCTTGGTACCAAAATTTAAGATTCCTTTGTTGAAATTTAAAGAAGTGGAAACTTCTTTGCTTTTCAAATCAAGTATTTCAGCAATATAAACATTTCCAAGGCTATCACATTTAAAGCTGGCAAACAACCAGCTGCTGTCAGCAGGAGTTGTAATGGTATCAAATCTCAGCTTTTCAATGTAAACAAGACTATCCGTTTTGTCTGAAGTAATCTGCTTTTGTGTTTTACAACTTAAAAACAAGGATACGACTATAAGTATTAAAAATATTTTTCTCATTTTAGAATGATATTACAGTTTTAGGATTGATACGTTCACCGTGGAAATCTCTAACAGAAAAATGCAAATGAGGACCGGTACTGGCTCCGGTACTCCCGACTTTAGCAATTTTTTCACCTTGTTTTACCAACTGCCCGACTTTCACCAATTGTTCTGATAAATGACAATATCCTGTTGTATAGCCATTGTAATGTTTGATTCTGATGGATAATCCTCCACCGTAAGTGGTATCATTCCATACCATTTCCACTTTACCGTCTGCCGGTGATACAACCGGACTTCCTTTAGGAGCGGCAATATCCACACCTGTGTGCATTTTTTGTTTTTTTGTGATCGGATGTATTCTCATCCCAAATCCGCTAAGGATTTCACCTGCTACCGGCACTATCATTTTTGCTTCCATTTTCATTATTATTTAGGTTCATACTATCATTTGCTTTCTTCTCAAAAAGCTTGTAAATAATTATAAATACCGGTTCATTGGTAATTTTGGTAATATTTTCGAATACCGATTTAATTTCCACCATACAGATAAAACCACCTACAACCTGAGCCAGATGAGCCCATTGTAGGGAGAAAGTAATTTCCATCATGTGAGCCATGATTACTGCTGCAATGTACCAGATCATTTTAATTACAGTTTTTCTCATTTTCCTGCTTTCTATCGGAATCTTGTTTTTCCATGCAGCCCATATTGCACTCAGGCAATCCACCAGAATAAAAATCAGCATTACATGAATAATGGCAGCTATCGGAGCAAAATAGCTTAATAGGAAGGTTATGATTTTAATAAGTTTGCTGTACATGGTTTATGATGATTTAAATTCATCACAAAACTATAGTTGTAAATCAAAACCAAAAAGGACAAATAAAAAACCCGCTAAACAATTGAGTATGCTTAGCGGGTTATAAATTTATAAAATTAAAATCAGATTATTGTTTTACTTTGATGTATAACTATTTTATCATATTCATTTTGAATACTTTTAATTAATTCAATCTCACTATCTTTTAGAAGATCAATTATTTCTTTAATATAATTTTCCAGTTGAGAACTAAACAAATAATTCATTTTTGAATTCAAAAGATATTTATCATCAAAACTGATATTTGAGTTATTGATCTTTTTATATATAATTGAAAAATTTTGCAATATCGAAATAATATTATTAATAATAAATTTACGTCTTGAAATTACATTAACATAATTATTTTTTAATTCAATTATTAACCTATCAAAACTGTGAAAACCTTTTAATACAACATTTTGAGTATTATCTCTTATGTATAAATATTCAAAATTATAAATATCATTTTTAGATTCTTTATATAGCTCCCATAAACTATTAAAAGATCTTTCTTGTTCAATATTTTCAAGTTGTATTCTATTTGCTTCTATTTGTATTAAAAAAGATTTATAAACTAAAATCGCCCCAAGTAAATTTATTATAGGCCCAGCTATTCCTCCAATAGTATCACCTAATTCTCCTAAATTATTAAGATTAAATAAATTAACAAATCTAAATTTTATTAAAATAAATATAGAACCAATAATAATTAAAGTAATTCCCACTGTAAAAATTACAATTTTTTTATCAAAAATTTTCGATTTATCTAAATTCAGATTAATCATAATAAACTATTTATTAGTTATGTCCAGTTAAAACATAAATTTCTGATAATCCTTTTCGGTTAAATAGTTCATCTTGTTTTCTAGCCGATACTAATAAACTATCAATTTCACCTTCTGGTTCATCCCAAAGTGGATGATTAAAAAGTCGTTGTAAACATACTCTAATCCGTTCTTTTTGATCAGTATCCATTATTGCACGGTATAATAATTTTTCTCTGTCATCATTTGTGATAAAATTAAAGGCCATACCTAAAATGCTTTTTAAATAAGGAGACCAAGTTAATACTGAACCTTTATGCCAAATTCTTCTTGTTTTAAGTTCAATATTAGTTAATGATTTCCCACGAATATTTTGAACCCAATTTTTTAAATAACCGCATTCAACAAGTAATGTAGCTAGTTCCTTAAAATTCTCAAGTTCTGAATCTCTAAAATCACCTGTTGATTTAAAATTAGCTGTTGAAGGTTCTAAAAAAAGCGAATTTGGAAATATAGCAGTTTTAAGCAAATCGATAGTTAATGCATAACCTGCATCACGTGAAGCTTCAGCAGTGTGATTTTTAATATCTGACAACTCAACTGCATTGGTAATAATTGCACTTTTTAGCATTTGTTTTGCATCAGCTCTACTATGTTGTTTATCCGAAACTAAGAAATTAATAAAATTGTATTCAGAATGTTTATCAATAGGTTTTATTGTTGTAAACTCATATAACATTTCTTTATAAATAACAGACAAACGGTCAAGAAGAGTAGAAGTATAAAATGGAACTTGTTTATGTTTCGAATGTGCATCAAGATTTGTTATCATTAAAACATCGAAAAGTTTTTTCGCCAGATCTATATCTAAAGGGGAAACATAAGCTTTAATATCAACCTCTAATATATTATTTAGAATCTGACCTGCAAGTTTATGCTGTCCATCAAAAAGTTTTAATTTATTATCAATTAATCTTGCAATTGATGGAGCAAGTTGTGGATGATCTTTTAAATGTTCGCGAAACGAAATAATTCTTTTATAATCAATGACTCGAGGTTGTAATCCTTCTTGATCATCATTTTCAAGCCATTTTATAGGGATACAACCATAAAAATATTGTACCTTTAATATATTATCATATAAGATTGGAAATGTTCTTTTTTCAATACCATCATCAATGGTAATACTATCAGAATGGGTTTGAAAATTAAAAGATTTTTGAACAATTTCTTTAAGTTGAAAAATATCCTGAATTTTAATGTTGTTTTTTTTTTCATTAAAAAGTCTTTCCAACTTAAGGTTATCTCTAACTTCATAAAGCGATTGGTCTGATTTTCTGCGATTATAATCTTTTTTGACTATTCTAATATTTGACAAATCAGTATCTCCATCTTTTGAATATGGTAAAATATGATCATACTCTATTATATCATTATCTCCAATTACTTCACCAGAAATAAAACATTTCAAAGTACCATCTTTATCAAGCTGTTGAAGTTTTACTTTTCCTTTTTCTAAATCTGAAAGTTGTCTTTTCATATAATAAATATTGTTGATTCATTTTGTGTTAATAAAGAAGCAAAATTTTTATTCTCAATAAAACCTCTTTAAATAAAACAAATCATTAAGATTTGTTGAACTATTAGTATTTGTTATTTTTTACAAATATATAATTAATTCATAATCAAAATTAAAAAATAACAAAAAATCTTACACCCCCACCAAATACATATCCACCAGACTTATATTTCTATGTGTAATAGCATATTCCATCTTTTCAATATAAAATAATTGCCCTTTTACATGGAATTTATCCCGGATATCTAAATTTTTAACTTCTAAGGGGGTTAATCTAAAGTTTCCCTGTGCTTTTATTTTATCCTTTTCCATCCATTCTTTGTATTTTCCGTGAAATTTTTCCATCAGGCCACCAGTGCCACCGGGAACCAAGGACGTATTGAGCCTTTTTACTCCGAAATGATCTGTATGATGTGCCATTAAATAAGGATACTGGCCATTGTGTTCAAAATTATCTACCATACCTCCGTGAAACATAATGTTGGGAGCTGCATCTACCGATTTCTTTTCAATCTCAGGTACAAACCAATGCCTCATTGGGATAATATCAGTAGGGTTATCATTTATCCACCAGTATTTATGGATGTTCATATCCAATGGCGAAATATCTGAAGAAACCTCATATCTTTCTTTGTTGGAACCTGTTTTTTCTATCGATAAGGCACTGCGAATCACTTCTGAAGTTATTCTTTTCTCTGATGCTAGACCTTTCAATTGAACTTCACCTTTAAAGATAGCACCACTGCTTAAATCCTTATGTTCATTTTGAAATCCGGGAGTTGTGCTCATTAACGAATCATAAATTGATTGTACATTTGTGATGGGTTCAAAGTTTTTCAAATTACTTTCCCCATAGTCTGCATAAGTAAATACATAATCTTTCCCATCTTCGTAAGTAATTAGTAATTCATCCACCAACTGTGCATCCAGACTTTTGATAACATTTCTGTTGAAGATGTCGTTATTGAATTCCAGACTGTATTTGCTGCTGGCATAAGCTGTCATGCAAAATATTTTCAAAATATTCTTCAGGAAGTTTCTGAATAAATATGCTTGCATACAGGATTTCATTTTAATACTCAGGTGAAACATTCCATATTCATGTTCTTCAACAACAGGCAACAAACTTTTATGCCATCTTTCATAACCCAGCATAGTATCATACCATTCATGATACAAATAATTAAAAATGTAATTTTTATGATTTTGAGAAACCAATACCAGTTTTCTCAAATCGCCCACAGTAAAAGGATTACTCACCAATTGCCCTCCAAATCCATTTTCTATCACTTTCCATAAGTAAGGGAAAGGTAAAATAGGTGTATGAGAATCGGCAAAATAATTTTCTATGCCAAAAGCATTATAATTAGGATCCCAATAGTTAATATACTGATTCAGTGTGTTGACAATGCCATTTGAAGCTTCTGGTCCGTTCCAGCTATCAGTACCTTTTATTTTAACCGGAGCTATTACAAAATCAGTGGCATTAATTGCCTGATTGTGCATATAAATCCTATAGTTATTCCATTTCCCGGGATTATAAGAATATCCTGGCTCATAATAATCAACCTTTAAATAATTTGTTGAAATATTAGGACCTTGTATATAAGGATTACCGGTATATCCAAAATCATACTCACCTAAATCCAGTTGGTTGATATTTTTCTCCACATTTTCATGTTCCAGCGAACCCTTAAACTGAAGCTTCAATTGCTTTTGCGATTCCAGCAAAATCAATTCACCATAACCGAAAATCAAACCAAAATATTTAAGTGAAGCGGAAACCTTTCGTTTCACTATTCTAGAAGTTGGTCTGGTAGGATATCCAAAAGCCATCAAATTACCTGATGTGGCCGGAACTTCAAAATCAAGGGAGTAGGGGGCCGGTATTCTGTCTTCCAAAAACAAAGGATTTTCAATGACTATACTAATTTCAATATCATTCGGCAAATCAATTTTATACTTTGCATCAGCTATTAATTCAATCATATACTGGCATTTTTTTGAAGTTTGTAATATTCATCTAACTTGGCAGCCAATCCGTTTTTGCCATGCATATTTACATAGCTTTGGATAGGATCATCCAGTTTTTTTTGAAGGCTTTTAATTACTTCAGTATTTTTCTTTACGATTTCTTTCCACTCTTTGTCAACTCCAGAGGATGAAGCCGTATTTTTCGGATAGCTGACAGCTGCTGTTTTGGTTTCAACAAAACCACCCTCTTCCCGTCCACGGCGAATATTATACGTTGCATCCATTACTGCAGGAAAATTCAATGTTGCCAGCGTTCCTTTTTGCCGGCTCATTTCTAAGATATCAAGGATGGGTCGAATAGTCGGATTTTTCACTGCTTCTGCAGGTGCAATATATTCGCTTCCGTTTTCACCAGTTATCACTGTTGGAGCATGCACAAATCCGCGTTTTTCAGTATCTTTCTTTGCTTTAAATATTTTCCCATCTTGTGCCCTCACTACCTTCAGATAACCTCCTTCTTCAGCTCCTGGTAACGAAGCTGCTACCGTAGCCAATTGAAAAGCACCCAATGCACCTACCATTATAGCCAACGGAATAGCAGCAGGGAATCCGGGTTTTACCCACAATTGCATAATAGCTGCTGCTGTATTCTGAATGATAGATGCCATTGCCAGCATCGAATCTCTTTTTGCCTGTTTGTTGGCAATTTCTTCTTTTTTGGCTTCTAAATCAGCATCCAGCGCTTTAACCTGAGCATTGTAAGCTTCCTGAGAAATTACTCCTGCATCTAACTGTTGCTGAAGTTTTTCTTTTTTTGTGTTCGCTTGTTTTTCATATTTCTTAAGCTCCTTGTTTTCACTGGCAGTTAAAAAATTATTATAGGTTTTCCAGGCATCCATCAATACTGTGGTAGCCATTGTTATTTCATTTACACCTAGTTTTCCCTGTTCCAGATTGGTATATAATGCTTCCCAATCATCTGCCGTAAAACCTAATATATCTGTTTTGTTTGCATTATGAAAAGACATTGCTCTGTCTGCTTTAGCTCCTGCTTCCTCACCTGCACCATCCTTTGAAGCTGTTTTTAAACCTCCAAGTATCTTTTTTACTTCATTTATTTTATCCTGCAACACCTGAATTTCTTCATCACTCAGAAGACTATCCGTTAAACTGATTCCTTCAAATACGCCTGAGTTCATCGCATTCACCAATTGTTTTTCCAGATCTTTTAAGTAATCCGTTTGCAGCTTTATTTCTTCATTTAACTGTAGTTTGCTTATTTCTTTCTTTGCCTGATCTAAGGTTTTGATTTTTTTCAATTCCCTTATACTCATTGTTTCTGCTAGTATGGATTTTGCTTCAGCAAAAGAAACAAAGCTGTTTAACTCTTCTGCATGTTTTGCTCTCAATGCTTCAAATTCATTATCAAAAGCAGTTTGTTTCCTTTCAATTTCTTTTGCTATTGCATCAGCATCCAGCTTGTTCATCTTATCATTGTGTGCTTTTTGTAGGGAAATGTATGCTTTCAATTCAGATTCAGTCATATCGAGCACATTTTTTCCAAAAAGCTTCAAATCAATCAATCGCTGCTCATAAGCAAATCGTTCTTTGTCAATATCGCTCATTCCTTCTTTGCTGGCATCAAGTAATTCCTTTTCACGTTTCAACTCTTCTTTTTTGTTTTCAATGCGTTTATTTTGCAATTCATTCTGAATATTCAACAAAGCTTCTCCATTATCTTTTCCTGTTTTTATTCTATCTTCCAAAGCTTTTATTTCAGCATCCCGCATTTTCCTGTTAAATTCATCTTCGCTGCTAATCAAGCCTTTTTGATAATTCTCTTTCAATCTGAAAGAAGCTTTCAAAAATTCAATATCATCATTCAGTGAATACTTCTTTTTATCTTTGGTATCTGGGGTAAATGTGGAAGATATATTTTTATCTTTTTTACTACCATTTGCAGTACTTTCAGCATTTTTTATTTGTTCTTCAAGCAATTTCTTTTGATCAGTATATTGTTTCAGCGAATCAGTGTAGAACTTTATTTTATCTGCATTCTCAGCCTCCTTTGCATCTTTCAACTGTTGTTCTGCTACTTTGATAGAATAATTCACACCAGCCAACCGCTTGTTCAGACTTTCTATACTGTTGTCACCAATTTCCGATTTCATGTTTTTTTCCTGTTCAGTAAAATCATTCATTTGCTTTTGGAGTGTTTTGTTCAAATCATCCAGACTTTGGTATTCAGTTTCTAATTTTTTAATATCGTTTTCAGCACTGCTACCTGCTGTAATTGCTCTTGATCGTTTCTCTCTCAGCTCACCCTCAATTTCAAGCTGCCTTACACTATTTCCTATCATTTTCTTTTGGATAGATTCATTTTTAGCCTGCAAGGCAGCCAATCTTATTTTTTGCTCATAACCTTCATTTACAGTGCTCAGTATTTCTGCCAATTGAGAATTACTTACTTTTTCTGCATTTACATTCTTTAAAAAATCAGGATATTTTTCCTGAAGCTCTTTCAATAATTTAATCCGGATGGCACTTTTCTCATTGGTATTCATAATTTGATTTACCAGTGAATTCAATTCAAACTTCTCATTATAAACAGCATCAGTATGTTGCTTTAGCAATTCAATTTCTGTTTGTTTGCTATCTGTAACATCTTTGGAAGTATTTTTAAATTGGATATAAGCTGTAACAGCAGCAGCCACACCTGCCAATATCAGCCCCCAGGGACTTTTCATCATGGAAGCATTCATTTCATTTTGTACAACAATGGCTCGTTTTTGTGCCATTGTGGCTTCTCCGGTCAGTAATATCTGTGCCCTGACAGCTATACCCTGCAAATTGGTTATGATAATCCCTTTTCCAAGGCTTATGTTTTTGATGCTTTCCCAGGCTACCAATGCTTGCTGCCTGAGTATATACATCCCCATTGCACTCGAAACAACTATGATTGCCTTGCTGTGCTTGATAAAGAAATCAGTCAGCACACTAACTGATCTTACAAAATATCCCATTCCACTGGTAGAAACGGTTAATACCGGCATCAGCTTTTGACCCAGTTCCACTGTCATATTCGACAAAGATTTGCTGGCTTTATCAAGTTTTGCCTGGGCTGTTTCGTTTTTTACATTGAACTCATTGGTAAGCGAAGTGCCTTTTTCAAATTCTTTATTACTCAAACCCTGTGATTCCCTTAATAAATCGGTATTATTGGCCAACACACCCAACACAGCTATACTCCGTTTACCTTCCAGACCCATTCCATCCATTTTGGCAATCAGTTGTTCCATTCCACTGTTATTTCCATTCAATCCTTCAAGCAATTTAATAAAAGCTTCATTGGCATCTTTTTTAAGCAAAGCCGAAAAATCTTTAATACCCATACCGGCTATTCTGGCATATATCTCAGTATCCTTAAACATTCCGGTCATTACAGCTGAATAAACCGTTGAAGAGATTTCCGATGTTTGCCCCAGCTGATCCAGCGTAGCAGCCAAACCCATTACAGCCTGAATGTTTACACCTGCCGATGGAGCAATACCGGCCACACGTTTGCTGAATTCTACAATATAACCTTCATTGGCAGTACTGGCAGCTCCAAGTGCATTGATGGCACTACCCACTTTAAGCATTGAATCTTCAATACCAAATTGTTCTTTTACTTTAAAGATATCTACTAATTTGCCCACTTCGTTAATGGCTTGCTCAGCATCTCCGCCCAGATCTTCCTTGAGGGCCACATTTATTTTATCGGCTGCTCTGATAAAACCCATTACATCTTTTTCTGAAGACATGCCTAATTTACCGGCTACTTTTCCAAGATCCAGCAGTTCCATTTGAGCCGTTCGGGTATTCATTTTCTTCAACTCCTCATTCATGGCATACACCCTGTCTTTTGCCAATCCGGTGGTTTTCATCATGTCTCCCACTTTATCGTCAAACTGAGCAAAAGTACTAATAGCCTGCTTTCCGGCATACAATATACCACCAAGGCCAGCGGCCAGTGTAACGAACATTGAAAAATAACGATTGAAGGCATCACCGGCTCTTCCCAGCTTATCCCACAAGTTGCTGGTTGTTCTCAAACTATCATTGTGCTCCTGGATAATACCTCTCAACAACCTTATTTTATTTCCTGCCTGCACGTACTCTTCAGAACCTCTGGTCATTCTGGCTTGTTGAGCAGTAAGCTTGTTCATTTCTGATTTGATGGAAGCAATATCATTTTTTACTTCCTGCCCATTGATATAAAGATTAATCCGCCTTGTATAAGTATTTGCCATTTGAAACAATTTTCAGGCAAATAAATACAAGGCGGATCTTTAAAAAAAGGACAAGTACAAAAAAGTATACTGTAAATAGAAGAGTATGCTGAGTTTGATAGCTTACCTTTTGATTAGTGAAAATCGTTTTATATTTTTAAAGAGATTATTTTATAAAATTTAATAAAAGGTATAAGATGTATATAATAGAAGCTATTATTGCTGAAAAATAAAAATATCTAAGAATTTTATTGATATCTTTTAATATAAAATAGTTTGCTCTTGCATGATAAACTTCGAAAATTGGGAAATATTTTTGGTTAAACAAATAATAAAATTCATCTTCTGGTAAATTTTTATTTTGCTCATAAAACAGATCAATATCTTTCTGTATTTCAGGAACAAAAGATCTATTTAACCCATAGCTTAATTGGGTTTTCATTTCTTTAAAATAAACTTCATTTTTCATAATTCAAATATTAAAGTTAATAATTTTACTCTATCCCAATTCCATCAATTTCTTTCATCAACCTATCAGTTTCACTCAAAGCCACTATAATTTTCTGATAATGCACTATATCTACGAAACTCAATTCCCTACCTTTACGATCTTTCAGCCATTTCTGAGCAGGTTGGTAACCACCTATATAAAACTCCCAGGCAATTTGCGGCACATTATCAAAATACTGATCATCGTTGATCCATACTTTTCCGGTTATTGAACCTTCATTAAGCTCAAAACGTGTTTTTTCTACCGCATTATTGCCGGATATTGGATAAGTAGTTATGCGTTTTTCTACAATAGGACTTTCAAGCAAATGGATCTGCCGCAACTTACCACCAAATTTAACCAGTTCCCAAAATGTTTCCACATCTTTAGGATATGGAATCCTCGGAAAATCTATCTTTAAAAATTCTTTATATTTCTCACGATAACCAGGACTATGCAACACTGCATAAATATAATCCAAGATATCTATTGGAGCAAATATGCTATCTGACAACTCTTTTTCATTGGTGAAACTTAAGCCCAATTTCTCTTCAATTTGCTTTACTATTCTGGCATTAAAGTTGGGTGTTCTTTGGGTAGTTTCTTCTAATGATAGTTGATCATTGGCATTAAGATATAGTGGAAAAACATAAGATACTTCACCAGTTTGAAGAGAAACACTACATCGTTCTACAAATTTATTTGTAATAAATGAATGTTGAAAGTCAAAAGAAGTTTGTCTCTTGCAACAAAGAAGACTAGGATTAACTTTATTAATATGTTTCATTGTATCATATCTTGGACGAAACATAACACCTTGACTATTTTTGCTAATTAATGTAAATTTATAATCAAATGGACGATAAAGAACTGTAACAAATTTTGCATTTTCAATATCATTTTTAACTTCAATAGCTTTTTCTTTTTTTAAATTATACTTTAGCACTAATTCTTCAATCGTAAATTTTTGTATATCAATTTTTAAATTCTCAATTTCTTTTAAATTATCTTTTATTATAAAACTGTCTTTTGCCGTTTCAAAACCAGAATTATTTAAATTGTATATTTCATCTAACTTAAATCCTTTTTCATAGACTTTTATTTCATCAAAGTTTTTGGGTACAAAAAAAAGATTCGGCTTTTCTGATTTCAATTGCTTCCAATTAATATTTTTAAAAATACTTTCATTTAATCTTTCATACTTAAATTCTCTCTTGCCTTGTAAATCAGAATGGAATACTTGCCCTAATTCATTTTTCTTTTTTTTATTAGTTTTAATAAAAATATTAATTGAAACTCCAGCCATTATATCAAACACGTTTTGGTCAGGGCTTCCATCTGGACAAACATCCATTTTTCGAGCATTCCCATGTAAATCAAATATGTATATTTTATCAAAACTTTCCAACAAATGTTTTCGCATTTGTCGATGAGTAATACCATCTAAAAAACTATTATTTGAAATATAGGCTAATATACCGCTTTCATTTTTATCAATGAAGTATTGCCCAAAACGAATAAACTTTATATAATCATCATCAAGATTGATTTTACGTTCATTTAAATCTTTTTTATAATCTGAAATTAAGTTTTGTATCCATGCGCTTTTATTACTACTACTGACACTATAAGGCGGATTTCCCAAAACCACCATTACCGGAGTATCTCTTTTTACATAATTGGCTTCATTGGCTTCGGTGCTTAACCAGTTCGAAAATAAGGTTCCAGTATCGTGATGGTGTTCCTCAAGGCTATTGGTCAAGAATATTTTAAAACGCTGTTCTTTCTTGGCATTGTAACCGGTTTCTTTTAACAACAAATCCAGTTTTAAATGTGCCATAGCATAAGAAGCCATCAGCAATTCAAATCCATTCAGGCGGGGTATCAAATGCTCTTCTACATAATTGTTCCATATACCCTGTTGCCCTTCAAATTGTTTGTAAATATGTTTGGTCACTTCAGCAAGGAAAGTGCCCGTACCACATGCAGGGTCAAGCAATTGAACCTTATGCACTTCAATTTCATTTTCTGTTTCTTTCAGCTTAGAGCGCAAATCAGCGGTAGCTTTGGTAAAAGCTTTTATTTTTATCCTGGTTTTGGAAGTATCAGCAATACCCTGCGGTAAATCAAATTCTGTTTTTAAGATATCATCCACAGCTCTCACTATGAATTTCACCACCGGTTCAGGTGTATACCACACCCCACGGCTTTTCCTTAATGCCGGGTCATATTCCGAAAGAAAAGTTTCGTAAAAATGTATAATAGGATCACTCTGTTGCGTAGCCTTTCCAAAATCCTGCAGCAGCTCTGCTACATTGCAAGCTCTGAAAATATCTGCCAATGCATCCACTATCCATTTTATACGATCATCCAGGTCATAACCGGCAATATACTGGAAGAGTTTACGGAGGAAAGGATTCGATTTTGGGATCAACTCAGCTGCTTCCTGACGTGAGAAATCATTCAGGGAAGTATCGTGTAAGCGGGCTGCAAACATGCCATAAGCAATGGTTTGCGCATAGATATCCGAAAAAGATTTTTCGGTGATATCATGTATCAGTATTTGCTGAAACGAAATAAACTGATCACGCAACGAATTATTGGATTCGTTTACTTCGTCTTCGTTTTCTGTTTCCGATGGCAACAAGGCTTTTTCTATCACATTTGCCAGCAGCCTGGCTTTGCCGGCCATCATTTTGGCCAGCTTTGATGCAGATTTTATGGTTTGTCCTTTAAAGCTGCAAAAATCCTTTATCAGTGCTATAAACCCAGGATAATTTTCAGTTAAGCCGACTATTTTATTCCCCTGAATCTGCCCTATAGATATAGTGGTAACCAACACACCATCAATAAATAACTGAAAAGTCAGATAATCAGTAATTATCAGATTGTTCAGCGAATTCCGGTAACGCTCAAATTGTTCTTTGTGCGATTTGCTGTTTAAATCAGCGCCAATATCCTTCGCTTCTATATACCCAACAGGAATATTCTTTTTTGTAATAATATAATCCGGTGCACCACAAGCCACCCTTGCCGGTTCATTCGTCACTAAGACATCAGTTGCGATACTCTCCAGCAAAAACTGCAAATCTCCACGGTAACTGTGTTCGCGTGAAATTCCGGTTCTAAAGCGTGTGTTTAATTTATCTATATAATCTTGGATGGTCATGAGAGAGGGGTTGAATTTAAACTTTTTATGGAATAGGATTTTATGTAAGCGAGTTAAAATAAGCAAGGTTGTTATATTCCTAATTCGTTTTTATTCTTCTTAAAAACAATTTTTCTCGAATATGAAAAATTTTATCAATATTATCTGAATCAATATTTACATCAATAGATTTTAGAATCATTGTATCATTTTTTTTGCAAATATCTTTTATTGATTTCTTTTCTTTAAAGTCATTTATAAAGGTATTAAAATCTTCAGTATTAATATTAAGATATGGAACTGGTAAATTTTTAAATTCATTTGGGGTTAATTCCAACACACCACCACCATAATATCTACCGTTTAATTCAGCAAATGAAAGTGATAAAGAATTATAAAATGAAAAAATTAAGTTATTAATACTGTAATCTTCATTCATAGAAATTGTATAAGCACTATCAGTAGCCAATACGTTTGCACTATTTTTAATAAGTTTTGGATATTCATTACATCTTTTAAAGAAAAATGCTTCAGGTGGGACTCCAATATTAGGGACTTCGTACCATTTAGTTCGGATTGAAGCCTTATATCTTGTGTTTATCCCTAATGTTTCTCCATTATCTAGATATTCTTTTATTTTCTCATTTTTTTCTATTTGAAATGAGTTATTGAGCACAATTAATGATGTTGGTTTTGATTGCTTAACTAATTCTTCAAAATCATCTTGAGATAATATCACGCTCCCATTTACAAAAGATCCTTTTTGAATTATTGGTTTTATGAATTGCTGAAGCGAATATTCATTTACTATTGAGTTATCAACAATAAAGAAATTATTAGCTCCCGTGACAATTCCTGCTTTTGAAGTGCAATAATGATTTACAATTTTAAGTTGTTTTCTTACTTTTTCTAAAAGTTCAATTTCATCAGTTGTTAAATGATGATGCGTCCATTTTGAATCTCTTATATTTACATTTTCAGATAGTGTAAATTTTTTATCTTTAAGATCAGCTATATCTTCAATATTGCAATAGAATACCCCTTTATTTTTAGATTTTCGTTCACCAATTAACAACAATGTATCCTGACCTTTACAATCTTTAAAAAGTAATTCATTGAAAGTAAATATTTCAACTCGTTCAAATTCATTTAGTATTAATGTTCTTAGTTCCTCTGCAAACTTAACCTGTAACAATTCAGAAGGAAGTACAAAAGCTAAAATACCGTCTTCACTGACAAACTTTATACTTCGAATTAGAAATGATGTCCAAATATTTTTAATTTTATTTTTAGAAAGAGCAGGATAACTTTTATGAATTTCTTCACAAAGAACAACTTGATTTAATTCTAATAATTTTTTCTTGATATAAGGAGGATTCCCAATTACTAAATTAAATTTTCTAGTGTTATTGTTTTGAAAATCAAGAAAATCAGAATTTATTGTTTTAAGTAAACTGCTTTTTGTAATTGATTTTACTTTTTCAAGTTCTTCTTTATCTCTTTCAACAGCAATTACTTTTCTTATTTTCGAAGATAATTCCGTATGATTAAAAATTGCTTTAATGAAAATACCATCTCCTGAACTAGGCTCTAAAATAGACAAGTTTGTACCCTCAATTTTATTTGAAAGATAGTCAACCAAAAAATCAGCAATAATTTTTGGTGTATAGTAAGAGCCAGTGAGCTTTTTGTTTTTCATTGAACAGCTCTTAAATACCTTTTATAATCGTTATACCTCATGCCAATTTCTACAAAAAGTGCTCTTGCTTCATCATTATCAGTAGCTTCAATTAATTCCTGAAGTCTGAACATCCTTTGTTCTAATTGATCAAGTACCCAAATAATTCCATATCGTTTAAGATATAGTTTCAGTTTTTTATACATGTACTTTGCTGGTACAGAATCATCTTTTGGAAGAATATTTCCAGAATGGTCTCTGTAAAAGTGATTGTTAAAATCATTATCACATGGGTCTATAAACTCCCCTTCATCATCACTTTTGGCGATATTTACATAAGAGCAGGCATAAACTAAATTTGCATAATTTGTTTTTAATCCAGGATTTTCAGGATGTTTTTTCCATGGAATAAAATGGTCAATGTGAAAGTTGTTAATTCCACCGAACCAATTATGATGGCAATTTGTGTATCCACATCTACCATTAAAATTATCTGCTAAAAATTGCTTATACCTTTTGTAATCAGCATAATTTATGCCATTATAATTTCTATGTGGTTGAAACTCTCTAAATAAATTTTCACACATTATTTTATATCTAGTTTTTTAGTTAACTCATCAACTTTTTTTAATAATTCTGATAAATCTTCAGCTTCACTTCTATATTTGATTTTATCTGGAATCTGAGTTTTTTTATCAAGGGCTTTCTCAATCAACGAATCTAACTTAATGATTTCTTCCTCTTCAACGGCATCAAGTTTTCTAATTTTACTATCTTCAATCAATGCAAGTAGTTTTTTCTCAGCTTCTTCAATTCTATGTTGATATTTTTCAATTTGATTTTTTACACGTTCGAGAAACTTTTCTCCGTTAGACATTTCACTTTTTTCATAAACGATATTAACATCTTCACCTTTTAAAACAGCATCATCTTCATAACTAGTTAAAATAAATACAGGAAACTGTTCTCTAACTTCTAAAATTAAATTTACTAAGTCTGCACCGTTATAATGAATTGTTTCATCTTGTTCAGATAAATCAAAGTCAGCAATTACAGCATCTACATGGCAATCCAATATTTCTGTATATGTTTCTTTCTTATCCTTATTTGGTTTTATAGGAAAAACATCGAAATAATTTCTTGCAAAACGTTGAAATCTTCGAATATCAACATCTGACTCATCTATATATGCAACTTTATATCTTGACATAAATGATTAATAATGTGGTAAAACTAATTTAACTTTAAAACCTGGTCTTATATTTAAAAATTCGATATCTCCATTATATTCATCAATTGTTGATTTTACAATCCACATACCTAGACCAGTTCCAATCTTTTCACCTGTTCTATCATCTCTTTTTGTAGTAAAGAATGGTTGATATATTTGATTTGGATCAATTATATCATTTTCAAGTCCAGGGCCAGAATCCTCATAAACAACATTAATTCCGTTTAGTTTTAAAGCATCAAATGTGAAACTTAATTTGATTTCTCTTTTATCTAAAGCATCATGTCTTTTAAAAGCATCAACAGAATTGGATATTAAATTATTAAATATACCATCCAAATCAATTTCATAACCTCTGAAATTTACTGCAGTAAATATCCCCTTATCGATAATAAGTTTCACTTTTCGTCTTGATAAGAGAGAACTCCATGTTCTTTCCAGACTATCTATATAGGTAACCATATTTATAGTTTTCCTTGAGCGCTTATCTTTTCTTACTGAAGCTAACGCAAAATCAAGCCAAGTTTTTAATCTTACATCTTGTGTCCTTATATCATCTATCATTATAAATGGATTAAGATAATCAGGCATTCCTTTTAGTCTACTTTGATCAATTACATCAATTAAAACTTGTTTCAAATCTTCTGTTCTTGGAACTATACTATCACTTAAATTCTTTAATTCATGAGCAAAAGATGTAACAATCAAACCAGCACTAGCTAATACACGTAAAAGTTTTTGTTCATCTTTTAAATCTTCAATTTCTTCCTTGTATGCTTCAATTGCATCAATTAAAACTTTTTCTTCTTCTGTGCTTTTCGCTTTATTTTTAATTTTTTCGTCAGCTTCTTTTTTAGCTTTTTCTTTTTTATTTCTGTCTTCATAAATTTTTTTAAGCGACATCATGATTTGATTTCTGTCATTCTCAAAAAATTCAATTAATGATTTTATTACTTCTTTAAATAAAATGAATGTATCATTTTCCTGTAATCCTTCACGACTTGATTTGTCATCAAAATTTATATTTCCAAGTCGAGAGATATTTAAAATTCCGTAAACTTGTTGTGGTCTAACCCTGTAGCCAGGTCTGGTAACTGTTGGGTTACTCAAAGCTCTTTTACCCAAATCCAGCCAATCAAATGAACTACTCTTAGTTTCTCCATAAGGTCGAACCCTGAAATTATCTCTGAAAATTTTTATTCCTCCAAATTTATCAAGCCAATTAGCTCTATTGCTATAATTAACAGCTTTATATGGATATTTCCCAAGTTCTTCTTCTTTTTCCTGTCCACCACCTCTCTTCATAAAATAAAATGAAAAAGAAAAAGCTCCAATTTTTTCTAAATTATTGTTTTTATCAATTGATTTAAAACCAGACACTAAGGTTTCAAGTGTTGTTTCCTTTTCAAATACACCATTTTCAAATGCTTCTTTTTGATATTGTGGCTCTTTAAGTTTAGATATCTCAAAAAAACCATTTCTTTTAAGATCATTGATGTTTAATTCGTTTCTAGAAACATTAATTTTAACAATCTGATTATCATAAACATTTGCAGTAAGTTTATAATCATAATCGTCACACATTGCAGAATAAACTTGTCCATATTTGTCTGGTTCTGTTGTGTTAAATAAAAAAACAGAAAAAATATTTGTTTCAAGTGGTGGTACTAAAATCTCAAGATTAGAATAAAGTGATTCTATTGCTTTTTCATCCCAAATATCTTTTAGTTCTGTTATTTCAATTAAAGTTCCAGTATTTTCATTCCAGAAATCTGCAACTTTAATATCAAGATCAAACGATTTTAAAATACTTGTTACTTCTTTTGGTATATAATAATTATTTTGTTGATGCATTTGGGCTTTAATATCAGAAATTACAGCATTTTTATTATCAAATTGCCCCCAATCAACTTCCCAATATAAGCATTCAGAATTCACTGTTTTAGTATGCATCTTGCAATTTTTACCTAACCTATCTAATGCAAATCTTCCAATTCCTTTTGCTCCTGTTTTTACTCTTTCTTTTTTACTTTTAAAATTAGTTTTTTTATCATCAGTTCCAATTGTCATCCAATGTTTTCTGATTGTTTCTTCAGTCATACCTTCTCCATTATCAATAATATATAATGTATCTGTTAAAGAATTTACGATAATTATTGTAACAGAAGCATCTGCATCATAAGAATTTTTGACTAATTCAATAACAGCACCCTCGGCATTGGAAAAATTTTCTTGGCCAATTAATCGTGCTGTTCTAGCTGAAACGGTGAAAGGGATTTCACTTATATTTTGGACTTCATTTGAAATCATTTTTCAATAAAATTTAAACAAAAATAATCTTTTTTTTATTAGTTAGCTGGATTATTTTAATCAAAATAATGGATAAATAAATATTGAACAAAATAATCATAAATTAAATTGCATTATTCTATCCTCCCTCTCGCAGCATTCACCACAGCATTGGCATTTATTTCAGCAATTTTATCAGCCAGTAAGGGCGTATTTTTATCCATTACAGGGTTTGCCCAATCCACTTTATCTCTGCTGCCATCAGGGTTTTTAGAATATTTAGTCACCATATTATTGCTACTTGTATATCCTTTGCCAACGCCTTTATGTACAAAGATACCATGTCTTTCAAAGCTAAACGTAACAGCATCAGCTACATTATAAAAAAGATGAATTTTACCTTTAAAAGAATCTGTAAGTTTTTCTTCACTCCTTCCTTTTCGTTTAATCATCCCTTTCTTACCATGTACAAAGCCTGAAGTACTATTTTTTAAATCCCGTAAAACAACATTTCTCCATTGTTTTACAATTTCATTTTGTTCTGTATATTCACTCATATATAGGCGTTTAGGCTATTAGACTGTTAGGCTGTTAGGAAAGCCACTTTTCAGGCTTTACCACTCCTTCAAACTTACTGTCTATTGTGAAAAGAAATCTTATCCCATAATGATTTCCCATTTCCGTTGCAATAAGGTTTGCACTTACTTCCGAAATGTCGAAATTTACAACAGGGTTTCCGGGAACTCTTCTGTCTGCTTTTATCTTTGCAAGGATATCATCCCCAATTTCTTCCAGACTATCCCAGACTTGGTGTATTTTAGTATAATCACCGGCATCACCCACATGATCCAGCAATATAAAAGCACCTTGCCTTTTCTTCTGAATATTATCACTTTTATTATCAATAAAATCATACTTATACCCCTCCAGGATGAAAGCAGGATAATTAATACCATTCAATCCGGAAAGTACTTCATCCAGCTCAAACCTGTAAAAATGTTTCTTCGTATCAGTATGTTGAATGGCAATATGTTGAGTGGCAATATTCTTAAAATAAGTCACCAACTCACTAAAAGTGCTTGTTTTTTGCATGCTCTTTTATTTTTTTTGTTAGAAATCTCAATACAGTATGCAGGGGTAGTTTTGCATAATTGTCAGCATGGATGATATCATCCCCTACAATATTTTCAAAGATAGTTACCCAGCCATTTCCGGTTCTGCCGGTTTTACGCTTTTTCTTTTCATCCATTTCCGGACGTTCAAAAATCAATGGATACTTTTCACACAACCATTCTTTCACCAATCGGTAATTCAGAGTAATGGCATATTTTACTTTTTTATCCAATTTTGAAACATTCACAAGATTTTCAGCAATGCATTTTTCAGAAAAACCAGAATTTTCAGGCAAATACAAACTTGCAACAATTTTGTTCAGATCTTCAGTGTTTTCATGCCGGCACCAATCATTGTAAAAAGTATCTGCAAACATAAACTGCCCGAAACTCATCGCTTCCAGTTTTGATTTAGGAGCATGCAACTGCTGAACTTTCTTTAATATAAAAGTATTATATGGCTTATAATCTTTTATAAACTCAAATGCTTCAGCAAGTTTCATCCTGAAAAAATCAGGCATTCTTTGAATGATTTTTTTCTTCACTCCACATAACGCAGCCAGTAAATTAAATTCATCCGAACTACCCAAATAATGCTCAGCAATAGCAATCAATTGTATCGCATTTACTTCCATCCAGCAAGAAGGAATCATCCTTTTTTTCTTACTGTTAAACCACAAAACCCAATATTTAATCTCTATTTCTTGCATAACTTATAACTCTAAGTACTTCAAGTACTCAAGGCAATTTAAATCCAGAACGTTTTCTTCCCACTATTATCCCTGTTCAAAATACCATGCTGAGGAGCTGTATAATTCCCCCAATCACTGGCATGATCCAATAAATAATTTTTTAGCTCGCATAAATATGCTTCCCCAATCCCTCTGTTTCTTTTAATCAGATTCATTACCCTTACTGATTCAGATGGCGTTTTGGCTGCATCACCTCCATTTACTGATATTTTTCCATCATATACCAAGCCCTTATCAGTAATATCACATCCGCTATC
The DNA here is from genome assembly GCA_049315385.1 of Bacteroidales bacterium. GTDB lineage: Bacteria > Bacteroidota > Bacteroidia > Bacteroidales > JACABE01 > JACABE01. The sequence goes on from JBMOKG010000047.1 coordinate 26,597, forward strand.
TTCCATCAGCAAAGCCACACTTAAAAATGCCAATGGCTTATTGATAAAAGGCAAAATTTCTTTTACTTTTGCTGCAATAGCAATAGTATCCGTTTTGGCAATCTCACTCAATATAAATGCATAATTGGCCGGACCCAGCACTTTCGACAATTGAAGATCTTTTACCTGCTGCATATATTTCTTCAACCTCAGGAAGATTATACGGCTGCCGTTTATAAAATACAAACTATCAAAAGCTTTGGCATTGTTGACAAAATCATCATGAAATGCTTTGTACCAATCTTCTGATAGCCTGGAAGGTGAACAAATAGTAGCAATAATTTCCAGTTTTTCAAGTAGGACATCCAAAGCATCAAAGCCAACATTCTTAAAATAATCTCTCAGATTATCTTCCTGGTACTTGAATAAACTTTTTACTTTATCACTTTCACTTCGTTTAAAGCCACTATCACTTATGTAAGCATTCAGCACATCGAATCCTCTCCAGTAAACCAGATGAATAATTGCATTCTGAGCTGCATGTATGGCATCCAGACGCAGCGTTTCGTTAGGATCAGGATTCAGATAATGATAACAAAGCTCATTATATAAATCTTTACTCATCAAGGGAATGATAAACTCATTTTCAATCTGATGAATATGAGGTTTCAATCTGTCAAATTCCACAGCATTGCTCACTGGCAAATATTGCTGAATTTCAGCCATGTTTTTAAATAACATATCAACTTAGTTTTTTAGTGGTACCGGCACCGGTATCGAGGGTTGTTAAAATCGTATTCCGGAAGCGAAGCTGAACATCTTTCACTCCGTTAAATTCCAGAAAGCATTCCAATGGATCCAGTAAATTTTGTCTATCCAGCCATGAATTGGCAATATTTACCAGAAAAGCTTCACGAATATTCGAGCCACCCTGATTACCGGCATACGTTCCACCGGGCATTCCGGCACCTAATACATTGGGATTAATCATCAACGAGAAAAGAATCTCACTGTTGGCAGCTGCCGAAGTAATCAGTTTATCTCCTTCTTTGTACTTATTATCCAAAGCAGTAATTATCCATTGTTCCTCAATTCTTCCATTATTGTTGATTTCAAAGAAAGTAAAAATGGCTTTGTCGGCATTTTCAGGACTACAAAGATTGGCTTCTATCGTATCCATATAATCTTCAATGGCTTGCTTGCGCAATTCAATGGTCTTAAAATCTTCTTTCGGAAACTTCTTATCCCAGAAAGCATAAGGAATCTGGATGTGCCATTTCCAGCTTATTTGATTCTCATACGCTTTCTTCAGAAACGTGGGCACTATCTTCGCAATGTCAATCCAACCAGCCAAAAAAGCACTGTACCAGGCAGGTTCTGAATAATAATCATTGTTACTCCAGCTGTCTTTAATGGCAAACACTACAGATTTATTTTTCAAGCTACCTGCAAATTTTCTACGCATAAGGTCAGCCATTGGATCGTATTCGTCTAATAAATCAATGGCTTCAAAATCATCTCCAACACTATCAGGAAATCTTCCGGAAATAACACACTTCTCAATAATTCCTTTGTTGGCAACTGTATATCTTGTATGTAGACCATTCAATGCATTTAATCCAACCATCTGGCTGGCATCCATATTAGGAATCATCTGAACATTTGCACAACCATATTTCAGGTAATCTCTTACTGTTTTTTCCATATATCTCCTGACCAATCTGCCTTCACAAAAATTGATCAGTTGCGTATCTTCAATTACCTTTAACTGTTCATTTCCATCATTATCATAACCAATTACCCTTACTGGAAATATACCCTGCCCAAGGGTAAAATTGCGGGTAAACTTCAGACCGGTATTCAATACGCCAACACTTCTGATCATTTCATTGGCTTTTGTCGGGAAATCATTATTATCCCCCCAGGGTGAAATCTCATAATCTCCGACAATCAGTTTACTGTCTAATTTCTGGGTTTGTTCCGTAACTTTAATTCGCTTTTCTTTTATGGGTGATCCGGTAGTTGATGCAAAATGCTTACCTCCATGCGAAATTAGCGGAACACCCGCTTTATTAAAAACAGTTTTATTCCCACTCATAAAATAACTTTTTTACCATTCCATTCTATAAAGTTGTCAATTCTCACAGGATAAACATGTCCGATTTTATCAAATTTGGCATCCACGGCCACCACGCCCCTCATGCGATGGATTGCATTATGAAATTTCAGACCACAAGCCACAGCCCTGGGCAAAAAAACCAGTTCACCGTTCATCGTCACAAATTTGATTGAAAAAGCAATCTGCTTACCATAGGGAGTTTCTTTTATATCATACTCCCGCAATGCAATCATGCGTTTTATTTGCTGAACATCACTCATTCGTGTAATTTTCAGCAAACATATAATGGGAAAGGGAAAAGAGAAAGGACAAATCAAAATTCAATCTGACACTTCGAATCTTATCAATGTCAGATCACCGAATTCCCCATTATAAAAAAAGAAAGCAGGTATCTTTTCGGATACCTGCTTTCTAAAAAGCTTTTTAAAAGCTTATTTTTCCTTTTTGTCTGGAGTTTCATCTACTTTTGTGCTGAAATAGCAAGTATGAGTGTTTCCAAACTGGTCAGCTTCTTTAAGTTTTGCAATTTCAAAAGAAACGTAGGATTTGCCGTTTTTTTCGTAAACTTTTGCTGCAATTTCTTCAAAGCGGATGTTAACTTTTACGATGTCAATGTTTTGAACTTGTTTCCCTTTTCCGATGTAATTTTTAGTAGTTGTCATGATGTTGTTTTTTTAAGTTATTAAAATAAAAATTATACCAGGTTTATATGCTCCGTTTCAGGATGGCAATATAGGAAACTGGAATACCGGAATGCAATGAGGATATGCCGGGAAAACTTATTGACAGGTCTCCGGAATTAAGGAGTAAACCTTTGTATATATTTTTTTGACTAATAACACAACATCACACAAAAGCCAAAAAATATCGGAAAAAGGCAAAGCCAAAACAAAAAGGGATTAACATAAATAAAGGAAGTATGTCGTTTGCAAAAAAAAACTGCATGACTTTCAATAATAATAACTTAAAGATAATATGATTTGAACATAATAGCTTCCAAATTTAAGAATGTTTACAAAACTTTCAGAAATTCTCTTCTTAAGCAATAGTGTTCTAAATCCAAATTTTTAGTATAATTCTTTTAATTGATATATTTCCACCAACGTTTTTCAGATTTTCCTTCCCAGGCTTCTGCCTTATCAATTAATGCTTTTACTAAATCAATATTTTCTTTATCGAAATTCTCTTCTACATTATATTTAGATATATATAAACCGGAATTAATATAATCTCCTTTAATATTAATAAACCAATCTGCTTGATTATAGTCATGACCATTTATTGAATATTTAAAAAACACCAGCCAAAGGTTTTCAACTTTAATAGAATCTGTGAGAGTAAGCGAATTTTTAATACTTTGTTGATTGATATATTTATAATATAAAAAACCATAATATTTTGGGGCATCTTCTTCTTTAAAATTAAAATAATAATTCAATACAGCTTGATTTAAAGTTTTGGCTAATAATGGCTTTGTATTCTCAGCCTTTTTTACCTCTTTTACACATCCTAATAGAACAATTAGTAAGAAAATTGGAATTAACTTTTTCATATTTTTATTATTTTAAATGTCTTTTAAAAATAAATATTGCACGTTGTGGTCTAATATTTGGTTGCAAACCAGTAACATAAGAATCATTTCCGAAATTTGGATAAGCTGTTTCTAATTCTAAATAAGATGTAACTAACTCCCATCCCTCAATTCCTAATTTATTAAACTCAGATTCCGTTGGACTAATCTTTGTTGCATTCATTGCAGTAGAGCCTGTACGGTCAAATCCATCATTTGATACAGTAAGTACTTTATACTCCCATTTTTCATTTGTTTGACAACCAAATAATAATAGGATGCCGAATAATACGATAATAAAATTAATTTTTTTCATGATTTGTTTCTGTTTTTAAAGTGAAATAATGAATATGTGATATTGTATAGTTTTATTTTTTACTTACATAAATTTACTTTTAAAAATTTCAATAAAAGAAATTTCAAAATCAAGCAGTTAAAAAAAGCCATCAATCTCTGGGTTTCTGGACCTATTTAATTAATAATTAATCTTTCAATCAAAAACCCATCTCCATTCTTGAACTTAATTAAATAAATACCTTTGTTTAATTCTGAAGCATCAATTTGGTTATTCCCTTTGGTTATCGAATAGGTTTTATAAATATGTTGACCTATTATATCCATTATTTGACATGTAACAGATTTATCAAATTCTGAAAGTATTGTAAATTTACCATTTGTTGGATTTGGAAATACTTTTAATTTCTCTTTATTTAATTCATTTTCAGTTATCGTAACAGTTGTTGATGAATAATTAGCAGACCAGCCATTAGCCCTAACTGAAGGACCTGAAAGAAATTCAATAAACATACTACCTCCAATAGAACTTAAAGAAGGAGGAATTGCTGAACCTGAATATTGACCTAAAACAGGAGATGTATTATTTGCTCCATTATAAACCATAACACCATCATTGTTTAATTCAGTTTCGAAAGAAGTAAATGAAAGTGTAATTGAAGTTGCATTAGAAGGTTGAATAAGCCAGGAGCAATTACTGTTGTTTGAATATTGATTTGTACCACTCCCATCTGTAATTGTTCCATTTGCTGCTGTCAAATTAGCAGTACCATTACAATATGAATTTTGAGTTGAAGTATAATTTGCTGACCAACCTTGCTTTGAAAACTCTAGATCAGAATAAAATCTTAGTAACATACTTCCACCAGTAGAAGAAATTGCAGATGGCAAATTTCCGCCTGCAAATCTTCCAAGAAGAGGTGAAGATGTTGTCGTTCCATCATAAACTTCAACTGCATCATAAATTGATTGACCATCAGATGAAGGAGGTTCAACATCAAATGCAGTAAAGTTCAGTGTTATGTTTGTTGCTTGTGGTGGTTGAATTAACCATTTACAATCAAGATTATTGCAATAATTATTAGAGCCACTTCCATCAGTAATTGTTCCGTTATCTGAAGTATTTAATGTTGTTATACCAGAACAATATGCAGACCCAGTAGAAGTATAATTTGCTGTAAATCCTTGCATTGTAGTAGAATAATCTGATAAGAATACTACAAGCATTTTGCCGGTAGTAGAAGTTATTGAACTCGGAATGCTAGTACCTGTGTAAACAGCCAATTGATTTGTTCCAGCTAAGTCATCATAAATTACAATTCCATCGTAATTAAGCTCTGTATTAAATTGTGTAAACGAAAGTGTAACTGAGGTTGCACAAGGTGGAGCAATAAACCAATAACAACTCTGATTATTTCCATAATTGCTACTACCTGAACCATCATTGAACGAACCAGTTGGAGTTGCTAAAACTGTTCCTCCACTACAACTTGGGGTTATACCTACCGAAGTATAATTTGCCGACCATCCACCTGCTGTTTGTGTTATATCTGATTTGAATTTTATACACATAGCTCCATTACCAGCAGTAGTAATTATTGCTGGAGGCAATGTATTACCCCACCATGTTGCAAGCAAAGGATAAGTATCACCAGGCCCATTATAAACAAATACAGTATCATAATTAGCTTCAGTATCAAAATTTGTGAAATTCAAACTTATTTGAGTTGCTCCTGGAGGTGCAATTATCCATTTGCAATTTGCATTGTTATTATAGTTTGCAGTTCCGCTTCCATCTGTAATTGTTCCAGTTGAAGCAGTCAAATTTGTTGTACCACTGCAATAGTTGTTCGGGTCATTACCTATTCCAACTGCATACCAAGCTTGTCTTACTGCTGTATATTGAGTGGATGGGTTGCCATATAATGCTTGCGCAGAGAGTAATGATCCATTATATGCATCCAAATATGTAGAATTTTGACTGACTATATAAGTTGTAAGATTCTTATAAGCAATTTGTCTTGCTTGTGCTATCCCAATACCCGTAACTGAATAAGAATTACCTAAATCATTAGTGCCTGAACCTCCTTGACAAAGCAAATAAAACCAAAAATTCTGTACTCCGCTATTTGTATGAACACCACCGTAATCATTTGATAAATTAGAAGTATTTACCCATAGTTGGCCATTATATGTATCAGGTTGCTGTCCACTATTTGGATTTGACATAGAACGCAAATAATAAGGAGTTTGAAGTATAATTCCTTCACCAATTGTCCAATTAGGAGAGGTAGAAGCATAAAATTCTACACAAGTCCCAAAAATATCAGCAAAGGATTCATTTAATGCACCTGATTCCTTTTGATAAATTAAACCTCCATTTCCATTATTATTTATAACAAGATGAGAATATTCATGACCTTCAACATCAAGCCCAACAACAGGACCCATCTGTGTACCATCCCCCATGCCATAACACATAAAATTATAAGGTGAAGGCATTGCAAAGGCATTATTAGGCCAACCTGGAGCTAATCCTGTGAGCTGAGGATTGATAAAATTTTTGATTATTGCTCCATTCCCATCAAAACTGTTTCTACCAAAAACGTTTAAATAAAAATCATAAGTTTTTTCCATACCCCAATGTACATCTAATGCAGGATTTCCAAGTACATTAATTAAATAAGTTCCATTATTTCCATTACCAGACCAAGACTGTGTACCTGTTGTTGATAACACTGTATAACTTCCCCCATAATCATCACCACCAACTACATCATAATCCCATATTTCAATAGTATAAGGAGGATTTGTCATTACAATATTCAAATTGTTGAATGTAATAGGAGGAATTCTATTATTATAATATCCAGATGTGTAAACTGTTTGGGATGATGCATCTTTTATTTTTATATATAAATCAGGAATTTCATCTGAAAATGTAGTGTACCACCAGCTTTGTGCAACAGCTAAAATAGTAAAAGATGACAATTTAGGAACTCCTGAATATGTCGATGAAGAACTAATAAAGTCTGTAGAACCACTAAAACCACTTGTGGTATAATTTGTATTGGCATTTGTTGCATTATATGTTTCAATCTTTCTGCCATTTTCTCTTAATCTATAATTACCAGAATAACTGTCACAAGTGATCGATTGAGATCCGCTATATAATGTTTGTGCCGTACCTGGAACATCAGCGTCAGCAATCAAATTAATTCGATTGAGAATATTTCCATTATTGGCATCAATATATATATTACACATATTAAATGGGAAATAGGAATCAATTCTTACTTTGTGTACAAGTTTTGTATTAAAACCTTCATTATTTTTAATTCTTATTATAACGGTTTCAACAGGATACTCATTTAATAAATTTGTCACTTTCAAATAAGACTTTGCAGTTTCTAAAGCTTTTTCAGTTGAAATATTTATTTGTGTTTCAATATTTGCAAAATCAGCAATCTGACCATTTAAATTTTGTACAATACCATTTTTAGAATGTAACATTATTATACTTCCTTCGACTAAATATCCTTTATAAAAATGTTGATAGTTTGAATGAGTGAAGCCAATTTCATCAGTTTTTTCTGACAGTATTTTAAATGAATGTTGTTCATTTAAATTAAACCAGGAATTGAATTTAACAAAAACCGTTTCTTTATTCAAGCCTTCTTTTTCAATATCAGCAAAAAATGAACCATTTACGATTTCAAATTTTGGCTTTTGTTCGGAAATTGCAACATTAATACTTGTATTTGGAGAAATAACAGATTTTAAACTTTGGCTTACCTTACTCTGAAATGGATTGACAAAATTTGGGGCCATCTGTTGCTTTAATTGCTGCCCAAATGAAAAAGAAGTAAACATAACTGCTGTAACAAAACATGCAATTTTAACAAAATTTTTAATCATAGCTGATAGATTATTTAGTTAGTAATAATAATTTATTGTGAAGATCAATTGCATTCTTGTCCACTTTTATTGAACCATAAGCCCAAACAATTCTGTTTCTCTTATCTTTTGTTTTTAACTCAATGAATGAATATATATTTTCCGGTTCATTCAAAGTATATTCTTTTAATTCATCTGCTTTTTTAAATAATTCTAAAACAATTTTAGCATCAACTTTTTTTAATTCCTTGTTTTTTTCAAATAATTTGCAATTTGCACTTAGTGTAAATGTTTTGATTTCACCAGTGAAACCGCCACCATATCCAAATTGAATTTCTTCAATACTTGTTTTAGTTGCAATTTTCCCGGTTATGCATGAGCTTAGTATTAAGCAAATTAAAAGAGTATATATTTTCATAAAATAATTAGTAAAGAGAATTAAAGAAAAAAAATACAAAAAAGATATTGATACCTGTATTTATATGACATTAAACGGTTTTTATATATCGACAAATGTAATATAATAATTAATTCAGTTAACAAAATTTAACAAAAAATTGAAAATAAAAAAGCCGGCAACTTTTCAGCAACCGGCCTTGAAAATTAGTTCATTTATTAATCTAATAAATAACTTGAATACAAAGATACAACAAAAATTGCTTAATGCGAAGCTCATAAAAATTTTATTTCGGTTTTTCTCGCTCAAAACTGTATAAATTAAAGTCTGAATTAAAAAAATCGCTTTCGCAATAAAACTATCAATGAAACACTATGAAAAAAGGAAACAAAATTTCAGTGAAATCCATTCTGTAAGAATACCGCTTAACCCGCCGTCGTAGACGGCGGCGCCGGAAAAAAACGCCCCCTTTAAAAAGAACGCGTTTTTTAATGTTTTATACTTCTGCTGAATGAGTTTGTTAATATTCAGATTTGCGAATATTAACAAACTCATCCGCTCAGTAATAATTTATGCTACTTGTTTTAGGTGTAAAGTATCAATCAAAAGTAAAAGATTGGGGTTTTTCTCTATCATCCGTAAAAGTTCGGGGTTTGGTTTTTTTAGGATAATTTCCCCTTCTGTTACTTCTACCGTTAATTTCTCCCCGATTTCAAAACCTGCTTTTTTCAGGTATTTACCCCCAAAAGTTATTGCAGGCACTTCAATATAAGATGGATTTATATAACCGGCTCCCCTTTTCTCGGTTCGCCCTCTGACGGTTGTTTGTGTTTTCATGCTACAATTTTTAGTGGTTCAACTTGTTTATTGCTAAAAACATACATCACCGGGAAATAAGAGCTTTCGCCCTCTTCTTTTGGCTCTTCTTTTAAGACGTGCAAAGGCTTTGCCCAGAGCATTAATCCTTTTTCGCCTTTTTTAACCGTTTGCCCGTTTTCTCTCCATTGCTTAAAGGTTTTTAACTCCTCGTGTCCGTCAGACCTGTATAAGATTTTCAAGCCCTCGTTAACATTTTCGGCTCTGCCTCTATCTACTAAAGCTTTTGCCAATAAACTCAATGCCTGTAATTTTTTGCGTTTTTCTTTCATTTCCTCTTTCATATCATTACTCCTCCCTTAATTTGTTGCTCGTATATGTTAGACATCCAGATGTTTGCAAAAACTGCTAAATCCTTCATTTGTGATGCACTCAACACAATAGCGTTTCCAGTTTCATCAATTTCCGCTGCTTCGGTATAAGCAATTGCATTTTGAAAAGAAGCAGGATAAATTAAGTTTGGGTTTTCTCTATTCTGCAAAAAACACATATCAGGGTCAGGCACTAAATCGCCGTTTTGATTATAATAATGGGCAAAAGAATACATTTTATAAGCGTTTGTTTTATACAATAATTCAACGCTCAGGGGCATAAAACCGTTAT
>JBMOKG010000123.1:0-9417 GCA_049315385.1 Bacteroidales bacterium
TCAGCGTATTGAATAAAAAATGGGGATCCAGCTGGGCTTTTATCAATGCCATTTCTGTTTCCTGGTTTTTCCTTTTCAATTCTTCTTTCAGTTTTATTTCATCAACCCAGGTAATAAAACCTTTAAGAACCATGGCTACAGTACCGGATATTGCTGCAATTAAGCTCATCGCTCCTATAACAATAAAAACAGTTGATCTGCCGTTTTTGCCGCCTTTATCCATGTCTGTCATACGGCCCGTTTCTATAAAAAAGCGTATCAGGATATATGCTATTACAGAAGCAGCAGTTGCAATCAGAATACCTGAAATAATGGAAAGTAAAATCTTTTTTTGTTGCAGGAACTTTGGAAATACCAGAAAATAACATCCATAAAATGTTATGAAAGAAGGAAGAAATGCAAACAGGAAAAGTGCATAGAAAGCATTAATAATTCGTGCGGTCTGGTCCACGGAATGACTACTGCTTCTGTAGAAAACCGCTAACATAATCGCAATCAACATCAGATAGCACGCCCAGAAACCTATGTGAAACAATACAATGTTTGTGCGTTTCATAAATTCAAATTCAGTGATGTATTAGTAACAAATTTGCTGATGAAAAATATTGACATTATATATTTTATCAATATGGGCTTTTTGTATGTAAATAGTGTATTGTAAATTGAAATTCAATATTACTAACATGAATTAGCGAATAATATTAAACATTTTTTTCATGAAAGAGTTCATTATCCAATTTAATCAATTTTGTAACAATCAACTTTGCTATTCGTTCTGAATTTCTTAACCAGATACTGTTTTTTACTTACTTGTTATTTTAAAGTAAATAACCAATGTTTTCTATATATTGTTAGAATTTGATTATTTCTTACCTATCGAACCTCAATATTACATAAATCTGCTGATCTTATATTTAACAATATCAGTAATTTACAAAATAAGAGCAAAAAAAAGAGGCTAAAAATAGCCTCTTTAATTCGGGTGCTCCCCCTTCAGGACTTGAACCTGAGACCCTCTGATTAACAGTCATAAAATCATGGTTTTCATACTTTTTCATATTCTTACATAATGTTCTAAAATACTGTAAATAAGCAATTAAAATGAAATATATTTTCATAATTATATACGTATTATCATAATATTTCGTATATTTGTATGCAAATTGTATGTACATATAAATTTATAAACAATTAAAAATCAATTATTATGTTTAAAGATAGCTTTTTGGATAATGCAAATTTACAAACTATTTTAGATACAAGAAGATCTAATAAGTCTGGTTTGTTCCCGGTAAAATACAGAATTACACAAAACAGAAAACAATTTTACTACGCTTCAGGCTTAAATTGTAGCATAGCAGATTGGGAGATAATTGAATCCTCCAAGAAAGTTAATCTTGTTGTTTTTAGAAATGAAATTCAATTGGGCCATGATACAATGAAAAGAAACATTAATTTGGTCATTGAGAATAACAAAGGACAATTCTCAATTGATAAACTTAACAATATACTTGGGAAGAATGTAACGGACACATTAAATTCAGCTTTTACTGCAAAAATAAATAATTCAAAAGCAGATGGTAAAATCGGAACCTCAATTTATTATAATTGTGCGTTACAAAGTATCACTAAATTCAAAGGTGAAAATATCAAATTTTTAGATATTACAGTTGATTGGCTTAATAAATATCAGCAATATATGCTGGATAATAAATCTTCTTATACAACCATAGGCATGTATTGCAGAGCTATCAGGACAATTATTAATGAAGCAAAGGCAAATGGTATTATCAAAGAAAATGAGTATCCATTTGGAAAAGGGAAATATGAAATTCCAACCGGTGAAAGCCGTAAGATGGCATTAACACTAAAAAAAGTAGGTGAACTGATGAAAGCTGAGGTTACTGAAACTGAAAAGAAATACCGGGATTTATGGTTTTTTTCATATTTATGTAATGGTATTAATATTGGTGATTTATGCAGATTGAAATATTCAGATATTAATGACAATGTAATTAGTTTCTATCGTCAGAAAACGATCAATACCTCAAAGCATAAAGTTAAGATAGAAGCAGCTGTATTGCCACAAATGATAGAAATTGTTGAAAGGTGGAATATTGGAAGAAACCAGGGTTTATATCTTTTCCCATTTCTCACAGGTAATGAAGATCCGGAACAAACAAAAAAGCAAGTGCAAAACATTACCAGGCTTATCAATAAGCACATTAAACGTATTGGTTTACGTTTAGGCATTGAAGGAATAAGCACTTACACAGCCCGCCACAGCTTTGCTACAGTTTTAAAAAGAAGTGGAACCAATATTGCTTTTATTTCCGATAGCTTAGGACATACAAGCACTAATACTACAAAATCTTACCTGGATTCTTTTGAAACGGAAGAAAAATTCAAAAATGCAAATTTGTTAATCCCTGAATAGTCAGTATTTTTTTATAGCAAAGGGGAGTACTTCCCCTTTTTTTATTAAAACATTCTTATTTATAATCATTCTAAATACCATATTCATTTACATCATCTCTTAGTGACTGTTTTTCCATCCTTCCCTGACCAAATTTTATTCTAAAATTTGAAACAAAGAAATTCATTTAATTTTATTTTATTTTTCTTTTACTTCATACTTATCTTTTATTTTGTATAGTTTTACATTTTATTACATGCTATATTTATTGTATTAATCTTATAAATAATTATGATAGCAGAAAATTACATTCCTTTATTTAAATATAAATCTTCTGAAACTGAACTGGCTAGTGATGTTCTTAATGAATACTATCTTCCTGTACCCGAAATTCCTATCAATAGTTTTAAAGATGAAGCCCTTTGGCTGATAGATGTTTGGTATTACTTTGTAGTTCCTGAAATTTGGAAATCAGATAAAATGCTTAATCCTATTGATCGAATGGAGTTTTTAAGATTCCAGAATGTAACAAAAAAGCTTGCTAAAGAAATCAAAGTTCATTTTCCGTTAATATCAAAAAGCATCGACCCTGTAAAATTTTCACCTTTAAAAGAAAGTTTATTCCAATGCCTCGATATTATTATTGAAGAAGTTGAATCCCAATATCATTCATCTGTAAATTCAGATGAAAATGATAAATTTTTTAAAGAATACTTTAATATTATTGACAATACTGCGAATATGTCAATTTATAATTTTCACTCAGCTTTAAATCATTCTACTCAAAATTTTAAAACCGAAATAATCACATATTTAGCAACAAAGGTTTCTGACATCTCAAAGTTATTCTATATTGAAAGAATTAAAAATAAATTTAAAGAGTTCATTCCTAATAATAGTTCAATAGATTTCATCTATTTATTATCAGAAAAAGAATGTTCTAATTTATGTAAGGAATCTGACTTCAGATTATCCACTCAGCTATTTCAGACTTATTCAAGTCCTTTTAATCTTAATTTTGATACAGAACCTATTGATTTTGAAGAAGTTTTTGAAGATTATTATGATCAACTCAAAATCAGAGCAAATTTCATTGATTACATCCGTTTTGGTTCTATGAAGATAATTTATGAATATATTACTTTACATGAAAAAATAATAAATAAACTTACTCACTTACAAATTTTATCTAATGATTCATCTTCTAGTGATTTTTTAATTAAAAAAGAAGAAATAATTAATAAGACCAAAACAAAAGAAATTGTTTCTGTAGTAATGAAAAGTATGAAAGAATTAGATGATAGGGTTAAAGAAGCTTTTTCAGCTTCTGAGACTCAAAAAAAACTCAAAAAAATTGAAATTCAAAGTCTTAGTTATAAAAAACACTCAAACAGCGTTTTGGATTTTCTAAGAATACCTAAACCAATAATGGATTTATATTTTATTAAATGTGAATATAAGTATATGGAAATTGAAGGTTTTGGCGAAATTCCGGTTCCTTTATTTGCATTATTAGGTCTTGAAAATGTTAAACTTAGTATCTCTGAAATTCCTATAATAGAATATGCCAGGGGTTTTGTTGATGGTTATAATATTAATTTAATCCCTTTTATTGATACTCCTGATAATAGAAAAGAAATAATTCTGAGTGAAGCCGTACACAAAGGTGGACATGGTTTTGCAATGCACTATGATGGTATCAATAAAAAACCATCATGTTCAGGAAAAGACTTATATGAAAATGGTAAATTTGAAGGTAAACGCTATAAAGCATGGGAAGTTATATTAGAAACTCCTAATGCATTTATTGATGCATTTGTCGTTAATTCAGATATAATTGAAGATAATAAAGAAGCAACTCAATTACCTGTAAATAAAGATAATACTTTATTAAATGAAGTTAAAAACAATTTTAATTGTATTTGTACGGATACAGAAAAATTAAAAAAATTCTATAAAAACACATTTAATATATTCATTAATACTTCTGAAAAGAATTTCCTTGCAATATGCACAGGTGCTTTAAAATTTGATAAAATCGAATGGATTCACAAAAACAAAAGTAAAAAGTATAATCAAACTTCTTTAATTTGTTTCATTAACATATTAACAAATATAACAACAAGTCCAAGTGATCTTTTAGTAAATGAATTTTTCTTTTTTGAAGGTATTCAAGATATTAAGTTAAGTAGTCCTAATAAAGATATGTTTTTTGAACGTTATCTATCTCAATTTTCTGAACTCTTAAGTTAAATTTAAAATATTTACCCGCATCGCCTCATCCTTGTAATTTTCAATATAACAAGCAATTAAGATTTTACCCGCATTTACCCGTATTTACCCGCATTTACCCGCTTCTAAATGCGGGTAATGTTTTGTTTATCATTGCATTACATGTGTTATCTTTGCCTCCTGTATACAATTTCGGAAAATCGATTTTCCATATTTATAAATTTTTATAAAAAAATAAAAATGGAAAAAACCAATGAAATAAATTCAGTCCGGAAAGTGGATGAATTTATTATTGAAAACAATGAGATTAACCACAATAATTTCCCAATGGCAATTTGCTGGTTAATTCAGGAAGTAAAAGCCTTGAGAGATTTGCTCCAACATCAGCAAACTCCACAAGTAATTGTAAACGACAGGATCAGCCTTGACGAAGCATGTAAGCTAACCGGCTATGGTAAATCCAAAATTTACAAATTGACCTATTCCGATGGCATACCTCATAAATTAATGGGGAACCGCCTGGTATTCTCAAGAAGCGAATTATTGTCCTGGTTAGAAACCAACACTGTAAATCGCCAGCCTAAATCTAAAAACGTTCTTTCATCCATTGCAACATCTGCAGCAAATAAAACCAGAAGATAATGATGGAAGAAAATAAAAAGAGGCAACCTTTAAATAAGACCGCCTCAAGTGTATTAAAAAAAACTAACTACAAAATTAATCATTTTCAAATACATAACAAAATATTTTCATCTAAAAACAGAACAATTGATTATGGCAGATCTAAATAATAATTTTGAAAATATTACTGAAAACGATTTATTGAATATTCCTTTTCAGATCAATGCAGAATCTGCATTCCCTTTTGAAGTATTTCCCTTAAAAATTCAGGAAATAATTAATGAAACATACGCTACCTTAGATTTTCCGGTTGATTATATTGCAGCTTCTTTACTATCTGCAATTTCTATTGCTATTGGTAATACATTTAGGGTTCAGGTAAAGAAAGCATGGGATGAATCTGCATTATTATACATGGCATTGGTCGGTAAATCTGGTATAAATAAAACACATCCTTTATCTTTTGCCTTAAATCCAATCCAGAATAGAGATAAAAAATCCTATCAGGACTACGAAGTAAAAAAGCAGGAGTACGATAAACTTCAAGCCCTTTCGGCTAAAGACAGAAAAGACCAGGGTATTGAAGAACCTCAGAAACCTGTATGGAATAAATTTATTGTTTCAGATTTTACTCCGGAAGCCTTAGCGCAGATACATAAATATAATAAAAGAGGTATTTGTGTGTACATTGACGAATTGGCTGGCTGGTTTAAAAACTTCAATCGCTACAACAACGGTTCCGAAATGGAATTTTGGTTATCTGCCTGGAGTGCCAGACCCATTAACATTGATCGCAAATCTGGTGAACCTGTTTTTATTGCAAGTCCTTATATTCCAGTTTTCGGCACAATACAAAACAAAGTTTTAATTGATATGAGTAAAAATGGTCGTAATAATAATGGCTTTATTGAAAGAATTTTATTTGTAATGCCCGACAATCTTCAGAAACCATATTGGAGTGAAAAAGAGTTAGATGTAAAATTTCATAATAATTGGTATGAAATTATAAACTTTCTTTTAGATTTGCAGATTCAATATGACGATTGTAATAATCCAATTTCCTCCATTTTAAAATTTGATAAAGAAGCAAAAAAACAACTTGAAAGCTGGCAGAATAGCAATGCTGATTTAATCAATTCCGAAGATGATGAATTTTCAAGTATTTACAGCAAATTAGAGATTTATGTCATCAGATTGGCATTGATTCTCGAAATGGCTGATTTTGCTTGTAAAAGAGAAGAAAATGTTCAATGTATTACCGAAAACGCTGTATCAGGTGCAATTAAGTTAATTGAATATTTTAGGAAAACGGCTCTTAAAGTACATGCTATTATCAATAATGAGAATATCGAAAACAAATATTCACAGGATAAAATAGATTTATTCAAGGCATTGCCTGATAATTTTACGACAAAAGAAGCAATAACTATTGGCGCAGAATATAAGAAAAATGAAAAGTTTATCGATCGTTTTATCTCTGATGAAAAAATGTTTATAAAAACATCACATGGAAATTATGCTAAAATAAAAAATTAAACAACATGTCCTTATCGTCCTTATTGTCCCTAAGTTAATAACTTTTTGGATAATAAGGACAAAAAGGACAAAACCCCATTACTAATATGAATAATAACAATTATAATTTCGAACCATTACCTAAACTTGAATTGGATAAAAACAGGAAACGTGTAAAACAATGCCCTTGTGGCAAAAGCAACAATGATGGCAAATTTGTTCCTTTCGTAGGTTATAACGATAAAGGATACTGTCACAGCTGTGGTCAGACTTTTTTACCCGATTTACCTCATAATGATTCATCAGATGCTTTTTATCAACAACCGTATATGCATATCCATCATGAACCCGCTATTCCCAAAATAACATCTTACATTCCTTTTGATATATTCAAACATAGTTTAACAAACTATCAAAACAACAATTTTGTTCGCTTTTTAATTTCCCGTTTTGGTACAGCCATTACAGCTGCAGTTGTTAAGAGATATTATATAGGTACATCAGATCATTGGCCTGCTGCTACTGTTTTCAATCAGATAGATTTTAAAGGCAGAATAAGAACTGGTAAAATTATGTTGTATAACGATGCAACAGGTAAAAGAGTGAAAGAACCCGATCGCATCTATTGGACGCATAAACAATATAAAATAGATGATTTCAATCTCTCACAATGCCTTTTTGGTGAACACTTGTTAAAAGATAAATCAAAGGCAGTGGCTATTGTTGAGTCTGAAAAGACAGCAGTTATTGCAAGTCTCTACTTTCCCGACTATATATGGCTAGCCACCGGCGGTAAACAAAACCTCAAACATGATTTTTTTACAAATTTGCACAACCGTAAAATTATGTTCTTTCCCGATCTCTTGGCTTATGATACCTGGACCGAAAAGGCAAAAACCTTAGGGATTACAAATTATGCATTATCTGATCTATTAGAACGCAAGGCAACTGAAGAAGAAAAGCAACAAGGGCTCGATATAGCCGATTTTTTATTAAAGTCAGATTATCAAAGATTCAGATTAAAAGCCCTCATCAAGCAACAATTCACGGTATATTACAAGGAAGTTTGGATATTGGATAGAGAAAAGAATTATTCCCTGACAAATAACAACTTGGAGATTCTTTGCAATGAACTCTATCATTCTTTTAGCTTGAATGTCGCACCGGATGAATACTATGATGCTTACAAATCATTATATACTGTATAGTCAAATAATTTTGCTGATTGTCTTATTGTCCCTTTTGTCCCTATTATCAATCTTAAAAAATGCTTTGATTTAGCCAAAGCATTTTCTTAAAATTAAACATAGTATAATTATTTATTTTATTAACATTTAATTTGTAAATTTGTATCATCAAATATCCCCTTTATATAAAGGACTCTAATTAATTTATTAAATGTCAGAAGACCAGAAAAAACAACTCGAACAACAATTGTGGAACATTGCCAACACCCTCAGAGGCAAAATGAATGCCGACGAATTTCGTGATTACATCCTTGGCTTTATATTCTACAAATACCTTTCCGAAAAAATCAACCGTTATGCCGATTCTATTTTATTGGGAGATGGTATCAAATACAAAGACATCAAAGAAGAAACTGCCAATGGCAAAGAATACATCGAAGCCATAAAAGAAGAAGCATTATCTAAATTAGGCTATTTTCTCAAACCATCTGAATTATTCAGCGAAGTGGCCAAACGTGGCAATTCAATAAACGCAGTCTCCACTTCAGGTTCAGAAAAAGGATCGGAAGTTGAGCGGAGTCGAAACTTCATCCTCGAAGACCTTCAGAAAATCCTCACCAACATCGAGCAAAGTACAATGGGTACCGAGAGTGAAGATGATTTCGACAATTTATTCGAAGACCTCGACCTTACGAGTACCAAATTAGGAAGAAATGTATCCGACCGCAACGAACTCATTGCAAAAGTATTGGCCCATCTCGACAAAATCGATTTCCAGCTCGAAAACATCGAAGCTGATGTTTTGGGCGATGCGTATGAATATTTGATAGGACAGTTTGCCAGTGGAGCAGGGAAAAAAGCAGGTGAGTTTTACACACCACAACAGGTAAGTAAAATATTAGCCAAAATTGTAACCACCGGCAAAACCAAATTAAAATCTGCCTATGACCCAGCTTGTGGTTCCGGCTCATTATTATTGCGTATTGCCAAAGAAGTGCAGGAAGTAGGTAATTTTTATGGTCAGGAACTCAACCGCACCACTTACAACCTTTGCCGCATGAATATGATATTGCACGATGTACATTATCGAAAATTCGACATTCGTCAGGAAGATACCCTCGAACGCCCTCAGCACATTGGCAAAACCTTTGAAGCTGTGGTTGCCAATCCGCCATTCTCAGCCCAATGGAGTGCAAGTCCATTATTTATGAGCGACGACCGCTTCAGCCAGTATGGCAAATTAGCACCTTCCAGCAAAGCCGATTTCGCCTTCGTCCAGCACATGATTTATCATTTAGCAGACAATGGCACAATGGCAGTGGTATTGCCCCACGGCGCATTATTTCGTGGTGGAGCTGAACAGCATATACGAAAATACTTGATCGAAGACCGCAATTATCTGGATGCTGTAATTGGCTTACCTGCCAATATTTTTTATGGCACCAG
>JBMOKG010000236.1:0-2116 GCA_049315385.1 Bacteroidales bacterium
ATTGTAACACTGGTTTTGAACCTGCTTATATTTATTATGCTATTCAAGAAAAACAATATATTTGTTGAATAGTTTTTTATCAAGCCGTCGGGTAAGCAGTCCCCTTAGATATAAAAACAGATATTAAAAATGATGTACATTTGCATATAAATATATTTACTAAAGGAATCCAAAGCTTATTAATTTAGGATGACTTTTTACACCTTATTTGGGAAAAGGTGCATATATAAACAACTTATGCTTCATGCATGGACGACATCGGAACTTCAAACTGACTGCAAAAAATAAACAGTAAAAAATGAAAAACAAAACAAAAGCAATGATGACAATTACTGCAACAGTTTTCACTTTTGTTTCATATAATCTGCGAAAACATTCTACCATCAATAAGATAAATCATTTTCTTATCGTTTTGTTTTTATCCTACTTCTGTATTTCAGGATATGAATTAAAAGCTCAACTCAGCAATAAAGTTCTCTTCCTTGGAAACAGTTATACCGGGGTTAATAATTTACCACAAATAGTGCATGACGTTGCCTTGTCAGCCGGAGATACGTTGGTTTTTGATAGTTATACTCCCGGAGGATATCAATTATTAGATCATAGCCTTGATGTTACCAGTAAAACTAAAATAATGGCTGGTGGTTGGGATTATGTAGTTATCCAGGGACAAAGCCAGGAGCCTATTACGTTTTACAATCAATTTAACAGTGGAGGTGGTGCTTTATATAACCTGATAAAACAATATAATCCATGTGCAGTAACAATGCCTTATATGACATGGGGAAGAAAAAACGGAGATGCCTCAAATTGTGTTTCCTTCCCTGTAATGTGTACATATCAAGGTATGGACACTACGATAAGGAACTGTTATTTAAAACTCACAACTCATATTAATGGCGAAGTATCTCCTGTTTCAGTTGTGTGGAATTACCTTCGACAAAATTATCCAGGCATCGAATTGTACCAGGCAGACGAAAGTCACCCTTCAGCAGCGGGTTCTTATGCTGCTGCTTGTTGCTTTTATGCAAGCCTTTTTAAAAAAGATCCCACATTAATTACTTATGATTTTGGATTAAATGCAAGCGATGCTTCTATCATAAAAAATGCGGTCAAAACAAAAGTGTTCGACAGTTTACAATTGTGGAATTTTAAGAAACTACCAATATCTGACTTTAGCTATCAGATAGGCTCTGGTATTAATGAAGTAATTTTTAGTCCAATAAACCAAGCTGTTCAGCAAAAATATTTTTGGGAATTTGGAGATGGCGATACATCTTCCACATCAAATCCAACACATTCCTATTTGACTAACGGAACATACACGGTCTCATTAACTACAACAAATTGTGATTTGCAAGGAATGCACTCCAGTTTTACAGATACAGTTATTCAATTTTGTAATCATACGCCAACCATTTATACTTCCCATCCATGGCTCTGCAATTATGATACACTTTGGACACAAACAGCAGATTCCTATCAATGGTTTGCTTATGGAGTTCCTTTGCCTGAAACCAATCAATACTTACCTAATTATTCTCAATATTCTATTTCTGGATTTTCCGTTATTTCTACAGTTAATGCATGTTCTGAATTATCAAAAGTATTTGCAGAAAATGCTGTATGGTCCGGTTATTACTTTGATGCATTGGGTGATCCTTGCATAGGGGACACTGTGCCATTTGCCGTATTACATATTAACGGTTTCTTATCTGGTTCAGAAAATATTCAATGGTTTAAAAATGATACGCTTTTACCATTTATGACCAATGAAGACACGTTATTTATATCTACAGAAGGAAAATACGAATGTAAAGTCATTAACCCAAACTCCAATTGTCCTTTAGACACTACTTCTTACGTTCTTGAATATGATTGTGGCGTAGTTGGTATTGAAGAAATAAATAAAGAATTATTCTGGGTTTTATTTCCAAACCCCGCATCAGAAACTATTACTATTAAATTTATGAAATACCCCATACAGGAAACGATTCAAATTTATAGCGCAATCGGAAGTTTAACTAAAGTAATGGATGTATCAGGAGCAACAACCCTTAGTATTTCGGATTTGCCAAATGGGATGTACTTTATTCGGCTAAAAAACAATGAACAG
>JBMOKG010000048.1:0-36083 GCA_049315385.1 Bacteroidales bacterium
CGATTTCAATTTTGTGATGCCAGCCCAAATGATGTAGTTTGGATGGATTGGTAAGTTTACGCATCGTACCATCCGGTTTTGAAGTATTAAATGTAAGATTTCCTTTGAAGCCGATAGTTTCTTTAATAAGTTCTGCAAGTTTTTTAATTGTAATCTCTTTCCCCGTTCCAATGTTAATATGAGTATTACGGCATTCGCCTACAGTAGTCGTTTTCTCAGACTGAGCATTTATAATATCTTTAAAATCTATATTTTCCATAATAAAAATACAGGCATCGGCCATTTCTTCGCTCCAGAGGAATTCGCGGAAAGGAGCACCACTACCCCAAATCTCAACTGACATACCTGGAGATGTAGAAAGACCGTATTTTGATAATATATTCAGTATTTCAACTTCTGTATTTTTTCCACTAATTCCTTCAATAGGTCTTTTGTTCAAATCTTTGCGAACCGCTTCCCAGTTATTTTCTTCCAAACATTTTCCTAAATGAATTTTCCGAACCAAAGCAGGCAACACATGGCTTTTCTCCAGATCAAAATTATCGTTAGGTCCATATAGATTGGTTGGCATAACAGCAATAAAGTTAGTTCCATATTGCAGGTTGTAACTTTCACACATCTTAAGTCCGGCTATTTTGGCAATAGCATAAGGTTCATTTGTATATTCCAATGTATTGGTAAGCAGACATTCTTCTGGCATTGGTTGTTCCGCATCCCGGGGATAAATACAGGTAGAACCCAGGAATAAAAGTTTTTTCACATCATTCAAATAGGATTGATGAATTACATTGTTTTGTATCTGGAGGTTTTCATAAATAAATTGACCGCGATACGTATTATTGGCAACTATACCGCCAACTTTTGCAGCGGCAAGAATTACATATTCAGGTTTTTCCTGCTGAAAAAATGCTGCAACAGATTTTTGATCCATCAGATCGAGTTCGTCTATCGTTCTGCCTATAAGATTTGAATATCCTTTTGATAGCAGATTATTCCATAATGCAGACCCTACCAGCCCTTTATGTCCTGCTATATATATTTTACTGTTTTTATCCATAATTTATTTTTTTTCAAAGGTTTAAGAAAGACATTCTAAGATTTAAGAAAAAGGATTCAAAAATTCAAATTTAGAATTCAAAGATTCAAAG
Organism: Bacteroidales bacterium; assembly: GCA_049315385.1. Taxonomy (GTDB): domain Bacteria; phylum Bacteroidota; class Bacteroidia; order Bacteroidales; family JACABE01; genus JACABE01. The sequence goes on from JBMOKG010000048.1 coordinate 1,149, forward strand.
AAAAGGATTCAAAGATTCAAGAAAGATATTCAAAGATTCCAGAAAAACGTTCAAAGATTCAAATCCTTAAGCTCAATAATCCAATCTTTTAATGACTCCTATTGAATCTTTGAATTTTTGAATTTTGAATCTTTGAATCTTTGAATATATTTAGCAATGAAATATTTCTTCCATACTATGCCACCATTCGCCGGGATTAATTCCCAAGGATTCCTGACAAGGGTCCGTTTCTTTCCACCAACGTTGAGTTTCTAAGTCTTCTGCCATTTTGTCCATATCTGACTTGAAATCATTTCCAATATATTCAAAATAAGCAAATAACATATTATTATTCAACAAAAAAATGGAATAGTTGCGGATATTACACTCCTCGATTTTTTTGAGTACTGATGGCCATGGATTAGCATGTAATTCAAGATAATAGGCCAATTTTTCTGATTTTACTTTTATTACTTGTCCAAAACGTTGCATGAGAAAATTTATTTAAAATTCAAGAAAGAAATTCAAAGATTCAAGAAAAAGAATTCAAAGATTCAAGAAAAAGAATTCAAAGATTCAAGGAAGACATTCAAAGATTCAAGGAAGACATTCAAAGATTCAAGAATAACATTCAAAGATTCAAGAAAAACATTCAAAAATTCAAATCCTTAAGCTCAATTATCCAATTATTTGTAGAATTCTTGAATCTTTTGAATCTTTGAATTTTGAATTCTTGAATCTTTGAATCTTTGATTCTTTGATTTTTTGAATCTTTGAATCCTCCTAATCTTTCCTTATCCTTATTCTTAATGCATTTGGAATTTCTTTTTCTGAAAACAATACAAGATAACCACCTCCACCTGCGCCGCTGAGTTTATAACCCAATACATAATCGGGAATTTCAAGCATCGTTTCTTCTACAGCAGGTGTAATCATATTTGGAAACATCGCTGTTTGTGCATTGAAAGAGGCTGTCATTGCATTACCAAATGATATAGGATCCCTGTTTAGAACAGCTTGCCATAATTGGTTGGCTGCAACAGAAAGGGCTTCAGCTTTTAATGCATTTATGTCGGTATTATCTGTTACACTAAATCCGCTTTCTCTTGGTCGCAGGGCAAGAAGATAGATTCTTTCTTCAAGCCATAAAAGAGTTTCAATTGTATTTTCGTTAATTATTTTTGAAGGCCAGTATTGTTCGTTTGGATACCATAAATAATTTAATCCGGGAAAAACGATACCCAGAGAATCCTGTGAACCACTTACATAAGATGAGCCAGGGGGATTTTCATAACAGAAAAGCATTTTTGCAAGTTTCTCCTTATCACCTTCCGGAATATCTGTCTGCCATAATTCTATAGCTTTTTTACGGGTGCTGGTTGACATCCCACTACGATCATTAAAATTATAATCCGGTTCTATTGATATTGTTACGACAGGACCCGGAAAAAATCTTGAAACATAAGGTTGATCGAGCCAGCCTCCGGCTAAATCAATCCGGTAAGGAATCATACATTCACTTCTTAAAGCTGTAGTACTTCTTTTTGGAAGACTCCCATGAGGAATACGTCTGCTGATCCTGTATTCTATATTTAATTCTTTGCAGATTTTTTCTTTTTCAACACTATGTCCGTCTTCATTTACAAAAAGTATATCCGGCTTAATTCTGATTAAATCCTCTTTAAAATCCAAAACACCTGAACCACAGTTAATAAATGCTTCTTTAACTGTTTTTAATGCATTCACCATGTATAATCTTTCCTGTTCTGTATTGATGGTAGGTCGGCCTTTTAATTCTTTTATCGTTTTATCAGATCCAATCCCAACATATAACTCACCCAAAGTTGATGCTTCCTCAAAAAAAGCAACATGACCGGAGTGCAGCATATCGTAACAACCTGAGACGAATATTTTTTTCATTTTTCTTCTTTTTATTTTTAATTGAGTACGGAGCGAACGAAGCGAACGAAGCGAATAAAGCGAGAGAGCGAACTTAGCGAATTTAGCGAACGAAGCGAATGGGCGAGCTGAGTGAATTTAATATAATCAAATTAAAATGCCCAGTTTTCGGGTTTGGTACTCATATTGACTAACATTGCAATAATATGATCGTATTTGTCATTTAGAATTAAATGAGTTTCGTTATTGATATAGCCGGTTTTTAATGCATAATCCAGCCAAACTTGAGTTTCTGCAGCTTCTCCCTCTGAAATAGATAATTTTGAAATAAACGATTTAGGATAACGTCTTACTCTATAAGCCTCTGCAATATTTCCAGAAACTGAACGGGAAGACCTTCTGATTTGATCTGTAAGTGAATAAATTTCTTCTTTTGGAAAAGATTTGCTTAAAAAATAAATCTCCATCCCCGCCTCAAACGACAACTTAAATACATTCAATTCCCTATGAGTCTTTATTTTATCCATTAAATAAATTTATTATTTATTCACTTCACTCTATTTTCTTAATCCACTAATCCAAACTTCTACTTATATTTCGTCCACCATTTCGCTAAGTTCACTTAGTTCGCATAATTCGCCTTTTCGCTAAGTTCGCTTTGTTCGCCCTTTCGCTAAGTTCGCCTTTTCACTAAGTTCGCTCTGTTCGCTTTTTCGCTTCGTTCGCTTTCTCACTAAGTTCGCTCTTTTGCTTATTCCCTCAGTCTCTCAGTCTCTTAGTCTCTTAGTCTCTTTTTCGCTTCGTTCGCTTTATTCGCCCTATCGCTTCGTTCGCCTGACTCTCCTAATTCTCCACCTTCGCTTCATGCAATTTCTTCACATATACCATATCATGTTTCATCATTAGTTTTACCAGGTCTTTAAAACTTGTCTGAGTAGGATTCCAGCCCAGTAATGTTTTGGCTTTGGTAGGATCTCCGCATAGCTGTTCCACTTCAGCAGGTCTGAAATATTTAGCATCGATTTCGACCAATACATTCCCGTTTTCTTTATGAATTCCTTTTTCATCTTTCCCTTTTCCCTGCCATACAATTTCTATATTTGCTTCTTTAAAAGCAAGTTCTATAAATTCACGTACCGTATGCATTTCTCCTGTAGCAATCACAAAATCTTCTGGTTCCGGATGTTGCAGTATCATCCACATACATTCCACATAATCTTTGGCATAACCCCAATCGCGCAATGCATCGAGATTACCCATATACAATTTCTTTTGCAAACCATGAGCTATCCTGCTGGCTGCCAATGTAATTTTACGGGTGACAAAAGTTTCCCCGCGTCTTTCACTTTCATGATTGAACAAAATTCCATTAACTGCAAACATACCATAAGATTCCCTGTAATTTTTCGTAATCCAGAAACCATATTGTTTAGCCACTCCATAAGGTGAACGTGGATAAAAAGGAGTCGTTTCCTTTTGAGGAACTTCCTGTACTTTACCATACAATTCAGAAGTAGATGCCTGATAAATCCTGCATTTCTTCTCCATTCCCAATATACGGACAGCTTCCAGTATACGTAAAGTTCCCACAGCATCAGCTTCCGCAGTATATTCCGGTACTTCAAACGAAACCTGTACATGACTTTGTGCAGCAAGATTGTAAATTTCATCAGGTTGTACCGTTTGTATAATACGTACCAATGAACTACTGTCTGTCATATCACCATAATATATTTTAAGCTTTGGCTTTATATGCATGTCTTTTATCCATTCATCAAAATAAAGATGCTCAATCCGACCAGTATTAAAAGAAGAGGCGCGGCGCATAATACCATGAACTTCATATCCTTTTTTTAATAAAAATTCGGCTAAGTAAGAGCCATCTTGTCCGGTGATACCAGTAATCAGTGCTATTTTCGACATATTTTTTATTTTTAAAATTAGTTAATTTGAAAATGTAGATTGACTACAGAAAATATTTATTTTTAAACACTATTAATTTGTCAATCCTCAAAGCAGGAATTTTAGGATAGATTTAAAATGATTGTTTTTCAGAGTACAGCTTTTAGTTGTTTCCCTTTAGTTGTCAAGCGATAACGTTGCTGGGGATGATTTGCATTATCAGGAAATGTCATTTCAATGTAAGCGTTTTCAAAAGCAGGATTAAGATAATTTGTAACAAAATTTTCTCTATCTTTCAGACCTAATGCCTCTTGTATTTCATTTCTTTTTTGTTCTCCGGATAAAATGCTGACAATACGTTTTATAAATTCAGATTCATTTCTAAGCTCTTCAGCTTGTCGGGTAACTTGTCGGGTAACTTGTCGGGTAACTTGTCGGGTAACTTGTCGGGTACGCCAAATAATTGTTTTAAAGATTTCTTCCTGAATAAATTCTGGTTCTCTAAGTCCCCAATCATTACATTGCCGGATAATATCTCCAGTGCCGGTCCCCATACGTTCTATATAACCAGCTAAATACATGGATTCTGCAAGAAGAGGATTGGCCGGAAAAGAACTATGTGGCTTTTTGAGTTTTTCAGTTGTAAGCTCATAAGGTAAGCTACCTGGGTTCCATATTTCAAGCCGGTTTTTAAATAACATCACCTGTACACTCCCATTACTTGAATAATCTCTATGAGCAATTGCATTCACGATTGCTTCAGTAACTGCAGCAACCGGAATTTCATATTTTACAGATACTTGTGCATTTCTGTCTCTGCTACCTATCGTAGCATCAATTTTTGAAAGTACAAAATCAACTGCCTGATTTACTAATTGGAAGACATCTCCTTTATAAACCTGATAGGAAGGGATAGGCTTGCTGATTTCCAATCCATGAAAATGAGCACATTTTATTTCTGAAGTTATAAAAAAACGTTGAGGTTGCTTTCCAAATAACAAAATGGACGCATTACACAACCGATTATTATCTAATAAATTCAAATGAGTAAGAACTGTTTCAGGTAAAGATTCTATAGACAAAGGAAATGCTCTTTTCGATTTTGCAATAGCTGTAAATTCCCTTATTTTATCAAAATCTAAATCTTCAAGTATTGCATTATTATTCCAGGAAATATCAAAAGGAGTGGTTCTAATGTATTCTTTTTCTTCCAGATAGCGAATCAAAGATGCGTAAACAGATGATTTTAGTTCAGGAAAAGTTATAAATGTTTTTCTTACTAAGGATTGTTGAGCTTTAATAATCAAATTATCCTCTTTTGGATGTCTTTTAACCGAATGATTACTTATAAAAACAAGCCTGGTTTTATAAAGTAAACCAGCATAATCAAACTCTCTTTCTGTTGGAGAAATACCTTCTGAATCTTCAAACCCATATTCTTTGCCGAAAAGACCAAGATAAATGTCGCATTTTTCTACTTCATTAAGATAGACATCAGTTGCAGCATGATTTAAAGCAGGCAATTGCTCAAAAATAAAAGGCTCGAAAAACATTCCAAGAAGTACATCAGACCGTAGATAATCAGCTAAGAGTTTGCGCTCTTTTGCAAATTCTGATTGAACACTACTTATAAAAACTCCTATTTTTGCAATCATATTTTTAACTTAAAAATGCAGTATTTTCTTTATTGTTTGCAGAACTTAATTTCAATTTTATTTACCCCAAAGCCGTTTTTGATTTTCACTTGCATTTACAATTTTCTCAAGTCGCGAAAATTGAGTCTGTTCTTGCTTTGCAGCCATAATCCAATGAATAGCAGTCTTTCTGTAGGAAGGGGCCTGGGAAATAAAGAAATCCCATGCTTTTATATTTAATTTAAAAAAAATCTCATAATTTTCGGCAAGGTTTTGAATATCATTTTCGAAACTGTATATTTTTGATTTTTCTTCTTTTCGCATCTTAAATGCAGCAACACCGGCAGCCTGCATTTGTCCTTTTTTAATCAAGGCTTCTACTTTGCTGATATTTATTGCACTCCATATACTTGTCGGTTTTCTTGGGGTAAATCGTATGCAATAGCTATCATTATCAATTGATTTACGAATGCCATCTATCCAGCCAAAACATAGCGCAACATCAACCGATTCGGACCAGCTCATATTAAATTTATCCGTTTTTACTTTATAAAAGCCAACAATTAATTCATTTTCACTCAAATGTATCTTTTCTAAGCAATTCCTAAAATCAGTTTTATTTTTAAAAAAGACCGGATCCATTTTAATACAAGTTTTGGATTCTATACACTTATTTTAAACTTAAGTAAGCCAAATTTTGTTTTCAAAAAACTAAAAAAGTTATAGAATAATGAAAAGCAAATAATTATTTTCTTCTTTCTTCCATTACAATTCTTGGCAAGACTGTTATATAATTGATAAATCTCTTACCTTGTTTCTTTGGTTCTTTTATTAAACGATAAATCCATTCTATTTTCAACGCAAGATATATTTTTGGTGCTCTTTTTATATTATTCACACCTGAGTAAAAATCAAAAATTGCACCAAATCCAAACATTACACCCCGGTTTAAATAAGGTAACATTCTGTACATAAATTCTTCTTGTTTTGGAGCTCCTAAGGAAACCCATATTATATCAGGATTATCCTGATTAATAATTTCAGCAATACCTTGATAATCGAAATTTTCAACTTTTTCAAATGGCAACGTGCTAAATTTCATTTGATTAATAGCAGGATTATATTCACTTAAACTTTCCTTTAATCCATTTAATACTTCCGGTGTATTTCCTAAAAAGAAATAACGATAATTTTTTTGCTTTGCATACTCAATAAAAAGATCAGCCCCAACATAAGTTTTCAGTTTCTTTTTGTATATTTTTGATGCAAAAAAAGCAATTGAATTACCATCGCAAATATTTACCAAAGAACTATTTACAATATCTAAATATCTTTGATTTCTATAGGTCATAGCAAGAATATTACCTTCTACAGAGCAAACATATCCTTTTTCACCTTTTTTGATTGTTTCTTCAATTATTGAATCAACTTTTTCCTTATCAAATTCAAGATTGACATTAAAATATTTTTGTTTTTCCATATTTTTAATATTTAAATAGCAATCCCCCAATAAATAAAACGGGTATTTTCAATTATTTTCATACTATGATAAGTATCTGTTGGTACTTTCACAAATGTACCTGAAATACAATTTAATACAGTCTCTCCAATTGTAAAATTAACTTTCCCGGATTCAAAATAATAAAATTCTTCCATTGTTTTATGTTTATGGCTTTCTATTTCTACTCCGGATTTCATAGTACCCATTGCAGCTTGCATTAATTGTGAATTGCATTGTTCATGTGTTATAAAAATTTTCTTTTCGCCTATACCATGTGAAGTTGCAATACTTTCTATTTCTTCAATTTGTTTAGTTACAATTTTAGCTTTCACTTTCTATTTGAGTTTTAATCCATGTATATTGTTGACTTAGTCCATCGTTAAGTGTAACTACAGGACTCCAACCTAATATTTTTTGAGCCAATGAAAAATCCGCACTTCTGGCTTTATCACCCTCCGGACGGCTTATATCATAAAAAATTGGGATTTCTTTACCTGAGATTTTCACAACAGTTTCAGCAATCTCTTTTATTGATGTACAAACTGATGGTCCAATTTGTATAGTTCCTTTTCCTAATCCTTTATCTAGTGCAAGACATAATGCATTTACAATATCGTCAACATGTATAAAAGCTCTTCCTTGTTCCCCGCTTCCCCATACATTAAAAGCTTCATTGGGATAATTTATAGCTTTTCGGATAAGTGCAGGAATAACCTGACTACGTTCACCATAATCACAAGGAGAACCATATACATTGTGAAACATTAAAATACAAGTCTGAATACCTGTTTCTTTTTCTAAATATTCTGTCTCAAGTTGCCCCATTAGTTTACTCCATCCGTATGCTGATTCGGGTAATGCAGGATATAATTCTTCTTCACGTAAAGGAATAACATCTAGGCTGTTTTGTCTTGTTAATGGAAAGCTACATGCTGTTCCAACATAAATAAACCCTTTAATAGATTTTTTGAATTTCCTAACTGAAGCTATAACATTTGAATTAATAAGTATATTTTGTCGGAATAAACCACCTTGATTATTAAAAACATAATCAATCCCAGCAACAATATCAGCCAGATGAATAACATATTCAACTTTTGATAATACAGACTCTGCAATATCGGGTTGTAACAGATCCAATTTAAAGAAATGAGTTTCCAATGGGATCACAGGATTTCCTGCATCATCATTCAAATATTCAAGTTTTCCACGCCACAGATTATCAATTACATAAACTTCATTTTCATTTTTAACCAATTGTTTTACAAGATTAGATCCAATCATTCCGGCTCCACCTGTAACAAGTATTTTTTTATTATTCATTTTGAAATTCTATTTTTTTATTATATAATAGTTTGAAGGATAAAAGAAATCTGCAAGCATTAGTTTGTTTATAATTTTAAAAAGAAAACCAAATTTTGTGTAATTCTTATCAATCCATATTTTCCTTACTGACAATGTATTACTAAATATTGGTTTTGCCATTTTAAGAAATTCTTTTTCTGAAAAACCAGCATGAGCACCATATTTATTTTTGAATTTTCCAGTAAATCGCATTTTGTAATCGTTTAAATTAAACTTAATTACTTCTATCAAAGAAATATTTAAATGAGTTGAGAGATATCCAGGTAACATTCTGAGTCTATTAGGAAACCCAATAAAAATTATTCCATCTTTAGACAAAACTCTTTTCAATTCCAACAATACTTTTTCAGGGTCATTTACATGTTCAAGAACATGATAGCAGTATATTAAATCGAATTCTTCATCTGTAAAAGATAAGTCGTCTAAACTTTCTATTTTAATTTGAAAACGTCTGCCATCCTCTGTTTTAATGATTGGTATTGCATTTAAATCAACACCCGTTACATTCGCTTTGGTTAGTTTATAAAAAACACTTGCTTCCTCTCCTTTTCCACAACCAGCAATAAGAATATTTTCAAATTTGCTCTTTCCATTCTCGTAGATAATTTCCAATGTTTGGATTGCTTTTTTCTCAAGGCTATCATTTATCGGTTGATCATACGCATAACCTTTAACATTATCAAATACTTCCATATTGTTGCTTTTGAGTTGAAATAATTTTTTGAGTTGAATAATAAACTCAATTTGAACTGATAAGTTCCCTATCTTAAGATAGTTTTTTTAATATATTTTATAAATTTATGAAATTGTGAATTATAAAAGATTATAAATCAGACTTGAAATATGTTCATAATTATTTTCAGTTCCAAGTAAATTTTGTGAAGGAAGAAATAGATTCTCTGGGTTTTTAATACTCAGGAAAGGCTTCAGTTCATTAGGATTTTCACAAAACAAACAATAATCTTTAAATAATTTATCAATCTCTGTATTCGGATAATTTATAATGATTGTTTTTATTTTAAAAAACAATGCATATAGAAGAGCTGTACTATAATGTCCAATTACAAGATCCTTACCTATAAAAACTTTGTAATTGTTTGGTGCTTGAATCACCTTTATTCCTGTACTTTTATAAAGATTAATATATTTATCTAGATTCTCTCTTGGATGCAATAATAAAAAAAACTGATCATACGAATCTTTTAATTGTGCCCAAATATTATTAATAAACTTTAGTTCATCTTCATAGCTAATATAAGCCTGATTATTTAAAATAAAAGTCTGATGGACATATATAACATCTTTAGTATTTTTAACTAAGGGTTCTGAACCCAGGTTCATTATCTCTTCATTTGACTTAAATAAAGGATATCCGCAATAAACGATTTCGTCCTGAGAATAATTAAACAATCTGTTCAGATTTTTGAACCCATATTCGCCAAAGAAAAAAGCCTTATCGTACTTAGCTTGCGTATAATCCTTATATAATCCGGCATTTAAAAATATTTTGGCTTCTTTAAGAAGGTTTTTTGAAACCAATAGAAAGCCTGTATATTTAATGATAAAATTAACATTTTTGCGAATGGATTCCTTTTTCATACCTGCTTTAATCAGATCGCTTTGGTCACTTATCGTATCTTTTGTAAACAAACCATGTTCAAGATACAGTGTTTTAATCTGCAGAAATTTAAAAACCCGGCTTAATAATAATTCCATGACAGAATTATAACCTAATGTAATATACAATCCGGGATTGATCTCTTTAATTAACAAAAGAATCTTCCTTAATGATAAATTGGAAATATCAATCAATTGAATTCCATTGCATTCAGGAATATTTTCCTTATGTAAAGCATTGATATGAAATACAATTACCTCAGCATTTAAATAATTCTTTAAGGGTATTATCCAATTGCTGATAAAGGAAACTCTATGTGCATAAAAAATAATCTTCGTCATAAAATATATTTATCTGCAAATTCCCTTACCACACCTTCTCCTCCTTTTAACGAAAGTTGAATTATCGCCGGAATTCCTTTAATTTTTTCCAATGCATCGGATGGACAAGCAGCCAGTCCTACATTTGATAAAAGTTCAAAACAATTGATATCATCTCCAATGTAGGCAACCTCCTGTAAACTTATATTTTCTTTGTTGCAAATTTCCCTTGCTGCATTTAGTTTACCTCCATTCATCTCACCCTGGAATAAATAATCAACATTAAGTTTTTTGGCTCTGTTTTTAACAATCTCGGTAATTTCTGAAGTAATGATACCGGTTTTTACACCTGCTTCTTTTAAGAGCTTAAAAGCCATACCATCATGGGTATTAAACTTTTTTAACTCATCCCCTTTTTCAGAATAATACATGCCTGAATCGGTTAAGACGCCATCCACATCCGATAAAAATAGTTTAACCGGAAGTTTCTTTGATTTTGATAAGATATGACGGCGCATTAATTTTTCTGCCAGCATCCAGTCATCTTCTTCATCAATTTCAATAGCAGTATATTCGGGCATCAGATGAATTCCAATCTTGCCTGATAATCTATTTTTTGATTGTTGAATATTTGCAACTTTATTGATATAAAAAGCACCATTCTCCATGATTTCTCCTTCAAAATCCTGACGACGCGGACGGTTTTTATAATCGTAATTTTTAGCACTTCCATCGGTTTCCCAGAAAAATCTTTTGAGCTTAACACAACTTAACATTGAATCATAATCATTTGAAAAATATGAGTTTAAGGCACTCATAAAATCATTGCTTTGTGTTAAAGGAGAAGTTGCCTGAACCAGCATAAAAATATCCGCATCATTCAGTTTACATTCATTTGAATTTAAATATTCCAACATCACACTTTCGGTGCTGGAAGTATCTGCAGCATTTTGTTCAGAACGTTGATAGACTTTTAGTTTTGAAAAACCAAAGGATTTTACAACCTCTTCTATTTTGATGCTATCAGTGGCAATAATAATTTCATCTACCAGAACGGTTTGTTGTAATGCATGAATATTCCAATATACCAATGGTTTACCACAGAATTCTTTAATATTCTTTAATGGTATTGATTTACTTCCTCCACGAACAGGAATAAAAGCGACTACTTTTCCCATCTGATTTGATTTCTCTTTAGTTTATTTCTTTGAACAGATTCTATTTCTAATATTTCTGATTCTTTATATGTCAATGCTTTACTAACAGCTCTGCAATCGCGTGCCAATCTGCGTAATCCATCCGGCTCAAGAGAAGCTGCATGATCTGTTCCTTTCCATGTACGATCCAGTGTAAAATGTCTTTCAATCCATTCAGCACCTAAAGCAACTGCTGCAACATCAACGGCAATTCCCAAATGATGTCCCGAGAAACCTATTGATTTAACTCTATGTGCAAAACGTTCTCTGATACGGTTTATCTCGAGCAGACAAATGTTTTCAAATGGAACAGGATAGCCTGAAGTACAGCTGTATAAAACAAGATCTTTGCTGCGGTTGTTTTTCTCAAATAATGCAACGATTTGTTCCTCTTCATCCTGAGTGGTCATTCCAAATGAAAGATGAACTTCACCTTTATAATGATTGCATAAATAATCAAGCATTGGTTTATTCAAATTACACGCTGACGGCACTTTAATTAATACAGGATTCATTGAAGCAATTTCTTTGGCAGAAGTAACATCCCAAACTGAGGTAGAATATACCAATCCAAAACTTTCAATATATTTTTTAAGTTCAATATGCTGTTCCAGTGTGAACTCAAGATATTCTCTGTGTTCTCCATAGGTTTTGCCATAAGAATTATCAGGATTTGGGTGGGGAGTATTGTATTCTTCTTCTGATAATAATTCACGGTTTGTCCGTTTCTGAAATTTGATAACATCGGCTTTACAATACAATGCCAAAGTTTGTATCATTTCTTTGGCAATTTCCATTGAGCCTTTATGGTTGCATCCAATTTCAGCTATTATTCTCGGTGTAGGATAAATTATTTGTTCCATAAATATTAATTTTAGTTTAATTAATTAATTTTGAATAAATTATATTGTATTTACTAATCATCTGTTCGAATGAAAAAGAATCTTTTAATTTTATAAAGGCATTCTCTCCAAGTAATTTCATTTTTGAAGTATTATTCATCAGTTCATTTACTGCATCAATTAAAGCCTGAGATGAAGAAACCGGAATTAAAACAGCCTCTTTGCCGTTATCTAATAATTCTCTGGTTCCCTGGCAATCAGTTGTAATAATTGGTTTTGAAAAAGCCATGTATTCCATGAGTGAATTTGAAATACCTTCAGTATAGGTAGTTAATACACAAATATCAAAATTCTGAATATAATCAAAAGGATTTCCTATTGCAGCAGTAAATAGAAATCCTGAGTTTTGAGAATACTCAGATTTGTATTTATGAAAATATTTTCCATCCCCAATTGCAATAAATAAGGCTTTTGGATAATTCTTCAGTAATTCATTTGCTGCTTTAAAAAAACACTCATAATCTTTATTGTCATCAAAGCGGGCAACCATACCAATAACAGGATAATACTCTTCTTTTTCAGGCAGTTGAGTTGGTTTAAAATTTGTGATACGGCCAAGATCAAATCCGTTATGAATAACGACAGATTTGCTTAAAGGAGCTTTAAAAGATTGAATGCCAGCATTCGAATTTCCGATGATACAATCTGAGAATCGAAAAGAAATAGCATATAATAATCGTCCTGTCAATTTTAAGTTTTCACCATCAGCACTGGCAATGCTATTATCAATTACTTTAAATCTCAGCAAAAATTTCAACAGCAGTATTTTAACGGTTGCAATTAACATCCATGAGTGAACAATCTGAGGTCTTTCCTTTTTAAGAATACTATTGAGTTCAACAAAACCTTTTAAGCTGTATTTTGAACGTTCTTTAAGTAAATAAGTCTTAACATTCAGTTCCTTAAGCTCTTTTTCATAAAAAGTATTCGCATCATAATAAACTAAAACAATTTCAAAAGAGCGGTCGAGTCCTCTCACTATTTCTAAGAATCGTCTGGCTTTTCCTCCAATTTTTAATTTGTCAATAATAAAAAGTATCTTCATTTAAATCTCTTTGATAACATTGTTTTGATTAAAATTTATAAATGAGTACAGTCTAAAATCTATATTAATTTTGGCTAAAGCCATATAACAGACTGATATTCATCAGCAACGCTCTTAAGAGCGTTGCTAATTATAAAATTACTAATCAGGGCTTTAGCCCAAAATATATCTTTTCTTCTGGCTTTTTATACTGGATTTATATATAAATCAAAATTATACTTTACTGTTCATTCTCAGCTTTTTAACAATATCATCCAACATAAAATATTCAGGAATAAATGTTTCCTTATGCCACAATAAATTTTCGTCCCAATAACCATTACAATTATTATAAGCGTTCTGAACAAAACCATAGCTAATTTCAGTCAGCAGAATTTCTTTGTTGTTACCAAAAATATAATCAAAGGCAACACATTGAGCATTCAACTTTTTATTATATTCAAATGATAGTTTTACGGTTTCTATAGGAATCTGTGATTCATCATAGATTATTTTTCCACTTCCTGAAGCCCTGAAATCATTGTCTCTGTTCATTCTTTTCAGTCCAAAAGCTTTATCACCAATTACTATAATTCTAATATCATGGTCGTTATCAGCTATAAAGTCCTGAAAATAAACATAACCTTTTTCGCGGCCATGCATTTTTGAAAATTCAGTTGGAACGAATAATCTTGCAACAGCCTTCAATAAACTCACAAAATTAACTTTTCCTTCTTTATATTTTCGTATTCTTTCTTTCAGATTTCCAAATCTGTCAAATTGAGAAAATCCACATGTAAAAGCTATTTTTGTAAAACGAAGCGCATCACTTTTAGTCTTTACCAGTTTCACATTACTTGAACTGGCACCACCTCTCAGTTTAAATACTTTAGGAAAAGTGGTTGAATTAATCCATTCGATAGCTTCATCTTTTGTATAAAAGACATAACTAGGTACAAGTTCAGCACCAACCGCTTCAAAAAGATATTTCTGACCCAGTTTGTCATCAAAATGCCAGGCTGTATCAAAATCGGGGAATACAATTTTACCTGCTTTCTGAAGTGAAAAAAGTAATTGTTTGGCAAACAATACATCTTTGTAAAAAGTCTGACTATGATGCCACAAAATGACATCGCAATCCTTAACTTTAGCTACAATATCTGAATCATAACAATTAACAATCTTAAAAGAAATCTTATTTTCTTCACAATATTGAATCCAACGGTCACTAAAACTACCGGGTCGATGATGTATAGCTATTTTCATGCTTTTGTAAGATAATCAACCCAACCCGGAGGGGGTAAAGTTTGAATTGATAGATTTTCGATGTTTTTTAAACTTGAGTCTTCACCGTTTAAAGTAATGCTTATATTTTTCTTACTTATTATTTGAAGGGCTGTTTTAAGAAGAGGAATCTTCTGAAGATCGAATCCCATAAATGTTCCCATACAAATATCGTTCATTGCGCTGTTATTTGTAAAACTAATCACACCTAATGCCAATGGTGTCGGTTTAAGAGGGCCATCACCCTGACCGCCGATTACACCATCGCACAATGAAAAAAGTACACGTTGGGGAAGTTCAGAAATACTGCCGTCTTTTTTACCAAAAACAGCAACTTTGTTTAAGTCCATCACCATTCTCCAGGTAGTGTCGTTACCGTACCATCCAGCTGCAAGATGATGAACTTTTTCAGGAAGAGAAAGCTTCCACAATACTTTTGTAACAAACATCCAAACTAAAAAAATCGGTTTGCCTTGTTTTCTGTTGGCAGCATCTAAAAAATATTCAGCAAGACGGCGAAGTATATTTCCACCGGGGTAACAATCTCCACCAGTATCTTTTCCACCAACTCTGTGATGCGGTAAATAGTCTTTATCTCCATTTACACCAACTAAATTTTTCAACGCTCCTGTAACACCGGTTTTTTGATGGGTTTTAATTTTAGGAATCGAAATCACAACCTCTGCATCAAACAGTTCTTTGGTAAGACAATATTTATGCATGCCAATAGTATGAGATTCAGCAAGCCGGTCAGGATCATAATTTGTTACTCTGAATATATTCTTTTTTGAACTTATAGGTTCCAGATAACTATCTTTACCCAAATCAAAAATCACATATTCACTGAGCGGATTTCTTTCTTTTACAGGATTGTTCTGCCTGGGATCAAATGTTACCCTTCGAAAATCTTTTATTTCAACATGGATATTATATTTCTTTACAAGGATTTCAACACTTTTTTTTAACGACTCTCTTATGGCTTCATCCCAGTAGCAACCCTGTATCGGAGCATCACCCATTATAACGGATGCAGGCTTCTTACTAAGGACAACTTCCAAAGCTGCCAATAAAAAATTATCATGGGTTCGTAAACAGATTTCATCTGTATCTTTCTTATTATGATAAACCCAATTTGGTTTCAAAAGAACCCTTTTACCCTGAATAACTTCTGAAGTGAGAGACGCATCCATTAATTCAGCAATTGCAGATTTTAAAAAAGCCTGATCCTGATACACTTCACTAAGTCTGTCTATCGTTCGTTCAGAGGCATCTTTGAAAACAGTTTTCAGATGGACAAATTCTTTCATAAACTGATTTTATTTGTTGGCAAATTTGTAAAAAATAAACGAAAATATGGATGAAAGCATTAATAATGTTACGATTTGTATCGACAGATCAGTTGAAACCAAGCTTCCTTCTATCAAACTGAATTGAATAAAAAGATATTTAAATCCATAATAAAAGACTTTGCTTAAAACAGTTGAAACAACTAATGCAATAAAAATACCTGATTTTGTTTTTTGATGCAGTAAGCTAAATAAACCGATATTTATAAAAAGTTCCAAAGATATAAGGAAGCCTTTAAATAATACCGGGTGACCTGTTGTCAGTATTGAAAACAATGGGATTGTCAATGCTAAAAACAATGCATTCTTAAGATTTCTTGCCATGAGATAGCCCGTAAACAAAACGATACGCATCGGTTCGAAAATGTAGAGCGGAAAAGCCAGTAAATGACTGAATGCCGGCAATATATAGATAAGCAGAAAAACAAAAATGTCTGTTAAAATATATCTTTTATTTTCCTGAATAAGAGTTACAACTTTCATGTTTTAAATATTAAATTTTATATGTTTTAAAATTCGAAATTATGAACTTAAATACTGATTATCATTCACTTTTGTCCGATAAACTTTTAAAACGAAAATATTTTTGAGATTTTTCACTTCGTTCAAAATGACAATCAATTATCTATATTTTTTGGTGGGATAAGAAATCGGCTTCGCCGCTTTCTTATCCCACTCTGCTAAAGCCTATTGTAAAAAGCTGTCATTCTGAGCAAAGCGAAGAATCTGTAAATTTATATCGGACACTAATGATTTAAAACAGAGCATTTAAATATGATTTTCTCTTACTTTCTCTAGGTGTTTTGATAAATCAAATATAATATTGTCAAGAGAAAACAAATTAATTAAGCTTGACCTTTCACTGAAATCTGTTTGATTATTAATATTTTCCAGCAATTTTGAAATTCCAATATAAATTTCATCACTATCATGATGACAAACAGTTACAGTATTTAATCCTTTTAATAAATTTCTTGCAGGGCTATTGGGCCCTGTTATTGACAATATTAACTTTTCAGAATTTAAATAAAGCAAAAGTTTACTTGATAAAAACACATCATTAGTTAAATCTGCATCTATATCTACAAAAACATCAGCATTTTTCAAATAAGATTCCGGATCTTTGGTCCATGAACTTTGCTTTATAAATTGATACTTTGTTTCATCTAAATTAATATTACTAACAGTCCCTACAAAACAAAGTTCAATATCTTTTCTTTCTGCATAAAGTTTTTCAAATGCTTCAAGGAGAGTATCCAATTTTCTTGGACCATAAATTGCACCCAGATACAAAAATGATATGCTTGATTGAGCAGATTTACGACTAATCTTATTGGTAGAACATGGATTTCTGACAACCGATAAAGGGATGTTGTTCAAGGAAGTAAATTCATCCTTAAAATACATAAGCATCTCAGGATTAGTTGCAGTAATGCCATCAGCAATCTGAATGTAACGCTGCATAATTTTCTTAATGTTCTGCCTTTCATGTTTCGACGAAATCCATCCCCTGGGAGGAGGAATTGCATCTAAAAAGTGAAAGCTCAATGGCAGCTTTAATTTTGTTGAAAAACGTTTTGAAAGATACAGCAAGGCAAATTCCTGTGCCATTCCAAATCCTAAAACAACATCAAATGAAGAACCTGAGAATATATCTATGTGTTTTTTATAAGAACGATCAACCCAGGATTTGTTTTTTAAGAAAAATGGAAAGTATTTAGAGGTCAGATTAATAAGAGTACTGATCTTTTTAATTTTCAGCTTTCTTCTTAAACTAACATACACATTGAGATTGCTGTGAGTATAAACTGATGCATTTACAGCACAGACTACCGATACACTATCCCCAGTTTGCAAAAGGCCTTTGATCAGATTATCAATTACAATTCCGGAAGGTGTAATTCCGATATCATCACAAATCAACAATAATTTCATTTAGATTGATTGTTAGGACAAGACATTACGATACAATAACCTCACCAAACTTCTCCAAAGGAGAGGCTTTATTTGAGTTTAAGATTGCGATTTATTTATCATTTATTTAAGAGTCTTAAAAATAAAGACTATTGTAATTACCATTAAATTAAAACACAAAAGCAATCTTCGGAGAGGACCGACATTCAAGAATTTACGATACAAAACAAGTTTTTAAAATAGCGGAAGCACTGGCAAGCAATACAATATAGCGAAGTCTGTCGAGAAAATAATTGGATAAATGCATATTTCGCTATATCTAGTATTGCGCTGGGATTTTAAAAACGTAGTTTTAAAGTAAATTATTGGTAGTCTTGAATTTTTGTTACTTTTTTTTCAAGTATATCACAGCTGGCACTCTCAATCAGGTTAAGAAAACCTATTCCTAAATATATTATTTGGATTTTAATAATAACATTTTATTTATTGCTATATGATTGATTATCATTTTAATTCATAGAGTTTTCTTAAGAGAAAAAAGTAAAGAAAAAAAAGAAAACTTAAAACAAGATAACAGATTTTAAACACCTGCAGTCCTCTCCTTTGGAGAGAGCCTGTTCCGATTTATCGGAAATTTAGGTGAGGTCTTGATTTATTGATACAATCTGTATAAGTCCGGATGGTTTTGCATCCATTCAAACATTTCATCCATCATTTTCTCATAAGAAGGTATATTCTCGGATATTTCATGGGTACTTATCAGAGATTTATCTACATTTTTCCCTTCAGATTCTTTAATAATGATAGCATCTTTTTGCCATATTTTTTTAAATAAACTCAGCATTTCATATTTGGAAATCTTTTCACCATTGGTAAGATGAAGTAAACCTGAAAAATTATTAATTATTGCTGTATCAATCGCTTTTGCCAGTTCAAGCGTAGTAACTCCACCCCAATATGCAGAAGTAAACCCATTTATTTCACCATTCTGTTGCATAAACCAATGGAACAAACCTTCACCGTTTTTTTTAAGTTCAGGGCCAATAATTGAAGTTCGTATTGTAACATCCTTATCATTAATTATTTCGCCTAATGCTTTACTGCGGCCATACACATCGTCTGCATCTCTGAAATCATTTTCAGCATAAGCACCTTTCTTACCCGAAAATACACAGTCCGTGCTTATATGAAACAACTTTGCACCTACTTCATCAGAGAGTCTTTTTAATAAATGTGGGAAATAGGCATTAATCAGAATTGCATTGTCAGGATGATTCATTGAACCTTTAATGAGGATACCGATACAGTTGATGATGATATCAGGTTTTGTTGCAAGAACGAAATCAGCAACTTCATCTTTATTACTTACGTCCAGAATTATAGACTCTTCAGTTAGTTTCTGGCGGAATACAACATTCGTAATATCATAACGATTGCTTTCTTTCAGATAATAATAAACAACATGACCGGCCATTCCGGAAGCTCCCAACAACAATACTTTTTTCTTCATAGTATTAAATAAATTTTGACCAAACCGTTCTGTTAATATATTCAGTATAAGACATTATGATTCTCAATACTTTTTTTGAAACATTATCTGCTTCATAATCGGGAATATTCCCTATACAATTCTTGTTTTCTGCATATTGTGAAGTAACAATTTCGATTGAATCCAAAATATGATCACTCTGCAATCCTGTCATAATAAGTATTCCTTCATCCATACCTTCGGGACGTTCATGAGCCTGACGAATAGTAATTGCAGGAAAATGAAGTATGGAAGATTCTTCGGTAATGGTACCACTATCAGAAATTACACAAAAAGCATTTTGTTGTAATTTAATATAATCCAGAAAGCCAAAGGGTTTCATAAATTCTATCATTGGATTTTTATTGGCAAATCCTATTGATTCCAGCTTTTTCCGGGTACGTGGGTGTGTTGAAACTATCACTTTCTTATTATATTTTTTCACAATAGCCTCCAGTGATTCCATCAGATCTGAAAAATTCTTTTCAGAATCGATATTCTCTTCACGGTGAGCACTTACAATAAAATAAGCTTGCTTTTGAAGATTTTCCTGAGATAAAACTTCTGAGTTTTCAATTTCATCTTTATGGAATAACAATACCTCTCTCATTGGAGAGCCGGTTTTAATGATAGTTTCAGGTTTTATTCCTTCAGCAATTAAATATTTACGTGCATGTTCAGAAAGCGGCATATTGATGTCACTTAAATGATCCACTATTTTACGGTTAATTTCTTCCGGAACTCTTTGATCAAAACAACGATTGCCAGCTTCCATATGGAAAATCGGAATTTTTCGTTTTTTGGCCGAAATTACTGAAATACAGCTATTGGTGTCACCATATAATAATATAGCATCCGGATTTTCTTTCGCCATTATCGCATCTGATTTCAGGATTACGTTGGCAATGGTTGCTGTAGCATTTTCGCCTGCGGCATCCAGAAAATAGTCCGGTTTACGAATTTGTAATTCTTTGAAAAATATCTCATTGAGTTCAAAATCAAAATTTTGACCAGTGTGAACCAAAATATGATTTACATATTTGTCCAGTTCAGCAATTACACGGCTTAATTTAATAATTTCGGGGCGGGTGCCCACTATAGTCATTACTTTTAGCATAATAAGAGATTTAAATAGTATAGTTAAATTCCCAGATCGTTACGGATTAATTCCAGTTTCAAAAGGAGTTCCATCATTTCATTTTTATTCAGTCTATAAGTATTGTGAGAATGATAATCCTCAAAGGCAGATACTTTTTCCTGACCTTCAATAAAATATTTATTGTAATTCAAATCCCGGTCATCACAGGGAATACAGTAATAATTTTCCATTTCCTGCGCTTTCGCCATTTCTTCCCTTGTAACCAATGATTCATATAATTTTTCACCATGACGTGTTCCAATCTCCCGTATCTTTACATCTGATTTATAAATTTCTATCAAACATTCTGCTAAGATATCCAGCGTTGCTGCAGGTGATTTCTGAACAAATAAATCTCCGTTTTTGCCATGCTCAAAAGCATATAAAACAAGATCTACAGCATCCTCCAACGACATCATAAAACGTGTCATATTCGGATCGGTTATTGTAATGTCTTTTCCTGCTTTTATCTGATCAATCCACAAAGGAATTACTGAACCACGGCTTGCCATTACATTTCCATATCGGGTACAACAAATGGTTGTTTTAGCATCTTTGCCAAGAGAGCGACTTTTTGCAATTGCAACTTTTTCCATCATAGCCTTGCTTATTCCCATCGCATTGATAGGATAACAGGCTTTATCAGTACTTAATACAATTACATTCTTAACCCCGTGCTGTATGGCTGAATTTAAAACATTCTCAGTACCCATAATATTTGTAAGCACTGCCTGAATCGGAAAAAACTCACAGGATGGAACTTGTTTTAACGCTGCTGCATGGAATATATAATCTACACCCATCATTACTCCATCCACACTATTACGGTCACGGACATCGCCAATATAAAATTTAACTTTTGGATTTTGAAGCTGATGGCGCATATCATCCTGCTTTTTTTCGTCACGACTAAAAATCCTGATTTCTGAAATTTCTTCTGAATCAATGAACCTTTTCAATACAGCGTTTCCAAAAGAGCCTGTACCTCCGGTTATTAAAAGAATATGCTTCATAATTATATTTTTGTTTAATTAGATTGTAGTTAAAATAGCTTTGTAATCAATATTTAACATAACATATAGAATATAAAACTTTTGCAAATATTTTTTAGATTTAGGGCTAAAGCCCATTTTATTATTAAATTATTCAAACCCGACTTAAAAGTCTGGACTAATCAATAGCCACGTTCTTTTAGGTCGTGGTAAAAAATAATGAATATCAACATGGCTTTAGCCAAAATTATTTTATACTTTTTCCAACGCTATTATAAACCACAGCCCTTTATTATAAAATTCTACGTTTTCTTAAGCATCGTTTTTGGAATATCTATACTCCAAATAATCCTAAAATTGTATATCGTATAATTTTTTTTAAATTTATTTTTGTATTTTTCAATAGATAGATTGACAAGCTGATACGTTCTTTGACAGCTAATTGATTTTTAATTAAAAATAATTTATCATGGTAAAGAGTACTTAAATCAGCAGCAGGCAAATTAAGATATTCATCAAGATAAATAGCATCATCCAACAATAACTTATAATCTGAAATATCAGGATGTAATATTTCTATATTGTCTTTCATTAACAAATCAAGTTTTTCAGTAAAACTATTGTAATTCAACTGATTTTCAGACAATATTTTGGCAAGCTTATTTCTTTCTTCGTTGCTTTGAATTAACTCAGCTGCTTTTATATAAAATTCATCAAGATTAGTTGGTTCAGTATAATCATGAATATTCAGAAAATCCTGAATTGAACCTGAAGAACTGTCAGCTTTAGTAATTCCGACAACAGGAATATTCTGACTGATAGCAAACAGCATCACCAAACCACCTTTAAAAGGATAAGATTCAAACAAAATATCACATTTGCCAACCAATGCATAGAAATCATTCCTTTGTCCCAAATAATAAAATCTATCAGCTACAGTATTTTCTATAAATATTTGCTGAATTTTATCCGGATTTCCGCTACCACACAAGCAAAACATAAGATTCTCATTTTCTTTCAAGAGTCTGGCTATTACTTTAAAATAGCTTAATTCCTTATCCATGTAATACTTATAAAGACTTGCGCCACTTATAGCAATTACTTTATCTTTAGTTTCAAAAGGAAATCCATTGAAAGTAGTTTTGTTATTAATTGGATAAAATGGAATATGCAGGATTTTATTTAGATCAATGCCTCTTCTTTCTGAACTTAAAGCGATTCCAAACTTTCTGAATTCAATAAAATAATCAGCGCATTTTTTCCCAAGGCTGAATACATGATCTCCATGATTTATAAAAAACCGATTTACACCCTTTATTCCGCAAAAACTTGCAAAACCTACCACGTCATTCGGAAAAAAATGAAGAAATATCTTTTCCGGAGAAAATTCAGCAATTGCCTTTCTGATTGCCTGAATTTTATGAGTACTGCTTTTTATTTCAGGTATAAATAATTTTACATTTGAAGCATTTTGAATTCTACTCATTAAATATGCTGCATTCCTTATGGCTTTTTTATCAGGAACT
Organism: Bacteroidales bacterium; assembly: GCA_049315385.1. Classification (GTDB taxonomy): domain Bacteria; phylum Bacteroidota; class Bacteroidia; order Bacteroidales; family JACABE01; genus JACABE01. The sequence continues at coordinate 24,217 of JBMOKG010000048.1, forward strand.
ATAAGCAGCACTTTTATATTTCTTTCAATAAAATAATATAGATACTGCTCAATCAATGCATTATTATCACCCAACCAGCTACTGTAAAGAACAACTCCTGCTGATTTATCCGGAAGTATTGAAATTTCATAACTGATTTTTTGGGTAATAGCATAAATATTTTCTTCAATATCATCATCACAAAATTCATGAAGTATAGGATACTGCCAGGCAATTCTCGCAGCATATCTGTAATAAGCAATAGATTTATTGTACCTCTTTTGCTGAATACTTTTTGATGCGATATCTTTCGCCGTTTGATATTCTTTAAGTAAAAATTCTTTGCTTAGCATAATAATGTTGAAAATTACAATCAGAAAAGTTTATTTTCCTTTGAGTAAAGTAAAGTCAAAAAATAAAACTGAATTGACCCTTAAATCCGCACAGAATGTGACTAACTCACTGATATTAAACCTAAAAGGTCTTTAAGACCTGTTAGGTTTGTCGTTTAATTATTAATGTTTTGAAACAACATTTGCGGATTCAAGCCCATCTGATAAATATGACAATTATTTATTTTTTAAATCTTGTCAATAGCTGACTGATACTTATTCTTTTGTCTAATTCTTTGTAGGAAAACAAGGCAGAAGCAAGGATTAAAACTGAACCAATAATATAAGAATAAGGTTTGCTGATAACATCTACAATAACAAAACAACTTATAGCAATGAACATTTGAATTATAAAAATCCTGATAAAACTAGGATTAAATGAAAACTGATACTTTATTTTACTAATCACAAAAACCTGAATTAAATAGAGTAGATAACCCAGCATAAAAGACAAACCCAAACCGCTTAATCCCATTATATGATAGCCGATAATATTGAGACCTAACATATAGATATTTGAAATCAGCTCACTCCAGAAGAAAAGTTTGGAAGCTCCTTTAGCTAAAAAAATGAATGCAATTGACCAGCTGGCTGCTTTAAAGAGCATGCCTAATGCGGCCCAGTGTATCATTTCGTCTATTGCAACAAACTTATCAGAATAAAGTATAATGACTATCCATTGAATAAAGACCAGAAACCCCATTAGTATAGGAGACAAAATCAATAATGCAACTTCTGCCTGCTGATTAATCGTTTGTTTACACATTTCATTATTATGTGCTACCGAAGAAAGACGGGGATAATAGTCTGTTCCCATAGCATTAAAAATCAAGCCTACATAAGTATTGATAATAGTAAAACCAGCAGCAAAAAGACCAACCTGTTCAACTCCACCTGTATTACTGATAAAAATACGAACAATGTAGGAAGCGCCTAAAGCAATTAAACTGCTGAGACTAATAAGTATACCCATCACAAGCATATTTTTACCTTCAGCAACCGTTCTGATTACAGAAACTTTTACCTTTACAACTTCAATTTTCTTTGCAAAATACCAGGTTAGCAATAAGGATACAACAGATGCAATAATGATAGCAGGTACTATGCCGTCAATTCCAAATTTGTAATACAAAGGGACTGTTATGATCAATCCCAATGCACTTCCAGCCAGGCTTGATTTTGCCAGGTACTGTAATTTACGCATTCCCTGCAAAAGTACGAGCTGTCCCGAACTTAACTGATTAAATAAAAGTGTAACTGAAATCCATATAAATGCCAATGTATAATCATGATTTCCAAAGGTAAGCTGGCTGAGTAAGGGGGAAAAGATAATCATAACCAATGCCCCTAATATGCCGGTACCCCATACCAATCGTCTTAATACTTTAATAACAATGGAAATTCTGTATATATTTCCAGATGTGTTGGCTACTGCGACATTTTTTACTGCACTGGTACCCAATCCAAAGTTTGTTAAACCACCTATTAAACCGGCTGTTGATGTGAGCAATCCCACAATTCCAATACCTGCAGGTCCTAATAAAACCGCGACAAATTTAGAGCGAATAATTGAAATAAGAATTGTAAAAACCTGAACGCCTCCAAAAATAGAAGTTGCTTTCATAATCTGACGGTAGGAGGATTGTTGTTGGTTCATTAAACAGTACTAAATTATTAGTAATATCAGTAATTTCTATAATAAATTTTTATTTCAAAGAATTTTCCAATTCCAAAGCTTTTAATCTATTTAGCAATAAAGAATTATATAAATAAGGGAGTGAAGCAAATATCAAAAACATATAGAAGAAAGTTGTAATATAGGGTCTTTGGTAAAGAATAACTAATAGTATGAATAAATAATTTAGGATTTCTTTTTTTAACTTTAAATAAGAATAGGCACGTATAACTAAAGCTAATATGTAAAGAATAAAAAACACAATTCCGTAACTAACTATAATATCTAAATATGAGGATCCTCCACTGTTGTAAAGATTACTTTTTTCCTTTCCTAAACCAAAATAAAAATCATTAGATTCGGCAAATTGTTTATACCATGCGTTAAAATTATCTGCATCAGCAATTCTATTATCTCCGGCCAGTTTTCCGTCAATTAATTGAAACCGGCTAAAGAAAGTTGAATTAATAATTTCATTATTGGAAAGTAATGCAACAATAATAACTGCAAGAGTGGCAATAACTATTTTATATTTTGTCTTTAGAAATAAAAATCCATACACTATGATAATTGTATAAAAAGTAAAAGACAATGAGAATATACCGGCAATAAAAATAGGAATATATATTTTATTTCTCAGGTTAAATCCAGTACTGATCAGAAGAATCCCTGATATGGTTCCAATTACACCTGGTTCATCATAATAGCCATGAAAACGGGGAAGTAAAATCTGACCAATTGTATTTTCCTGAACTAAAAAAGGATACACTCTATATTTGTATGATTTTAAGACATTTAATGGTTCGATAATATCGTAATAAAGATCTAGACGAAAAAGATGTACAGTTAAAAATACGATTAAAGATGGAATGAGTGTGATGGAATAAATTTGAATAAAAGCTGTAAACACTTTATTGAGAAAAGTATCAGAATTAATTAAGATAGTTGGAATCAGGAATAATACAAAATAGCCGAAAATATTTGATTCATTCATAACAGCTATATAAGTATATAAACCTATAAACAAAACAAAATACTTAAGATGTTTTCTGTTGGTAATCTTACTGTGTTTTAAAGTTAAAAATACACAAATTGTAATAAGTAATAGAGGTGAAACTTTATTCCATATAAAGTAAGGAGGTATCAGCAGAAATAAGCAAAAAGCAAAAATATATTCATCAAAGGTTTTTAAACTCAGTCTTAATTTATTTGCTTCTAAGCTTTGAGTAATTGTATTTGTTATCATTATATAATCATTAATAAATTTAAAACTTGTTGATAGTATGAACAATTTCGGTAACCTCATCCATTGTCAATACCGGGCTGATAGGCAGGCTTAAAACTTCTTTGTGAATTTTTTCGGTAAGCGGAAAATTCATTGTCGACAGATTTTTATAGGCCAATTGCTGATGTGGTGCAATTGGATAATGAATCAGGCATTGTATCCCCTGCCCTGATAAATATTCTTGAAGTTGATCACGATACTTTGTTCTGATTACAAAAAGATGCCATACATGTGAATTGTAATTACGAATTACGAATTGAGAATTACAAAACGGAAGTATGATTTTTTCATTATTAATATGTTCGCAATAATATTGGGCAATTTCTCTGCGATATTGATTTTCAGCATCCAGGTATTTTAATTTTATATCAAGGAAAGCGGCTTGTATCTCATCCATTCTGCTGTTCAATCCCTGGTGTTCATGGGTATATTTTACTTTACTTCCATAATTGGCAAGCGTACGAACCATCGTAGCCAGGTCATCGTCATTACAGCAAACTGCTCCGGAATCTCCCAGGGCACCTAAATTTTTACCGGGGTAAAAGCTAAAGCCAGCAGCATCACCCAATGATCCGGTTTTTTTAGCATTCCATTCAGCACCTATTGCCTGGGCATTGTCTTCAATAATTTTAAGATTATGCCGTTTTGCAATAGCAATAAGTTCATCACTCCAGCAAGCCTGTCCATAAAGATGCACTACCATAATTGCTCGACTGCGGGAAGTTATATGTTGTTCTATTTGATTAAGGTCAAGATTATAATTTTCAATATCAGGTTCTACTAAAACCGGAATTAACCGATTGTCAGTAATAGCAAGAATTGTTGCAATATAGGTATTGGCCGGAACAATAATTTCATCCCCTTCCTGCATGACACCCATTTCAATATAGGCTTTTAAAATTAAACGCAAAGCATCCAGTCCATTTGCAACAGCAATGGCATGTTGAACACCAATGTATCCGGCAAGATGCATTTCAAACTGTTTTACCCTTTCCCCTAACAAAAACCATCCATTATCAATAACATCTGAAGCTGCTTGCTTTAGTTCATCCGCATATTGAGCATTTATTTTTTGGAGATCTAAGAATTTAATCATAACTTAAACTATCATTTAAAAAATTTATTAACTTTGAATGTTTGTTTAAATCTAAGTAATCAAAAATACTTTTACCCCAAACATCTTTTTTTAACTTATCTGCATTATTTTTAATCAAAAGGCTTAAACACTGAAAATCATCATTTTCTATTGCTAATTCTTTTGCATACATAAGTGGTGTTGTACCATTTAAATTTGTTTTATTTATTAATGCACCTTTTTTAAGAATAAGATTTATTATATCATAAGATCCATAAAAAGAAGCAATGATTAAAGGAGTCCATCCATTTTTTTCAGTTTCATTAATATCTGGAATATAATCTATTATTTTCTCTGCTCTTTTAACATTGTTTTCTCTGGCACATTTTATTAATTCATCGTAATAATCCTTAATTACAATAATATTAAAATCAATTGTATTTATTATTAGTTTTTCATCGTTTTCAAAAACGATTTTACCTGGTTTTTCTTTTGATCTTTCTTCAAGAATAATTACTTTATTTATTTGGATTCCATTAATTGTAGGTAGCTGATATTCTCTAAAAATAAAAGCATTTACATTTCTTTGTATTTGGAAAGCTGATTGAAACAAATTAATCTCTTTTTGTAAGATATTAATAGAGTTTCTACTATAATAAAACGAATTTATAGGATTTTGTTTAATTGATTTAAAATTACCATTTATAATTTCATTAAAATTTTCAATAATCAAGTTTGCACCATTAATCAAGTATTTAAAATAAAGTTCTCTACAAGTAGTAGTGTTATTAATATCTATTTTTTCTTGAAATATTATATCCCCAGTATCTATTCCATTATCTATTTTATGAAAACTAATACCAGAAAAATCTTTCCCATGCAAAATTGGCAATAAAGAAGTATAAACGCCCTTGTAATCAGGCAATAAAGAAAAATGAATATTATATAAATTTGAACTTTTGAATTTTTTAGGATTTATTATTTTATCAAATTCTAATGAAAGAAATAACAAATCTTCAATTAAATAAACATCTTCAAGTTTAACGATTTTAATTCCTTCAAGATTAGCATAAAATCCCAAAGACTTCATCCATGTGTTTTTAAAGTTATCATTATTATTTAAAATAACAAATATATCTTTTTTATCAAGAACCTTTAAAAAAAATTGCAAGCAATCAACTGCAATATTTCCCTTTCCGGCAATACAAAGTTTCATTATAATTTTCTAAAAGATAAATAATTATTAAATTCTCTTATATAATCATTTTCATTGTAAGCTTCAGATGCCAGAACCAAACAAACAGCACCTGAAGAAAATTCCATTAGTTCACGCCAGATTCCCGGAACTATCAATAAGCCATAATCCGGCCGGTTCAGAGTGACAACTTTTTTATTCATTCCGTCATCAAGTAATACATTGAAAGAACCACTGGCAGCAACCATTAATTGTCTTAGTTCCTTGTGAGCATGAGCACCTCTGTCTTCGCCACCGGGTATATCATACAGATAATAAATACGTTTTATGTCAAAAGGAATATTTTTCTGACCTTCAACGATGGTAATATTACCTGCACGGTTGTGAATTTTACTTAAAGGCAGTATTACACAATCATATACACTAGTTTTCATAAGCCTCCCTGTATTTTAAAAATTCATCATAATCACGAATATAATCACTCTCTACATAATGTGTAGAACTCAAAACCAATGCAAGTGAATTGGTTGAAAAATTCTGCATTTGCCTCCACAAACCTGCTGGAACAAACAAGCCGTAATAAGAACGATTAAGCGAAAAACATTCTTTTGTTTTTCCGTCATCCACCAATACATCAAAACTGCCGGATAATGCAATTATCAATTCAAGTTGTTCTTTAAATGCATGCTCACCACGCATCTGACCTCCGGGAACATCATAAATCCAATAACAGCGTTCTATTTTAAAAGGTATATGATTTAATTCCTCAATAAACGAAAGATTGCCCCGGGGATCTTCAAATTTTGGTAATGTGATGATAGTTGCCTTCATTGGGTTATTATATTTTATGGTAATGTTTGATTTGTAAACATTTACAATTATTTTTCTTTTATAAACTTATGTATTCTTTTACTAGTTTTGAAATCTTTCTTTTTACAATATTCCAATTAATTTCCTTTTCGCCGTAAATTACAGGCCAATCAGTTAAATCAACATCATTAAACCAGACTAAACTTTTCAACACATTCACTTCATTTTGTAAAGTGTATTTCTTTTTATAAAATCCGAGCATTGAATCGATAGTATAAATATCAAGTAGGAAATAAATATCAATAAAATCTTTGACTCTTTGACCGCTGCATGTAATTGCATTGAGTTTCATTGCAAGAATATCTTCTATACTAAGCATTGAAATACCATCAGTATAAATTGGGTTATTCACGTATGGATAACGATGTGCAATAATATCCACCTGAATATTACCGATGCTGCCTCTAAGTGAATTTAATGAAGAACTGAATAAATTAAATTGAAAATCATTGCTTAGATACTCAAGTATTTGTTGTGTATCAAAGCTGAAATTTGAAAACAAATCTATATCAATGGATTGCCGATGTCCTAAATTCAATGCAAGCGCAGTTCCTCCCACAAGATGAAAACCTTTAAGGTAGCTTTTTTCTTGAAGAGCTTTAATTAGTTCCAGTGTTGATTGCTCAACAGTCTGCGTTTGTAACATTTAAATTTTTTTTTAGGTATTCCGAGTATTAAAGAAATAAATACCAGTGTTTTGGGATCAATATAATTCAGATTACAAAGCTCATGAACAACAGTCTGTTTTCCATATTCGGCAAAAACTAATTTAATTTCTATCAGGTTTCCAAACGTAAATACTCTTTCAATTATTAATCGTTTAGATGTAAAAGTATTTAAATCATCTATATTTATATCCCAGAAATACTTTGGATTGATATTTTGAATAAAATCTTGCATTGGAATTAGTTAATAAATATTTTTTTAATTAATGGTTTCTTTCATTTTCTACTTATCATTAACTTAAGTATATTAACTAAAATTATTCAAAGATAATTTTCCGTGTTTTTTCACCGACACTTAAAAAATAAATTCCTTTAGAAAAAGCCGATATATCTGCTTCTATTGATTTGCCAGAAAATTCAGTTGGACGTAAGTCTTTTTCATAAATATTTCTTCCCAGTTGATCTGTAATTTTAACTAAAATATTTTTTAGAATTTGCCGCTGATTAAATTGAATAATAAATTTCCCGTTGACAGATGGATTTGGGAAAACAGAAAAATTTACAGTTTCATAATTATGACTACTTACCGGCGATAATACATTGATATTAAATACAGTAATTGTATCACTATAACCACAACTATTTAATCCTTTTAATTTCAATTGAGCAGTACCTGAAAAACTTGGCGTCCAATAGGCTGTACAAACCGAATTATAAGCATTTAAAATAGCTGATGTTGAAGGTTCTATCCACCAGATAATGGAATCGGAATAATTTGAATTGGCAGAATAATTTGAAAACATAGCAGTATCTGTTAATACATATACAGGACCACTCATTATAGTTGGATTGGAAGGATGAGAATTTACAATAATCATTAAACTGTCCGAAGCTATGCCTAGACCACAATTATTAAATCCTTTTACAGAAATATGTGCAATTCCAGAAAAATTGGGATTCCAGTCAGCAATTGCAAGGGTATCTGTTGAAATAATATTTGCAGCCGTTGTGGGATATATACTCCAGCTATAAAATGATGCATAAGGATCTGCTGATATTGAGTACAAAGTATTTATACTGTTTTCGCAAAGCATATCAAAACCTGAAGGTATAACTGGTTTCAATGGAATCGGATCAATTTCAATGAATAAAGTATCAGAAGAAGTATTTCCACAATTATTGATAGCATTAACTATAATTTTTGCAGCTCCAACAAAACTACTATCCCAATCAACAAATGCATTCGTAGCAGAGTCATTTAAGATTCCTGCAGAAGAAGGATAGAGATTCCATTGATAAGCTGAAGCTAAATTACTTCCCTGAGTAGTATAAAATGAATTGCTGTTATTAATACAAAGAAAGGTTTGCCCAATTGGAAGACTCGGTTTTAAAGGTAAAGGATCAAGAATTATATTTATAGCATCGGAAACCGGACTTAAACCGCAGCTATTTATTCCCTGAACGATAATTGATGCCGAACCGTTGAAATTATTATTCCAGTCGACACTTACAATTGTGTCATTTCCTGTAAGATTTGCTGCATTAGCAGGAATTATACTCCACTGGTAGGAAACAGCATTCATTGAAGTCTTTACAGAAAAAAACTGATTTATACTATTCTGACAAAAAACAAAGGTATCTGCTATTAATTCAGGTTTTGAAGGTGAAGGTAAAATCTCAACACTTAAACTATCTGAGAAATCGCTCATCCCGCATTGGTTAATACCTTTCACACTTATAAATACTTTTCCGTTATAATTATCATTCCAGTCTACTTCGGCATATGATAAATAAGAATTTATAGTACCTGCTGATGCTGGACTTATACTCCATTGATAAGAATCGGAATGAATACTTCCTGTAGCTGCATAAACTGAATTTGGACTATTAACACATAAAGTATCTGGGCCTAATGGAATATTGGGTCTTGTAGGTAATGCTGCATAATATATCCTGATAGAATCCTGTTTTATACTACAGTTTCCTAATCCTCTTACAAAAACCTTTAAAGTAGTACTAGCATTAAATCTGTCTGAAACACCGGGATGATAAGTTAAATGCTGATTTGGCAAATAAGAAATCCAACCGTCTCCGGATGTTGACCATACCACAGTATCCGTATTGCTTATCTGAGCATTTAAACGCAATGAATCAATATTTGAACACACAATTGTATCTGTATTAATTCCGAACTGGATTTGAGGATATTGATAAACTGTAATTATTGAAGAAATATTTTTGCATTTATTTTGATTGGTTTGTATTGCATAATAATCTCCGGGTAAAGTTGTTTGGTAGCTTGAAAGTGTATCATTTCCAGATACAAGTGTATCATTACGAAACCAGCTGGTTTTGTAATAATCGGGAGTAACATCAATTTTAACACTATCAGAAAAACAATGTGGGTTTGAACCGGTAATAGTTAAAACAGGCCATGGCATCAATTGTATATAAACTATAATGGTATCACTGATAATGTTACCTGTTGGCATCATTCCTTCAACATAATAACGGGTAGTATGTTTTGGAGTAGCTGTAAACGTTCCTGCAGATTTATACATCAATGATGAATCATAAGGAAAGGAAGTCATCATTAACTGCAGGGGTTCAACAGAAAAATCAGGTGTCAGCATAATAGTATCCCCTTTACAGATTTCAGCTAATGATGTTTTATAAATAATCTTCAGTGTATCTTTGCTTTCATCAGGGTTTTCTATTTTTACCCATATAGTATCTTCACCCTGCCAGAAAGGTGTTGGTTTGTTAACTATCAGTTTTTTAGAAGGATTAATAAAAGCAGTGAGTTTTGAAGCTTGAATTACTGAATAATTCAAATTATCAGGACTGAAGAAAGGATCAATTACTTTTGTTTTTAAATCCAGATTTTTGAATTTACAGCCAACAGCGGCATATATTGTAGTATCCTGCGAAACTGATAATTCTGATTTTTTTCGTAATGAGATTCCGCTGAGTTTAATATTTGGGTATGATATATTAGCAAGAAAATCTATCTGTATTGTAGAAATAGAATCAGGACAAATAAATTCTACTTTTTGTTTTTGCCATGAAATCGTATTTGTTTTTATATAGAAATATTTATCCAAACCTGATTGATTAAAGGTAATTTTTAGATTGATAGAATCGTTAGGATTTCCTTTGGTATAAAATTCGAGTATATTTTTCCCTTTTTCTACACCTCCTAAATTACTAATCATGCATAAATGCCCCCAAAGTGTTCTGCTTAAATAATAGCCGGAAGAAGAAGGAACTCCTCCGCTTGTATTTATATTTCCAATATAAGATTTATTATATCCATCAGGGAAACCATCTGTATCAATATCTCTTGATAATGATGGGAAAACATTCTGATATGGGTCAGAAATACTATCATATAAAATTGGCACCCATTGTTTATATAGTTTAACAGGAATATTATTTTGAGCACACCAAGATAAAATAGAATCCATCCTTTGGATATATCCGTTCCAACCACCAAGTAGAGGATTGACTGAATAATCACCCATATGTCCATTGTCAAGTTGAATAAAATTTCTTGCAATACCATCTGCAATTAAAGTTTTTATCGATTTAAAGGTTTGAATTTCAGAATAGAAATCATAACCCTGAAAATTAAGATTTTTAGTTTTAAAAGGGTTAAACTCATTGAAACATCTTAATGCAGGATTTGGAACTAATGCAGCTGTTGTATATCCATTTAAATCACAGGCTGTTTTAATATCCTGAACACTATACCTTGGAAAATAACCACCAGGTTGAATCCACGCTGTTGGTAATGGAAGATTGAAGTCATTGCAATATTTTCTAGTCGTATTCATTAAATAGAAAATCGCAGTTCTATTCATAAAAACATCCAACATTCCTACTTTTTTATAAATTGTAGTACCAGTAAAATTAGTTGTGAAAGGTTCTTCCCAAAAGGTTTTTAAATAAATAGTATCAGGATCATTTATATTTAAATTGGAGAGATTGTAATAACTACATAATTTATTTATAGTTGGTAAATAAATACATTGAACGGGATTCGGCTCAGTAAGGAAATTTTTAAATTCTCCGGGTAACGTGCTTATCAATCTATTCCCGTTTAAAACGACATTACCCTCATTGTTAAAACTATTCGTATGAATAGAATCTACCTTCAAACAAATTTTGGTTTGATTAATATGATCTATAGCCGAGTTAAATGAATAAGGAATTGTATCAACAAAATTTTTAACTGTAAAATAGTTAGTATGATGATTTGGAGTATGATCCATCAATTCGTGACCATGAGCAACTAGAGTATCAATACATTTTAAAAAGTTAGAATCAGAGGGATTAACCTGCCCAAGATTTAATGCAAAACACATTTTAAATCCATAATTATCAAAAACAGAGGAATACTCTTGAAATTTTTGTATAGAATGATTATCATCTACCCTAAAACACAAACCTGCTTTTTTAGGCACAAACTGAGCGTTCACATTCAATGCAAACAGAAAAAACATTGCGATTAATATATTTCTAAAAAAAGAAAATTTCATTTTAAAAAATTTAATCTTTAACAAATTAGATTCTTATAAGTTTTCAATTTTTTACCCGGTGGGAATAAATTTATAATTATTTAAGCAAAAAGCTATGTTTGCTTTGCTAAAATAATAAATATTTTAATTTATAAATCACTATTGTCCGAAAAACTTTTACAACAGGAATTTGATTGAGATTTCTCACTTC
>JBMOKG010000124.1:0-9323 GCA_049315385.1 Bacteroidales bacterium
CTGGCAGGGCAGTCTACTCGATTTTTAAAACCGTAGTTTTGAAGTAAATTATTGGTAGTCTTGAATTTTTGTTACTTTTGTTTCAAGACAAAAGTAAGAAGAAAATAAAAAACTTTACATCATATAAGAACGAAACTATTAATCAAAACTTTCTTATTTTTCATTTTACTTTTCCTGATGAAATACTCATCCACGAAAGAAATATTTTGAACAATGTTTCATGGGTATTCAATGTGTAACTTTAAAAAAGAATAATATTCAACTCATTAAAAAAGTAACACCTGCACAGGCCTTCGCTCATTCAATACGTCTGATTTTTACGCAAAATTCCCTGATGCGCGTCCTTTGCCTGCCCGGCAAGCATTACAATATAGCGAATGATAATCGCAAAATAAATGCAATTATGCTTTTTTGATGGCTTCCCCTGAAGCTATCAAAGCTTTTACAGGAGCAAGTCCGGTTGTTGTACCATTTTCTATTGCTTTTAAAACAGCTCCGCCTCCGGTAAAAATATAATAATTCGGACTGTCGAGTGCCGAAATATAAAGTCCCGGCAACAAACGCTTAAGCTCTTGCATTGTATCACCACCACCATATAGTTTTATTGCATTTACATTGCTGTCGATCAGTTCGTCCAAAGCTATGGTACCTTCGTTAAAGAAAGGAGTATAACCCATTACTGCATTTACAAAAATTGTCTTTGCCTGATGAAATACCTTTATCACATTTTTTTCGAGAAATGATTCCTTGGCAATATCCAATACATAATTCAGATTTGTTCCGGCTGTTATTTCTGCAATGTTTCGAATGCGGTTTTTGCCTTTCAGCTTGCCTTCCATGGTATCAGACTCAATTATATATGGCAATTCGATGATTTTGCCCTTAAATTTTTTAGCAAACTTTACAAATTCCAAAGCATGTTGCATGTCATCATCTTCTATCCCTTTGATAGTGAAATTATATTTGGCAGCCAGATAGGCATTGTAAATTACACCTCCCAACACCAGATAATCTGCTTTTTCAAGCAGGGCAAAAAGTGAATCAATTTTAGTGTCAAATTTAGAACCCGCTACTACAGCCAAAAATGGACTTTCAGGATGATAAATCCTTTCGAGATTGGCAATTTCCTTTTGCATTAAAAATCCTGCATACGATGGCAAATACTGACTCACCTGCACAGTTGAAGCATGTGCCTGCCAGGATCCAAAAGCATCATTGACAAATATATCAGCCAGACCTGCAAGCTGATTGGCAAAACGATCCGCTTCTTCTCCTTTGGCCTCTTCTCCCGAAAACCAACGGGTATTCGGCAGATAAATCCCATCTATCCATCCTTCTTTCAATTCCCTGATCAGGTGATTTACAGAAGTCTCCACACCCAGATAACCCTGATTTTCATGTGCAAAAAACGCAGGAACTTTTAATGTAATATGCAATTTCTGTTGCAGATAATCTACAATAGGCTGAATTGAAGTTTTTTCACTTATATTTATATTACCTGTTTTTTTATCCTTAGGACGTCCGACATGCGTCATCAAAATGATTTTTCCACCTTTGGAAATGATATGAAACAAAGTTCCTATTGTTGCATCAATGCGGTAAGGATCATGAATGATTCCATTTTTCACTACATTGTGATCGACTCTGACTAAAACGACTTTCCCTTTTAAGTCAGCATGCTGTATCAAAGGTATCTGAAGATTTTCCATGGGATGAATGATTAATGGTTATTAGGTTATTGAGTTATTAGGTTATTTGGTTATTGATTTATTGAACTTTAGCTAAAATAAGATAAAGGGATCAGGATATTGCTCAGTGTAAGCATTCCGACTGTTAGTAGGCACTCAACCAACTAAATGCGAAGCAATAACCTAATAACCTATTAACTTAATAACATTAACTCCAAGTACTCCAAACTTATGTTTATAAAAAACGCCCCTTTCGGAGCGTTAGTATATTATTTCGAATTTATTCTACAATCGTATTCCAGTTATATTTATCTTCGACTTCACCTTCCTGAATAGCCCTGAGCATATTATATAATTTAGTAGAAACAGGACCTGCTTTACCATCTTTGCAATACAGATATTCTTTTTTGGTATCTCTGTCCTGAATTCTCTTAATCGGAGAAATCACTGCTGCGGTTCCACATGCACCGGCTTCATCAAAATCGCCTAATTCTTCAACAGTAATATGACGTTGTTCAACCGTTAAGCCCATATCTTCGGCTAACTGACGCAAACTCATATTGGTAATGGAAGGAAGTATTGATTTTGAAGAAGGTGTTATATATTTATCACCTTTAATACCGAAGAAATTGGCAGGACCCGCTTCGTCAATATATTTCTTTTCTCTGGCATCCAAGAACAATACGGAAGCAAAACCTTCATCATGTGCTCTTTCGCCGGCTCTCAAACTTGCAGCATAGTTACCGCCTACTTTATAGCAACCAGTTCCCAGTGGTGCTGCTCTGTCAAAATCGCGACAGATTTGTATACTTACCGGATTAAATCCTTCTTTAAAGTAAGGACCTACAGGACCTACAAATACCATGAACAAATACTCGCTGGCAGGTTTTACCCCTACCTGAGCTCCTGAACCATACAATACAGGACGAATGTACAATGAAGCTCCTTCTCCGTAAGGTGGAATGAATTTTTCATTCAGCTTAACAGCCTGAAGAACTGCTTCTCTGAATAATTCGGTTGGAACGGATGCCATCATAATACCATAGGCTGAATTCTGCATACGTTTAGCATTCTCTTCCAGGCGGAAGATTCTGATTTTACCGTCTTTTCCCCTGAAAGCTTTTAAACCTTCAAAAGCTTCCTGTCCATAATGTAAGGCAGTAGCAGCCATGTGAATATTCACATATTCTGAAGAGGAAATTTCGAGTTGACCCCATTCGTTGTTACGAAAGTAGCAGCGAACATTATAATCGGTTTTAAAATAACCAAAAGGTAAATTTTTCCAATCAATAGTATTCATATCTCTGTGTATTTGTAAGTTAATGTTTTAAAAAACGCTTTTAAAAACAGGGTAAAATTAGAAATTTATTTCAAATTAGCATGTATTAAATATGAAAAAAGCAGTTTGTTAAAACACTATATATCTTATTGCATGATATACAGATTTATAAAGAAGAGAGCTGCCAAAAAACATAAGAAAATATTTTAAAAATCATTATTGAAAACAAAAGACAGTAAAAACACCGCCTTTAAATTGCAGTATTATGGATGTCACAAAAACCCCATAAAACTGAAAAATTAAATGATTCGTTGTGAATGGAATATGAATAATAAAAATACTGATATCAGATAAATTGCAGATAAATTAGAACAAAATAACAGCTAAAAATTCGCCCTGAAACTATCATTATAAATCAATGCTTTACAGCGATGTTTTTCTATTCGCCATCTTTTCATATTTAACAGGGTGCTGAGCTTGAATTCTCATTTTTTGCAATGTATATTTGCTGCTTTAACCAGTCAAAAAAGGATAATCAACATCTGATTTTTGATACTGTTTTCAGAAGAACTTTTGCCGGAATTTAAAGCTAATAACACAGCTTACTATTAGATATTAGCGATTTAGCAGCCTGATACAGTAATATTAGCAAAACAAAACAATAATTTACAATCAGGAAATATATAATGACATAAAGCAATTCAAACTGCACTTATTATAAATACAACCTCCTACCGTGAGCAGTATAATGGAAGCGGTAGTTGAAATAAAAAACGATTATATGAATTAATAGATTAATTTTATGAAAAAATTCAAATTACTATTTATTTTGGCAGTTATGATGATTTCTGCAAATATTTATGGACAATGTAACAGTAATACGGCTTATACCTTACTGTTAAATGATACGAGCAAGATGGTTTCAGTTTCTGATACCGTAGTTTGGTTTAAATTTGTTGCAGCCGATAATGCGATTAAAGTAAACTTAACATATCCACAAGGAGTTACACCTCCTGCTACTAATATTTCTTTATATAAAATGCAATCGAATAGCTTGGTATTAATACAACAAAACAATGCTTCTGCTTCTATTTCATACAACAACACTACTACCGACACTTCTTACATTAAAATTACTTTTGCTACGCATTTTACGGGGTTAATGTATTTTAATGTAACTAAATTTATTCATTATTTAGGTATAGGAGTCAGACAACATCCTCTTTCTGCATCATACTCTCCTTTTAATCAAGCTATTAATATGACACCACCACCACAAGAATACAATATAATTAATTTGTGTTATAACCAACAGCCTATTGATCTTCAGTGTATTGATAATGCTGATTTATACAATGCTTACTATACTTATAGATTTAAAATTGATGGATTTTTCGTAAGTAATACATTCAGCCCAATAGTTATTGATCTAATTACTACTTATCCTTATATTACAATGCCTACTCCATTAACTATTGGGGTTCATACTGTTGAGTTAGAAATATATGACCCTAATGGAGATATAAAAAGTAAAATTGGTACACCTTCTTATTCTTTATCTCCAATATTTACTATTACTATTTTAGACAACGGTATCCCAAACTCTGATATTTTAACAATACCTACGACTATTTGTGTTGGCTCTACTATTATTCTTCCCGTGCCATCTAACACTGGCGTCTCATACACTTTAAGTGCAGGAGGCGTAAATATAAATCCTTATTTGAATAATTGGTGGATTCATTGCTATTGCCCTGGGCTAACAACTATAACTGTAACAGCAACTTCCATCTGCGGCGGAGCATCTACAACAACCTATCCCATAACAGTAAGCACAGAACCAGGAATACAGTCTTTAGATATTACTTGCCCTGACAGTCCTGTTCAATTTAATGGACTTACTTGTTTAGATAATGCTATTGATCCATCATCTTATTTGAGTCATTGCACCTGGCTTTGGAATTTTGGAGATGGAACAACATCCACCTATAGAAACGAAATACATTCTTACGCCACTGCGGGAACCTATACGGTAAGTTTTACAATTAAATATTTTTTGGGTACAAACTGTACTTCTACAGAAACCGTTACCAAAACAATTACAGTTGCATTGCCAACTATTCCAATCATAACAGGGGATCATAATAATTGCAAATCTACTTCAACCTATATAGCTACTAATGGGACATCTTATAATTGGTCGATTAATCCACCAACTTCAGGAACAATAATTTCAGGGCAAAATACATCAGAGGTTACAATTACATGGAACTCAATTGGTGCTCATAATTTTTCTGTATTAACAGTTACCAATAACGAAAATGGCTGCGACACTTCCAGTTCAATCAATGTTTATCAATGTTGCGGTGAAGTGATACTTCACGATGAAGATATAGAAAACCCCTCACAGATTCAACCAAATACATTCATTAATGGGACTGTTACTATCAAATGTAATGTTAATCTAAATAATCAAACATTAAAATTTGGTCCTAATGCAAAAATCATACTCTATCCTGGAAAAACATTTACTATTGACAATAATTCAAGTTTACAAGCAGGCTGCGAATATATGTGGGACGGTATATATGTTTCCGATCCTCTCTCTGGAATAGAAGTTACCGGACATTCTACTATACAGGATGCTATCAATGGGATTGTATCTGAGAATGGAGGTAAATTTACATTGAATGATGCAAATATGAATGCTAATTTATATAGCGTAAGGGTACATAATTATACCGACCCAACTTCGCATACAGGAAGTATTAGAAATACCCGTTTCAATGAAGCTACTACTTTTTCTAGTGGACCAACTAATTTAATTTATCCACCTTGTGTAGGGCAAAAAACTTTTTGTGGTGTGGAAAGTAGCTGGATTCTTGGTGTTTTAAATATAGGTGATGAAACTGATGCTGCAAACCTCAATACTTTCCAAAATATGCGATATGGTGTGTATGCTGCCAATTCAAATATTAATGTTGTAAATAATAAGTTTTTGAATATTCAGGCAGTTTCGATAACAGTTCCTTTTCCGTATCCTATGCCTTCTTCGCCTGTAAAATATATAGAAGGTGCAGTTTTTGCAACAAATTCTTTCCCCTGGTTTACTATGAATTTTCCTTCCCCTATTGGTAGTTGGTCTTTCACTCCTGCTTTTGATGTAGAAGTGGGTGGTAATGGTTTAAAACGCAACTATTTTGATAATTGCAAAACAGGTATTTACACTTATAGAAACCTTAGCACCATCGAAAACAACAATTTTAAAAATTGTGGATATGGCATACGCTCTATTGATGTAGCTGATAAAAGCAAATACACCAACAATACTATTTATGGCGTTCCCGGCAATGTGGTAACGCCAGGTTATGGCATTGATTTACGCAATGTTTTTTCCAATCCTAAAGGCATCGGTTGTTTGGTAGATAGCAATGATATTACCAACAAATATTATGGTATTTCGCTGATAAATATTTCGGGTAATAAAACATACCGCTTTGCGGATGTAAACAGCAACAAAATATGGTTTAATGTAACTGCCCCAACTCCTGCTAGTATAACACATACAGGAATTTGGGCGCAAAACAGCAATTTTAGCCAGATTAAATATAATAGGATTATACGTAACGTGCATGCATTTGCTGGCTTAGAAGATAACAATGTGTTGGGTATAAGAATAGCCGATTGCATAGAAGCCAAAGTTATGCAAAACCAGATAAACCGCATGGGTAGTGGTATTTTTGGCGATGGCACACTTACCAATACCAAGTTTGGCTGTAATTCCTTTTATGATAATTATTTTGGCTTAAACTTCAATTGGAGTGCCAGTGTATCGGCACAAGGTGAAGCCGGAGTGTATAACCCCGATAACGGCTGGTACGATGGTACGCAAAATGGATTTTTGAGAATTAAAAAAGTTTTTGGTCCTTTAGATTATTATTACGATCCTACTGTTATGAATGCTTATGATCCTAGTCCTTATCCTTTTTGGGGAGGTATAATAGTTCACCAGAATACAGGTGTTGCCACTTTATGTGTTGCAAATCCAGGTTCAATAGGCACAGGTGGTAATACAGGCTACGGAGAACCTAATTTTGATGTAACAGCCCGTGAAACTGCTTTTGGTTCAATCGTACGTGGCGAAAAATTATATTCGATACTCGAAGAAGAATACAGACAGAAAGACCGCGAATATGTGTATGAAATATTGCGTAAATATCCCGAATGGATTAATATGGGTGGCCAGGACGATAATGTTTATTTTGCTTTTTACAACGAAATGTACCAATCTGACATTGAAAAAGTGTTGAAAATGCGCGAAGCAATGTTTGACCAAAACTATGCTTTAGCTAAGGAAAAATTATTGCAAATAGCCAATGATAATACAATAAATACCAACCGCAAAATAGCCGGTAATATTTATCTGGATACCTGGGGAAGTTTTAAGTATGAGTTATCCGATGAGCAACAAGCTGCTCTTACCACACTGGCATATCTTACTCCTTATGCCGGTGGCGATGCAGTTTACACGGCAAGGGTAATGCTCGATATTAATCCTGATGAAATACATTTAGATTATGTAAAACCTCCTGTTCATTATCATACGCAGGCAAAAGAACTCAATGCAGTTGTTTTCCCGAATCCTGCAAAGGATAAAATTACGGTTAAGTTTATCGAAACCATAGCTGCCAATGGAATGATTGAATTTTATGGAATGATGGGCAATTTGGTTTATACAACTACGATTACTAAGGGCGTTTCCGAAACACAAATCAATATAAGCAGTTTAAAATCTGGTTTATATTTTTATACCGTTAAAGTAAACGATACCAAAATTACTTCGGGTAAAATTACTATTGTAAACAAATAAACAACTTTTTTTAAGGAATTCCTGTCTTACAGAGAGGAATTCCTTTTTACTCATTATACAATAACCTAATAACTATTAACCTTTACTTTGAATATTAAAAACTACATATTATTCTTTCTTTTCACTACTAATTTTGCTATTACAAAGGGACAGATTATTGGACCCAATCTGGTGCAAAATCCATCTTTCGAACAATATTCCCAATGTCCCTGGAGTTCAAGTCAATTAGATTATGCTAAATATTGGTTTGGTCTAAGTACAGAATATTTTAATGTATGTGCACCAAGTGGGGGGCTTTCCGTTCCATACAATTGGGCAGGTTATCAGTACGCAAGAACAGGAGTTGCTTATGCTGGTTTAATAGTATATGTTGGTCCACCAGTTTCAGGAATTCAGACACAACAGGAAAGTATAAAAAATCTTTTAAAAGACAGTTTAATAAAAAACAAACGTTATTGTGTTGATTATTATATTTCATTGGCTGAAGTTACATTAACTTATGCAACCTTATTAAATAATAATATTGTTTTTTATGATTCCATTGGAACTATGTTTTCTGATACGGTATTAATAGATGATGGCTATACTACTCCTTGCGATAATTATGTAAAATTTACAAAAAGCCTGAATGGTTCGGTAGATACACTCAATTGGAGTAGGATATCAGGCAGTGTAATAGCCAAAGGTGGAGAAAAATATTTAAGAATAGGTAAGTTTTATCCCGTAAACTGGCCACCCAATACCAAAGCACAGTTTTATGTTTATGTAGATGATGTTTCGGTATGCGAATGTGCTTATCATATCAACTTAGGAGAAGATACCGCATTATGTGCAGATGAAAGCTTGCTTCTCAATGCCACCCTTCCCAATGCTACTTACTTATGGCAAGATGGCAGTACTAATGCCACTTACGAAGTAAAACAGCCCGGTACTTACCGGGTAACTGCATACATAGCAGAATATGATATTACAACTTCCGATACTATAATAATAACGGCGGAAGACGAAAAAATATGCAACCCACCTTTAACAATTCCCAATTTTATTACCCCCAATGGCGATAACATCAACGATAATTTTCAGATAGGCAATGCCGATAAGTACGATATAAGCCTGCAAATATACAACCGCTGGGGTACACTTATCTATCAAACCGCTAATTACAAAAACGATTTCAGTTGCAGCCAGTGTGCAGATGGAGTATATTTTTACCTGCTAAGTGCAAAAAGCAAAAGGAACGGGGTGGTGAAGGAGTATAAGGGAAGCCTGACAGTGTTTAATTAAGAATTTGAGAATTAGGAATTAGGAAACAAAGAACGTTGATAAATGAAACTAGAAATACAAACTTACACTTCCGGAGTTCTTCCCTTATCAGAGCCTGTCCCGATTTTTCATCGGGAGGAAGTTAAATGGGGTGGCTTTATGGGTGGTGATGCCGTTTACATTGCCCGTTTGATGCTGAATCTGAATGATGAAGCCATTACAG
>JBMOKG010000125.1:0-9295 GCA_049315385.1 Bacteroidales bacterium
TTATCCTTGCGGATTTAAGGTTAACTAAAGAAAAAACGATAAAATAGTTAACCTTGGACCAAATGGGCTAAGGTTTAAAGTAATCAGCTAAAGTAACCCAATCCGAAATTTAAAATAGCCCTATCAGCAGTATAAACAACTGATAGGACTTGATTTTTGATAATAAATTTACTTAGTTAGAACTAATTTGCCAGTAAATCTGCTATCACCTGCATCTATTCTGTAATAATAAATACCTGAAGGTAGATTTGATTCTTCAAAAGTGATGCTGTGTTTTCCTTTTTCTTGTTTGTTATCACATAGTACTTTTATTTCCCTACCTGTTATATCAATTATACTTAAACGTATATGTTTGCTTTCATTTAAAGTATATAAAAAAGTAGTTTTATAAGTAAAAGGATTAGGGAAAACTTTTAGATCAATGACTTCTAAATTATTTATAGCTATCCCGGAATTATCAAAATGTAAAATGTTTGAAGAATCTGAACTACATCCCCCCATAGTTACAATTGCAAAGTAATCACCTATTTGCTGTGGATTATAAGTTTGTCCTGTTGCATTTTGAATTAAACCAGTATTTAGAAAATACCATTGATTACCAACCGTTGAAGTTGAATACAATGAATTACCCACTTGTGTGATGATTGGTGTTTGTGGTATTGGATTAATTGAAACTATAATTTCAGCCCTTGGACTTTCACAGCTATTAACAGTTTGACTTACATAATAATTTGTTATTCCTATTAGTGTAGTTGATGGAATTGGTGCAGAATTGTTTCCTATCCCACCAATTGCAGAATTATACCACAATAAGTTAGTGCCTATAGCAGTAAGTGCAGTTGATGTATTGCTTTGACAATAATTTATATTATTTGTAACTGATGGTGAACCTGGGATTGCATTTACCGATACTGTAATCTGTGTTCTTTGACTTTCACATCCATTTACCGTTTGACTTACATAAAAATTAGTTGAACCTACAATAGAAGTTGATGGTATTGGCGCATTGATATTCCCAGTTCCACCAGTTGTAGATGCATACCATAGTAAATTATTCCCAGTTGCAGAAAGTGCTGTTGAAGTATTATTTTGGCAATAATTAATTGGATTTGTAGCCATTGGAACACTGGGTATTGAATTGATTATTACTGCTATTTCTGATCTTGGACTTTCACATCCATTAATTGTTTGGCTGACATAGTAATTAGTAGTTCCAACAACTGAAGTTGAAGGGATTGGTGAAGTTATATTCCCGATACCCCCTGTTGAAGTTGTATACCATAGTAGATTATTACCTGAAGCTGTAAGTGCAGTTGATGAAGAACTGTGGCAATAAGAAACAGTGTTTGTTACTATTGGCAGACTAGGAATTACATTTACAACTACAGAAATTTGTGATCTTGGACTTTCACAACCATTTATGGTTTGACTGACATAATAATAAGTAGTCCCAGCTGATGAAGTAGAAGGTGTTGGAACAGTTAAACTTCCTGAACCACCAACTGGTGTATTATACCACTGTAAATAAGTACCATTTGCTACTAATGATGATGGCGTTGAATTTTGACAATACATAACATTATTAGTTGCTGATGGTGCACTTGGTATTGAATTTATTGTTACTGTAATCTGTGCCCTTGGGCTTTCACATCCGTTAACAGTTTGACTAACATAATAATTTGTATTTCCTACTGTATTTGTTAATGGAATAGGTGCTGATGAATTACCAGAACCACCAGTATTTGAAGTATACCATAATAAATTATTTCCTGTAGCTGTTAGTGCTGTTGGTGTGGCATTTTGACAATATGAAATATTATTTGTTATTGTTGGTGAATTAGGTAAACTATTTACGTTAACTACAATTTGTGTTCTTTGGCTTTCGCAACTATTAACTGTTTGACTAACATAATAATTTGTAGTCCCTGCAAAAGTAGTTGATGGGATAGGTATAGTTGCATTTCCTGTTCCACCTGTTAATGTTGAATACCACAACAAATTGTTACCTGTTGCATTTAAAACTGTAGCTGATGCATTTTGACAATAAGTAACAGGGCTTATTGCTATTGGTACATTTGGCAAAGAATTTACTGTTACGGAAATCTGTGATCTTGAACTTTCACAACCACTAATAGTTTGACTAACATAATAATTATTTGTTCCTGTGGCTGAAGTTGAAGGTATAGGTGCAGAAATACTACTAGTTCCACCTGTTGCAGTAGTATACCATAAAAGATTGCTACCTGTTGCAGATAAAGATGCAGCATTTGCATTTTGGCAATATGAAACTAAATTAGTTACTGTAGGTGAATTTGGTAATGAATTTATTGTTACAACAATTTGGGATCTTGGACTTTCACAACTATTAACTGTTTGACTAACATAATAATTAGTTGTTCCGACTATATTTGAAGATGGAACAGGTGCCGTAATACTTCCATTTCCACCAGTTGAAGATGTATACCAAAGTAAATTCGTACCTGTTGCGGTTAAAGATGTAGTGCTTGCATTCTGACAATAAGATGCAGAGCTTGTTACTAAAGGTATACTTGGAATTTGATTTACTATTACTGCTAATACTGATTCATTTCCATAACCACAGATATTTTTTCCTTTAACTTTTATATTTCCAGATTGTGCATTACTGGTAAAATTAATATTTATTGTATTAGTGGTACTATAACCTGTTACACCGTTAGGTAAAGACCATTCATATGCAGTTGCATTACTTATTAAGGGAATTGAATAAGTTAATATTCCTTGACCTTGACAAATATTTGTTGTTCCTGAAATTGTTCCAGCATTTGAAGGTACAGCATTAACCAAACTAATATTAATTGTTATTGTCGAACTACATCCATTTGAAGCTGTTCCTGTAACAACATAAGTTGTATTAGAAGTTGGTGTTGCAGTAACAGTATTTCCTGTAATTGTATTCAATCCTGCATTAGGCGACCAAGAATAAGTACTTCCACCATAAGCTATTAAATTTAATGAATTCCCATTACAAATTGTTGTATCACCGATATTTAATGTTATTGTTGGAGCTGGTAAATTATTATTTGAAATAGTAACTACTGCAGAAGTATCACTACATCCATTTTCATTTGAAACAACTACAGTATATATACCTTGTTGTGTAGCATGAAATACAGAAGTATCGGAATTTGGTATAGCTACATTATTTAATTTCCATTGATAATGCAAATTTGAACCAGTTGCAGTTGCAATAATATCCTTGTATCCACCAATACAGTTTATTATCGGTAAACCTTGTGTTGAAGCAGTTACGGTTGGATAAGGTATTATACTTGTATTTATTATATTTGAAGTAGCTTGACATTGAGATACAGTATCTGTGACAACAACATAATAACTTCCTGAAGTCGTTGCTTTAAATATTTTATTATTTCCGTTACTTAGGTTATTAGCACCATTAAAATATTGATAACTAACACCGTTTATATTTGCGGATGTTAAAGTTACTGTATCACCAAAACATCCTAGCAAGTTATTTGAAGTATTAATTACTGGATTTGTAATGTTCTTTAGCAAAACTGTAATATTTGGTGTAGTTAAATTACAACCTAACCCATTTGATATATTTAATTTGTAGTTGCCTGTGATTGTAGCTAAATATGTTTGATTGGTATTATTTATATTGGTGTTGTTATAATACCAGTTGTATGACATTCCGTTACCTATTGGTGCATTTAATGTTAAATTTCCATTTGTGCCACAAATAAAGTTAATATTTGTGTTAGTTGTAATTATTGAAGTAGGAAAATTGTTTGTAACAACATTACTGTTATAAATATTACTATGCGCAGTATTAATAACCATTGGGGAATATCCAGAATAATTTACATTAGTATCATTTACATCATTTATTAACAAATTTACACCAGTTATTGTACCCCAATAATTATTTTGAAAATTCAAATTATCTGGCGAATTAACCGTTGAATTTAATTCATAATTCCCAAATCCTAATTTTGTATTAATAAAATTATACATAGCTAATCCAGGTGCAGGTTCTGTGAAGTAATAATTATTTGACATATTCATTTGATAAGTATCATAATTATTAAGTGATACACTTTTATTTGCAATATTATAAATGTAAATAGAAGTTGATTGTTGAGACTGAGACATTATTTCAGTTCCAGTTTTATAGTTTAAAAATCTATATGTTGAAGAATGAGAGCTGCTACCACATTTTAAAGTAAAATCAACAAATGTAATACAACCAAAAGGAATTTCAAAAGTTGGACCAAATTTAGTTGCACCTGGTCCAACAAGAATTGGAATAATATTAGATCCCCAATTTGGGATATCGAAAAATATTTTTCTATTATTTTCAAAAAAGAATGTTTCATGATTACTAAAAATATTTGAATTATTAACCAAAATATTAGGATTGTTTCCTTTTATCGCATTAAAATTTTTGTCTAAATACCAATCGGAAACTTCAAAACCACTTCCTTGATTACTAAATATAGATGAATATGTAATATTAGTATTACTACCTGCACCTATCATTATTCCACCCCAATTATTTGTATCTACATCACAATAAGTCATTGTAAAAGTACTTCTTGAATTGCTGATCCCGAAATATGAATTTAAGCTTATTCTAGAATCTGTAAGTGTCCATGATGATAAATCACTAAAAATTCCATGTCCTTTATTATTGTATATCAGCGAATTATTTATTTTTATATTTTGTGAATTATTTATTGAAATTCCATTACCTGTACAAGAATCGGCTTTGCACCAATCAATTTTTACATTACTTGAATTATTAATATCAATGCCAATACCATCATTTTTAAGAATGATATTATTTACTACAAGGCTGCTTAAAGGTGAAATTAATTCAACACTTAATCCTGAATTAAAGGAATTATATACTTTTATACCAGTTAAAATAGCAGAAGTTTGGGTTACAATACCTATATATGCATTATAAACTTCAAAATAATTTAACGAATCATTTTTTTGAACAGAGTTTATTTTTATTCCTTCCCAAAACTGATTATTGGTTGTTGGACTGTAAGGTTTAAATACAACAGGATTACAAGGATTGCCCTTAATTACAAGTTTCCCATTTACTTCAATATAAACATCCCCGATTTGGTTATTGTTAACATCCACGAAAACTGTTTGAACTTTAACACCTTCGTTAATTGTAAGAACAATTCCAGAATCGATAATAATTGGCTGTGTGATTATTTGGTCTATATTCCAGGTTGTATTTGTTGTAACATGCTGCTGGGCATTTGCGAATTTATTCGATAGTAGAAAAATTGTAAATGATACAATTAAGCTAAATTTATATATTTTCTTCATAAGAATACTGTTTTTTTATTTTTATTTAAAAAAGATTAATAATCCCCTTTTGTAAATTTATTATTTTCATCAAAATAAGTTTCAAATTCAACTTTTTCATTATTTTCTTTATCAATACTAACGAGTAGTGCATGTGAATAATCAGAAGTAGTTTTTAACTTACCAAATAATGGCGTACTTACTTGTTGACAATCTATATCATCACTTGTTTTTATAGAATTAAAATATTTTATTGCCTCTTTATTATTGCCAAATTTTTCTTCTTCTATATTTCCATTTGGATAAATAAATCTAACTATATAATTATATTCTGTATTTAAATTGTTCATATATTTTTGTTTTTTTGAATTTAAAAATCATTTTAATAACTATAAAATATCATTGCCTGTTTGTTTGATTTTCTATGGATATTCCAATTTATTGTTGTTTTATTGGTTTTGCTAAATATTCTATTAGTTCATCAGCAATTAAATTTGTAAATTCGCTGCAACATTTATTTACTTAATTTAGAAAATATTTTATTTGCTTTTTCTAATTGTTGATTAATATGGTCATATGGATAATTTTTATTAAACATATAACCTAATAGGATTTCATGTACTTCATAAAAACTTATTTTGTTTTTATAGGCTTCTTTGCATAATTCTTTAGCTCTTTTTTCATCTGTAGTAAAACCTGCAAAAATTCCATCCATATCACCGAAACAGCCTCCAATTTTTTGTCTTAAATTTTCAATTGTTTCATAGTGAATAATTTTTTCTTGATCTGTCATAATTGTTTATTTATTAAACCTTCAGGTTCTTTCAGGCATATTATCATTTATTTAATTGACACAAAATAAAAAGGGCGTGAACCTCTACTTATAGTTTCAAACTACTTGAGGTATCGCCAAATACCCTATCTGATTTGAAACAAGCAAAGGAACACACCCTTTTTAGGATGCGTTCGCTTATTTTGCTTCTCTCAGATATTGATAAATTGGCGATTTTCAAGTAAGAGAAACGTATAGCAACGCTATTTTTTATTAAGTTTTTATTTTTCTATAAGCGAAATATTTAGTTTAACAATATGTTTACAAAAATACGTAATATAAAAGCAATATTTAATAAATTTCACATAATAATATTTTAATTTTGTTCTATTATAGCAATTTCATCATCAGTTAATCCATAAAGCTCATATACCATTTTATCTATGACATTATCTGTGGCATCTATGGTTTGTTTTAATTCCAATGCTTTTTTACTTTCCTGCATAAAATAATCTTCCCATTCTGCTTCTTGTGATAATGATAGTTTTACTTTCTTTTTAGCAAGTTCTTTTATGAAGTCTGGATAAGACAAATTATACCAATCTTGTAACTTGTTTGGTAAGTCTTCTAAATTAAATTTTCGTTGAATGGTTCTTTGAAATTTTTGGGAAAGTTGTTGCAGCGTTTTTATGACGATTAAAAGTGTTTTAGCTATTTCAATTAAAACTTCTTTTTGTGATGAAGTACAATCAGGAAGTGGAAATGAAGAAAGATTATCTAAACTTATTTTAGCAAATACTTTCCCTTTAATATCATGAAGTAAACGATAAAAATTTGTTGCAGGTTTAGAATTTAGTATACATAGCAAAAATTCAAGACTAAATAAATGGTCCTTTTCATAGATTCCATGAACCAGCGTATCGAAATAAAAATTATTTTCATCCAAACTTCCTATTAAGGAATCCCCGGTTTTACGAATAACAATCTTCTTGCTTTCAAATAATTCAGGCGATCTCAATGCAAAATCAATTCTATTTTGCTTATTCATACCTTCTTTTGATTTTACATCTTCCAAGCTGATTTTACTACCAAGTGATTCATTATAGTTTATAAATTGACCAGACCATGATATATTATACCTTGAAATATCTTTACCCCAAATGATGGGTTTATGATGTTCAGTTTCTTTGAAATCAGAAATTAAAATATGTTTAATATTTCCTGGATTAAGACCATTTTTTAATGAATAGAAATCTTTTATTGGTTTTAGTTGCTTTAACTTCATTAAAATGGAATGTGAATCTGAAGATATAACAGATATCTCGCAATTTGGAACACCTAAAAAGAAATTTTGAAGGACATTGTTTTCTGTAATACCTATACCTGTGATGAAATTTTCAATTTTATTAGCAGAAACTAGTCTGACTATGTTTTTTTCATTAACAGTCTTCTTTATTGTAAATTGAAGCAATAAGCTACCTCCAACTTCAGCATCTTCAAATACCTTTTCAGTTATTGTATAAATTTCATTTAATTCAGTATGGTTAATAAGATATTTTCTGATGCCTTCATAATAGGAATTAAATAATAGTGATTTTGGTATAATAAAATGAAAGATTCCTTTTCTAAAAAGCTGCATCATTCTTTCGATGAAAAGTATATATAAATTTGTTTTGTATTGGGTTAAAGGAAAATGAACAGTGTAATAACTTTGTATTTCTTTATTAATTAAAATACCATAAGGTGGATTCCCAATCACTACATCAAAACCACCTTTTTCAAATACTTTTGGGAAAGAAGTTTGCCAGTTAAAAGCTTTATCACCTGCCACTTCTACTTTGTCAATCAGTGAATTGCCACACTTGATATTGTTGTTCAGATCATTCAATTTTCTATTAGGTTGTGCAGTGCGTAACCACAAGGAAAGTTTTGCAATTTCTACACTTTCTTCATTCAAATCTACACCAAACAGGTTGTTTTCTAATATGCTGTTTTCAATGTCGCTTAAAACCATAGCATCACCAAACAACTTGGCTTGTAATTCATCTACATATTTGTGTTCATTAATCAAAAAATCCAATGCCTGATTCAAGAAAGCACCGCTACCACAGGCAGGGTCACAAATAGTTAATTCCAACAACCATTTTCTGTACGTTTCCAATTTTTCTAATAATGGTTGTTTCGTTGCTTTGGTTCTTTTTTTGTCGGATAAATATTCTTCTTCAACTATCTGAAATTCTGCTTTCTTTTCTATACATAGCTTACCAACTGTATTTTCAACAATATATTTAGTTATATATTTGGGTGTATAGAAGACACCATCTTTTTTTCTTTTTGTTTTAGATTTGTCGATTTCCTGTCCTTCTAATTCTGCTTTTATTTCGTCCAGTTCATTCAATGAATTTTCAAAAATATGCCCTAAAATGTTCACATCTACTTCACTGGCGAAGTCATAATCAGAAAGCTTTAAGGTGTGTTTGTATAGTATATCATCATCTATTTTAATAGTATCTAATACGTCATCAGGTTTAAAAAGACCACCATTATAGGCAAATACATCATATTGCTTCCCTTTGAAACCTGTATTTAAGTAACCAAAATATTTTTTAAATCTTTCATACAGTGGATAATATTCATCCAATTCTTTTAGTTTATTCCATTGGGTTAATATCAATCTGACAGAATTGGGTGGTAACAAATTTCTATCTTCACCAAAAAACAGAAACAGAAATCTATCCATTAATTTTTGTGATATCTTGAATAGCAGCAAAGGATTAAATTCTGGATTTAATAGCACCAGATTCTGATGCAGTTCTCTTTTGAATACAGAATAGTCTTTGTATAGCTTTTTTGTGATGACATCTTCTTCACTAAGTGATTCATCTTTAATTTTCTTTGCTACGTTCCGGGATATATTGCCATAACCCAAACATAAATAAAGTAACTGAAAATCTTCTTCTGTAAGTGCAAATAGATTAAATTCAATGTGTTCAATTGCATTATCAATATAGAAGCGTAGTTTTTCAAAGTTAGAAGTGATAACATAAACACAATCGGGTTGGTTGTTTTTATAATTAAATGCCTGTACTTCAACTTTACTTAAATCTATTGTATCACAACCTTTCAATTCAATTACTGCTACAACTTTATTTTCAATAATGATAGCACCATCAGCCTTTTTGCTATCCTTTA
>JBMOKG010000126.1:0-9292 GCA_049315385.1 Bacteroidales bacterium
GGCGAAGCCGTTTTCTGACCACACGCTATTATATATCCTTATATTATGTTGTCATTCTGAGTGAAGCGAAGAATCTGCAAATTTTTATCGGACACTAATGATTAATAATTATTAAAAAATCGTATGTTAATCAATATCTCATGCTCAAATAGGAGACGTATAAAACGGTTCTCTTCAAAGTCGAGAAGCGCGGATTATCACTGATCTTTAATTCATGATTAACGTCAGGCAGGCTTTTAATTTGTGTTTCCCTTTAGGAATCCGTGTCTTCAGTGTTTTTTTTATCTGTTGATAATTTGTTATCTGTTAGTATTTCAATAACTTGATTTATTTTAACCTTCCTTTTTTTGAAAATCTGGAAGGTTTTTGGAATAATCATTTTCCTGTGTTTCAAGATTTATTATTATGAATGTTTCATCTGCCATTCCCTGTTATAATTTACATCACTAAAATAGTTACAAAGTAAAATTTATCCGAAAGGTTTGTATCATAAACCTTTTGTATACTGATTATTACTAACCAGATAAATATTTTGTCTTATTTCATTATCAGCTTGAATATCTCCTTTAATAAGGTTTTCAAAAAGCTGAATGATAGCTGATTTATTCAATCCTATTTTCGTTGCTGTTTTCACATCACTTAAATCAATAGCAAACACATTAAAAAACCAGGGTAGTTCATTAAGAATCGCTGTATTAAGATAATTATTTTCATTAAAAATACGATGATGCCTCCCTTTAGTTTTATCTATTATGAAAGTTTGCTTTTTATAATTTGTAATGGTGTCGATTTTTTCACAGTCTTTTATGCAGCTATTATCTATTTTGTCTTTCTCACAGCCACTTATCTGATGAAAAAGACATTGCCGGCTAGTCATCAATAATACAGGATGATAAATGCTATAAAACAGCTTAAAATCATCAGGTTTTTGAATACGTTGCAGTTGAGGTTTATTGATTTCATTAGATAAAAACGCTCCACAACAGTTGAAATTTTCTTTTAAACACAGCAAACTATAAGAATTCACAATATTCAAATAAGGACCGGCAATCCATGAAATACCTTTTTTAAAAGCTTCATAAGCAATTCCTGTATTATTTGTAACAATTATTTCAGGTTGCAATGCATGAAGAAATTCTAATGCAGCTGTAAAGTCATCTCCAATTATAACAGAAGGAAAACTCGGAATCAGTTTTTTGTTATTTTCAAAAAGAAGTATTAATTCAGCAATTTTATCTCTAAAACTTTCAGGAAGCTGATAGTAAATATTTACATTACGATCATTACAAAGAGAAACATCCAATGCAGAAGATATAAAAACTGCTAGTTCTGGCTTTATTTTAAACTGATTTCCTTTCTTAATTTTAGGAATTTTAATTGGAGCTATCATCTCTTTTGAGTCATTCAGACGAAATAATATCTTTTTTTTGATTGCGTTAATTTCATTAAAAGATATATAAAGTGGTTCTGTAAATTCGTTTAAAAACACTTTATCAATAAAATAATCAGTTTCATTTATGGCTTTCAGCCGTTTCATCAGGATTTCGTAACTTAAGGCTTCCGTTCCATGACTTACTAAATTTACAGTTGAAAAAACCTCAAAAGAAGCATCTGGTGTATTTACAATTATTTTCAAGGGACTTCCGTTAACAGCTGTAATACTTATATTTAAAGGACTTTTAGCGATACTGACTGTCGAAATCAGTTTTTCAACATTTGACTTAATCCTGTCTTTTTCATTATACAATACCAGCTGCAATTTTTCCAGTTCAGAAAAATCAATTGCATTGTTAATTGTAACAAGGTGTTCAATAGAATGATCTCTCGGATGATCAATAAACATGTCTTTATGTATTTCTCCTTTAAGAAATGAGTTAGAAAAATCACGGTTAAACACCTTGTATAAATCTATATTATTACTAATAAGCTGCTTATGATAATAAAAACTCCTGATTTGTTTTTTCCAGGTAGTTACCACAGTATAGACATAATCAGACTTCTTGATTCTTCCTTCAATTTTCAAGGTATCAACGCCTGCCTCATGAAGTTCTTTCAGATCGAAGTAAGCTGAATTATCTTTAAGGTTCAATGGATATTCTTTAGAAACCGGAGTTGAAAGATATTTATCTCTGCATGGCTGACTGCATCTGCCACGATTTCCTGAGTTTCCACTCTGAAATGAACTCATGTAACAAATACCTGAAAAAGAAATACAATTAGAGCCATGAACAAATACTTCTGTTGAAATATTATTATTATGTGCCAATGAAGTTAAAGTTTCAATCTCATCAATATTTAATTCTCTGGAAAGATTCACACGACTGACATTTAATAAATTTAAAAATTCAATCTGACCTGCATTATGTGTGGTCAACTGAGTAGATGCATGAATTTTCAAATTTTTAAAATACTCAGACAAAATATACATGAGTCCTAAATCCTGAACAATAATACCATCGATACCCGTATTCACCAATTTATTAAGTAGTGTAAAAAGAGCTGGAAATTCGTCTTCAAGAATAATAATGTTCAGCGTTAGAAAAACCTGGCAATTGTTTTTATGAGCAAGTATTAAAACACCTCTTAAATCATCGAAGCTTATATTTTCAGCAGTATTTCTGGCATTAAAACGATTCAAGCCACAGTAAACAGCATCAGCACCTGCAATAATTGCAGCTTTTATTGAATCAATATCTCCTCCGGGTGCCAGTAATTCTATTTCTTTTATCAAATTATTGATTTTCTGTTATTTGGATTATTTTATATTATAATCAAGCAGTTATTTCTTTGTAAGAAATCATTCGCCATAATTTTTCCAGTGGACCCTGAGTGTAAAATTTAAACCAAAGAATGCATAAAAAAAGTTGGAAAAAATAGATACAAACAGCGATAAGCAACAATAAAGTCAAACTGGTTTGCCCGAAAATACCAAAGCCCCAACCATAAAAAACAATGGATAATATAATAGATTGCATAATATAATTGCTTAATGACATTTGCCCCATCAAAGCAACAGGCTTCAGAAACCTTGCAATAGTAGCATTTGAAGAAATCAACAGGATAAATAACAGATAACTAAAAGCTATAAATATATTTGTGAATTCATAAGAAGTCATATATACTGCATTTGCAAACAGACTTTTAAAATCAACTATTTTTTCATAATTAAAGTAAAAAACAACTGCCAATAGTGCAATTATCAGTAGGACAATACTCCATCTAAGCCAATTCATTTTCACATTTTGATGAAATTTATATTTGGCGGCAAGAAATCCAAAGATCGTAATTCCGATGATTTTAGGCAAATAGTAAAAAGCATTTATATAACGAAATGAAAAATATTCTTTTAAACGTAATACTAAACATTCTGAATAACTTCCGTTCGTATAGATGATTTTAGCTTTTTCCAGACATTCTGTACAAGTTAATGACAGAGCATCAGGAAGAGGAAGCTTCACTCCGATTGTTAACCAGATTCCAATAAAAAAATAGAAAAAAACAGCCATTATAATAAGCCATTTCGTTGACAGTTTACGAAACAACAGCATTAATAATCCTGCAATTGAGTATGTTAGTAAAATATCTCCAGCCCAAAGTAATAAAATATGCAAAATTCCAAAAGCAGACAAGACCAGCATTCTTCTACTAAAAAATCTTGAAAATTTTCCTGATTTTTCTTCAAATTTATTATATTGCAAACAAATGCCATATCCAAAAAGAAAGCCAAAAAGGAAGATAAATTTATCAGCGGTTAAACTTATATAAACTGTATAAAATTTTGCCTGAACAGGATCAGGTAAATGCTGATAAAAACCACCAAAATTAAAAAACGAGGCATTAAAACCCAATATATTAACTAATAGAATCCCTAATAATGCAAACCCTCTTAAAATATCAATACTACTGATTCTATCTTTAATACTAACGGGTACAATTTCTTCTTCCATTGAGATTTTCTTGAAATAAAATATTATAATCTTAGAAAGTTTTCCAATATAACTTCTTCAATTATTTAAAAAGAAATCATTCGTTAAATTAGATTAATTAGATGACAATATTGTTTGGTTTAATCATAGTAAAATATTAATAATCATCGAATTAAACGAATTATACAAATAAATTAAGCATTATCAAATTTGATATATTATCAATTAGAAATGTGGACGTTATTTCGATAATTTCACTTAAATCTGCAAAACTACCATTTAAACCTAAATATTTCAAAAATTTTAAACGAAGCAAACCTATTTTTACAATTTATTAAAATCCATTATTAAAGAGAATTAAAACAATGAATATATATTGACTTTATAAGATTCGTTGATTTAAAACAGCATTTTCCTAATTGCCAGGTATTTAGTTTTATAAACCAGACCTATTAATCTCCAAAATTATAATTTCTGAATGAAATAAAGGAATAAATATGAGTTCGTTCTTTCTTAAGTAAGAATAATATTTTAAATATTCTTAACTTCAGTTACTTCATATCCCACAGCTTTGATAGCAGCGATTACTTCTGCTTCCTGTTTTTCCTCCTGAAGCTGAACTTCTGCCGACAGTAAATCAATTTTTTCAAGATTCACACCCTGAACAGTTTTGATAGCATTTATCACTCTCATTTCACAATGTGAGCATGTCATTCCTTGAATTTTAATTTTTATTTTTTTCATTTTTTTAAGATATTGATTACTTAATATAGTCTTTTCACACTTAACACTTAACACTTAACACTTAACACTTAACACTTAATACTTAATACTTATTATTTCTTACTTATCCATTTCAATCTCAAGCTATTACTTACAACACTTACACTGCTCATTGCCATGGCTGCTCCTGCAATCATAGGATTTAACTGAAATCCGGTGAAAGGTATCAAAATGCCAGCAGCTATTGGAATCCCGATAAGATTATAAATAAATGCCCAGAATAGATTCTGATGAATAGTAGTTACCGTTTTTTTAGATAAGCTAATAGCTTCCGGTATTTTCGTGAGTTCGGAAGAAATAATACAAATTTTAGCAACATCCATTGCAATATCGCTACCTTTACCCATAGAAATACTTACATCGGCTTGTGCCAATGCTGCACTATCGTTGATACCATCACCAACCATTGCAACAGTTTTACCTTCAGCCTGTAATTGTTTAATAAATTCTGCCTTTTGTATTGGCAAAACTTCTGCTTTAAAATGATGAATGCCAGTTTTTCCGGCAATAGATTTTGCAGTATTTATATTATCTCCTGTAAGCATATAAACATCAATTCCCATATTTGACAAAGTTGCAACAGCAGCTGCTGAAGTTTCTTTAATTTGATCAGAAATAGCAATTACTGCCAATGCATTTTTACTATCAGCAAACCAAATAACAGTTTTGGCCTGATTGCTCCATTTTATTGCTTTATCGAGTAATTCTGAATCCAAAAAAATCTTATTTTCCAACAAAAGCTTTTGATTGCCAACTATATAATTTTCATTTTCAAAAACTGCTTTTGCACCACTTCCAATTATACTTTCAAAATCTGAAATGATTAAAGTTTTATATCCTTCAAAATGAAAAACTATTGCTTCCGCCAAAGGATGCTCAGATAATTTCTCCAGACTATATAATAAACCTGCTTTTGAATCATCATTATTTAACCATTCAATATCTGTTAGTTGCAATTTACCATGAGTAATGGTTCCTGTTTTATCAAGAACAACTGCATTTATTTTTTTTGCATATTCCAGGTTTTCGGCATCTTTTATTAAGATACCATTTTCGGCAGCTTTACCCATTCCAACCATTATTGCAGTGGGAGTTGCTAAGCCAAGTGCACACGGACAAGCAATAACCAAAACTGTTACCATAGCAAGTAATCCCTGTGTGAATCCATTTTCACCTCCGAAAACCAGCCATAAAATAAATGAAAACAACGCAATACTAATTACTACAGGGACAAATACAGCTGCAATTTTATCAACCAGTTTCTGTACAGGTGCTTTGCTTCCCTGTGCTTCCTGAACACTCTGAATAATTTGTGCAAGCAAAGTTTCATTCCCTACCTTTTCAGCTTTATATTGAAAACTACCTTTTTGATTAATTGTAGCAGCGAAAACCTTTTCATTTTCAATTTTCAACACCGGAGCAGGCTCACCACTCAGCATTGATTCATCAACATAGGAATTGCCAAAAATTACGATTCCATCCACAGCAATTTTCTCACCGGGTTTAACTAAAAGTATATTACCTTTCTCAACTTTTTCAATAGGAATTATCTGATGATTTCCATCTTTATCTATTATCGTTGCGATATTAGGTTGAAGCCCCATTAATTTTCTGATTGCTGAAGAAGTATTGCCTTTGGCTTTTTCTTCCAATAATTTGCCAAGAAGAATAAAAGCAACAACTACTGCAGCAGCTTCAAAATAAACATGTGCAGCTAATCCTTTTTGTTGCCAGTATTGTGGGAAAAGTGTATTGAAAACACTAAATATATATGTCACTCCTATACTCAATGAAACAAGCGTATCCATATTTGCAGTCCTGTGTTTGGCTTGTTTCCATGCATTTATAAAAAAATCTTTCCCAAAATACAATACAACAGGACTTGCCAATATCCACATTATATAATTAGCTAAAGAGAAATCCATAAAAAACATTCCAATTATAGCTATAGGTATCGATAATATCACAGCACCTATTGTACGAATCTTCAATTTCCGGTAACTTCTTACATGAATTTCTTCAATGCTTTCATTAGCTTCGTTTTTTTCATCTATCATCAGATCATAAGACGCTGACAGAAGTATTTCTTTAAATTTAACCACATTGATAATTCCCGGAATATATTCAATCTGAACAGTTGCAGTGGCATAATTTACCACAGCATTTAATACTCCAGGCTGAGAATTTAACATGGATTCAACACTCATTACACAATGAGCACAACTCATGTGAAGAACAGGAAATGTTTTTTTCAGAGCTATAACTTCATAACCTATATCACGAATCGACTTTATCACTTCTGGTAAAATCTTTTTCATATCATCAGCTTCTATGACTGCACGTTGATTGTTTAGTTCAACTTTATGTGAATGGATTCCTTGTATTTTTTTGAGATCATTGTCAATAATCAGGGCACAATGCTCAGTTTTCATTCCTCCGATAGGAAGAAAAATTTTCATTTTTGTATCAGTTGTCATTTTCTTTTATAAAAACATTGATATAACACATGTTGAGTTCATAAAGTTTATAATGTAATACCGAAATCCTTTTAGCTATTACTCACAAAGCTTCAAATTCTCTATAATTGATATTAAAGCATCAACATAAAAAAAATAAAATTCATTTAAGAATTATTACAAGACATAAATAAACAGATAGAAGAAAATGAGTCGAAATCATATTTGAATAATTTGTTTCGATAGCTTGGATGGATTTGCTTTTTTTCGATTCATAATTGAATGATTAAGCAGTCTTTCTTTCAATTTCCTTGAGATTATCCAGTTTCTTCTTTTTAAGAAAACTCTGAATATCACCTAAATGTTCTTTAATGGTTTTATTGCTAAATTCGAAGACTTTTTCAACCAAACCATCCAGAAAATCACGGTCATGCGAAACCAGAACTAAAGTACCGTCAAAATCTTTAAGGGCATTTTTGAGTATTTCTTTGGTTTTCATATCAAGATGGTTTGTAGGTTCATCCAAAATAAGTAAGTTAACAGGTTCAAGCAGTAATTTAATCATTGCCAGTCGGGTACGTTCTCCACCTGAGAGTACTTTTACTTTTTTATTGATATCGTCTCCTCCAAACATAAATGCACCCAGCAAATCTCTGATTTTATTTCTAATATCGCCTTTGGCAACATCATCAATTGTCTGAAAAACTGTTATATTCTCATCCAGCAATGAAGCTTGGTTTTGCGCAAAATAGCCAATCATAACATTGTGGCCTAAACTTATTTTACCATCAAATTCCAACTCACCCATAATGGCTTTTACCAATGTTGATTTACCTTCCCCGTTTTTCCCGACAAAAGCAACACGTTGTTCTCTTTCTAATGTTAGATAAGCATTTTTAAAAACAATATGTTCATCATATTTCTTGCATAAATCTTCAATAATTAATGGATAATTCCCTGATCTTGGAGAAGGTGGGAACTTGAGACGTAAAGCTGAATTATCTTCTTCATCTATTTCAACTATTGTAAGTTTTTCAAGCATTTTCACCCTTGATTGTACCTGATTGGTTTTGGAATAAGTCCCTTTGAATCGTTCTATAAAATCCTGATTTTCTGCAATAAACTTTTGCTGTTCATTGTACTGTTTTTGCTGCTGTTCGCGTCTTTCTCCCCTTAGTTCAAGATATTTAGAATAATTTACCTTATAATCGTAAATTCTGCCCATTGTAACTTCTATCGTACGTGTTGTAATATTGTCGATAAAAGCCCTGTCATGTGAAATAACAATTACAGCTTTTGCATTGTTAATCAGAAAATCTTCCAACCATTGAACTGATTCAATATCCATGTGATTGGTAGGCTCATCTAATAGAATTAAGTCAGGTTTTTGAAGCAAAATCTTTGCAAGTTCAATTCGCATTCGCCATCCACCACTAAATTCACTGGTAGGACGACTAAAGCCTTCTCTCAAAAAACCAAGTCCCAATAATATTTTTTCAATCTCAGCATCAAAATTTATTTCTTCAATGGTATAAAACTTTTCACTTAAAGCTGAAACCTCTTCAATAACTGCATAATAGCTTTCCGATTCATAATCTGTCCTTGTTGAAAGTTCTAGGTTAAGTGCTTCAATTTTGTTTTCCATTTCAAAAATATGAGCAAATGCCTGAGAAGCTTCTTCAAAAACAGTACGATGATCTTCTGTCATCAGATGCTGAGGCAAATAGGCAATGATAGCATCTCTCGGTGTTGAAATATTACCTCTGGATGCAGTTTTTACACCTGCCAGAATTTTAAGTAAAGTAGATTTTCCGGCTCCATTTTTACCCATCAGTGCAATACGATCTTTCTCATTGATTGCAAAAGATATGTCTTTAAAAAGAGTGGTATTCCCAAATTCTACTGTTAGTCCGTCTACTGAAATCATGCTGTCATTTTTTGAGCGGCAAAAGTACGGAAATTAGTTTGGAATGTTCTAAATGTTGATAAAGTTCATGAAAAATAAGATGAAAGCCGGAAGTCGGAAGACAGAAGACAGAAGTCGTAAATTAATACTGACTTCAACATTTTTTTCATTAGTGTCCGATAAAAATATGTAGATTCTTCGCTTCACTCAGAATGACAACA
>JBMOKG010000127.1:0-9262 GCA_049315385.1 Bacteroidales bacterium
TATTATGGATAAATTGTTTTCTTATTGACTTTCTTTTAAAATATATTTAGTTTTAGTTTGAAATAAGAAGTTTTGTTTTATATCTTTTCAAACTGAATATTTTAGCTAATTCCAAGTACTTATAGAGAAGTTTAAAACCTATCTAATTTCAAATTGCTAATAAAATAATTGAGATGAAATCTTACAATTTTTATTTAATAAGAAAAAGAGTTATAATAGCAAAAAATAGGTTTAAGCTATTACTAATTATTGGATTTGTTATCAGTATTTTCTCTAGTGCAAACTTATTTAGTCAGCGTTTTGAGAAAGGCTTTGAATTTGATAGTATTTATAACAAAGGAATTAATTCCGAACAAAGCATTTCAAAACAATGCCTGAAAAAGCTGGAATATTATCATAAGCAATTATCTCCTATACAACAAGCACAAACCAATTATTTAAGGCTTAAAATAATTTATGCTGATACGGCAGAGGTAAAGGCACTTGAAAAAAGGATGTTTTCTGCACCCGATTCGCTTGGCTATTTTGATGCACTTATTTATACTGCCTTAAAATATCTTGAGAAATCAATGCCCGATAAAGCAATTCCTTTACTAATGAAAGCCCTTGACTCATTAAATGCAGACTCAGAGAAAGCTGTGTATTGCAATATTAATCTCTGTGAAGCATACAGGCAAAAACAGGAATACGACAAAGGAATTGCAATGCTGAATGAGTTATTGAACAGCAAAAGACCCGTTTCGGATATTAACAGAGCTTATGCCTACAATCGTTTGGCTGCCATTTATGACGAATGGGGAATTGATAAATACAGCATTACCGATTCGGTTGTAAAATATTCTGAGTTGTGTATTTCTTTATCCGAAAAAATAAACAGCAAATCAAATCTGGCATTATCTCAAAACGAACTTTGTTATAGGTTAACCATCGAAAAAAAATATGACAAAGCACTGGATCTTTCAATAAAAGCAGTAAAAAACTTCGATGATGCCGGAATGTATTACTTTGAAATGAACGCACTAATCAACCAAAGTAGAATATATATAAGATTAAATGATTATAAATCAGCGCTACAGGCAATTGTTGTTGCCACTAATCTCTGTAAAATTGAAGAAAATAGAAACCTTTTTATGCGTTTATATCATCAGCTAGCATACATATATGAACTAAAAGGAGCTTATAAAGAAGCCTATGGTTTTCTGGCGATAAGCCGCACGTTTCTTGATGATTTTTTCAGGGATAGGATTAACAACCAGATTAATGAACAATCAGCAAAGTTCGATCTTTTAGCTAAGGAACAAAAGATAAGAGAAGAAGAACAAAAAAATGAATTTAATAAAAAACAATTTACATTCCTTATCATAATTCTGATTTTCCTTAGCATTGCATTTGTTTTAAGCTTTTTTTATTTCAGGTTAAAGAGAAAAGCATTTGTAAAACAAAAACTTATTGAAGCGGTAATTGAAACCGAAGAAAAAGAGCGAAGGCGAATAGCATCCGATTTGCATGATGGATTAGGTCCTTTACTATCAGCTTCAAAACTCTATTTTCAGGCGTATATTGATGCTAAGGATATTGTCGGGAAAAATGATATTGAAACAAAGCTTAAATACATAATTGAAAATGCAATAGCCGATACTTCGCGAATTTCGCATAATATAAGCCCCCATATTCTTGAAAATTACGGACTGATAACAGCATTGGAAAATTTTATAAGTGATATTAGTATCAGTAAAAATATTAAATTTGACATATCTTTTGAAAAGCTTGAGCGTTTCGATATGAAGACAGAACTAACAATTTACCTTACAATTTCTGAACTTATCAACAACACCATTAAACATGCAAATGCATCACTTATAAGCATAAAGATTTTTGTATCGGAAGATTTGCTCAATCTTATTTACGAAGATAACGGTGTTGGATTTTCGGTGAAAGAAAGAATAAATGCAAAAACCGGAATAGGTTTAATAAATATTGAGAACCGGATTAGTTTTTTTAAAGGGAATGTTATTTTTGAAAGTCAGGCAAATAAAGGAATGAAAGCAATATTTAAAATACCTTATAATAAAATTGACCTCTATGAAACAAATTAAGATCGCAATAATTGATGACCACGACCTTTTTAGGGAAGGTATTAAACTTGTATTAGGGCAAATTGAAAATTTTGAAGTTGTTTTTGATACTTCCAGTGGGTTATTATTTCTTGAATTTCTGCAAAATTCGCTTCCCGATGTGGTATTAATGGATATTAATATGCCAGTAATTGATGGGATTGAAACAACACAAAAGGCTTTAGAATTACAGCCAAACCTTAAAGTTATTGCACTTACTATGTTTTCTGATACCACCCATTATACTCAAATGATTGATGCCGGGATTAAAGGTTTTATTCTGAAAAAATCAAATAAGTTTGAACTACAGCAAGCAATTAATGCAGTGTATTCGGGTGGTAATTATTTCAGTCAGGAAATAATGCAAAAACTGGCTTTTCAATCTGTTAATTTCGCATCAGTTCTCAATCAGTTTACACATCGCGAATTGGATGTTCTTCATCTGGTTTGTAAGGGACTTACAACCCAGGAAATTTCTGAAAAACTATTTATAAGTACAAAAACGGTTGAAGTTCACCGTAGCAAAATTTTTCAAAAAACGGATGTAAGAAATATCTGTGAATTAATTGTGTGGGCTATTAAAAACAATTACTTTTCAGTAGAATAATTCCCTTT
This sequence comes from Bacteroidales bacterium, assembly GCA_049315385.1. Lineage (GTDB taxonomy): Bacteria > Bacteroidota > Bacteroidia > Bacteroidales > JACABE01 > JACABE01. Next base: position 2,730 of record JBMOKG010000127.1, read on the forward strand.
TATTTATTCGCCTGCAATAAGTATTAATGCAGCTATGATGAATTTAATCCTCTTCCTCTCAAAATAACCATAGCTGATAGTCTCCGATAATACCATTGATGCTTTTTAATAGTAAGCTTAAAATATAGTAGTGTACAAAGATTGTTTCTATCTTATATCTTCTGTCGTCTATCTTTTGTATTCTATTTATCTTCTCCCATCTTTTATTTTTTCTTACTAAGGGTATACCCCTAGAATAAATACGAGTATTCTCTTAGTCAAAATACAGATATACCCTTATATGTATAACTTCTGTGTAATTTATCTTTGTATTATTATATACAGCATAAGTATGAATGAATATTTTAATTAGAGCAAAACAAAATATTTCGCAACATCTAAAAAACTTCATCAAATTAAATGGAAAAAACCAACTCACATACTAATGGTGTATTAGGGATTATTTTTTTTGCACAGTCAATTAATCCTGAAATTGGATCTTATCAGGAACACTATATAAATGAGTGTTTTAATTTCACTGCACAGTTAAGTAACGGTACAATTAATATGACATTAGAAGATGCTCAAGACTATGAATCACGTCCAAGCAGTGTAGCTTTTGACCGCATTGAAATAATTGCCAAAACATTTCAAAAAAACATTTTCAAAGGGGATGACGAATGAATATTGTAATTATAGAGCAAAACAAAATATTTCGCGAAAGCCTTAAAACGGTTCTTAATCAGATACCGGATTTCGAGGTTGTTTTTGATGCTGATAATAATTGGTATCCCGAAGAGATGAGCAATGTTGTTGTAAACCTTATTCTTATTGATTATAGCTTTGGTAAAACTAAATGCAATGAAGCGATGAATAAGGCACTTTTAATATGGGGAAGTACCGTAAAATTTTTATTTCTGACAGATTATAAAGAGGAGTGTGCTAATAATAACATTAAAACATCTGATATAATACTAAAACATTCATCAAAAAAAGAGTTTGAAAATAAAATAAGAAAACATCAATTACATTAAAAGAATAAAAACAATTAATAAACAAAAAAAATAGCAAAATGAAATCAAAATTACTTAAAAGCCTCCTGTTGCTTATGGTTTTTGCCATTAGTATTCAGTTGCAGGCACAGACACAATCGCCTCAAAAAGCCCTCAGTTTTGACGGGGTAAATGATTATGTTTCCGGCGCAACGGGAATCAGTACAAGTCTTACAGCATTTACCATCGAAGCATGGGTGTATCATAATACCCTTTCCGCCGTGGTTCAGCGGTACATTACTATTAACCCTGAAGTAGTTGTTTTGCGCTACGATGGAACGATATATGGCGGCACTAATGCATTACATTTTTACTTAAAGAAAGCTAACGGTTCTCTGGTTGGTTTTCTGGTTGAAAATGTGCTGACCACCGGAACATGGATGCATATTGCCGGTACGTACGACGGCACAACCATGAAACTCTATCTGAACGGAACACTTATAAAGAGTGCATCACCTGGTGGGGGATTATACCCTCCTTCGGGTGGTTATTCTTTCAGCAGCGGTGGTTCGGAAGCATTTAACGGAAAGATGGACGAAGTGAGTGTATGGAATTATGCCCGTTCTATGTCCGACATACGCGAAGATATGTACCGCACAGCACCTCTAGCGAATGCAAATCTTAAAAATTACTGGCAGTTTAACAATGGAAGCGGCACTACATTAACCGACCTGAAAGGAACAGCCACCGGAACACTCAACAATATGACCAACAGCAACTGGGTTGCTTCTACTATTCCTTTTGCAGCAGGGGCTGTAAATACCCAGATAGTAAACGCTACCGGAACAAAAACCTTTACTGGCACCAGTTTAGTAGCAAATTTTACTGCCAAAAGCGGTATCGACACCATCGTAGCAAGCCGCATTGATACCTTACCAAATGTAAGCCCTGCCGGGGTTCCAACAGTTTTTAATTCACAATATTGGGTAGTTAAACGTTTTGGAACTGGCACTTTCACTTCAAACCTGACTTTTACATTAAGTGAAGATTTAACTGCAACTGACGAAAGTTTGCCAGCCAACATTTCGCTTTACGCAAGAGCGGATAATTCCGATGCAGGTTGGACATCGCTGGCTACTGCCACATCGGTAAATGCAGCAAATAATACGGCAACATTTAACGGAATAAGCGGGTTCAGCCAATTTATTGTTGTAAGAAATTGTACTCCTCCCACTATCAGCAGCCAGTCAACAGCCTCGCAAACACAACCAGAAAATTGTTCTTTTTATCCAATTACTGTAACTGCAACTGGAACCAATTTAACTTACCAATGGTATAGTAATGCAAGTGCAAGCAATAGTGGGGGAACTTCGCTTGGCTCAGGCAATGGAGCTCAAACATACAGCTATACTCCACCGGGCAAAGCAGCAGGAACCCTGTATTATTATTGCGTGGTAAGTGGTTGCGGGCCATCACAAACCAGTGCAGTATCTGGGGCTTTTATTTCAACATCTGTTACTGCACCTGCGGGAAGCGGAACTGTTGCTGACCCTTACCGGATAGCCTCCCTTGATAATTTGTGCTGGCTACAGGCACCGGCAAATAGTTCTTATTGGACTAGTAACTTCATACAAACGGCTGATATTAATGCTGCCCCATGCAAAAACTGGAATGGAGGTGTGGGGTTTACACCTATTGGTAGTAGCAACTCCTTTACTGGTAAATACAATGGTAAAGGACATATTGTTGACAGTATTTTTATTCGGACTACAGGGAATTATGCGGGCTTTTTCGGTCAAATTTATCAATCAACCATTGACAGCCTTAATTTAACCAATGTTTCAATCATTGGCGTTGGCCATGTTGGAGCTCTTGTAGGGAGTGTCCAAAGCTCGTCGACCATCAGCCATTGCAGCAGCAGTGGAAGTGTTACTGTTTCGAGTGATTTTTCTTCTAAAAAGGTAGGAGGCCTTATCGGATATGTACTAGATGGAAGTCCTGTCATTCAATATTGTTATTCATCTGCTGAGGTGAATGATATTGGTCTGTATTATTACCTTTATAAGGGTGGTTTAATCGGGAGATTTTTAAATGGCACCCTAATCCAATGTTATGCCCGGGGTTTGGTTTCAGCACCGGCGGGTACAACTACTGGTTATGCTGGCGGTCTGGTAGGTATGAGCATCTATGCCGATCAATGCTACTGGGATAATCAGACAAGCGGACAAACTTCTGGTGGCACTCAAATCGGCAGCGGTACCTGGAATTTATATGGAAAGTCAACTGTCGAAATGAAGACCCAATCAACCTTTGTCGGCTGGGATTTCACCAACAACTGGTATATTTCTGCCAATGCAAACAATGGGTATCCTTGTTTTTATTATGCTCTCGTATTAAGCACACAGGCGGTAAGCAATGTAACTAACTTTACAGCCACTGCGAATGGCACTATTGTCAGAAATGGGACATTTAATATCACGTCTTATGGTGTTTGCTATAATACCACAGGCACTCCAACAATAGCCGATACTAAGGTAAACCTTGGCGCCGCGCCTTATTGTTGTGGAGCCTATACGGCAAACTTGACCGGCTTACATCAAGGTACAACTTATTATCTGCGTGCTTTTGCAATAAATGAGCGCGACACCGTTTACGGCGAACAGCAAAGTTTTACGACTACAAATGTAACGCAAGCCTCTACCTGCCTTTTCAACGGCGACCAGTATAACTATATCAGCATACCCAACAACAGCTCGCTTCAATTAACCAATAATTACAGCATCGAAGTATGGTTGAAACCCGGGGTGGCTGTAAGCACCAACCGGATTATCGTATCGAAAGGATATAATGCCGGGGGCTACACCCTTTTGTCGAACGGAAGCGGAAACCAGCGCGGATTGATTTTCGATGGCATGGCAACTGCCGATAATATACTCACGCAAAATCAATGGTGCCATGTAGCTGCCGTAAACGACAACGGAACAAGGCATTTGTACCTGAATGGCGTTGAAATGCCGCTAACCGGAACCCCTGCAAGCGTAACCGCAAACACCCAACCTTTATACCTTTCAAATTATGATAATGGTGGACCCAGCAATGTTTTCAGGGGATATATTGAAGAGGTGCGCCTATGGAATACAGCGATGACCTATTCACAGATAAGGGAGAACATGCACTTGCCGCTAACAGGAAGCGAAACAGGATTGGTTTCGTACTGGCAGTTCGACGAAGGGCAACCCCCAACCGTTTACGATAAGAAAGGTGTAAACAATGGAACATGGTATGCTTCTGTAATCAATCAATATAAAACCTCTACCATTCCGTTTGGTAGCGGATACAGCAATACACAAGTAGTAAGCACTACCGGAACAACAACTTTTACCAATACAGGGCTTGCAATAAACTTCACTACCAAAAGCGGCAGTGATATCATTGTTGTTACAAGAATAGACAGCTTTCCAAATGTTAACCCCACAGAGGTTGATGCCGTTTTCGACAGGCAATATTGGGCAGTTCATAAATATGGACTGGGTAATTATACAGCAAACCTAACTTTCACGATAAATGAAAATTTTACTGCTTCAGATGAACTTCAGCCCGGCAAGATTGATCTATACACACGTACTAACGCTACAGATGATAACTGGACATACCTGGCTTCTGCCTCATCGGTGAGTGCAACTAATCATCAGGTTACATTTAATGGACTGAATAATATAGTGAATCCGTCTGAAAATGACCCTAACATCGTTAAGTATTTAGGACAGTATATCATTGTAAGAGAACAATGTCAGGTAAATATTCCTGATGTAAACTTTAAGACTGCACTATTAGCAATACCCGGACTTGATGCCAACAGCGATGGCAAAATTCAATGTACCGAAGCTACTGCTTTTACCGGCGACATAGATGTAAATGCTAAAACAATTGCCGATATGACAGGTATAGAAGCTTTCAGTAATATTACTAAATTGTATTGTTCTAATAACAATCTCACAAGTTTAAATATTTCGGCGCTAACCTTGCTTACCGATTTGGATTGCAGCTATAATCAACTTACAGCTTTAAACATAACAAGCAATACGGCACTAGTGAACTTCAGTTGCGCAAACAATTTACTGACGAGTTTAAATGTCAGCGGTCTTGCTTCTTTAAATTATCTGGTTTGCAGATACAATCAACTAACAAGTTTGGATGTTTCTTCCAATTCAGCACTTATTGGTTTGCAATGCAACAATAATTCATTGACGGGTTTAAATGTAAGCGGGCTTACTTCACTTAGCAATATTAACTGTGGCGTTAATCAACTTACGAATCTGGACTTTTCGACCAATACAGGCATTACAAAATTGGGTTGCGATTATAATTCATTAACGAGTTTGAATGTTAAAAATGGGCACAACACTAACATGTCAGGCTCTAATTTTTATGCAGCAAACAATCCGGGCTTAAGTTGTATTCAGGTGGACAATGCCACATGGTCAACAACCAACTGGATACATAAGGATGCAGGGGCAAGTTATAGTACAGATTGTTCTTGTATCAATCCTGCTATAAGTAGCCAGTCAACAGCAACCCAAACTCAATGCGTAAACGGAGCATTTACTCCAATTACTGTAACTGCAACAGGTACTAATTTAATGTATCAATGGTACAGTAATACTACAGCAACTACTTCAGGTGGAACAACAATAGGAACAAATTCCAATTCCTACACTCCATTAGCAACAATCATTGGAACACTGTATTATTATTGTGAAGTAAGCGGAGATTGTGGAACATTACAAACCAGTGCAATATCAGGAGCATTTATCGTGAATCCTGCTATTGAAATAAGCAGTCAGTCAACACCGGCCCAAACTCAATGCTTAAATGGAACATTTAATGCAATTAATGTAACTGCAACAGGTACTAATTTAACTTACCAATGGTATAGCAATGCTACTGCTGGTAATACAGGTGGAACAACACTTGGTTCGGCTAATGGAGCAAACACAAACTCTTATACCCCTCAAGCAACTTCAGTTGGAACACTATATTATTATTGTGTAGTAAACGGAGATTGTGGAACAGCTCAAACCAGTGCAGTATCGGGAGCATTTATTGTAAATCCTGCAACAGCCATAAGCAGTCAGTCAACAGCTACTCAAACACAAACCTTAAATGGAACATTTACTCCAATTACTGTAACTGCTACAGGTACTAATTTAATATATCAATGGTACAGCAATGGTACAGCAAGTAATACAGGCGGAACTTCACTAGGTACAGGTAATGGAGCAAACACAAACTCCTATACACCTCAGGCAACAACCGTTGGAACACTCTATTATTATTGTGTAGTTACAGGCAGTTGTGGAACAACACAAACCACTGCAGTATCGGGAGCATTTATAACAAGTTCTTCACAGACTTTCGTTAAACAAGGTGCCGGAGTTACACTTATCATACATGGTTGGAATCCTGATGGTTCGCAACCGTCATGGATGCAACCAATGGCAAATGCCATTATTGCACGTTCAGGTGGTGTGGGACAAATCGGAACAATCACTGTAAGCGGTA
>JBMOKG010000128.1:0-9237 GCA_049315385.1 Bacteroidales bacterium
TGATGCGGAGAGTGAGGGACTGTAATAATACAATAAGTTAAAATCATAGAAAGAAAATGTAATTAACAAAAATCAATGATACAAAGATATAAGCAATTTTTATAAAAAGCGAAATAAAGTAAAATAAATTAGATTAAATCAATTTTTGAGTGTAATTTTGGAGTGTAAAATTAATATACTCCTGAAATGAGAGCAAAAAAAGGATTGAAAATTACAGGTTTTAAACCGGAAAAGCGAAAAGACAAGCTGACCGGGTTATTAAAAACTGAAAACGTACCTATTTTAGTCGATTTTAAGTTTGATGACCAAAGAGTGATCTATCCCATAGGTTACAGAATCGACTTTGACAAATGGAGTGAGTCTGAACAAAGAGTAAAAAGGAATAATTTCAATAAGGACTTAATCTCAGCAAGCGTTATAAACAGACGAATCAACCAAATTGATATAAAGCTCCCTGAAATATATAATAATGCAGTTGAGTTGAGCAAACCGATCACAAGTAAGTTGTTATTGGATGAGTTAAATAGATTCTTAATAATTTCCGAGAGTACCCATCCGGACAAATCAAAAATAGCAACACAGGATCCACAACAAAATGTTATTGATTATTTGCAATTATTCATTGACACTGAAAGCCGTCAAAAAAATTGGACCGAAGGGACAAAAACAAAACTGACAACATTAAAAAACCAGTTATCTAACTATAGACCTAAATTGCAATTTAATGAGATTACAGCCGAATTTCTGCAAGACTATATAGATTATCAAAGAAAGGATTTAAAGCACAATAACAACACTAATCATAAGAAAATAGAGCTTTTATACTGGTTCCTGAATTGGGCTACTAAAAAAGATTACAATACAAATTTAGATTATCATAAATTTGAGCATAAATTTAAAGGAGTTTCTACCGGCGACTATAAAAAAAATATAGTATTCCTGTCATGGGACGAATTACAACACCTCAACAATTTAGATTTCTCAGATATTAATTTATTTATAAAATATGAAATTGATTTTGTAAGTAATAAAAAACTTGAGAGAATAAGAGATATTTATTGTTTTTGCTGCTTTACTTCGCTACGTTATTCAGATATTGCACACCTGAAGAAAAATGACATTAAGACCGACAATAACCGCAACCATTATATAGAGATACTAACAGTTAAAACAGATGACAAGTTAAACATCGAGTTAAACAAATATGCTTTAGCAATATGGGAAAAATACAAAGATATTGAGCTAATAAACAATAGGCTTTTCCCTGTACCCAGTAATCAGAAATACAATGCATACTTAAAAGATGTTGCAAAGTTGGCCGGGTTTAAATCAATAGAAACAGTTATAGAGTACAGGGGTAACCAACGTATAGAAAAAACCTTTGAGAAATGGGAGTTAATCACAACACACACAGCCCGAAAAACATTTATTATTAATGCTTTATATTTAGGAATACAGCCTGATATTATACGAAGCTGGACGGGACACAAAGATCATAAGACAATGGAGCTGTATATTAAAATAGTCAGTGAACAAAAAAGGGTATCAATGAATAAGTTTAATGATATATAACCAATCAGCCAAATGGAAAACACTACTTACAATATTCAAAAAATATTAAATGTTATTTATGGAATATTAAATACTTCAATAGATACATGCGAATCAAACATAAGTAAGTTTTGCATTCGTTCAAATTATGATTTATTTAATTTCTATAATTTTCGTAACGAAATAGATACTTACATAAAGCAAGGTAAACGCTTTGTAATAGCAGAAATTCTCGATATGATAAGAGAAATAAATAATATGTATGAAGCTGAAATAAAAGAACATTATTTATTTTTTCTAAAACAAGTTAAAACAAAAGACTTCAGTAAAACAGAAAAGAAATACAGGTTTTATATTAATGAAGATTTCGACACCATTGAAGCGAAAAACGAATTAATGATTGAGGAATTTGATAAAGATACTTTGGATTATAAATATTATACTACTTTTGATGCATCTGAATTAATTGGCTATTGCGATAATGTCTTTGATTACATTGCCAATATTAGCAGTAGCCAGGAACCGGAACTAACACCGAGACCGGAACCGAAAGAAAAAGAAGAAAAAAGTAAGTTTAATGCCCCCGTATTTGCATTATTTTTAAATTATTTAATGAATGCTAAATACGAAACCCATACAAGGGAAGCTGGAGCAATTAAAAACCTTTGTGTTAAATACAAATATAAAGGTAGTAATGTTAAAATTAGAAATTTGCTTTATGCTATTGGTAAAGATGAAAATAAGGACAATCCATCAAAAAAACATTATATAGAAAAAGTTATAAAGCACTTAAAAGAATTCCCACGTAGTTTAACTTTAGCTGAAAATGAATTGAAAATAGAATCGTAACCTCATTTTTAAGGGTTATAGATATGCTTTATAAGTTCCTCAATAATAATTTTATATAAATCCGTAACCCCAGTAACCCCAGTTGCTCTTTACTTTCCTTGTGTACGTTTGCTTAAATTTTAAAAACAAAATTATGCAAACAGAACAGGTTTTATTTTCATTACCTTTAGATAAATTAGAACCAATTTTTAAAAAATGGTTTAAGGAAATTATTGACATTTCACCCACCAATCAGCCAACCACGACACCCGACCCGGAGCCCTTAATCTTTGGTGTCAATGGTCTTGCAAAATTCTTACACGTTAGCACAGTTACATCGCAAAAAATAAAAAACAGCGGTAAAATTCCATTTTCTCAAGTTGAAAGAACTATTATTTTCAAAAAAGAGGATGTACTGAAAGCGTTAAGTAATAAAAAGAAATAATATGATAACGAGACAACTGTATATTGACAATATCCTTATGGATATAGCTGAAGTATCCATCCCGTTAAACTTTCAGTGTAGCGAGGTTGCTGATTTAACAGGAATTATTTCAAACTTTTCTTATTCGATTAAGTTGCCAAAGACAGCAAATAACTTACAGGCAATTGAACAGGCTCAGGAGTTCAGCAACGAAACTGACTACGCTCTTGTTAAACATACAGGACGTTACTACATCAATGGTATTCCAATATTTGAGAACGCAGAAGTTAGAGTGTTCAGGGTAATAGACCAGATTGAAATTGCAATACTGTTCGGGAACTATGGTTTGTTTTCTGAAATTGAAAAGGTAAAATTAACAGAACTGACAACTATTACAGATGTATTGATGTGGAACTATGCACTTGCAGCAACCACAAATGCAGGTTGGGCAATTGCTGATTATGGAGATACTGTTATCAATGGTCTTATTCATGCAGAAAGGATGCGTCCTTATGTTAAAGTGAAGTCTTTATTTGATGCAATCATTCCAAGTTATGTTATGCCAACTCCAATAAGTGATAAAATCGCAATACTTAATTTACCATTGTTAAGTGAGAATAGCAATGCAGATAATTTGGATGATATACTTGTTGCAGCTTCAGGTGGTGCGGATGTGGTTGTCCTTGATACCAGCACTCCTGTTGGGACAACAAAAAGTACAACCGCAACATGGTTATGGTTTTATTCATCTTCAGATGTGTATAATTTGTACCATAAAATAAATGGATTAGGCCAAAGTATTGGGTGGGTAATCATTCCAAAAGATGGGTGGTATTCTGTAGAATTAATAATAAATATTTATGGATTAATGCCAACTGGTGGATATGGTAATTATAGATTTGACTGTGTACTTTTGAACAATGAAGGTGAGCAGTATTTAGGAGATACTGATATTTCGTATGATGGATTTAGTTATGCGAATTTAAACTTAAGCACTTCAGCTGTTTATTTAAAGAAAAATAATTATCATTTACTCATAAACGCTGTTTTTAATCGGACAGTGAATTGGGGTGGATATCCTGATGATTTTGTAGCTGCAAAAATAGCATCAACAAGCCATTTTGAATTTTCATACTTACAAGATGACCCAAGAAACAAAGATACTAAAACTGCATACAAATTAAAGTATCCAGTGCTCCCCAACCTGCCAAACGTTAGTCAAAAGGACTTCATTAAATCCATTATGCAACTGTTCGGAATGATGGTTTATATCAATGATGGTGTGCCTAACTTTTTTACATTTAAAGAAGTTTACGAAAACTTTGATAATGCTTATGATTGGAGCGATAATCTTATTCTTACTGACAAGTTTCAAACTAATATTGATTTCAGTTCCGATGTAGCAGAAATTAATTATCTGAAATATAAAAAAGATGATAAGTTAAGTAATGTTGATTATGGAAATTCAAGCATACCTGCTATTAATCAATTTTTAAAAGAAAAGGACATAGTTGTTAATCAGGTGTTCTCAGCAACAGAAAATTCAGAAGACTTAATTGATTTATCAAACAACCATTTTTCTCAATGCAAACTACCAGTTTGGGAACGCCAGACTAATGGATATAAGTTAGCAACAGTTACCCCTCGTATTTGTCAGGACAGTATTGAGAGTATCAACTTAGGGATGGCTACAGCCTATGGGGAGCCAACAGGAATTGCTCCAGGAATAACATCAAGACACGTACACCGTTTTGAAAACGATGGAAATGGTTTGATATACGATGATTTGATTCAAAACTATTGGCAGGAATATTCCGGAGTTATTAATAAATTCAAACAATGCAAATTAAAGTTTATACTTCCTCCTAAAGAAATTATAAACTTCAAATTCGATATACCTATTTACCTACAGCAATATAGCAGATACTTTTTTGTAAAGAAAATAAACAACTGGCAGCCTAATACTATTATAGAAGTCGATCTTATATTATTGTAACCATGCAAATAAAATACAAAGCAGGGCCCAGGACAAATCTCGTAAATTTACATTAGAAAATAAGATACCCATGGGTGCAAAAAAAGATATTAAATATTTTACATTTCCTATTTGCTTATTAAATGGAGCTTTTGATGATATCCACACAGTAACAGATAATATTATTGATTATTCTATTTACAAACATTCTTTAAAATTAGATTTAGGAACTGAAAAAAACAAAATGCAAGCAGCTTTAGATTTTTACGAATTAATTCCAGGAAATATTAAAAAAATGACTGACAACGGTAAAATGTTAAACAATAGCAAATCAGAACGAACCGCCTTAACTTCAATCAATAGGGATATGGTTTTTGATTTTTATAAAAATTATAAATCTGAATTTGATATTGCTTGCTTTTGTACATTTGCTGCAATCAAAAGTATATTAGGAAAAAAAGAGTTTTGTAAAACAAATAAAGAGTTTATAATTTCCCGGGCATTTAGTTATAATTCTATTAGTGATGTCCCAGAAATTAAACCTATTTTGTTTAAAAAGTATTCAAAAAGATATCATATTGATTTGGTATTAATTGAGCTCCAAACAAATTGGGGGCTAAGCTTATTTAGTGACCATAGTCGGGGTTTTTATCTATCCTTCAAATTAGATATTATCGAGTTAGCAAAAATCAATATACAATCAAAAAAATCGACAAAATTTAATGAGTTAAGGAACAAAAAAAAAGAAGCATTAATTACAGCAAGACAAATTATTAATGGAAATATAGACACCTATTTTTACATAAACCCAACATCATAATTACAGCACCTTAAAAAGAAATTAGCAACCTAACGACAAATATACAGCAACGACCTCAACAAATATACAGCAGCTTAAACAAGATATTAAAACAAGATACTTAAACAAGATACTTAAACAAGATATTAAAATATGTTTTAAAAACTTTTTTAATGTTTATTTTTTAATTAATCGATCAATCAAAAATTTAAAATATGAAAATTACTCCATACTACATTACAAACATAGTAGCAGCTCTATATTCTATGAAAATGAATGAGCTAATGTACTCTCCAACCAGATCAGCAGCTGAAGCTCGATATGTTTGTATTTATCTTTTTATCTCAATCCTAAATGCTAAAAAACAATATACTGCTTTTTATTTTGGCATTGATCATGCAACCGTAACACATGGAATGAAAATTATCGCTGATTTAAAAGAAACTGATAAGGTTTTTGTAGAAAGATTAGATACAATTATGGGTGCATTAACCTCAAAAACGCTGATATAATTATTTAAATTATGTGTTCTTACAACTTAACTTTGTGTAGTTAAATTTTTTCATATTGAGTATTAGAAGTGGGGTTTCGGATGAAGGGTAAGAATAGTCGGAGAGCCCCACTTTTTATTTAAAAAATAATATGGCAGCACCGAAAAAAAATAGATTTTGGGAATTAAGGTCGAAGCATGGACGGGGTAAAATATTTAAAAGCCCTTCATTACTTTGGGATGCTTGTTGTGAGTATTTTTTATGGTGTGAAAAGAATCCCTTAAAAGAACAGGTTGTTTTTCATGCACAAGGCATTATAACGAAAAGCTATGTTGCTAAAATGAGGCCCTTCACTATTCAAGGGTTAGTTTCTTTTTTAGATGTGAATGTCAATTATTTAAATCAATTTGAAGATTCACTGAAGGGGAAAAAAGACAAATCAAGTAAAGATTTTTCTTTAATCTGTACGCGTGTGCGTGAAATAATTTACCGTCAGAAGTTTGAAGGTGCTGCATCTGGATTTTTTAACGCAAATATAATTGCTCGGGACTTAGGATTGTCAGAAAAAACAGAAACAGACTTAACGACAAAAGGTGAAAAGATCACCGGTATTAATTATATTGTCCCAAAAGAAAATGCAAATAACGATTAGCCCAACACCAAAACAACCCAGGAACCGGATCAATAATTATTTAATTGATCACTCAGGTATCATGTAAATAATTAATCCGAATCCTGAAATTAAAAGCAAACCGGAAAGCTTTATGTTATTTTCAATAAATAAAAATAAATTATTTAGGTCGTATTAAAATATTTATTATATTTGTAGTGCGAATACAAAACATATTATTAACCTACAAAAAAGACATCTAAGAATTTTAATTTACAAAGGCATACGAGAGTTTCAGAAACTCATTCTTTCCATATCTTAATGATATGTTTTGTATTCGCAGCGTATGCCTTTTATAAACTCCTATTTATAAAAATGTAAATATGAAACTATATGATTTTTTATTAGAAAATGAAAGCCTTGTAAAAATATTGCAAGAAAATAACGTATTGCCTAAATCCATAAATGGCTACATTGAAATTTATAAAAACGTATTGACTGAATTAGAAACCGGAAAGAGCAAAACAGATAGTTATTTTGAAATTGCTGAACAAATGGGAATTCATCCCAATACTGTTATTAATGCAGTGGTTAAGATGCAAGAACAAATATAAAATCATTACACACATAAGAAATTCATTTCATTCAGGAAAACTAAAATTTTACAAACTTTACACTATAAAAAAGCCTTATTATTATTCAGCAGGGCTATTTTTTAAAGTATTATTCCAATTTTTTAGTTATTTAGTATTAAATATATTACTTTTGATGAAGTTATTAATCATGTTAAATTTAAAATATGAAAAAAATATTTATAATTATAATGCTGTTTTTTATTTTCAAAATTGCATTCTCACAAGTTCCTCCGATGGTGGATAAAAAAGTAATTTATTCACAAGTTGAAAAACTTGATACAACTGTAAAAAAAGCAACTTTATACGCAAATGCAAAAATGTGGTTTGCTAATTCTTTTAAATCAGCAAATGATGTGATTCAATTAGATGACAAGGAAAATGGTATAATTTTAGGAAAAGGAAATGTTTCTAAAGATGAAGTAAGTTTTTTGACTAAAACAACATATCGATGGAAATTTACTGTAAAATTTCAAGTAAAGGATGGAAAATACAAGGTGGAGTTTTATGATATTGATTATACAATTGACGTTAATGATAGTAGATTTCCTCCTAATACTTTCAATTTAAATACTGTATTTAACGATGAGAGTTATTATAAAAGTGATGGTTCATTGAAGAGAGCTGGTTTGATTATGGCAAACAAGACAAATGAAATATTTAACGATTTGCTTTTGAACGTAAAAAATGAAATGGCAAAAATAATTTCACCAGATAAAGATAGTTGGTAATATTTTTTACCTTGAAACTTCTTTGTGGTCCTTACCACATAAAAGTTACATAAGATTATTTCTTTTCGGAAAAAGCATATTTACTAAGCATCTCTGCGTTTTTTTCTTTCAAATGGAATGATCAGACAAATAAAATAGATAATGTTTCTTTCCTAAACTAAACTTATAGGTTTATAAATCAAAAATTGATAATGGAACAGCAAATAATTTATAAAATAACCGCTAATGATATAGAGCTGATAATACAGAAAGCTTTTGAAAATAGTCAGCAAAAACTCATTGAGGAATCATTTCTAAATAAGTTTGAAAATGTTGAGGTGTCAACAAAAACTATTTGCGATATATGGAAAATAAGCTCTACGACAGCTGCTGCATACATAAGAAATAAGGTAATTACACCGATTAACCCAGGAAGCAGCAAGCTTTTATTTTCATTAAAACAAATACTTGAAATGCCAAACCCTAAACAACAAAGGAGATTATAAGTCATGAAATACAGCAAAAAAATAGTAAAAGACATTTGTGAACTGATTGCTTCGGATGACTATACTATTGCTGAAATTTGTAAGGCTGTCGGTATTTCCGAGTCTATTTATTTTAAATGGAAAAAAGATAATTTGGAGTTTTTGGAGTCTATTAAAAAGGCACAAAATAAAAGAATTGAATTTTTTAAGGTTGAAGCTCGTAAGGCAACTGCTAAAAAAATAACCGGCTATGATTATGAAGAAGTAAAAACGATTTACAAAGACAAAGATGGTAAGCCTGCCATCAAAGAAAAGACCGTAGTTAAAAAGCACGTTCCACCAGATACTGCTATGTTGATATTTGTTTTAAAGAATACCGATCCGGAAAACTTTAAAGACAAACAGGAATTTGATTTAGCAATGCCTGATGGTTTAACTATTACTGTAAACTTCAAAGACTATGACTAAGGTAAAGCTAAATATTATATCACCGGTATTAATTATATAGTTCCAAAATCTGAATAAATGTAAATTACATGAACGAAACCAGCTAAGGATATAATTTAATTATATTACAAAATATTTCAGTTAATTGAGGTTTTAGAGTGTAAGTGTCGAGTGTAAAAATAAAAAAGGATTGCAAACTTATTGATTTGCAATCCTTTTTTTTCATTTTGTGCGGAGAGTGAGGGATTCGAACCCCCGGAACCTCTCAGTTCAACGGTTTTCAAG
>JBMOKG010000237.1:0-2062 GCA_049315385.1 Bacteroidales bacterium
GATAAGGAATTCCAATAAGAGAATGCATTGATTTCAAATAACTTCCACTTTTTGGACTATCAGTAAGTGGTTTTTTATTAAGATTCGTAAATGATTTTATGTCGGCATTGTTAAATTGATCTTGGGCAATGAGTGTTGCACTAAAAAATTGTTGTTTAAACGAAACCCATTTAATAGGAAATTTCAAAGAGGCTTCATCGTCTTTGGTTTCTTTCAAATAATCAACTTTATCTTTTAATGGTTTGTAGTAAACCGAAGAAATGATATGTTCGTTTTTATGGCTTTTTTCCTGACTACGGAGTTCTGCATTCCAGTTTAAATCAATATAGTTGGCATTAGATGCAATGATATCTTGCATTCCTACAGTATTCATTTTGAAACCCATCATATAGTTATTGCCATAAAGGGTATAAACAAATTCTATGTACTTATTTGTATAAGTTGCCGAATCGCCAGCAAACAAACGCATAGAAATAATTAAAGAATCATTGCCTGTAACCTTTAAATGATTTTTTCCAATAGGTTTTCCTTTGCTGTCGAAAGCTTGAAAAAATAATTGTCCAGTGTTGATATTTTTGTCTTTAGAATTGTCGATAGCCTTAAATGAGAGGTTAAATTCTGATGAGTCTTTAGTAAACAAAATTAATGGTAAGGAATCAAAAGTTTGAAACTTCTTTAACTCAACTTGTGCAATTCTACCGCCTTTAGCTGAAACAGTAAGTTTTACTAAATCATTTTCAATAATATAATCTTTGTCTTCTCCTTTGGCTGCATTGGCAAAACTACCTAACTCGTTTTGAAGAACTTCGGGAGTGGTTTTTAAAGAATCTTCGTTTCTTTTAAGGCTATCTTGTGTTATTTTTTCTGCTTCATTTACCTGAAATGTGGTAGCCGTTTTTTGTTGAGCCAATTCAAGTGAATCTTTTGTTCTTTGTTTTGCTGCTAATTCTTCTTTTGATGGAGCACTCCACCAGCTATATCCAATAAATAGTACAAAAATTAATAGTAAACCTAATATTGTATTCCTGTCCATAGTAATTATTAATTGTAATTGTTTTAAAATAAGGTGTGCAAAAGTAAGAAATTATAATCAATTATAAATTATAATTCTTTAGAGGTAAAAAGCAAATGTTTGTTGCTGGTTTTATTAGTTTTAAAGTCCTTAAAGTTTGTAAAGTTATATAGTGGAGTTTGTAGAGAAATTTGATTTACTTCATCCCCAGCTTCCCGAAAATATCAAAATAGGCATTTACCTTTATAAAAGAAGGACGATTCTTTTTTGTATTTATTATTGCATAATTCAATGGGTTATTGTTTTAATTATTCAATTCATTCCTATTACTCAAAATATATCACTTAAACAATTGATATACTAAATGTTAATCTTGAATATATAGTGCAAAAATTTGTGTATATCATACTTATGAGTGGCAAATATCAATAATATAATTGTATTTACAGAACTTAAAACCGAAAGGTGATTTTCTTAAGAAATTTCTGTTTATTTGAAAAAACAAATCCACTGATATAAATCACTTTTAATGATATTTAACTTTTTCTTATAATCATTTGGATGCTTTGCTTGTTACTTTTGCAACGATGAAAAAAATAACAACATATATAATCAGCTTTATAGCTATTGTACTTATTCTGGCGTCATCCACTGGATTAAGCTTTGTTGTGCATCACTGTAATTCGTCTCAATCCAATAGTTTTAAGTTTTTTACCGATCATTACAAATGCAAAACCGAAATTGAGAACGAACAATCAAAACCAAACTGTTGTTGTGCAAAACATTCCGAAATGGCTGAAAATAAATTGCATAATAACCTCAACAAAAGCGATTGCTGCAAAAATACTTATAAATACCTGAAAGTTTCGTTTCAATATGACAATGGAATTTCTGTCCAAAAAACAATTATTGCTCACATTCCATTTGTTACAAATACCTGTAGTTTCCTCAACAGCAAGCAAATTGTAACATATATTTATTCTCTCTACCATCCACCTCCGCTGGCATTCTATGGTAAACATTTAATTTATTTTATTCAGAATATTAAGA
>JBMOKG010000238.1:0-2056 GCA_049315385.1 Bacteroidales bacterium
TTTGTCCGTTTAAACTAACCATTGTGAAATAATCACCCGTTTGCAAGGGATGATATTTAGCTGCCGTAGCTCCGACAATAGCTCCTGTAGCCATATCGTACCACTGATTACCCAAAGGAGCATCAGAAAACAATGTATCGCCAATTAATGTGATAATAGGTGTTGCAGGAACTGTAGCTGGAAATTCAATACTCCAGTGAAAAACATAACCATTATCTATGGCAAAATCATCTGTAATTTGCATACTCCAGGTACCATTTAAGGGACAACCAATTAAAGAAGTTAAAGTGCTATCAGGTTTAAAATAATTTGCGAAATTATAAACATTTGTAGAATCAATAATTCGTATATTACCTATCAGTGTTGTTCCAAACCCTGAAGTATCAGCACTTAATTGGTTTATTGTAAATCCATTATTTGGGAAAAATTCCGACCAGCAATAATTCCAACCAAAACCAGATGGATTATTCATAGGGAAACAACCATTATCATAACTTCCATGATTACTACTACCAAATGGCATACCAAAATAATTACCACCAGAATGAGAATTTCTATCCAAAACTACACTCTGTCCATTAGGACAAAATAACTTAAATCCTAAATCACCTGAAAAACTATGTTCAATATTTATACAAATCGAAACAATATCGCTGTCTGTTGAAATAACTGCATTTGTAGGAAAATTATTTACTAACACATTTGCATATAAAATACCCGGAGGACAATTAGGCCCATCAGGAATAAACATAGTGCTGTCAAAGCCAAAACTAACAGATTGTGCATTTATACACATTGTGTAAAATACAAAAGAAATTAATAAAAGAAGTTTTTTCATCGTTGGGGTGTATTAAGTATTAATAAATAGGAGAAAACATAATTTAAAATTCACTAAAGCAATTGCAAACTTAACTATTTTTTAAATAAAAATCTGAAAATTAATGATATTTATCAACATTTAATATAAGTTAGCAATCTAACTTTATTAAAACCTCGAAGCAGCTGAAAGCTATAAGCCTCTGGGGATTTGAATATCTAAAACTTACCTAATCAATATAATATTGCATTTTGGTTTTTAGATTGCTATCCAATAAATGCAACTATATCAACTCTAGAATAGGATATAACAAACAAAATAACTTCGTATTTTGCAAGAGGGTTCGTATTGTTCTGCCTCAATAAAAAACTTGTCGCAATTCAATTAATCTCTTGTTGTGCTACAAGGCATATTTGATTTATTGCATTGCATAATCATCTAATTTTGCAGTATAAATTTTAATCAGAATAAAAATGCTGTATACCAATTTAAAACACATAGAAACTGCCGCCCAACATCAGCAATTAATCAGTCAGCATGAAAATGTAATGATTTGCTGTGGTCGTATGGTTCCCATGTGTATTCCGGTTTATCAGATTATGGAGGAAATTGAAAATGAATATAAACAAATTAACTTCTTCGATATGGAATTCGATAATCCCGAATCACACGTAATCCGAAACCTAAACGAAGTAAAAGGCTTTACAGGAATTCCTTTTTGCATTTATTATAAAAACGGAAAAGTAGTAAAAGCTACATCAAGCATACAAACCAAAGAACAGATAACGACTATACTAAATCAATTAACAATTAACAATTAACCATTAACTAATAACCAAATAAAATGAACACTACATTAATAATTGTTTTTGCCGGACTGGCAGTATTTATATACTATATTTATTACAATTATAAGAAAATGAAGAATACGCCCTTAGAAGCTGATAATGATAAAATTTTACACCTGAATGTAACAAATTTTCAGAAAGAAGTAAGTAAAGGAGTGGTTCTGGTAGATTTTTGGGCCGACTGGTGCATGCCTTGCAAACTATTAGCGCCTATATTGAACGAAACAGCTGGAGAAATCAATGGTGAAGCACGTATCGGCAAACTAAATGTGGAAGAATGTCAGATTATAGCCTCAAAATATGGTGTAAGAAGCATTCCAACTATGATTTTATTTAAAAACGGAAAAGAAATCGACCGTTTTGTAGGTGTAAAACAAAAAGACTTTTTATT
>JBMOKG010000008.1:0-102208 GCA_049315385.1 Bacteroidales bacterium
TCTGACTTTACCCTCAATATCAATTTGATAAAAAACCGTTGCACCCTTCCATTTTGAGGATGAACCCAACTTCCATTTTTGAACCCTATTTTATATTATATTCAAAAATCCCATCCCAAATTTCATCTATTCTTATGAGAGCTTGATTTATAGAGACAACTTCCCATTTGCCATTTGTTTCAATACCAAGACCAATATTTTTTAATTTATTTAAAGCATCTTCTACATCAAAATCAATATCTGTATTTAGCTTTGTTTTAAACCATGATTCTATTTGATGATCGAGCTCTTCTGATGTTATAGGAATCTTACTTCTATATAAAAATGTATATGCCAAAATTGTTTCCTTTATCTCTTCTTCTTCCGAATTGTTTAACAAAGAATAAAATGCTCCACTATTATTCCCTAAATTTTTAAAGTAAAGACTATCTGAAAGCATTTTTGAATATTTTATTTTTTTATTTACAAAGCTACTATATTGACGAAACAAATAACCACCCAATATTCCTAATGCAACTAAACCTTGATTTAGCGAGGTTTTTTCATTTAACATTTCTATTGATTCACCAGATTTGTATGCCAAATACATTGCAAATAATGCAGGAATTACTTTAGTACTTAATAACGAAATACCACCACCAATACCTGGCACCCAAAACAATATTTTATCAATTGTTGACATCTTTGGGATTGCATTTGGAAATATAGTTTCAAGATCGTTTTTAGGAACACGTTTAAAGATTTTCAACACTATACATCCTGGATCAAACGGTAGTTTTTTTAAACTAACTTTCTTTTCGTGAAAATAATCTGCATCTTTATAATTAAGATATATCATTACACGATCATAGTATTCAAATTCTATTTCTTTCTTAAATACATAAAATTTAGTTAGCTTTTCTTTTGTTTTATGATGACCTCTTACGTATAATCCATAATCTTTAAAATCGTTAAAATCAATTGCAAGTTTCAATCCGATTAAATCCGAATGTTTAAATGCATCATCAATTGTTTCTTGATCAACACTCACATAATTACCTCTTTCAAGAATTTTAAGTAGCGTTTTTTTGAAAATTGAAAATTCACTTTTACCAACAAATCCATTTCTTTCCATTGGATTTAAATCAGGATCGAATAAAGCATAATGTTGTTTCAATTTAAGGTTAAGATTAAAAGCTTCGTAATGAAAATAGTGTTCAAGTATATTAAAAAGCTTTCTAAAATCCCAAGCTCCATTTTCATCTTCAGCACATTCAGCTATTTGTTGTTCGAGTATAAATTCTTTATCAAAAGGAATATATTGTTCTCGTTTCATTTTAAGTTCTGTTAAATTAATAAATGCTAAAAAATGTTTTAAAATAACGCTCTTTAAATAATCACTTATTTATATTAATAAAACAAATAGACTGATTAAAGAAAATAACACCATAACGATTTGTAAATTTGTTTATTACAAGAAACTTATAATATCAATAAGAATCTTGTTTTAGTGCTATAATAGTTGAAGAATTTTTTTACATTATAATTTAATTCAGTTCAGCTATTATTTTAATTAATTGCAATTTAAAGCAAAACAAATTCATCTTTAATTCTGATTGTTAAATAAAACTTTAATCCAATCTAGACATAGTTATAATCAGACTTTCAGCTTTTTTATTGCTTCCAGATATATTTTCTTAATACTGTTTTTTTCTTCCCTAATGCATATAGATTCTATTGCAGGAATTAAATCATTATTGAAAGGCATTTTCATTTTAATAATCTGACTGAAAGCAAAAGCGGTACTCCACCTAACGACTGTACCAGAATGTTCAGAATTAACAAGCAAATTATTTATTGCAACATCCAGTTGATCAGGATATAAATGAGCAATATTTCCAATAACTCTGGCAGATTCCCATTTCACTCTTGGTGCTTTAGAAGAAAGAGTTTCGGAAACAAATTTCAGACATTCAGAAGAAGCTGATCCTGGCTTTGTTTTAGTTGCATATTCTATTGCCTCAATACAACTTGCTTTTATTGGATCTTTTGCTAAACGGGCAAAGTCAATAAGTTCGTTAAGACTATCTGTGTTGAGAATAAGCCAGTTGCTTAAAACTGTTGTTTTTTCGGAAGGTTTTAAACTTTTATCAATGAATAATTTATTAAAATCCATACAGATAATTTATTTAATTACTATGAGAAATCTTTAATTTTCGTTGAATTTCTGTTATTGTTTTGATTAGAAAAACTATAGCTCTATCAATTTATCTTAAATCAAATTTCAATGTATTATTTTCAGGTCTGATTCATACAAACCTCAAAATTAAAAAATATTCATTAAAATTCAGTGTTATTTAGCCTTTTTATTCATCTATTTACCAGGAGCCACTTGGAGTAAACAAAAAATCTGTGAGCGAATCTATATCATATAAATACTGAAAACCCTTGGTTTCTTTTTCACAAAAAGGCAGCAAAAGTTGCAGCATCTTTTCATATCCACCTTTTGTAAGCCTGCAAATAAATGATTTATCATCAGTTGACGTTATTCCTTCATCTATATCTGAAATTTGCATAGTAAGGCTACAATTCCTGGCTTGAATAAAATCAATTGAAGAAAGCTTTAATTCCGTTTTATTTACAATAATTTGTTGAAAGAGTATCTCATAAAATTTGACAGACTCCTTTCTGTCAAAGTTGTACAACCGAATGATATTATCTCCGTAGGCGTTGAAATTATCAATATAGTCAAGTTCCATTTTGTGATAGTTTAATTTTTGAACTTTATTCATTTTCCAGCAAGCTATGATACATAGCAAAAAACAATTTCGAAAGAAGACAAGAGATAACACTAAAATATTTAGTTGTCGGTTTTATACAATTTACGAACTGTAAACGGCTTTAGCCAAATCTCTTAAATTATATTGAGATGCCATTGTCTCCCCATAAGCACCCGTAGTTCTGATTGCTATTATATCACCCCTTTTAGTTTCAGCTAAATTCAATGATTTTGCAAAACAATCAGAAGATTCGCAAATTGGACCTACTACATCATATCGTTTTATAGTATTGGAATTTGAAGTTAAATTTTCAACTTTATGATAAGCATGATATAATGCCGGACGGATCAATTCAGTCATACCTGCATCGATAATTGCAAAATTAGTATTTACGCCCTCCTTAATATATATAACACTGGAAATCAACGCACCACATTGTGCAACTATAGACCGTCCCAATTCAAAATGTAAGATTTGATTAGGTTTAAGCTCCAGAAATTCTTTAAATATTTTGAAATAAGTTCTGAAATCGGGCAATAAATTTTCATTCGGATATTCATAATTAACACCTAGACCTCCTCCAACATTAATATGATCCGGCAAAATATGATGCTGACTGAACCATTCCTGTATTTCATTCACTCTTATACATAATCCCTTAAATACAGATAAATCAGTAATTTGAGAACCTATATGAAAATGCAAACCTGTAAGTTTTATATTTTTCAGAGTCGTAAGCAACTCAATAACAGTTTCCAGTTCCCAGACATTTATTCCAAATTTATTTTCTTCTAAACCGGTAGTAATATAATGGTGTGTATTGGCATTAATATTTGGATTAATCCTTAATGCAACTTTTGCAGTTTTATTTTTATTTATAGCCAATTCATTGATTATTTGAAGTTCAGCAATGGATTCGCAGTTAAAACAAAATATATCTTCTTCAATTCCCAGATTAATTTCTTTATCTGTTTTACCAACTCCTGCAAACACAACATCCTTTGGTAAAAATCCACATGCAAGAGCTTTTGAAATTTCATTTCCACTCACACAATCAGCACCAAACCCATAAGAACTGATGATTTTTAGAATTTCATCATTTGAATTTGCCTTTAATGCATAATGAACCTTAAAATTGCACAAAGCTGATTCCTTAGCCACAGCTTCTAATGTTTTCTTTAACAATTCAAGCTTATAATAATAAAATGGAGTTGGTATTTGTCGAAATCTAGAAATTTCCTCTTTTGTAAACATTTAGAAAAGTTTGTTATGTAAAGCAATCATTGCTTCTTTTTTATCAGAAGTATTAACTAAAATTGATACATTATGACGACTTCCACCATAAGAAATCATTCGAATAGGAACATTTTGAAGCGAATCAAAAATTTTAAGTGCAAAGCCTTTACTCTCATCCAGAAAATTACCAATAATGCTTATTATCGTAAGATTTTTATCAACTTCTACCAAACCATAATGTTTCAATTCATCAACAATTTCCTGTAAATGAAGAACATCATCAATAGTAACAGAAACAGCAACTTCTGATGTTGTAATCATATCAATCGATGTTTTATAAGTCTCAAAAATTTCGAAAACCTTACGCATGAATCCATGTGCAAGCAACATTCTGTCTGATTTAATTTTAATTGCTGTTATATTATCTTTAGCTGCAACAGCTTTAATACCTTCTCCAACAACATTGCTGCTGATTAAAGTTCCTTCAGCAGCAGGATCCATTGTGTTTTTCAGTCGAACAGGAATATTCGCAATTTTTGCAGGCAAAACACTGGTAGGATGCAAAATTTTCGCACCGAAATAAGCCAGTTCTGCAGCTTCATCAAATGAAATCTGAGCCAATGGTTTGGTGTTTTGAACAATTCTTGGATCATTGTTATGCATTCCGTCAATATCAGTCCATATCTGTATTTCTTCAGCATTTAATGCCTGTCCGATAATTGAAGCACTGTAATCACTACCGCCTCTTTTAAGATTATCTATTTCACCAAATGCATTTCTACAGATAAACCCCTGTGTAATATAAATATTTACTTTTGGAGATGCATTAATTTCGCGTTGTAGATTTTCACGTATATAGTATTCATCCGGTTCCCCCTGTTTGTCGATTCTCATGAAATTTAGCGCAGTAAGCAACACTGATTTTATATTTTGTTCTTCTAAAAAGAAGTGAAACAATGCTGTTGAAATTAATTCTCCTTGTGCAAGTATTGCTTTTTCTTCAAAAAGCGTAAACATATCCTGTGTAAACGATTTAATATAACTGAAATGGGTTTCAATAAGTTCATTCCCCTTTTTAATAAAAACTTCTGTTGAAAACAATTCATTTACAATCTCATAATATTTATTTTCAAGCTTTTGAATCTTTTCAATAGCTGCTTCCTGATTTTTATTATGCAAACAATCTGAAATTTCAACCAGAATATTTGTTGTTCCTGTCATTGCAGAAAGCACAACAAAATTCTGTTCGTTATTATTAACAAGATTAGCAACCTCTTTAATGCGAGAGGAACTTCCAACGGAAGTCCCTCCAAATTTCAACACTTTCATTTTCAAAACTTTAATTTAATAAATGTTATTAAACATTTAATATTAAATAGATTCGCAGGTACACATAAGATTTCTGTCACCAAATGCATCATCTATTCGTCCTACTGTCGGCCAGTATTTATCATCATGTGGCATTGGAAATGCCGCCTGTTGACGTGTATAAGGCTTATCCCATACATCAGCAGTTAGCACCTTAGCAGTATGTGGCGCATTTTTTATAAGATTATTTTCTTTATCAGAAATACCATTTTCAATATCAGCAATCTCCTTACGGATAGCAATCATAGCATCTGCTAAACGGTCTAATTCTGACAATGGTTCACTTTCAGTTGGTTCTATCATTAATGTACCATGAACAGGGAAAGCAACAGTTGGAGCATGGAAACCATAATCCATTAATCGTTTTGCAATCTCGATAACCGGCAGATTTGCTGTATGATGAAATTCATTACAATCTAAAATCATTTCGTGAGCACACATGCCATTTTTTCCAGTATACAGAATTTTATAATGACCTTCAAAACGAACTCTTAAATAATTTGCATTTAGTATTGCAAAACGTGTAGCTTCAGTTAAACCTTCACCACCTAATAATTTTACATAAGCATAAGAAATTGGCAAAACCATTGCACTTCCGAAAGGAGCTGATGAAATGGCATGAATTCCTTGTTCTCCACCTGTTTTTATTACTTTATGATTTGGTAAAAATGGAGCTAAATGTTTTGCTACGCCGATAGGACCTACACCAGGACCACCGCCACCATGAGGGATAGCAAAAGTTTTATGTAAATTCAAATGGCAAACATCTGCATTGATATTACCTGGATTAGTCAAACCAACCTGAGCATTCATATTGGCACCATCCATATAAACCTGACCACCATTATTATGAATAATATTTACTACTTCAAGTATACTTTCTTCGAAAACACCATGAGTAGAAGGATAAGTAACCATTAAACAGGATAATCTGTCAGCATATTGTTCAGCTTTAGCTTTTAGATCAGCAACATCGATATTTCCGGAATCGTCGCATTTAGTAACAACTACTTCCATACCGGCCATTGCTGCTGATGCAGGATTGGTTCCATGAGCAGATGAAGGGATTAAACAAACATTCCTGTTAATATCTCCTCTGCTTCTGTGATAAGCACGAATAACCATCAAACCGGCATATTCTCCAGCAGCACCTGAATTTGGCTGAAATGAAATTGCTGCAAAACCTGTAATTTCACAAAGATCTTTTTCAAAATTACTGATCAGCTCAAGGTAACCTGCTGCTTGTTCTGAAGGTACAAAAGGATGAATAGCACCGAATTCGGGCCAGCTCATAAAGAACAATTCAGTTGCTGCATTTAATTTCATAGTACAGGACCCTAGTGGAATCATTGCACGATTCATGGATAAATCCTTTATTTCTAGTTTCTTGATGTAACGCATCATTTCAGTTTCTGAATGATTGACCGAAAAGACTTTTTGTTGCAAATAAGCTGAAGTTCTCATTAATTGTGAAGGAATAGTAGAAATTAATTCACATTCTGAAGGAACACATACAAATTTCACAAACTCTTTATGATTTGCATCTGCAAAAATGTTTAAGATCTTATTGATGTCACACAGAGATGTGGTTTCATCAATGCTGATTCCAATCGTTGCATCATCAATATAACGGAAGTTCATTTCAAGTGATAATGCTGCTTTTTTAATGGTATCAGTTGAAACACCTTCAGGTAATTCAATCGCTAAAGTGTCAAAGAAATATTGATTGCGTTGTTTATAACCGTATTTTTTAATTTCATTGTTCAACACTCCTGTTAGAATATTGATATGGCGTGCAATTTCTTTAATTCCTTTTGGGCCATGATAAACAGCATACATCCCGGCCATAGTTGCAAGCAATGCCTGAGCAGTACAGATATTTGAAGTAGCTTTTTCACGTTTTATATGTTGCTCGCGGGTCTGCAATGCCATTCGTAAAGCACGGTTGCCTTGAGCATCTACTGAAATACCTATAATTCGTCCGGGAATCTGACGTTTGAAATTTTCGGTACAGCTAAAATAAGCAGCATGAGGGCCGCCATATCCCATAGGAATTCCAAAACGCTGAGTAGTTCCGAAAACACAATCTGCACCCCATTCGCCTGGAGGTGTTAACAATGCTAATGACATCAAGTCTGCAGCAACACCTACAAAACTACCGTTGGCCTTTGCATTTGTAATAAATTCAGAATAATCATGTACTTCTCCAAACTGATCAGGATACTGAACGATGGCTCCAAATATTTTATCAGTAAACTGAAAGGTTTGATAATCACCAAACACTACTTCAATGCCTAAAGCTGTAGCACGGGTAATAATAACATCAATACTTTGCGGGAAAAGATTGCAGGACACAAAACATTGATTGGCTCCTTTCTTTACATTTTCGCGTGAACGGGCATTAAAAAACATAATCATTGCTTCAGCAGCAGCTGTTCCTTCGTCAAGTAAAGATGCATTTGCAATTGGCATAGCTGTTAAATCACTTACCATAGTCTGAAAATTCAATAAAGCTTCTAAACGACCCTGAGAAATTTCCGCCTGATATGGAGTGTATGAAGTATACCAACCCGGATTTTCAAGTATATTACGGGTAATAACACCAGGGGTAATGGAATTGTAATATCCCATACCTATAAAAGTTTTATAGATTTTATTTTTAGCACCTATTTCTTTAATATGCTTTGAATATTCGAATTCATTCAATCCTTTAGGTAAATTGAGCGGTGTTTTTAAGCGGATTGAAGAAGGAACCGTTTTATCAATCAGTTCATCCAGTGACGTAACACCAATTTTTTTTAACATCATCTCAACTTCTTCTTCACGAGGACCATTGTGACGTTTTATGAAATTATCAGTAATCATTTGAATATATTTTTATTGATTTTAAAATGGATATAGAAACGCAAAGATAGGCATTTTTTAGAAATTGAAGACTGTACAAAAATAATTTTCAAAAAGGCAAACGAGAATTATGGAATCAGGAATTCAAAGATAGGAATTGATTATTTAATTGCAGTAAATAAAGAACATATAATTAATAAGTTTAACTACAATTACAATTTTCATCCTAAAACACATACTTTTAATAATTACATATTTCAACTAAATCTATCTTATGCAAATTATTTGTATCTTTTTTTACCTTTTAAGTTTTATATATTGTATCTTTGTTTAGAATAATTCTAAATAATAACAGCTATGAAAAATTATATATTACTTTTTATATTTGTAATGTCATGTACAATTCTTGGCAAAACCCAAACAAACAACAGCTTACAAACATTGTATATTGGACAGCACGCACCTGGATTTAAGGCACAGGCAACAACTGGAAATATTAACTTTCCAGATGATTATTTTACAAAATGGAAAATTCTATTCAGTCATCCGGCAGATTTCACGCCTGTTTGTACCACTGAAATAATGGCATTATCCGAAAAGCAAGAAACCTTTAAAAAGCTTAATACAGCTTTATTAGTAATTTCAACTGATGGATTGAACAGTCATATTGAATGGGTAAAATCAATAGAATCTATTTCTTTTGCAGGTAAAGAATCTGTAAAAATTGGGTTTCCATTAATTTCAGATGTAAACATGGAAATTTCAAAAAAATACAATCTTTTAAGAAAAGACACAATACTTACAAAAGATATGAGGGCTGTAGTCTTTATTGACCCTGACAACAAAATTAGGGCAATCCTTAATTATCCTCAAAATATTGGAAGAAATATTGATGAAATTGAACGTGTGCTAATTGCATTGCAAACTGCAGATGACAATGAAGTATTAACACCGGCAAACTGGAAACCAGGAGGAGATGTTTTGCTTCCCAGTCCAAAAACAATGGAAGAGTCTGCCAGTTTGAAAGCTAAAAATAAAGCCGGATACTATAATTTGAACTGGTATTTATGGTTCAAAAAACTTTAGTTTAAATTCAATTTTCTAATGCAATTTCAAAAAATAATGCCATTCTTTACAAAAGGATTGGCATTATTTTTACATAGAATACATCAACTACCAAAAAAGATGTCTCAAAACTTATGATTTGACAGAAGAAAAAAAACAAATGCATAAGCACAATAACTTTGTTTTTATTAAATTTGCAAAAAACACTTGAATGATAAACTTTACTTTAAACGATCATAAAATTGTTTTCCAGGGAGAAGATGAGTTAAGTCTTTTAAAATTCCTAAGAAATGATTTAAATATAACTTCTGTCAAAGATGGATGCTCAGCTCAGGCTGCCTGTGGTGCATGTATGGTTGAAATCAACGGAAAACCACGTCTGGCCTGTACAACCAAAATGAGAAACCTTGAGAATACTGTAGTTTATACAATGGAAGGTTTCCCTCAATATATTAAAGAAACACTTGGTAAAGCATTTGTTGAAAAAGGAGCCGTTCAATGTGGATTTTGCACACCAGGATTTATCATGCGTGCAAAAATACTTTTGCAAGACAATCCCGCTCCTACTCTTAATGAAATCAGAGCTGCTCTAAAACTAAACCTTTGTCGCTGTACAGCATATAAGAAAATTGAAGAAGCTATAGAATATGCAGCTGATCATTTTAAAAATCATAAAAATATTGAATTATTGCCTCAGAATGGCAAAGTAGGAACAGCATTTCCAAAATATAATTCTTACGAAACAGCTATAGGCGAAAGAAACTTCGTAAATGATATTAAAATAGAAGGATTGCTTCATGCCAGTTTACGATTCAGTGATTATCCACGTGCAAAAGTTGTAAAAATCAATACAGAAAAAGCAGAAGAGTCGACAGGTGTTGTTAAAATATTTACAGCAAAGGATATTCCATCAGCTTCCAAAATCGGACTTATTTACAACGACTGGTCAGTTATGATTGCTGAAAATGAGATTACACATTATATCGGGGATGTAATTGCATCTGTAGTAGCTGACACTGAAGAAAATGCCCGTAGAGCTAGTTGTCTGATTGAAGTTGAATATGAGATTTACGAACCGGTAACAGATCCAATCAAAGCATTAGAGTATGACTCTCCGCAAGTTCACGAAAATCATGTTAATTTACTTGATAATTGCATTATTAAAAGAGGCAATGCAGATGAAATAATTGCCGAATCAAAATTTGTTTCAAAAGGCATTTATCAAACTCAACGGATAGAACATGGGTTTTTAGAAACAGAAACTGCAATCGCATATACAGTAGAAGATGGTATTGAATTAATTTGTCAGAGTCAGGGTGTATATGAAGACCGCAGGCAGGTAGCTATGATACTTGGCTTACCGGAAGAAAAAGTGAGGGTAATTTTAGTTCCCAATGGCGGTGGTTTTGGTGGAAAAGAAGATATGACAGTTCAAGGTCATGTAAGTTTATTTGCCTATTTAATTAAAAAGCCTGTAAAACTATCTCTTTCACGTGAAGAATCGATTATTATGCATCCGAAACGTCATCCTGTTTACATGGATTTGGAATTGGCCTGCAACGAAAAAGGAAAACTCACTGCTATCAAACTACGTGCAATTGGCGATAGCGGGGCTTATGCTTCTGTTGGCACAAAAGTAATGGAAAGGGTTGCCGGTCATGCGACAGGTGGTTACTATGTTCCTGTTACTGATATTGAAGCCAAAACAGTTTATACCAACAACATACCTTCGGGAGCTATGCGTGGATTTGGTGCAAATCAGGTTGCTTTTGCACTGGAAGCATGTATTGATGATTTATGCAAACAAGGTGGATTTGACCGATGGCAATTCCGTTACGACAATGCTTTGGTTGACGGGCTTTGCACTGCAACCGGACAAAAATTAAAAAGTGTAGGGATCAGAGCATGTCTGGATGCACTCAAAGAGGACTATGAAAAAGCCAGGTTCAAAGGTATTGCTACAGGTATTAAAAATAGTGGAATTGGAAATGGAATGATAGATTTCTCCAATGTGATTATCGAAATAATTTCTCCTGAGAAAGTACTTATTCAACATGGATGGACAGAAATGGGACAAGGTGTTCATACCATGGCTTTGCAAACTTTATGTGAAGAAACTGGAATTTCACCTGGAATTATTGAAGTTAAAGTGGATTCTGCTGCTCAGATTAAAACAGGGATGACAACATCATCACGAGCTACTGCTTTACTTGGAAATGCAATTATAAATGCATGTATATTATTAAAGGAAGATTTAAAACATAATGCATTAAAACTGTTAGTTGGGAAAAAGTATTTTGGTGAATGGAAATGCGACTGGACCACCAAACCAGGAGCTGACGTGGAAGAAATTATTACACACTATTCTTATGGGTATGCAGCACAATTGGTTGTATTGGATGATGAGGGAAGGATTGAAAAAGTTATTGCTGCTCATGACGCTGGAAAAATCATGAATCCAATGCTTTTTGAAGGACAGATTCAGGGCGCCGTTCACATGGGATTGGGTTATGCTTTGTGTGAAGACTTACCAATGAAAGATGGCTATTTATTAAGTACCAAGCTAAGAGATTGCAATATCTTACGAGCACATGAAACACCTGAAATTATTGTAAAAGGCGTTGAAGTTGCTGATGCAGTTGGCCCCTATGGTGTAAAAGGCATAGGAGAAATAGGACTGGTTCCCACTGCTGCAGCTGTTGCCAATGCATTTGCAGATTTTGATGGAAAAAAGCGCAAGCAGTTACCGTTAAATATTAAAAAAAAATTCAATGAAATTTAAACCATTATTCTATACTAACATTATTATATTAAGTACAATTGGACTAATTATTAATAGTTGTAAAAAGGACGATAAGATTGTTAATAATCAGCTCCCAATTATTAACATAGAAATGGTTTCTATCCCAGCCAATACGTTTAGTATGGGTAGCCCAATAACAGAAGATGGAAGACGTACAGATGAAACTCAACATCAAGTTACACTTTCATCGTATAAAATAAGTAAGTATGAAATAACAAATGCACAATTTGCATTTTTTCTGAATATATTAAAAATTGACAGTAATGGTATATATGCAGATGGCATTAACAATGCTCAAAAATTAATATTTCAAAGTTCATCTATTTACGACTGGGGTTTACACTATACAGGAGGACAATGGTTGCCTGTTAAAGATTATGAAAATTATCCAGTTATCAATGTAACCTGGTTTGGTGCAGCTGCTTTTGCGTCATATGCCGGAGGTCGCTTACCTACAGAAGCAGAGTGGGAATGCGCTTGTCGTGCAACAACTACTTCTATTTTCAATACCGGTAATTGTTTATGTAATTCTCAGTCAAATTATGATTGGGAATACCCTTTAAGTTCATGCAATAATACGATTAATATTAAACCTGGAAAAACACTATCGGTAAGCAGTTACTCAGCAAATGCTTTTGGCCTTTACAATATGCATGGAAATGTTTTTGAATGGTGCAGCGACTGGTATAGTGGTGATTATACCAATTCTCCACAAACAAACCCGATAGGTTCAAGCACAGGTGTATTCCGTGTCTTTAGGGGAGGTTCCTGGGAGACGAGTGCTTCAAATTGCCGTAGCGCCTATAGAAGTGGAAGCCAACCTGTTAACGGAACTGAAATTATTGGCTTTAGAATTGTGAAACAATAATAAAAAGCTTAAAAAGTAAATATTTAATTTTAAAAATAGTATATATTTTTCCAGCACATTTAAAATAGTACTCCTTACCCAATAAATTAGTTTAGCAATACTGCTTTATTAACGGTAACTTGCGATTATTAATTGACATAACACTTACTTTTGCAAAAATAACAACCACGATTTATTTAAAAAACTGCACTTATATAAACAACGAAACACTTGAATTTAAAACAACCCACTTTTTAAAAAATAAACCAAAAAATTAAATCTATGAAAAACATTTTCATTTTATTATTATTGCTTCCTTTTAGCGTATTTGCAAAATTCTTCCAGGGAAGTATTACCTTTTCAGATGGTTCGATCAAAAAAGGCTTTATCGAAATACCCTATTATGACGATTCAAAGATCAAATTCAGATCAGCAGAAAATAGTGACACTAAAAAATATAGTATAGACGAAGTAATTGATTTTGAAATTATAAATGAAGAAAATGAAAAAATCAGCTTTACTAAATTTTTATTATCAAGTCCAAAATTATTTGGTAAAGATCATATTAAGATAGATACTAAAAAATCTTGGGTTAGAATTATAAAAGAAGGAAAAATTACTGTGTTTTCAGCTGAATATTATGAAAGGAGTGGAAATGGTTATGCAGGTGGCCTCAGATTTTATGTTAAAAAAACTAATGAAAATTTCGCACGACTTATTCGAGAAAAGCCAAATGCAGGAATCATCATTAATGAATACAAAGCAAATATACATTATTTGAAATATTATTTCGAAGATGAATGCCCTAAATTTATTGAAGCATTAAGTCCTGAAGATATAAAAACAAATGGAATGGAACGGATTGTGGAATTATATGATAAATATTGCGGAGAATAACATTACTGTATTGTGGTCGCTATAACCGTAATAATTGAAACTACAAACAATCCCCTGTTAATCGTAGCGTACAGCTAAACTACTTTTAAACCCAGCATCACGCTGGATTAATGTATATTTGACAAAAACTTAAATAATATTTACACTATGCTATATCTTAAAAACTGTACATATATCAACAGTGAATCCCTTGAATTTAGAACTACAGATATCCTTGTTGAGGAAGGTTTAGAAGGAAATATTCATTTTTACAATCAAAAACCAGCTGATTTAGTAGTAAAAGAAACTATTGATTGTAATGGAAAAATAGTTACACATTCTTTTGCAAATGGGCATCATCATGTTTATTCTGCATTGGCAAGAGGAATGGGTGCTCCAAAAAAAAATCCGGCTAACTTTTACGAAGTTTTGCAATACATTTGGTGGACACTTGATAAATGTCTGGATAAAGACATGATTAAAGCAAGCGCTCTTGCCACAGCTATAGCCTGTGCCAAAAACGGGGTAAGTTTTGTTGTAGATCATCATGCATCTCCTATGGCAATTGAAAACTCGTTGCAAATAATCGCTACTGCCTTTGATGAAGTTGGTGTTTCCCATTTGCTCTGCTATGAAATCACTGACAGAGACGGATTGGATAAAGCCGCTCAGGGATTGGATGAAACGGAAACTTATCTAAAGTCACATCAGGGTTTGGTAGGTTTGCATGCTTCTTTTACCGTGAGTGATGACACCTTAAAAAAAGCAGTCAGTCTTACTGAGAAATACCATTCGGGTATACATATTCATATCGCTGAAGACAGCTATGACCAGAAACATTGTATCGATAACTATGGCATTCGCGTTATTGATCGCATGCAAAAACACGGGATACTTGATTTTGAGAAAACTATACTGGCACATTGCCTGTTTTTAAATGATATTGAAAAGAAAATGATTACCAATTCACCTTCATGGGTAGTTCAGAATATGGAAAGCAATCTGAACAACAGAGTGGGATACTTTGACGGTAAGGGTTTAGGAGATAGAATTATGCTGGGAACCGATGGTATGCACAGCGATATACTCCAAAGTGCACGTTCAGCTTTTCTAGCTGGAAAAGATCACGAAATGATGGATCCACAAGCTACATACCAACGCTTCAGAAATGTACACAAATACATTCATCAGCATAATTTCAAAGGTGATGCAGCAAATAACCTGGTTGTTCTGGATTACGACTCTCCTACTGAAATAAATGCTGCTAATTTCACAGGACATTTTGTATACGGTATGACCTCAAAACATGTTCAGCATGTTATTTCAAACGGTAAACTCATTGTAAAGGATGGTATTATTACTACTGTTAACGAAAATGATGTTCTTAACTTTTGCCGTGAAATGGGAAATAAACTTTGGGTGGAAATGCAGAAGTGAAGAAGTTAGAAGACAGAAGTCAGAAGACCGAAGATTGAAGTTGGAAGCAAGATTTAGTGAGTCACGGGCTAACACTAAGTCAGCCCGTGTATGAATAAATTATGGCATTAATTCACTTAGTTTTTTCACCAGTTCTTCGCCTCTTAAATTTTTGGCAATAATGATTCCATTTTTATCCAATAGAATAGAATGAGGTATAGAGTTGATTCCATAAATCTTACCAGCTTCATTGGCCCAACCTTTTAAATCAGAAACATGATGCCAGCTTAAATGATCGTCCTTAATTGCTTTCAGCCAATTAGCCCGCTTTTGATCGAAAGAAACGCCTAAGATATCAAAACCTTTATCCTTGTATAGTTGAAAAGCTGCTACCACATTTGGATTCTCTTTCCTGCAGGGAGAACACCATGAAGCCCAAAAATCAATAAGAATATACTTACCTTTTAATGAAGAAAGCTTATACATATTTCCAGATGAATCGGCCATTTCAATTTCAGGTGCCGGCATCCCAATATCGGTTTTTTTAAGAATAGCAACCCGCTCCTGTAATTGTTTTACATAAATTGAGGGAAATATACTTTTATCGAAATTTCTGGTAATAGAATCCAGCATTGGAAGTTCAATGTAATAAATTAGTTGAGTTAAAACAATATAAGGAGAAACAACACTGGCGTTATTTTCAAGTGCAAATTTATTTAAAAACATTATTTGTCTATCAAAAATAGCCGAAGAAATTGAATCGTACAAATGCATTGATTTCTCATCATTTTTTGATTGAGCTTCTTTGTATTTTATTTCACATTCTTTTTGTAAATAGGAGAATACATTTATTTGACCAAGCACTTTCTTATAATCATCCTGAGCTTTGCAACCTGATACATTTGCTTTATCAAGAGAATCCATTCTGGCAACCAGATGCATATCTGTGTTTTCAACAAAAAAACTGATTTGTTTATCATTACTACCGAGAATAATTTTACAAACGTCAGCAATCTGAACTTTACCTTTAAGTTGAAAAACACCGGCTCTACTCATTGCTGAATCAATTACCTTAGGCTCACCATTAGGATTATTCATCATAATTTTAACCCGGCAATCTTTTAAACCGCTGATATTTGCATTAATCGTAAATGATTTACTGTTATTATTCTGAGCCTGTAAGCCAATTACATAAAGCAATAACAATAAAAAAGTTGTTAGTCTTTTCATTTTTTTCATTTTTTTTGCAAAATTACTATATAAAAAGATACTGTTTGAATTTTAACGATTCTTTAATATAATAAAGAACATC
This sequence comes from Bacteroidales bacterium, assembly GCA_049315385.1. Lineage (GTDB taxonomy): Bacteria > Bacteroidota > Bacteroidia > Bacteroidales > JACABE01 > JACABE01. The sequence continues at coordinate 16,527 of JBMOKG010000008.1, forward strand.
GTTTATTTTATACACAGTTTTAACTTACCACTATGATAAATAAACATTTGGATTTCTAAATAATTTTATAAAATAAAATCCGGGTTGTTTTTTTATTAATTCATTTTACTGAAACTTCTTCTATATCATTAAAAAAAAGGGTTTAGTGTTTGAATTAAACAAAATTTCCATCTATATACTTCTGAAATTTTTCTTTATATTGATCACTTATAGGTAAATATACTTTATTGTCGAAAACAATTCGATTCCGCTCAATTACAGAAATCTTTGCAAGATTGACGATAAAGGATCTGTGAATCCTCATAAACCGCTTGGATGGGAGTTGCTCTTCTATACTTTTCAAACTCAATTGGGTCATTACGTGACTATTGTTAATCAAATGTATTTTAATATACTCATGCTGACTTTCAATATATTTAATATCATCGAGTTCGATACGGATAAGCTTGTATTCCGATTTTACAAATAAATGATTCGCTGTTGTCCTGACAGTTTCCTTCTGAATATTTTCGGTTAGTTCAATGAGATTTTTCACCTTATTAGCCGCTTTCAGGAAATTGCTGAAGGTAATCGGTTTTAATAAATAATCTGTGGCATCTACCTGAAAACCCTCTAAAGCATATTCACTATAGGCAGTAGTGAATACAATAAAAGGTTTGTTTGCCAGCGATTTTACAAATTCCATTCCGTTGATGTCAGGCATATTAATGTCAATAAATAGAAGCTGTATATCGTTTTTACCCATAATACTCATTGCTTCTGAAGCATTTCTGCATTCAGCCACTAATTCCAGAAAAGGGACTTTCTGAATATACCCGGCTATCTTTTTTACTGCCAGTGGTTCATCATCTATGGCTATACATCTTATCTTCATACTGGAATTATTAAGTTAACTACAAACTCATTATCTTTGTCTGATATATCTAATTTGTAATTCTTTTCGTATAATAAACTCAGGCTTTTTTTAATATTCTCCAATCCTATTCCCATATATTCGTCATACTGATTTATAACGGTTTTATGTTTGCTGTTTTTAATAATACAATCCAGCGTGTTTTCATGCACCTGTATTTCAAAATAAATAAATGACTTCATTGGGTAACTCACACCATGCTTAAAAGCATTTTCAAGCAACGAAATAAACAACATAGGTGGTATTTTAATATCCGGTATTTGATCTGGAATCAGTAATTTAACTTCAACTTCATCTGAATGCCTGAGTTGCATCAACGAAATAAAGCTAAGTATAAATTCAATCTCTTTTTTCAGTTCAATGGTGTTCTGAGCCGAATCGTAAAGTAAATAACGCATCAATATTGAAAGACGTTCGATAGCATCCTGTGCTTTTGCAGCATCCATTTCAATAAGTGAATGAATATTGTTCAGCGTATTCATAAAAAAATGCGGGCTTACCTGATGTCTAAGCAAAGCCAGGTTGGTTTTAAGATGTTCTTTCTCCGCATCCTTTCTCAAATCTTCTTCACTTAACCATTTCGACATCAGTTTAATTGTTGTTCCGGCACCTACAATTAAGATGCAAATAATAAGATTATCTGCAAATGCCATAAGAGGCGGTTTATGCATTGGAGCATTCAAACCAGGTGACATTAAGCCATTTGAGGTATTTGTTTCGGAAGCAATCCGGGGAGGAAAGCCAGAAGGAAGCAAGACATTAATAGCAACTACTAATATTATCAAAACAGATATTGAAAGAAAATAATACAGGTATTTCTTTTTGAAAAGTAAGCAGGGTGCCAGAATATAAACATTGACCAGAAAAATAACAAAATATCCAAACACATGCATCCAGTTTATCATCATATCATTCCAGTTAACAGAACCTGCACCACGTTCACTGAAATAAGGCACTGAAAAAACCAATACCCAAATCAGTATGTATAATAAAAATTCAATTTTCCTGGGGTTTAATCTAAGCGAGTTCATTCTACAAATATATTAAATTTCTTTAAAATTGCAATTTGTAAATAAAATTCGGGAAGAAACCTAGTTGATAAGTTGTTTTTATTGACCTGCTTCTATCGTCATATTCCTGCGAAAAAACGTTTTCATTATTCGTTACATTTTGCAAATCTAAAGAAAACGACTGCGATAACTTTCTTTTCCGGCTATTGTGTGTGTATCCGATTTTTAAATCCATTCTAAAATAATTAGCATAATAATCAGAATAAGCATCTGATGATAATACATTGTGGCCTGTTGACTGTGAAGCGGATAAATCTATAGGTGTATATGCTCTTCCACCTGCATTGGTTATTTTAAGATCGATACATATTTTATTTCTTTTGTCGCTGCCAACTTTCCACTCTTTTCCACCTAAGATATTATATACATATCTGCCATTAAATGCTGTATTCCTTTCTATTTCGTCGCTTCCTTTATATTTTGAACTATAGATTGAAGAAGTAAATAAAACATAATATCCTTTGCTGAAAAACTTTTCTATGGTTAATTCTACACCAAAATTGGTTCCTGTACCTTTGTTGGTTAAGCTATCTTCCAAATCAGTTTTAAAACTTGCTCCGGTATTAAGCATAGAGTAACTACTTGAGAAAGTATTTACAGGCACGTCATAGAGAGATTGATAATAGACTTCAGCTTTAAGCCGCCAGTCTTTTATAGGTTGTAAATCGTAACCCAACACAAAATGATTACTTTTGGTAAAATCCAACTTCTTATTATTATAATTATAAGAGCCATCAGTATTTTGAGTTTGTAAGAAATATACATTTATGGGCTGCATTTGCGAGTGAAGTCCGTAGCCAAAACTCAAACTGCTTTTATTATTGACTTCGTATTTCAGTCCTAAACGAGGTTCAACCGATGTTGAATTATTTAAGAAAAACAATTGAGAATGCACTCCAGCATTTAAAGTGAGTTTTTCACTGAAACTATATTTGGCGTGTATGTAAGCTTGTCCCAGATTGGTATAACTGTTGTAATCCCAAATCTGTTTCCAATTATTTATATTTCTTTCTTTTGTTCTGTAATACAAATCCAATCCTATCAATTCATCCTGAACACCAATTTTCACAAACAGTCGTGAGTTTATTTTGGAATTATAACTTGTTGAAAAATTATAAGCTGTTTTGGCAACATTGTTTTCTTGTCCAATATAAGATTCGTTTGTTTGGCGGTCGAAAGAATAATCGGTCTGGTCGGTTTTGGAATAATTTAAACCTATGGTAGAACTGAAATACGATTTGGTATTCAATTGTTTGAAGTGGTTCAATCCGACAATACCAATCTTACTGCTTAAGTCATGTCCGCCACCTTCGCCTGCATATAAAGAACCTGAAGTGCCACCGGAAATATTGATACTGCTTGTTGCCAAAATGCCAAACAAGTTAAACCTGCCCATTTTGGTGTTTCCACTACATACATTAAAAGACAAATCCTGATAAGAAGGTGTAGCTGTTGTGCCAATATTAACACCCATAGCCTGCGCAACACCAGCCAATGCATAACGATAACCTATTAAATAGGAAGAACTGTTTGTTTTATTTATAGGTCCCTCGGTAGTTGCTTCCAAACCAGTTATCACACCCATTTGCAATGTAGTTTCTCTTTTATTGGAATTACCATTTCTAAAACCCAAATCAAAAACTCCGGCGGTTGCATTACCATATTCTGAGGGAAAAGCAGAAGTTAAAAAATCTGAACTCTTCAATAAATTAGTATTTAATGCACTAACAGCCCCTCCAGTTGTTCCAACTGAAGCAAAATGATTAGGATTCGTAACATTCATTCCGTTTATTCGCCATAAAACGCCAACCGGCGAATTGCCCCGTATTACAATATCATTTCTGGAATCGTCGGGTGCACTTACCCCTGCAAAATTAGCAACTAAACGTGCAGCATCACTTCGCCCACCCGAATATCTGTTAACTTCTTCCATCGAAAAAGTACGAGCACTGATTGAAGTTAAATTGTTGATCGTTTTATCTTTACTGTTTGCTGTTACAACAACTTCAGATAAGTTAGTAATATTCTCTTCCATTGCAATATCCAGTATTGCTTCTTTTCCTGATGTTATCACAACATTTGGAATAATTACATCTTTATAACCTATAAATGAAACTTTTATTTCATACCTGTCTGGAGAAATATCTGTAAGAACATATTTGCCATTTACATCGCTTGAACATCCTTTTTTTACATTATTAATCATAATTTGAACACTTGCTCCTGGTAATGTTGTTTGAGAATATTTATCAGTTACAACACCACGTATATTTTGCTTATTGTTTTGAGCAAAAGAAATATGGGATATAAAAAGAAAAATTATTAAATAGTGCTTTTTCATGTTTTAAATTTTATTATAATGTAAAACGATAGCAGGTCTTGAAGACCTGCCGTGTTTTTATTTATGTTTTATACTTATTGAATATTTCTCACAAGACGCACATAGTTTAATACCCTTTCTTCTCCTGCACCGCTCCCTAATACCTTAGCGTCAAAACGCACTGCACCGGCACCGTGAAGGTTTTCTCCGTTTCCATCTTCTGCCTGTCCAACAGCCACATACCAGGCATTACTGTATGTTCCATTCGGTTGTGGAATTGCAGATGTACTTGTCCAATAATAAGGATAGTCAGCCTTTCCACCATCGTTTAATATACCAGTGCAACTGAATAATGCATTTATTGCCGGTCCTACATTGGCAGCTATTGTTGCATAAGGCGAACGTGTGTAATCTACCAAACTTTGAAGTTCTTTTGTATTGGGCAATCGCCAATCGTTGTGACCCAGATAATTTGCATTATTTTGTGTTTGAGCATAAGCAAGTGCGTGTTCCCAATCCATTCCCGAACCATTATCGGCTTGTTGCCACATTAAGCCAGTAGCCAAATCAGAAATAGTACCATCATTATTGTTTTGAAATAAATTTACGCCATATGAAAGGTTGCCGCGTACACAACGAACCTGATGCTTTGGACCAGAACTGATACTATAGGCTTTAATATGTCCGGTGCCAAAATTTACACCAAAAGCAAGTTTATCACCGGCCACTTCGCCGTGTCCACCGCTTATGTTGCCCAGAACTCCGGTATATTTGTCGCTGCTCCAAAAAATGGTGTGGCTTAGATCTTCTTCGCTGCTGTATGTGATTGTAAAATATTCTGTATCAATATAAGGCCAACCTACACTTCCATTCCATAAAGAGTAAAGCTCCTTTATGGTTGGCACACGCCAGTCGTTGTAGCCACCATAGTTTTGATTGTTCAGATTGTCAACTACTGTTTGAGTTGAAGCCCAATAATAAGTGCCACTGTCATACGTTTTTTGCCAGGTTAAGCCTGTAACTTCATCTTTTACAGTAAGCCCATCGCTACTTTTGGTGTAAACAGGCGCTTTATGAGTAAACTGAGCATCCTGACCGAAAAAGGCTTCTCCCAAAACAGGAGTGATAATGTTGCCTGCACTGTCCCAGGATTTGGCTTGAGTTGTACCGATAACTTGGTAGCAGCCAGCATAAGCCGCTGCTCGTGGAACAGTTTTTAAATCACCAGTAATTGAAGTTGTTGTTGTTGAATTATCATCTTTCTTACACCCTGCTAAATTCATATTTAGAAGGACTAAAACACCAATTAAAACTGATAGAAAATTCTTTTGATTTACTTTTGATTTCATTTTTTAAAATTTTGATTTATTATTTAACTATCTTCTTAATTTCATATGTCTTTCCATTTTCAAGTTTTATTAAATATACTCCAGGTGAAAAGATATTTGTTTGCACAACGGTTTTTTCCACCAAACTGCCTTTGTGCACCACATGACCAATAGAATTTAAAATCTCAAAGCTTGCTATTTTTCTATTCCCTTTCATTTCAATTGTAAGTTCGTTTGAAACAGGATTGGGATAAACATCAAATATAAAAGGACTTTTATTTTCGTTAATTGAAGCTGTACCGGCATCACGCACTAAACGGGCATAATTATATATTCTTACCGCATCACCCTGGGGAGCATTGGCATTGTAATATCCATTTCCATTATGTGTATATCCTGCAAAACTACTCGGTTTTGGATCGCTTCGCTGACATCCGGCGCCATGTATATCAGTCCAACCTAAACCGGAAAAAAAGCCCATAGCTCTACCAAAGCAAACATAAGCGGCACTTGCTCCGTTTGTTTGTGTTTGCGAAGAAAACGTTGTATTACTCCAATACCAGGGATAATCTGCTACACCACCTTCATTTGTAATCTGGGTGCAGTTGAAAAACGGGTTTATTGCTGCAGAATTGGTTGTTGCAGGAGAACGGCTATAGTCAACTATACTTTGTAATTCTTTTACATCTGGTAATCGCCAATCTGAATACCCTGCATAAGTGAGATTTTCAGCATAACTTAATGCGTCCTTCCATAAAACACCTGAACCGTTATCGTTTTGCATCCACATTAGTCCTGTAGCGTTATCGGTAATGGTACCGTTTCCGTTGTTAACGAATTGATTTGTGCCATAAGCAGTATTGCCGCGAACATATAAAACATAGTAGTGCTTTGCTGTTCCGCATTCCGGAACAGTATAAGTAGTTGGATAACCTTTAATTCGCCCATCAATAAAATTGAACCCAAATACAGTTTCTAATTGGCCAAATGTTGTGCTAACATATAAAGTAGAGGATACAATCTGACCATCAATAATCCGCTCTGTTCCGAGGCTGCCGTGTGAAAGTGAATTCACGTCGCCATATCCGACAGAGAAATAAGTCGTATCAATATATTTTACAGGAATTGGTTGGGTAGGACCTGGTTCAGCTCCATAAAACATGGCAATTGAATACAGCTCTTTAATACTAGGTAAACGCCAATCATTATTTGCGCCCGTATTGCATGTTGCAGCACCAGCCAATGCCTCAGAATAGGTAAGTTTATCATAGAAATTAATTGTTCCGTCTCCGTTTCTGTCCTCGGTTTGTTGCCACATCAGCCCTGTTACATTGTCGGTTACTGTGCCATTGCCATTATTGGTGTATGATTGCGTGTTTCCTGGATGATTTGAATTTTGTCCGTAGAATACCTGCCCCGGAGTGGGTATTGTTATGGCAACCGCTGTGTCATATGATATTGTCTGGCCTGTTCCAACAATAGTATATGTGTGAGTTTGACCGAATCCAATAAAGTTTGTCATTGTCACTATGCATATAATACCAATAAAATTGACTGCGATTGATTTTTTAAAAATACTTTCCATATTCTATTTTAATATTAATATGAAAGCAAAAATATATCACAATCTATTGATTTAAAAATGGAATCACTATATGGCTTTATAAAATCACTCAATAATTAGATTTTATCACTGAATGATTTTATGTTGTTTGGTTTTATATGTTATAAACATAAAATGTAAGTTTTTCTCACATTTGTATTTATACAACAAGATTCCTTTTTTATTTTGTTGATTTCCTTTTTATTTTGAGCGCTAAACTACCCTTAGACTATCATAAGAAAAAATTAAAATCCACATCAGCCTACAAATGAAATTCATAAAAAAAGCTGTACAGAAAAATATCCGTACAGCTTTTATAATAATAATGATAATAATACTTATTTCACGTATTTAAAGTTTTTACCTAAATAAACAGCTGCTTCGCCCAGGTTTTCTTCAATCCGGAGTAACTGATTATATTTAGCAATGCGTTCTGAACGACAGGCAGATCCTGTTTTGATAAGACCAGTATTTAAAGCAACAGCTAAATCTGCTATTGTAGTATCCTCTGTTTCACCAGAACGGTGGCTCATTACAGCCGTATAAGAATTACGGTAAGCCATATTCACAGCATTGATGGTTTCGGTTAAAGTACCAATCTGATTTACTTTTACTAGTATAGAATTGGCTACACCTTTGTTGATTCCATCCTGTAATCTTTTTACATTGGTAACAAATAAATCATCCCCTACCAGTTGAATTTTATGGGTTAATCTTTCTGTCATCATTTTCCAGCCAGCCCAGTCATCTTCGGCCATACCATCTTCAATAGATATAATAGGGTATTTATTTACCCAATTGTCCCAGTAATCTACCATTTGTGCAGGAGTTAATTTATCACCGGTTGATTTATGGAGATGATATACATTTTCTTCAGGAATAAAATATTCAGAAGATGCCGGATCAAGTGCAATATAAATATCTTTACCTGCTTTGTAACCTGCTTTTTCAATTGCCTGTAGAATAACAGTTACCGCTTCTTCATTAGATTTTAAATTTGGTGCAAAACCACCTTCATCCCCTACGTTAGTAGAATAACCTTGTTTTTTCAATACATCTTTTAGATGATGAAAAACTTCAGTTCCCATACGAATAGCATCAGAAAAAGTGTCAGCACCAACCGGCATAATCATAAATTCCTGAAAATCTATACAGTTATCAGCATGAGAACCGCCATTGAGGATGTTCATCATTGGGATAGGAAGTGTATTTGCATTTACACCACCAATATAACGGTAAAGGTATTGTCCTGATTCTTCAGCTGCAGCTCTTGCAACAGCTAAAGATACACCTAAAATTGCATTAGCACCCAGATTTGCTTTATTGTGAGTCCCATCCAGTTCAATCATTTTTTGATCAATGGCATTCTGTTCAGAAACAAACATACCTTTTAATTCTTCATTCAAGGTTTTATTTACATTTTGAACTGCTTTCAACACACCTTTACCTAAGAATAGTTTTTTATCGCCATCGCGTAATTCGACAGCTTCGTGAATACCGGTAGATGCACCGGAAGGAACAGCTGCTCTTCCGATTATACCTTCAGAAGTCATTACTTCTACTTCAATAGTTGGATTCCCTCTTGAGTCCAGAATTTGTCTTGCAAAAATATTTAATATTGCACTCATATTTTATGTTTTTATAAATGAATTCTTTTTCAAAATTACTATAAAATTTATTCTTATGAATAAAAAAAAGGATAAAGTTTGTATCACTTTATCCTTTTTCATATTTTTGATATAAGAATTAAACTTCTTTATTTTCTTCAGTAGTTTCTTCTGCTTCAATATCTTTAACTTCTTCAACTTTAGCTTCTTCAACTTTAGGTTGTGCAACAGCTTTAGGCTGTGCAGCAGGAGTTTCAGTTGTTTTTTTAGCTCTTTTTCTACGCGTTGATTTTGAAGTAGCTTCTTCTTTAGCTTTTAACAGATTTTCATTATAATCTACCAATTCTATAATACACATATTTGCATTATCACCTAAACGGCTTCCGGTTTTCAGAATACGTGTATAGCCACCTGGTCTGTCTGCAATTTTCACAGAGATATCTCTGAACAATTCAGTAACAGCTTCTTTGCTTTGTAAATAACTAAATACAGTTCTGCGTGAGTGAGTTGAATCATCTTTTGCTTTGTTGATCAATGGTTCTACATATACTCTCAGTGCTTTAGCTTTAGCAAGGGTAGTAGCAATTCTCTTGTGAAGAATTAATGAAGTTGCCATGTTAGCCAACATGTGTACTCTATGAGAATGAGTTCTTCCTAATTTATTTATTTTGTTTCCGTGTCTCATTTCGATTAATCTTTATCTAATTTATATTTTGCTATATTCATTCCAAATTCCAGATTTTTACTTTTCACCAACTGTTCAAGTTCAGTTAAAGATTTCTTTCCGAAATTTCTGAATTTTAACAAATCGTTTCTGTTGAATGATACCAACTCACCTAAAGTATCAACTTCTGCGGCTTTTAAACAATTCAGTGCGCGAACAGAAAGATCCATATCCACTAATTTGGTTTTAAGCAGTTGACGGATGTGTAATGTATTTTCGTCAAATTCTTCTGAAATTGCTTTTTCTTCGGTATCCAGAGTGATTCTTTCGTCAGAGAAAAGCATGAAGTGGTGAATAAGAATTTTAGCAGCTTCTTTCAAAGCTTCTTTTGGATGAATGGAACCATCAGTCTGAATTTCGAAAATTAGTTTTTCGTAATCTGTTTTTTGTTCAACTCTATAATTATCAATTGTAAATTTTACATTTTTGATAGGTGTATGAATAGAGTCAATACAAATAGTTCCAATGTTGTCATTCGCATTTTTATTTTCTTCAGCAGGAACATAACCTCTACCTTTGTTAATAGTAAACTCTATGTTTAATTTAACTGAGGATTCCATGTTACATATCACTAGTTCAGGATTTAAGACCTGAAAACCATTAAGAAATTTGTTGATATCTCCGGCTTTAAAAGTATCCTGACCAGAAATATTTACTTGAATTCTTTCGTTATTTACATTTTCAATCTGACGTTTAAAACGAATTTGTTTTAAATTAAGAATGATTTCTGTAACATCTTCAACAACGCCTTTAATGGAAGAAAACTCTTGCTCAACGCCTTCGATTTTCACAGTAGTAATTGCAAATCCTTCTAATGAGGACAGCAAGATACGTCGCAATGCGTTCCCTACTGTAATACCGTAGCCGGGCTCTAAAGGACGAAATTCAAATACTCCTTGAAAATCATCTGCTTCTATCATTATAACCTTGTCAGGTTTTTGAAAAGCTAATATTGCCATTTAGTTAATTTTTTCTGATTTTTATTAAATAAATTGTTGAAGACTAAAACAACAATTTTAAAAATTTTAATGCAAAAATTGTAATCAAACTTATTTAGAGTACAATTCGACGATAAGTTGTTCCTTGATATTTTCAGGAATTTCGTCTCTTTCAGGATAGTTAAGGAATTTACCTGTTAAAGTATTTACATCCCATTCTAACCATGAGTTATTATTTACTCTTGAAGCAACAGAATTAGTAATTGATTCCATTGATTTTGATTTTTCTCTAACTGCAATAATCTGACCTGATTTTAAAGTATAAGAAGGAATATTTACTACTTTACCATTAACAGTGATATGACGGTGAGAAACTAACTGACGTGCAGCACTTCTTGTAGGAGCAATTCCTAAACGATAAACCACATTATCTAATCTTGATTCAATCAGTTGTAATAAATTTTCACCGGTAATACCTTTTTTATGGGCTGCTTTATGAAATACATTTCTGAATTGTTTTTCTAAAATACCATAGGTATATTTAGCTTTTTGTTTTTCCATCAACTGAAGACCATATTCTGATTGTTTTGATCTTCTTTTTGTAGCACCATGTTGTCCGGGAGGATAATTCTTTTTCTCAAAAGAACGATCAGGTCCGAAAATTGGATCTTTAAATCTTCTTGCTATTTTGGTTTTTGGCCCTATATATCTTGCCATAATCTTTATATTGTTATAATGATTCTTAAAATTTTTCTTGTGAAATCTCAGCTCCTAATTAAACTCTTCTTCTTTTAGGAGGTCTGCAACCATTGTGTGGTAAAGGTGTTGTGTCCTGAATTTCCATCACTTCAATACCTGCTCCGTGTATAGTTCTGATAGCAGATTCTCTTCCTGCACCAGGTCCTTTAACGTAAGCTTTCACTTTACGTAATCCTAAGTCAAAAGCAACTTTAGAACAATCAGTTGCAGCCATTTGAGCTGCATAAGGAGTGTTCTTTTTTGAGCCTTTAAAACCCATTTTTCCGGCTGATGCCCAGGAAATTACCTGACCGGCATTATTTGTTAATGAAATAATGATGTTGTTAAAAGAAGCATTGATGAATGCTTTACCCAACGGTTCTACTTTTACAACTCTTTTTTTTGTAACTTTAGCAGTTTTTGCCATATTTACTATTATTTAAACTTCTAAATTATTATTCAATAAAAACTAATTATTAACCTTTAGGTGCTTTTTTCTTGTTAGCAACAGTTTTCTTACGTCCTTTTCTGGTTCTGGCATTATTTTTAGTGCTCTGACCTCTTGAAGGTAATCCTAAACGATGTCTGATTCCTCTGTAGCACCCAATGTCCATAAGACGTTTGATGTTCAGTTGTACTTCAGAGCGAAGCGAACCTTCTACTTTGAATGAATCATTGATGATGGTACGTATAGCATTTTGCTCATCATCATCCCAATCGTTAACTTTTTTGTTAACATCGATACCTGCTTCTTTTAAAATTTTTTGAGCAGAGGCTCTTCCAATACCAAATACGTATGTTAAACCAATTTCTCCCCGTTTATTTTTCGGTAAATCTATTCCTGCAATTCTTGCCATAAAATGATTTGTATTTTACAGATTAATTATTTTGTTTATCCTTGTCTTTGTTTGTACTTCGGATTCTTTTTATTGATAACATAAATTACTCCTTTTCTGCGAACGATTTTGCAGTCAGGAGTCCTTTTTTTAACAGATGTTCTAACTTTCATTGTTATTGATTTTATTATTATTTATACCTGAATGTTATTCTTCCTTTTGATAAATCATAAGGTGACATCTCAAGTTGTACTTTATCACCTGGTAATATTTTGATATAATGCATACGCATTTTACCGGAAATATGAGCTGTAATAACATGTCCATTTTCCAATTCAACGCGAAACATTGCATTTCCTAATGATTCGGTGACTGTCCCGTCTAGTTGAATTGATGTTTGTTTTGCCATTTAGCTATTCTTTATTTATTTATCTTTAATAATGTATTTTCAATTTCTTCAAAACTTGATAAAATCTCAGCCTTCCCTTTTCTAACTACAACATTGTGTTCGTAATGTGCAGATGCTAAGCGATCTGATGTTCTTATAGTCCAACCATCGCGTTCTTGTATTACATTGCGAACCCCTAAATTTATCATAGGCTCTATCGCTATAACCAAACCAAGTTGTAATTTCATACCTGAACCTTGTTTACCATAATTTGGTATTTCTGGTTTTTCATGAAGTTTTCTTCCCAGTCCATGACCTACAAGATCTCTGACAACAGAATATCCTAAACTTTCAACATAAGATTGAATTTCATATCCTATATCACCTACCCTTTTCCCTTCTATAGCTGCATTTATACCTCTATAAAGTGATTCTTTTGTAGCTTCCATCAGTTTTAGCTTATCTTCACTTACATTTCCAACTGCAAATGTATAAGCTGAATCTCCATAAAAACCATTTTTCAAAGTACCACAATCTACTGAAACAATATCTCCATCTTCTAAGATTCGCTTTCCCGGTATTCCATGAACAACTTCATCATTAACAGATATGCATAAAGTATGCTTAAAACCATTGTAACCTTTAAATCCAGGAACTGCACCATGGCTTCTGATAAATTCTTCGGCAATTGTGTCTAGAAACAAGGTTTGAACACCAGGTTTAATATGTTTAGCAACTTCTGCTAAGGTTTTCCCAACAAGTAAAGAACTTTCCCGTATTAATTCTATTTCTTCTTCTGTCTTATAAGATATCATTCACTTAAATATATATAATATTAAGCTGTCATGCCAGTTGAAGTTCTGCCTTTAATTCTGCCTGATTTAGTTAAACCATCATAATGACGCATTAGTAAGTGGCTTTCAATTTGTTGTAATGTATCCAAAACAACACCAACCAAAATTAGTAAAGAAGTACCACCATAAAACTGTGCAAATTGAGAGTTAACTCCAAATAATCTAACAATAGCAGGCATAATAGCAACAAATGCTAAAAACATAGAACCTGGTAAAGTTATTTTTGACATTACGTCATCAAGAAATTCTGCTGTCTTTTTACCAGGTTTTATACCGGGAATAAATCCACCATTCTTTTTCATATCCTCAGCCATTTGGTTTGGATTAATAGTAACAGCAGTATAGAAATAAGTAAATGCAATAATCATAACTGCAAATACGAAATTATACCAGAAACCATTAAAATCTGAAAAAATAGCAACGAATCCTGATAAAGATTCTGAAGCTGCAAATCCGGCTAATGTAATAGGAATAAACATAATTGCCTGAGCAAAAATAATAGGCATAACACCTGCAGCATTAACTTTTAATGGAATATATTGACGAACACCTCCATATTGTTTATTACCAACTATTCTTTTAGCATATTGTACCGGTATTTTTCTAGTCCCTTGTACCAATAAAATACAAACTAAAATTACGAGCACTAATACTACCAATTCAACTAAGAAAATAACCAATCCACCACCTTGTTCTTCCATTCTTGAGATAAACTCACCGAATAAAGCAAAAGGTAATCTGGCAATAATACCAACCATGATAATCATTGAAATTCCATTTCCAATACCTTTATCAGTAATTTTCTCACCCATCCACATTACAAATAATGTACCTGCAATCAAAGTAACTACAGAAGCTACATAAAAAAACATTGTAGGAGGAGTACCATTAAAAGGATATATTGCAGTAGGCATATTTCCTAACTGATGTACAAGATTTGCAATATAACCCGGCGCTTGAAAACCTGTTATTATAACAGTTAAATAACGTGTTAACTGATTAATTTTTTTCCTGCCACTTTCACCTTCTTTTTGCAATTTCTGAAAATAAGGTATAGCCATACCCAATAACTGAATTACAATAGAAGCAGATATATAGGGCATTATTCCAAGTGCAAAAACTGAAGCATTGGAAAAAGCACCTCCTGAAAACATATTCAGCAAGCCTAAGATTCCACCACTTGTTTGACTTTTTAGTGCACCTAACTGATTTGGATCAACACCCGGCAAAACTACATAAGAACCGAAACGATAAATCAAAACAATACCAATAGTATATAGTATACGTTTGCGTAGCTCTTCAATTTTGTAGATATTCTTTATTGTCTGTATAAATCTTTTCATGTAATGTAAGTTATATAGTTGTTGCTACACCACCATTTGCTTCGATAGCTTTTATTGCAGTTGCTGTAAAAGCGTGAGCTGTTACCTGTAATTTAGCTTTTAATTCTCCTCTGCCTAAAATTTTCACTAAGTCATTTTTAGAAATCAGACCATTTTCTTTTAAAATGTCTAAATCTATAACTTGTAAATTTTTAGTTTCAGCTAATCTTTGTAAAGTATCAATGTTAATACCATTGTATTCTTTACGATTAATATTTTTGAAACCAAATTTTGGTACTCTTCTGTAAATAGGCATTTGACCACCTTCAAAACCAATTTTTCTAGAATAACCAGATCTTGATTGAGCACCTTTGTTACCTCTTGTAGAAGTACCACCTTTACCTGATCCTTGACCTCTTCCTATTCTTTTGCATGATTTTACTGAACCTCTTGCCGGTTTAAGATTACTTAAATCCATAATATCTTAATAGTTAATCGTTTATTACTAAATTTCTTCTACGCTCAATAAATGTTTAACTTTATTGATCATTCCTTCAACTTGCGGGGTCAATTCTTTCTCAACAACACGGTGCATTTTTTTTATTCCTAATGCAACTAAAGTGCGTTTTTGACGAGCAGGTTTATCAATACCGCTTTTTATCTGTTTTATTTTAACTTTTTTCATTGCTTCCCTTTTTATGGTATTCGTTAACCGTTAAAAACTTTATCTAAATCAATACCTCTCATTTTTGCTACCATATAAGGATCTTTAAGCTGAACCAGGGCATCGATAGTTGCTTTAACAACACTATGAGGGTTAGATGAACCTTTAGATTTTGCGAGTACGTCCTTAACTCCAACACTTTCTAAAACAGCACGCATAGCACCACCTGCAATAACACCGGTTCCAGGTGCAGCTGGTTTAAGAAAAACTTTTGCACCGCTATATTTACCTAGTTGTTCATGAGGTAAAGTTCCTTTAAGGATAGCTACCTTAACAAGATTTTTCTTAGCATCATCTACTCCTTTTGCAATAGCAGCTGTTACTTCTTTGGCTTTACCCAAACCATAACCTACTACTCCGTTTTCATTTCCAACTACAACAATTGCTGAAAAGCTGAAGGTTCTACCACCTTTTGTAACTTTGGTTACTCTATTTATACTAACTAATCTATCTTTAAATTCGACTTCGCTAGATTTTACTCTTTTTACGTTTATGTCTGCCATAATTATATTAGAATTTTAAACCGCCTTCTCTAGCTGCCTCAGCCAAAGTTTTAACTCTTCCGTGATACAAATAACCATTTCTATCGAAAACAACAGTACTGATACCTGCTTCTAATGCTCTTTGTGCTATTGTTTGCCCAATTAATTTAGATTTCTCAATCTTTGGAACTTTTGTGTCAGCAAAAGATTTTTCCATTGTTGATGCAGTGGTAATTGTTGTACCATTTGAATCATCAATAATTTGAGCATAGATCTCTTTATTACTTCTAAAAACAGACAATCTTGGTCTTTCTGAAGTGCCCAGAATCACTTTTCTGATTCTTTTTTTGATACGAAATCTTCTGAATTCTTTTCTATTCTTTAGTGCCATCCTTTTAGGATTTTATTTTTGTTAATTTTTATTTACTTGATGCTGCTTTACCGGCTTTCTTTCTAACAACTTCACCCATAAATCTGATACCTTTTCCTTTATATGGTTCTGGTTTTCTCAAAGAACGGATCTTAGTAGAAACCTGGCCTAATAATTGTTTATCATGTGATTTTAGAATAATTGTAGGATTTTTTCCTCTTTCTGCAGTGGTTTCAACTTTTACTTCTACTGGAAGTTCCATAAATATATTATGTGAATATCCTAAAGCAAGTTCTAGAACTCTACCATCTGCTGTAGCTTTATAACCAACTCCGATAATTTCCTGTACAGAAGAAAATCCTTCAGAAACACCTTTAACCATATTGTTAATAAGAGATCTGTATAATCCGTGTAAAGCTCTGTGTCTGTTTTGATCAGTAGGTCTTTCGACTGTTATTTTTGCTTCTTCAACATTTACATTTACTGTAATTGCTGGGTCAACGCTTTGTTCGAGTGTACCTAAAGGACCTTTAACAGTTACAAGATTTTTATCTGAAACAGTTATAGTAACTCCTTTTGGCAATTGAATTGGTAATTTCCCTATTCTTGACATTTTTATTTCTCCTCTATTAGCTTATGTAACATAAAACTTCACCACCAATATGTTTGGTTTTGGCTTCTTTATCTGTCATCACTCCATGTGATGTTGAAAGTACTGCTATACCTAAACCATTCATTACTCTAGGTAATTCTTCAGCACCAACATATTTTCTTAAACCGGGACTACTAACTCTTTGAAGGTTGTTAATCGCTGATACCTTAGTTACAGGATGAAATTTTAAAGCGATTTTTATAATTTGTGGTAAAGTTTCTTCCTCAAATTTGTAGTTTAAGATATAACCTTTATCAAATAAAATTTTGGTTATTTCTTTTTTTAATTTTGACGAAGGAATCTCAACAACCCTGTGTTTTGCCATCACGGCATTTCTGATTCTTGTTAAGTAATCTGCTATAGGATCAGTGACCATTTTATAATGTATTTAATTATTATTTTATAAATTAATTTACCAACTTGCTTTTGTAATTCCTGGTATTAAACCTGCTAAAGCCATTTCTCTGAAATTAATACGAGAAATTCCAAATTGACGCATGTAGCCTTTTGGTCTGCCAGTTAATTTACATCTGTTATGTAAACGAACCGGTGAAGCGTTTTTAGGCAATTTTTGTAAACCGATATAATCTCCGGCTTCTTTTAAAGCAGCTCTTTTAGTAGCATATTTGGCAACTAATTTCTGTCTTTTTACTTCTCTTGCTTTGACTGACTCTTTTGCCATCTTATTGTTGTTTATTTTGGTTTTTAAATGGTAATCCAAATTGTTTCAATAAAGCTAAAGCTTCTTTATCATTAGTAGCTGTGGTTACAAAAGTTATATCCATTCCACTAATTTTACTTAGTTTTTCAATATTGATTTCAGGGAAAATAATTTGTTCGGTGATTCCAAAAGTGTAATTACCTTTACCATCAAATCCTTTATCGTTAATCCCTCTAAAGTCTCTTACACGTGGTATTGAAACAGATACTAATCTGTCTAAAAATTCATACATTCTTTCGCCTCTTAAAGTAACTCTCACACCAACCGGCATTCCTTTACGTAATTTAAAATTTGAAATATCTTTACGTGATTTTGTTGGAACAGCTTTTTGACCAGCTATCATTGACATTTCGTCAATACCGTTATCAATCTGTTTTTTATCAGCAATTGCAGAACCTATTCCCTGATTCAGAGCAATTTTAACAAGTCGTGGAACCTGCATCGAAGATTTGTACTCAAATTCTTTAATAAGAGCAGGTACGATTTCTTCGCTATATTTTGTTTTTAATCTTGGTATATAACTCATTACTTGATTACCTCCCCTGACTTTATAGAATAACGAACTAATTTTTCTGATTTACTGTCCAGTTTTCTTCCAACTCTAGTTGCATTGCCTTTGCCATCAACTACCATTAGATTTGAAATATGAACAGGAGCTTCTTGTTTAATTATACCACCTTGAGTGTTTTTAGCATTTGGTTTGGTATGTTTTGTAACTAAGCTGATTCCTTCAACAATAGCAGTGCTGTCTTTTGCATTTACAATAAGAACTTTGCCCTGCATTCCTCTGGAATTACCTGCTAGTACCTTTACGGTATCACCCTTTTTTATATGTAATTTAGCGTTCATATACTTTTTTTTTAACGTTAAAGCACTTCAGGTGCTAATGAAACGATTTTCATAAACTGTTTTTCTCTTAACTCTCTGGCAACAGGTCCGAATATACGGGTTCCTCTTAATTCCTCAGTTGCAGTAAGAAGCACTATAGCATTATCGTCAAATCTGATGTATGAACCATCACTTCTTCTAATTTCTTTTTTTGTTCTTACTACTACAGCTTTTGAAACTGTTCCTTTTTTAACGTTGCCTGAAGGTAAAGCATCTTTAATAGTAACAATAATTTTGTCACCAATTGATGCATATCTTTTCCTAGTACCTCCCAGTACCCTGATACATAAGGCGCTCTTAGCCCCACTGTTATCAGCAACAATCACTCTAGATTCTTGTTGTATCATAACTATTTTGCTCTTTCAATAATTTCAACTAATCTCCAACATTTACTTTTGCTCATTGGTCTTGTTTCCATGATTTTAACGGTATCACCTTCGTTACATTCGTTTTTTTCATCATGAGCCATAAATTTGGAAGATTTCTTAATAAACTTCCCATATTTTGGATGTTTTACTTTTCTTTCGATAACAACTGAAATAGATTTGTCCATTTTATTGCTAACTACAAGACCTGTTTTTTCTTTTCTTAATGATCTGATTTCCATCTTTTTAAGATTTCTATTTTTAATTATTACGCTTTGGTAATTATTTCGTCCAATTCTCTTTTTCTGAGTTCTGTTAAAATCCTTGATATAGTTTTGCGATATTGAGCTATAACATTTGGATTTTCCAAAGGAGAAACAGCGTGATTCATTTTTAATTTAGAAAGTTGAGTTCTTTCTTCGTCTAATCTTTCTTTCAATTCCTGAGTAGAAAGTTCTGTAATTACTTCTTGTTTCATTTCTTTGTTTATATTGATTCTTCAACAAAATCTCTTCTTACCATTAATTTCGTAGCTATTGGCAGCTTTTGAGCAGCAAGTCTTAATGCTTCTTTTGCAACTTCAAACGGTACACCATCAGCTTCAAAAAGTATGCGACCAGGTGTAACTCTTGCAACAAAATATTCAGGAGAACCTTTACCTTTACCCATACGTACTTCGGCTGGCTTTTTAGTAATCGGTTTATCAGGGAAAATTCTGATCCAAATTTGACCTTCACGTTTCATAAAACGCGTTACCGCTTGACGTGCTGCTTCTATTTGTCTTCCTGTAATCCAAGTTTCTTCCAATGCCTTAATACCGAATGATCCGAAAGCAAGTTGGCTACCACGTTTGGTATTGCCTTTCATCTTGCCTTTCTGCATTTTCCTGTATTTGGTCTTTTTTGGCTGTAACATTGCTATTAAATATTATAATGTTTTAAATTCTTTTAATTCTAAGATAATAATACTATCTTCTTTGTCTGTTTTTATTATTATTGTTATTTGGTCTTTGTCTTGAACCACCTCCACCTTGAGCAAACTGTTTTTCAGTATTCACATTTGGTGTTGTTGGTACAAGTTCTCTTTTACCATAAACCAAACCTTTACAAATCCAGACTTTTATTCCGATTCTTCCGTAAGTAGTATGAGCTTCTGCTAATGCATAATCAATATCTGCTCTTAGTGTATGAAGTGGAGTTCTTCCTTCTTTGTACTGTTCACGTCTTGCCATTTCAGCACCACCAATTCTACCGGAAGCCAACACTTTAATTCCTTCAGCTCCTGCTCTCATACTTGATGCAATAGATGTTTTAATTGCTTTTCTGTATGAAACTCTACCTTCTATTTGTCTTGCAACAGTATTTGCAACAAGAATAGCATCTAATTCAGGGCGTTTGATTTCAGAAATATTAATCTGTACTTCTTTATTGGTTACTTTTTTTAATTCTTCCTTCAGCTTATCAACTTCTTGACCACCTTTTCCAATAATAAGACCCGGACGTGCTGTATTTATTGTAACTGTTACCAGTTTTAAAGTACGTTCAATATTAATTCTTGAAATACCGGCTTTTGATAAACGAGCGTTCAAATATTGTCTGATCTTAAAATCTTCAATAAGCTTTGGTTCAAAATTTTTTCCACCATACCAATTAGAATCCCAGCCTCTGATGATGCCTAATCTGCTACCTATTGGATTGACTTTTTGTCCCATTTATAATTTTTTAAAGTGTTTTTACTATTTATTAATTATTATCCGTTGTTTCTGCTACTGGAGCAATATTTTTTCTGCTGTCAATGATTAAAGTAATATGACTTGAGCGTTTTCTGATGCGATGAGCCCTGCCTTGAGGAGCAGTTCTGATTCTTTTCATTTGTCTTCCTCCGTCAACAAAAACCTCTTTTACATATAAATTACTTTCTTCAATTCTTACGCCTTCGTTTTTGCTTTGCCAGTTAGCAATAGCTGATAACAATAATTTACGTAATTTAATTGCAGATTCCTTTGCACTAAATTGCAAGATATGTATTGCTTTTTCAACATTTACACCACGGATTAAATCAGCCATTAATCTTGTTTTCCTAGGAGAAGATGGATTATTGGTTAATTTAGCAAAATATAAAGATTTTTTTGCTTCTTTTTCCTGTTCTGCTCTGTTATGTTTCCTTGATCCCATTTCTGTAAATTATTTATTTTTTCCCTTTGTCTTTATTACCTGCGTGACCTCTGAAAGTTCTGGTAGGGGCAAATTCTCCTAATTTGTGACCAACCATGTTTTCGGTAACATACACTGGAATAAATTTATTTCCGTTATGAACTGCGATTGTTTGTCCTACAAAGTCAGGTGAAATCATTGAAGCTCTCGACCATGTTTTGATAGCTACTTTTTTGTTCTTCTCAATAGCATCTAAAACTTTCTTTTCTAGTTTGTACTCTATATAAGGACCTTTTTTTAATGAACGACTCATACTTAAGTGTTTTTATAAATCTTAATTATTTCTTCCTTGAAACGATGATATATTTGTTTGAATCTTTTTTCTTAGATCTTGTTTTGTATCCTTTTGATGGAATACCTTTTCTTGATCTTGGGTGACCGCCTGATGAACGACCTTCACCTCCACCCATAGGATGGTCAACCGGATTCATAACTACACCTCTGACGCGTGGTCTGCGACCTTGCCAGCGTGCTCTACCTGCTTTACCTGACACTTCAAGGCTATGATCGATATTTGATACCATACCAATAGTTGCTTTACAACTTTGTAATATCATTCGGGTTTCACCTGAAGGCATTTTTATAATTGCATATTTATCATCTCTTGACATTAACTGTGCATAAGTACCGGCACTGCGGCTTAATTTTGCACCTTGTCCCGGACGAAGTTCCATATTATGAATAATAGTACCAAAAGGAATTTCACTTAAGAATAGGCAATTTCCAATTTCTGGTGCTGCACCTTTTCCTGAAACTAAAGTTTGTCCAACTTTTAATCCATGAGGAGCAATAATATATCTTTTTTCTCCATCTGCATAAAATAATAATGCTATACGTGCAGTTCTGTTTGGATCATACTCAATTGAATGAACCGTTGCAGGAATATTATCTTTATCGCGTTTAAAGTCAATAATTCTGTAGGATTGCTTGTGTCCGCCACCTAAATAACGCATTGTCATTCTTCCGGTATTATTACGTCCACCGCTTCTTTTCTTAGGAGCTAACAAACTTTTTTCAGGTACATCTGTAGTAATTTCTTCAAATGTGCTGATTATTTTGAAACGTTGTCCTGGTGTTGTGGGTTTAAATTTTTTAAGAGCCATTTCTTTCCTTTATATATTGCTATAAAAATCAATTGTTTCTCCTGCAGCTAATGTAATAATAGCTTTTTTAAAGGCGCTGGTTTTACCGCTGATAAGTCCCGCTTTAGTATTTCTTGATTTTGCTTTACCAGGATATACCATTGTATTGACTAATTCAACTTTTACGCCGTACAAGCTTTCAACTGCTTTTTTTATTTCTATTTTATTTGCCGTCCTGTTAACTATAAATCCAAAGCGATTAGTTTTCTTTTCGCTGATGGCTGTCATTTTCTCAGTTATTATTGGCTTTACTATTATGCTCATTTCGTATTAGCTGTTTTGATTTTTGAAAATAAATATTAAGCTTCGCTTTGGATTTTATTAAATTCTGCTATTGAACTTTCTAAAAACATCAAATTATTTGCATTCAAAATATCGTAAGTATTTAAATCTGTTACATTTACAACTTTCACTTGTCCCAAATTACGGGATGACAAATATACACTTTTATTTGATTCAAAAAGAATTAATAATGTTTTTTTATCAAAAATTTTCAAATTATTCAAAATTTCGATAAAACCTTTGGTTTTTGGGGTATCAAAATTAAAATCTTCAACAACTAAAATATTGTTTTCCTTAGCTTTATAAGATAATGCTGATTTTCTAGCTAATTTTTTTAATTTTTTATTTAATTTGAAACTATAATCTCTCGGACGTGGACCAAAAACTCTACCTCCTCCAACAAAAAGTGGAGAATTAATATCGCCTGCACGTGCACTTCCGGTACCTTTTTGTTTTTTAATCTTTTTGGTACTTCCTGAGATTTCAGATCTTTCTTTTGATTTATGTGTACCCTGACGTTGATTTGCTAAATATTGTTTAACATCAAGATAGATTGCGTGATCATTTGGTTCAATACCAAAAACAGAATCATTTAACTGAACCGATCTATCGGTTTTGTTGCCGCTTGTGCTATATACTACTAACTCCATCTTTCAATAATTAAATATGAACCTTTTGGACCAGGAACTGATCCTTTAACTACTAGTAAATTTTTCTCCAAAACTATTTTCACAATTTGAAGATTAATCATTTTGCGACGGTTTCCACCAGTTCTGCCAGCCATACGTATGCCTTTAAAAACTCTTGATGGCCATGAAGATGCACCTACTGAACCCGGAGCTCTTAAACGGTCATGCTGACCATGGGTAGCATCACCTACACCTTTAAATCCGTGTCTTTTTACTACACCCTGAAAACCTTTACCTTTTGTAGTTCCTACTACATCGATATATTCGCCTTCAATAAAAATATCAACTCCAATAACATCACCAAATTGTTTTTGATGATCTACTTCAAAACGAGTAAATTCATAAACAATTTTCTTAGGTGTTGTACCTGCTTTCTTGAAGTGACCTTTTAAAGCATTGGTAGTATGCTTTTCTTTCTTTTCTCCAAAAGCTATCTGGATGGCTTCATAACCATCGATCTCTTTTGTTTTTACTTGTGTTACCACACAAGGACCAGCTTCTATTACCGTGCATGGGATGTTTTTCCCAGAGGCATCGAATACGCTCGTCATTCCGATTTTTTTTCCAATTAATCCTGACATTGTATTTTTTTATTGATTCTTTCTAAATTTACAGTCTGCTACTATAAAAATAATTACACTTTAATTTCCACTTCAACACCACTTGGTAACTCAAGTTTCATTAATGCATCAATCGTTTTTGATGTTGTACTGTAAATATCCAGCAGTCTTTTATAAGAACATAACTGAAATTGTTCACGTGATTTCTTGTTTACGAATGTTGAACGTAATACTGTATAAATCTTTTTATTAGTAGGTAATGGAATAGGACCATTGACTACAGCACCTGTTGACTTAACAGTCTTTACGATTTTTTCAGCTGATTTGTCAACCAAATTGTAATCGTAGGATTTTAACTTTATTCTTATTCTTTGATTCACTTTATTTATTTATTAATTTTAAAATTAATAGATTATATTATGTTTAAAAACTATTTTCCTTTAATGTTTGAAATAACTTCTTCAACAATATTAGCAGGTGCCTGATTGAAATGCGAAAACTGCATAGTTGAAGTAGCTCTTCCTGAAGATAATGTTCTTAATGTAGTTACATAACCAAACATATTAGATAAAGGAACATCTGCTTTTACTACCTGATAGGCAACTTTAGCTTCAATTTCTTTTAAAACACCTCTACGTTTGTTTACATCTCCGGTAACATCACCAATATAATCATCAGGAGTAACAATCTCTACCTTCATAATTGGTTCAAGTAATATTGGTTTCGCTTTTTTACAAGCTTCTTTGAAAGCAATTTTAGCAGCAATTTCAAATGATAATGCATCTGAATCTACCGCGTGGAAAGATCCATCCAATAATTTTACTTTTAAACTTTCAACAGGATAACCAGCCAATACACCGTTTTGCATAGCAGCTTTAAATCCTTTTTCAATAGGTAATATGTATTCTTTAGGAATATTACCACCTTTAACTTCATTGATAAATTGTAATCCTTTTACATCTTCATCTGCTGGTGAAATTTCAACTTCAATATCAGCAAATTTACCTTTTCCACCGGTTTGTTTCTTATAAACCTCTCTGAATTTAACTGTTGATGTAATTGCTTCTTTATAGGCAACCTGAGGTTTACCCTGATTACACTCAACCATAAATTCGCGCTTCAAACGATCCACCAATATTTCAAGATGTAATTCACCCATACCACTAATAATGGTTTGACCGGAATCTTCATCTGTTTTAACATTAAATGTTGGATCTTCCTCTGCTAATTTGTAAAGAGCATTAGATAATTTATCTATATCTTTTTGAGTAATCGGTTCAATCGCAATACTTATAACAGGATCAGGGAATGTTATATTTTCCAATACAATAGGAAATTTTTCATCGCATAATGTATCTCCTGTACGTATTTCTTTAAAACCAACAGCAGCACCAATATCTCCAGCTTCAATTCTTTCAAGTGGATTTTGTTTATTGGCATGCATTTGCATGATACGTGAAATACGTTCTTTTTTGCCGGTTGTTGTATTTAATACATAAGAGCCAGCTTCAAGTGTACCTGAATAAACTCTAAAAAATGCAATTCTTCCAACATAAGGATCCGTTGCAATTTTAAAAGCTAATGCTGACATTGGTGCATTCGCTTCGTGTTCTCTTGTTTCTTCTTCTTCTGTCTTAGGATTAATACCAACTACAGCATCAATATCCATAGGACTAGGTAAAAACCTGATAACTGCGTCTAATAATTTTTGAACGCCTTTATTTTTGAATGATGCACCACAAATTACCGGAGTAATTCTCATTTCAATAGTTGCTTTTCTAATCGCTGCGATCATTTCATCTTCTGTAAGTGAATTATGATCGTTCAAAAATTTAGTTAAGAGAATATCATTTTCTTCAGCAACACCTTCAATCAAACGTGTTCGGTATTCGTCCACAACCTCGAGTAAATCTTCGGGAACTGGAATTTCAACTATATCAACACCTAATGAAGTTTCATTCCAATAATATGCTTTATTGGCAATTAAATCAACAATACCTGTAAATGTATCTTCTTGTCCGATTGGAATTTGGAGAGGAATAGGATTAGCTCCTAATCTATCTTTGATTTGGTCTAAAACATTAAAAAAGTCAGCACCAGCTCTGTCCATTTTATTAACAAAACATAAACGCGGAACTTTATATTTATCAGCTTGTCTCCATACTGTTTCAGATTGAGGTTCTACACCACCAACTGCACAGAATAAAGCAACAGCACCATCGAGTACTCTTAAAGATCTTTCAACCTCAACAGTAAAATCGACGTGCCCAGGTGTATCAATAATATTTATTTTATACTGATCACTTTCATAATCCCAAAAAACAGTTGTTGCTGCAGAAGTAATGGTTATACCTCTTTCTTGTTCCTGAACCATCCAGTCCATTACTGCACCACCATCGTGGACTTCTCCGATTTTATGACTTTTACCGGTATAATACAATATTCGCTCTGTTGTTGTGGTTTTCCCCGCATCAATATGAGCCATAATGCCAATATTTCTGGTGTATGTTAATTTCTCTGACATTTTATTGTATTCTTCCTGTAAAAATTATTGAATCAAAAAATAAATGAACTATAAATGGTTTCTTTATCCGGTATTAAAATCTAAAATGAGAGAAAGCTTTATTAGCTTCAGCCATTCTATGTGTATCTTCTTTACGTTTAAAAGCGGCACCTTCTTCTTTAAAAGCAGACAATATTTCACCTGCTAATTTTTGGCTCATTGATTTTTCATGTCTTTTGCGGGCATATTTCACCAACGCTTTCATACCTATAGACATTTTTCTGTCAGGTCTGATTTCTGATGGAATCTGAAAAGTTGCACCACCAATTCTACGACTGCGTACTTCTACAGCAGGAGTAACATTAGCCAATGCTTTTTTCCAAACTTCTACGCCGTCTTCTTTTGATTTATCAGCTACAATTTCCATTGCATCATAAAAAATCTCAAAAGCAGTGCTTTTCTTTCCCCTTAACATTAAATTGTTAACGAATTTAGTAACCAAAGTATCATTGAACTTTGGATCTGGTAATATGATTCGTTTCTTGGGTTTAGCTTTCCTCATTTTATTAAAAAATTTGGTACTTTATTAATATATTATTTTTTTGCTTTAACTTTTGGTTTTTTAGTACCGTATTTTGATCTTCTCTGGTTTCTTCCTTCTACTCCTGAAGTATCCAAAGCTCCTCTAATGATATGGTATCTAACACCTGGTAAATCTTTTACTCTTCCACCTCTGATCATTACAATGGAGTGTTCCTGCAAGTTATGACCTTCACCCGGTATATAAGCATTTACTTCTTTTCCGTTCGTTAATCTTACCCTTGCTACTTTTCGCATTGCTGAATTAGGTTTTTTAGGTGTAGTAGTATAAACTCTTACACAAACCCCTCTTCTTTGTGGACATGAATCCAAAGCAGGTGATTTACTTTTCTCTGTTAATTTACTTCGTCCTTTACGAACTAACTGTTGTATTGTAGGCATATTACGTTGATTGTTTTAATATCAAGTTTGTTAACAACCCCAATTTTTTGGGACTGCAAAGGTAATACTTTATTTTAAATTAGCAAGACAGGAATTAAAAAAAAATAAGTATTTTTGTATTTTATTTTAAAACCACTAATTCTATTACATAAACTCAATACATTCAATGAGTAAATACAAACATGTTTTTTTTGATCTTGACCGGACATTATGGGATTTTGACAACAATTCTTTGGAAACTTTTAAAGATTTATACAATATATATAATATAAAATCTGTTTTGAATTGCAGTTTCATTGATTTCCACAAGACATATATTAAACACAATACAAAATTATGGGATGCCTATCGTAAAGCAGAAATAAAGAAAGAATTTTTAAGTGTTCAGCGGTTTTTATTAACACTTAATGATTTTGGAAATAATAACCTGGATATGGCATATCAGATGTCAGAAGATTATATTAAACTGAGTCCTCAGAAAAACTTATTATTCCCTGATACACATGAAGTATTGGATTACCTCCGGAATAAATATTTTTTACATATTATCACCAATGGTTTTGTTGAAGTTCAGTTTGAAAAAATTAAAAATTCCGGTTTAGGAAAATACTTCACCCATGCAATAACCTCTGAAGAAGCCGGATTTCAAAAGCCAGACAAGCAAATTTTTGAGTTTTCATTAAGAAAAACCGGTGCAAAAGCTGAAGAAAGTATCATGATTGGTGATGATTTAAATGTTGATATACTCGGTGCTAAACAAGTTGGTATTGATCAGGTTTTTTTCAATTACAGTGGTGTTACACACAACGAAGAAATCAGCTACGAAATTAAGTCGCTATTAGAATTAAAAGAAATTTTGAATTGATTTTTTGAGGGAAAACTCATGAAATTAGGGAACTATTCTGATTTTAGATATGTTGAGGAGTTATAAACCAAACATCTTTCCCTCTTTAAACTTTTAAGAAAGTACTAAAAGCATACTTACCTGCACATTTTCCCAAAATCTATAACCACATCTTATGCAATGATTATATTTGTTTTATTCAATTCTTTAACAATTTCAATCATTGCTATAGTATCTTCATAGTTAACGGGCCTCAAATTCATCACTAAGCAACAATTGTCTCTTATTTCTATTATGGTTTCAGTTGTGTTTTCAAGCAAACCTGTTAATTTCTCATTTAAAAGAGGACCAATTCTTGTTTTATCATTTGTTTCAAGAATGAATTTTTTATGAAAGTTTGGTCTGCCATTTAATTTGTAGTCATAATGTAGAAAAACATTTATTAATTTGTCAACCATTTCCTTTGGTCTGATAATCGTGTCTGGAAAATCAAAATTAAATTCAAGAAAGCAAATAAAATATTTAGAAGTTCTTGTATTGATTATTCTTTCAAGCTCAGGTTTAGTTATCATCAAACGGTAAGAATTATATAGAGAAATTAAGTACATAGAATCTTCTTCGTTGTTACCTATTTTCCATTGATAATTAATTTTAAAATTATCACCAACTGTCAACGAAGCAAAATTCTTAAAGTCAATTTTCCTTGTCCTATCTGGAATGAGTTTGTAATTTGACTTAAGTTTCTGAATAATATTCTTAAATATTGTTTCTTCTTCTATCATTTAAGTTGGTAGATTTAAATTGTTGTATGTTTTATCTATGGTTTACAAATCCGTCTAATCCAACACCTGGACCAAAATCTTTATGTGATTTCCAGATTGATAATGCATTAAATTCTTTTTTAATCCTATCTGCATTACTCTGTCTAAGAATTAATAATTTATTTTCAGAATCATATACTTCAAACTCGGATGCAAACTTTTCTAGTATATCATGATATTTTACCATTGCACTTTAGGTTTCCTTCTTAATTTTCTCTGCAAATGCAATAACATGTCCGTCTGGATCAGAAAAGTAGCAAACCTTGTCTCCCCAATCTCTGTCAATAATTGGGCTTATTAATCTTGCCCCATATTTAGTTGCATTATCATATTCAAATTGAATATTGTCAACATAAAAATACAACTCACACCTTGGAATACCACTTCCGCTGTCAGGATGTGGTGTTTTGTCTGCTAGTATTTTTGCTATGCCTTTGTTTGGCATTAGCCCGACTTTGCAATTGTCTGACAAGTTAAATTCTGTCATACCAGGAACATTTAGGTCTGCCTGCTTACGAAATATATTTTGATAAAACTTGCAACTTGTCTCTTGGTCGTTGACGTAAAGAATTGTCTCTATGAGTTTTATATGCTTTATCATTTATCTATGTGTTATTTAGCTGTCAGCAGTTGTTTCATTTTTATTGTTGTCCAGTCCGCAGCTAAGGAATTGAAAAAATGTCAACACGAAAAAAATTCGTTTTAAAAGCAAATATACTATGTCTATTATTCTGTCCTACCATTGGTGGTAACTTTATTATAACCTTCCAGAAGAGAAGGAAAGTCTCCAAAATAAATAGGTGGCTTAGCTTACCTTTTACTAATGAATATTTTCAACAATTATATCATCTTTTTCTAACAAATTGGCAAAAGCTGATTTTATTTTTTGCTACGGTCTAAGTTTCTTTAGATTTTTATTTCCAATTAAGGTTTTCATTTGTGCATTAGTAATTTTATTTAGCTGTTTCATCAGCAAGCCAGCATTCATCCATTATTTTCCAAATTATGAAATAGTTTCCCAGAATTCTCGATCACTACATCCCATCTCCATCTAATAAATTACCTATGCCACCTAAAATACTGCCTTCTTCCTTACGCCCACCAACACCACTGCCATAAGACAAAATACGCGAAGCTAACCTTGAAATGGGTAAAGTTTGTAACCAAACATCGCCTGGGCCTCTTAAAGTAGCAAAGAAAAAGCCTTCACCACCAAATAATGTATTTTTTATGCCGCCAACAAACTGTATATCAAAATCAATATTTTGGGTATATGCTACGATACATCCGGTATCTACACGAAGAATTTGTCCGGCATTCAGGCTGCGTTTGATAATATGTCCGCCTGCATGGCAAAAACACATACCGTCACCTTCTAATTTCTGCATAATAAAACCTTCGCCACCAAACAAACCCGTACCTAATTTCTTTTGAAATTCAATACCTATACTTACCCCTTTTGCAGCACATAAAAAAGAATCCTTCTGGCATATAATTTTTCCGTTATAATCCAATAAATCGAGCGGAATTATTTTACCCGGATAGGGCGAAGCAAAAGCTACCTTTGCCTTACCAAATCCATGATTTGTATATGCAGTCATAAACAAACCAGCACCCGTAAGCAATCTCTTGCCAGCACTGAATAATTTATCCATTAAGCTACTGCCTTGCCGGCTCCCATCTCCAAAAATGGTTTCCATCTGAATACCATCATCCATATACATAAAAGATCCAGCTTCGGCAATGGTTGTTTCCTGTGGATCTAATTCAATTTCTACCAGTTGCATTTCTTCTCCAATAATCTGAAAATCTATTTCGTGATTTGTTCTCATCATATTTTTTAATTATTAATTGATACCATTTCCTATAAATCACCAACAAAAATAAAGAATTTTCAAATAGTAGCTTTTTTTATTGTCTATTTTTCCATCTTTGTAGAAATTTTAAATTAAAAATATTTTTCAGTTTCATGTTTTTTTCATATTATTGCTTAATTTTTCTATTATCTTTACAGAAAAAAAGTATTCATTAAAAAACCATTCTTAACAGAAAAAAAAGTATTCATTAAAAAACCATTCTTAGCGTATGAAAATTACAATTGTTGGAACAGGTTATGTCGGTTTGGTTACCGGTACCTGTTTTGCCGAAGTAGGCATTGATGTAACTTGTGTTGATATTGATAAACTTAAAATTGAAAATCTGCAAAAGGGTATTTCACCTATTTTTGAACCTGGATTAGATCCAATGATAGAAAGAAATGTTAGTAAAGGCAGATTACATTTCACAACTGATCTGGCATCTTGTATAGATGGTACTGATGTAATTTTCAGTGCTGTTGGAACTCCACCAGATGAAGATGGTAGTGCTGATTTGCAATATGTATTGGATGTAGCCAGAACTGTTGGTAAAAACATGAACAATTATATATTAATTGTTACCAAAAGTACAGTTCCTGTTGGAACTGCCAAAAAAGTAAGAAATGCTATCCAGGAAGAATTGGACAAAAGAGGACTGAATATCGAATTTGATGTTGCTTCAAATCCTGAATTCCTTAAAGAAGGTGATGCTATTAGCGATTTTCTAAAACCAGACAGAATCGTAGTTGGGGTTGAATCTGAAAAAGCAGAAACACTTATCAAAAGTCTTTATAAACCATTCACTTTAAACGGTCATCCTATAATAATAATGGATGTACCTTCTGCTGAAATGACCAAATATGCAGCTAACTCTATGTTAGCTACAAAAATTAGTTTTATGAATGATATCGCTAATTTATGCGAAATTATGGGAGCTGATGTTAATATGGTTCGTAAAGGTATAGGAAGTGATTCCAGAATTGGCACCAAATTTATTTATCCTGGTATTGGTTATGGTGGCTCCTGTTTCCCGAAAGATGTGAAAGCTTTAATTAAAACCGCAGATCAGAATGGCTATAGTATGCGTGTATTGAAAGCTGTTGAATTTGTAAATGATGATCAGAAATCTGTACTTTTCAATAAATTAAATACATATTATAATGGTGATTTAAAAGGCCGTACTATTGCAATGTGGGGATTATCTTTCAAACCTCAAACTGATGATATGCGCGAAGCACCATCTTTAGTTTTAATAAAAAAATTATTAGACGCCGGTTGCAAAGTTAAAGCTTATGATCCTGTTGCTATGCATGAAGCACAAAGAAAACTTGGCGATACAATTGAATATTCAAAAGATACTTATGATACATTAGTTGATGCTGATGCAATGATGTTGGTTACAGAATGGACAGAATTCCGTTTCCCTAACTGGAAAGTAGTAAAAAAATTAATGAAAAACCATGTTATCTTTGATGGAAGAAACATATTCGACTCTAAAGAAATGGAAGAAAACGGTTTTGAATATTATTGCTTAGGTATAAGAAACACTAAATAATTATAATTAAATTTTATAAAACCTAATCCAAATCAACGGATTAGGTTTTTATATTTAAAAAAAAATTCGATGAGAAAAAAAATATTAGTTACAGGCGGTGCAGGATTTCTAGGCTCACATCTTTGCGAAAGACTACTTAATGATGGAAATGAAGTAGTATGTCTGGATAATTATTTCACCGGGCAAAAACAAAATGTTGTTCATCTATTAAACCACCCATACTTCGAATTAATCCGTCATGA
This sequence comes from Bacteroidales bacterium, assembly GCA_049315385.1. GTDB lineage: Bacteria > Bacteroidota > Bacteroidia > Bacteroidales > JACABE01 > JACABE01. Next base: position 49,058 of record JBMOKG010000008.1, read on the forward strand.
TGTTACCATGCCCTTTTTTATTGAAGTGGATGAAATCTACAATCTGGCATGTCCAGCCTCTCCTATCCACTATCAGTACAACGCAATAAAAACTGTTAAGACTTCGGTAATGGGAGCCATTAATATGCTGGGACTTGCAAAAAGAATAAGGGCTAAAATTTTACAAGCATCAACCAGTGAAGTATATGGAGACCCGGAAGTCCATCCACAGGTGGAATCATATTGGGGCCATGTAAATCCAATCGGAATAAGAGCTTGTTATGACGAAGGAAAGCGATGTGCTGAAACATTATTTGTAAACTATCATCGACAAAATAATGTCAACATTAAAATCATTCGTATTTTTAATACCTATGGTCCAAGAATGCATCCACATGATGGTAGGGTTGTATCAAATTTTATTGTTCAGGCATTACAAAATCAAGATATCACTATTTTTGGAGATGGAACTCAAACACGTAGCTTTCAATATGTTGACGATCTTATTAATGGAATGATTAAAATGATGGCAACAGGAAATGATTTTACAGGTCCTGTAAACATTGGAAATCCGAATGAATTTACTATGCTTGAACTTGCAGAAAAAGTTATCAGACTTACAGGTTGTAAATCAAAAATCATCTTTGAACCACTTCCTGCCGACGATCCAATGCAACGTCAACCCAATATATCATTAGCCAAAGAAAAACTAAACTGGGAACCAAAGATAGAACTGGAAGAAGGCTTAACTAAAACGATAGCATATTTTCGAACTATTGTAAAATAAAATAATTATGGCAACAATTTTGGTAACAGGTAGTAACGGTCAATTGGGCAACGAACTTAAATGTTTATCAGGTGAATATCCTGACTATAATTTTATATTTACAGATGTTAATGAGCTTAATATCACAGATTATCAGCAGATTGACCATTTTTTCAAAATTAACAATATTGAATTTATAATTAATTGTGCAGCTTATACAGCTGTTGATAAAGCAGAACAGGAAAGTGATCTGGCAAGATATATTAATGCAAATGCAGTGAGATATCTTTCTCAGATTGCTAAAAAAAATCATGCATGCATGATACATGTTTCAACAGATTATGTATTTGATGGTAAAAATCACAAACCTTATACCGAAAAAGATACAATCTGCCCTACTTCTACGTATGGAAAAACAAAAGCTGAAGGTGAAAATGAAGTAAGAATTCATGCTGAAAAAGGCATTATCATCCGTACTTCATGGTTATATTCTTCATTTGGACATAATTTCATTAAAACCATTCTTAAATACGGTAAAGAAAGAGGTAAACTAAACGTAGTTTTCGATCAGATTGGAACTCCTACTTATGCAGCAGATCTGGCAAAAGTAATTCTTGAAATTCTTCCTCAGCTAACTACAAAAGCCAGCATTGAAACCTATCATTTTTCAAATGAAGGCGTAAGTAGCTGGTACGATTTTGCCAAAGAAATTATTACGCAATCCGGTATTGAATGTGTTATTAATCCTATCAGAACTGAAGATTATCCTTTACCTGCGCCAAGACCTTATTATAGTGTTTTGGATAAAGCAAAAATTAAAAAAGAATTTAATATAGAAATTCCCTACTGGAAGGTCAGTTTGGAAAAATGCCTGAAATTGATTAATGAATAAGTTCATTAATTACTTGGAGTACTTAAAGTGCCTAAATTACTTGAAGTAATAAAAAAATAATTGCTCATTTCGGTCGATAGCGAGGAATCTCAATTAATAAACAATATAAAGATCACAGATATTCCTATAGTTAAAGATGATAAATGAAAGATTCAATAAACTAAAAAAACCGTTACAAAATTATTCTTAGTGTCTTTGTGCCTTTGTGACAATAAAAAAATAAAACAATGGAAGCTATTAACAAAACTATATTAGAAAAAGCCAATAAATGGTTAGAACCTCTTTATGATGAAGAAACACGTTCTCAAGTTAAATTTTTAATTGAAAACGACATAGCAGAACTTACTGAATCATTCTATCGTGATCTTGAATTCGGAACCGGTGGATTACGTGGTATTATGGGTGTTGGAACTAACCGTATGAATAAATATACAGTTGGAATGGCTACTCAGGGTTTAGCTAACTACATTATTAAGATGTTTCCTGGCAAAACCGATTGTAAAATGGCCATTGCATACGATTCACGTAACAACAGCAAATATTTTGCTCAAACTACTGCAGATGTAATGTCAGCCAATGGTATAAAAGTTTTTTTGTTTGAGGATCTTAGGCCAACGCCAGAACTTTCATTCGCCATACGTGAATTAAAATGTCAGAGTGGTGTAGTAATTACGGCTTCTCATAACCCAAAGGAATACAATGGCTACAAAGCCTATTGGGAAGATGGCGGACAACTGATAAGTCCTCACGATACCAATGTAATTGATGAAGTGATGAAAATTACAGATATCAGTCAGGTTAAGTTCGAAGGAAATACTCAATTGATAGAAATGATAGGTGAGAACATCGACAAGATTTATCTGGAGAAATTGAAATCTCTTTCGCTTTCACCTGATTTAATAAAAAAGCATAAAGATTTAAGTATTGTTTATACAGCCTTACATGGTACTGGAATTACACTTGTACCCCGTGCATTGAAAGAATTAGGTTTCGAAAACATTCATATTGTTGAAGAACAGGCAATTTCGGATGGTAATTTCCCAACATTAACCTCACCTAATCCTGAAGAAAAAGCTGCACTTGAAATGGCAATTGCAAAGGCACGGGAAGTAAACGCAAGTCTGGTAATGGCAACCGATCCCGATGCTGACCGCGTTGGTATTGCTGTAAAAAACGATAAAGGTGAATATGTATTGTTTAATGGTAACCAAACTGCTTCGGTGCTGATTTATTACCTCATCTCATTATGGAAAGCCAAAGGAAAACTTACAGGAAACGAATACATTGTAAAAACAATCGTTACTTCAGAATTGTTGAAAGATATTGCCTTAAAAAATGGAGTTGAAAGTTATGACGTATTAACCGGTTTTAAATTTATTGCCGAAATCATCCTTCGGTTAGAAGGGAAAAAAACATTTATTGGTGGAGGTGAAGAAAGTTATGGCTATCTGGTAGGAGATTTTGTAAGAGACAAAGATGCAGTGATATCCTGTTGTATGATAGCAGAAATGGCTGCATGGGCTGCAGAAAATGGCAAAACATTCTACGATATCCTTATTGATCTTTACTGTGAATATGGATTTTACAAAGAAGATTTGCTTTCCATCACTAAAAAAGGAAAATCAGGAGCTGAAGAAATTCAGGGTATGATGGATGCTTACCGCAACCAACCTCCTACAACTATCAATGGAATAAAAGTTAGCATGATCAAAGACTATCAGTTTCAAACATCAACTGACTGCAATACAAATATCATTACCGCGATTGATTTACCAAAATCGAATGTAATACAGTTTTTTACTGCTGATGGCAGCAAAATTACTGTTCGTCCATCAGGAACTGAGCCAAAAATTAAATTCTACTTCGGCGTAAAGGAACATCTAGCTTCAATAGCTGATTATGAAAAAGTTAATCAGCAACTTAATGATAAGATAAAAGCCATTATTAAGGATATGAAGCTGTAATTTAGAATTTAGTGACTCGGTAATTTTCAGATTTTCAGATTTTCTGATTTTCTGAATTAATGTTAATTCTATAAATACAGCCTTTTGTATAGCAAATAGCTTAAGTGTTTTTGTATTTATAATCGCAAAATTTAAAGGGATTTTGTGAAAGTAAAATCAGGGGGGCGACTTTGAGTTGCCCTCTGACTTATTATAAACACATCTGCTCACTCAGCTATAAACCTGCAAGACTAAAATTCTCTGCCGGTTTAAAAATAAATTCTTTAATTTAACGAATGATTTCTTTTTAAATAATTGAGAATGTTAATATAAAAAAATTACATTAGAATTAATTCAAATGTTTTTCTAATCTTTCTTTAATTATACTTAAAGGTGATGCAAGTGCATTTACATATTGAAAATTACCTTCCCTGTTGTTATTAATTGAAAGCTGAACCGGACAAGCTTCACTTTGTACTGCATTGGCTTTAAATTTATTACTTTCATTATCAAAGAATACATAGGGAGCACCAGAAGAACCAAATCGAAAATAACCTTTTATTAAATATCTTAAACCTTCCATAGTGTAATTTCCACCAAATCGGTCACCAAAACTAGCATGATGGTCTAAAAAGCCTTCAATTTTAGCTTTATTGAGTAATCTGCCTAAGAATCCACCGGGAGAACTTTGTAAGCAATAGAAATTCTTTTGATCGTCATCTCTTATTGTAAAATCAATTTCTATAAATGATAAGCGGTTGATAATATCAACATGGGTATTAACGATTTTATACAGTGCTATATCTTCATTGTAATAAGCTTCAACAAACTCCAATTCAATCAGAAATGTATGACGATTTAAAGAAGGTTCCTGAAAAGCAGTATTTTTTTCCTTAAAAGCTGCTGTTAAATTTATATCTTTATAAAAAAGAGGTTCTTTAAACTGAACAATCAAATGAGGTTTACAAAAATTTCTTGCAGCTAATGTAATCCAACGTGTATCAAAATTAATATTCCTTAGAATGTCCATTATCCCTTGTACATCTGTTTGATTAACAATATTAAGATATCTTTTGTGAGTCAAAGGATCTAAAAGATAACACTGATTCATCAATTGAATTTGTGCAGGATTTAATTTAGGAATAATTTCTGACTGATAAATGGATTCCTCTAAGGATTTAATGAGCTGACTTTCTGATCTTAAATTATGAGCTACAGATAAAATGAAACCATTTCCTATATGAAATGCACTTATATTGTTATCAAATTGTCGACGAAGAACTTCATTGGCATTTGATACCCACATGATTCTGAATAAAGGGGAATATAATTCATTCGTCAATTCTAGTTTTTTTGTAATCATTGTTCATTAAATAAAGTGTATAACTGCATTGATTTATCAGATGGATTTTATCTGCCGGTAATTTTCATCAAAAATAAACCATTTGAATAAAAAACCAGTGCTTTTGTTGAAGAATTATTCATAAGAAGATAATTTAATTAGCATTATAAATTTAAAAGCGTTTTTCGTAAACTTAGAAAGTCATTTTGTATTTTAATTGATTTTTTTTCTGATTTAACAATATTCTTTAATGAAGAAGGTAGTTCTACTTTGGTTTTCGTAGATTTCTCAACTTCAAAGGGGAATTTAGCAGGATGTGCTGTTTCAATAAATATACTAATTTGTTTATCTGAAATACCATATTCTTTTAATCCGGCATAAGCAATTGCTCCATGAGGATCAGCCTGATAAGCGTATTTACTGTAGATTTCAGCCATTGCAGAACGAGTTTGCTCATCGCTGAACCAATGGCCTTTAACATCATTTTGTAAATCAGTGGTACTATTTTTATATAGTTCAATCATTCTTGGAAAATTGCTGGGATTTCCAACATCCATAGCATTAGAAATTGTATAATAAGTTGGTTGTGGATTAAACTCACCACTTTTCAAAAAATCAGGGACTACATGATTTTTGTTGGTTGATGCAATAATCTGATGGATAGTTAAACCCATTTTTTTTGCGATTAATGCTGCTGTTAAGTTTCCAAAATTTCCGCTTGGAATACTAATAACTATTGGTTTATCTGTTTTGCCCAATTGTGCGAGAGCATAAAAATAATAAAAAGTCTGAGGAAATAAACGGATAAAATTGATAGAATTAGCAGAGGTAAGATATAAAGATTTATTTAATTCTTCATCAGTAAATGCTTGTTTAGCCATCCGTTGACAATCATCAAAATTTCCATCGACTTCCAATGCCGTTATATTTCCACCCATGGTTGTCAACTGCTTTTCCTGAAGTTCACTCACTTTACCGGAAGGATAAAGAATAACAACTTTTACATTTTTCTGATTAAAAAATGCATTTGCGACAGCACTTCCAGTATCGCCTGATGTGGCGACTAATATACAAACTTCTCTGTTTTTATTTTGTAGGAAATAATTAAAAACGCCTGCCATAAAACGAGCACCTATATCTTTAAAAGCAAATGTAGGACCATGAAATAATTCAAGCACATACAATTGCTGATCTAATTTTATTATGGGAACTGGAAATGTCAGTGCTTCGTTAACGATTTTTTCTAATTCAGATGTGGGAATGTCATCACCTAACATAGCTTTGGATACTTCTAATGCAATTTCCTTAAAATTTAAACTTGTAAGTTTGTCAAAAAATGAATCTTTTAATCGTGGAATAAATTCAGGCATGTATAAACCTGATTCACTTGAGATACTTTGTAAAACCGCAGTTTTAAGTGAAACTTTCTGAACTGGATTATTTATGTTATAGTAATTCATATTGAATGTAATAATTTAATTATAAAGTTTATAAAATACAGCTTCCAGCTACATTAAGCGGCGATACCAATGCATCACACTTAAGACCAACCTCTGAAAACCCTTTCTCAATTTCTTTTGCTACTTGCATTGCTGTTGATTTATAACGGCATAATGCAAAAACTGAAGGTCCTGAGCCAGAAATACCACAACCTATTGCTCCTGCATCCAATGCATATTTTTTTGCATTTACAAAACCCGGAATTAGTTGTGTACGTTTGGGTTCTGCCAGCAAATCCTGCATTGACCGACCCATTAAATTGTAATCCTTTTGTAAAAGTGCCAACATAAAACTTGCAGTATTCGCACTTTGTCTTATTGCATCCTGAATTGAAATGTCATTCTTTAAAATTCTGCGGGCATCCTTGGTTTGAAGTTCAATATGTGGATGAACAACAGTACAAAAGAGATCATCAGGACATGGAACTGATATTATATCCAGTGGATGATAACTCCTAATAAGGACAAAACCACCAAGCAATGCAGGTGCAACATTATCCGCATGAGCAGAACCACAAGCGATACGCTCACCTTCCATTGCAAAAGGAATTAATTCATGTATTGAAAACGGATTTCCTAATAAATGATTTAATGCAAAAACAGATGCAGCTGAACTAGATGCACTGCTCCCCATTCCACTTCCCAATGGCATATTTTTCTCAAGTGCTATACTTAATTTTAGATTTTCATTTCCATAAGCTTTCAGAAAAGCATTTATTGCTACCCCTGCTGTATTTCTTTGTCGGTCTGCAGGAATAAAATCTGCATAAGCACCACTTAGCATAACTTTATCATCCTCTAAATCTGCATCCAACGTAATACAAACTTTATCACCACAACCTTCTAAAGCAAAACCCATAATATCGAATCCACAACTGACATTAGCTACAGTAGCAGGTGCAAAAGCTGAAACAGTTTTTAAGTTATTCATATTTTTAGAATATTAATAAATTAACGTTTAAGTCCTTCTGCAATACGTACAATATCAGCAAGCACTCCGGCAGATGTTACATTTACACCAGCACCTGGTCCTTTTATTACCATTGGATATTGCTGATAATATTTAGTAGTAAGACTAATGCAGTTTTCCGTACCTCTTAAACTGTAAAACGGATGTGTTTCATCCACTTCAATGACGGAAACACTTGCCTTTCCATTTTCAATATTAGCAACATAACGGATTTTTTTTCCAATAGCTTTTGCCTTTTCATAAGATTCATTAAAATTATTGTCGTAGTTTTTCAAAGCAATAAAAAATGCAGCAACATCTTTTGCATTTGCAGCTTCAACGGACATAACACTCTGAACATCAATTTCATCTAATTCAATTTCCCATCCACATTCTCTAGCCAATATCAGACATTTACGGGCAACATCCATTCCACTTAAATCATCTCTTGGATCAGGTTCAGTATAATTTTTATTTTTCGCTAATTGTACTAATTCACTAAAAGGTATATTCCCAGTGTATTCAGACAATAAATAATTCATAGTTCCCGACAATACAGCTTCGATTTTAATCACTTTATCACCACTTGCCATCAAACTTTGTAAAACATTGATAACAGGTAAACCAGCACCTACATTTGTTTCATAATGAAAAGCTGTATTTCTTTTTTTTGCTGAAAGATGTAAACGCTTGTACTCTTCCATTGATTGAGTATTTGCTCTTTTATTGGCAGCAACAATAGCAATATTTCCCGAAAGTAATTTATTATAATAATTCACTGGTTCATTAGATGCAGTAACATCAATAAATACACTATTTTCTAAATTCTGTTGAAGAGATTTGTCAATAAAATAATTCATTTCAGCTTTTATAGCTTCTTTCTCAACAATTTCCTCCCAGTTGTTTTGCAAAATTTCAGCCTCTCTGATTACCATTTTTCTACTATTTATTATCCCACAAATTTTAAGTGATATTTTCTGAGCAGCTAGATAATCATATTGATTTTCAATCATTTCAATCAGTTTCTTTCCAATTGCACCAGTCCCGGCAATGTAAAGATGCAATTGTAATAAATCGTAACTAAACAAAGACTGGTGCAAAATTCGCAATGCCTTCTTTAAATCATTCTCCTTTATAACTATAGAAATATTTAGTTCTGAACTACCTTGTGAAATTGCTTTTACATTAATACCATTACGACCTAAAGGTCCGAATACACGTGCAGAAACACCTGGGGTTTTACACATATTTTCGCCAACTACAGCTACAATTGCCAATTCTCCTTCATAATAAATTGAAGATATTAAACCATTTTTTAATTCATCAGCAAAAGTATGGCGTAAAATCAGACAGGCTTTTTCTGCATCTTCCTGCATAATACCAATACAAATAGAATGTTCTGATGATGCCTGACTAATAAGAATTACACTGATTTGCTGATTTGATAACGAAATGAACATTCGGGCAGAAACTCCGGCCACGCCAACCATTCCACTTCCTTCTACATTAATCAGACATATATCTTTTAAAGATGCTACTCCTTTAATAAATCCTGTATCTTTTCCTGATTCCTCAGTTATCATAGTTCCCTTGTGTAAAGGGTTGAATGTGTTTTTAACATAAATCGGAATATGAGCTTCCATTGCAGGTTGCATGGTTGCCGGAAAAATCACTCTGGCTCCAAAATGAGATAATTCCATGGCTTCATTGTAAGACAATTGTTCTATGCTTCTTGCTTCTTTTACGTATCTTGGATCTGCAGTCATAACACCATCAACGTCTGTCCATATTTCGATAGCTTCTGCATTCAATGCTGACCCAATAATTGCTGCCGTATAATCTGACCCACTCCTACCCAATGTTGTTGTTTGTCCTTGAAGAGAACTAGCAATAAAACCAGTTACTACTTGCAATCCATTGTACGTTGTAAAATAATCTTTTATTAAAGCATTGCTTTTCTTAAAATTAACTTTAGCATGTCCAAAGACTTCATCGGTCTTTATCAGTTGACGAGCATCTAAATATTGTGCAGTTGGTATTTCAGTTCTTAATACCTGTGTAATAACAAAAGCGGATAATCTTTCACCAAAGCTCAGAATCAGATCATGAGTACGTTCAGTTAGCTCACCAACCATTGAAGCTCCCTTGCAAATATCCGACAATTCATTACATAAAGCGATTACTTCGGCCATAGTTGCTGGTTGCTGTGTAACAGGCAATAGTGTTTGTAAAACGATAAGGTGACTTTGTTCAATTTCCTGTATAATTTTATCACAACTTGACTGGTCTATTGTAATTAACTTACAGAGTTTTATTAACTGATTTGTTATACCGTTTTGAGCAGATACAACTATGCATAAATCAGTATGTAAAAATAGATTTTGTTTAATTATTTCAATAATATTTTGTATCTGATTGGAACCGGCTACCGAAGTCCCTCCGAATTTTAATATTCTCATCGTTTTCTTTTTGATTTTTTTATGAATACTTTAAAACAAAAAAGCCATCCTTTGAGAGGATGGCTTTTGTCTATATTGTTTAGAATTAAGCATAACATCCTCTATACAAACCAATTGTTGTGGTTGTAGAAAAGTATGTGGCTGTTATATTTATAGTTTTCATTTAAATAATAATCTTATTTGCAAATTCTATATTAATATATAGTTTAAACTTAAGTTCTATTTAATATTAACCTTAGTTTATCTAAAATGTTCATCAAAATATTATTCTATATTTTTTTTTATTTTATTAGCTTATGCTTAAATTAATGATTTAAGATTATTTTTCCAGTAAACCATTGCAAATTATCATTAAATTTTAAAAAATATATCCCTGTACTATAATTACTTAAATCAATTTCTATACTTGATTCATTTTTGGAATTAAATTTAGCCATTAATTTTCCTGCAATATCAAAAAGGAATATCTCATTTATTTTTCCTTCTATTTCAACTGTAATTTTCCCGGAAGTTGGATTGGGATAGAATTTAATTTCTTTATTTTTAAAAGTACGATTTTCTTTATTGTCCGTATAATCTATTTGTTTCAATGTATTTGTAATATTTTTATTGTTAGATGAGTCCGGGTTCTTATAAGAAGGAAATACTTTTAAATTTGTTTTAGGTGGGTTTTGTTGTATTTTTCTTGATGTATCTATCACTACATGAGCAACAATAGTATTATTCGAAATATAAGTTGTATCTGAAACTTCTTTTGAATAAATTTTCGCATTACATTCAGGAACATAAGAAAACTGATAAATAATTTTTTTCAACAAACTATTTAATAATTCGACATCATATTGATCTGTAGTTGGTTTCGCATGTTTATCACCAATATTACTATGATCTGTTAAAAAAACATAGGTTCCATTAGTCGCCAAAGCAATACTCCGCATAAGGTATTCAAGGCTGGATGCATGACTGAATGTTTCAGCACTTGCAATTACAGGTATCACTTTAATGCCTTTTTCAGCCGCTTTTTGAGTATATATCTGCATCTTTTTTATGACATCAGCATTTGTAAGTGGTTGTTCATCCATTACAAAAAAAAGCAATCTGGCTCGGGCTGAAGGATTCCATTGAAGACTGTCAATTGATACACGAAATGCTTCCTCCACAACTTCATCTCCACCTTCTCCTGAATACTGATTTTTAATAAAATTTACAGTTTTTTCAATGTTAGAACTTAAAATTGAAGTTTTAGTTACATAAGAATTTCCATAACAACGATAGAAAATACTACCAAGATGAATTGTATTTCCAGGAAAATTTGATTTCGTATTTTGAATAATATCAACTAGATCAGATTGAAGAAAAGCTATTTCATCATCCATGGATGAAGTTGCATCTACTACAAAAGCAATATCTATCTGATTGGGAATATCACAATCAACAGGAATTTTAAAAGCATTAATTCCATTTTTGAATAACCCCGGATTTTCATAGTTATAAGTTTTGTTTTCATAGATAACTACCAACTGCATATTCTGAATTTTTGAATCTTCAAACATGTTAAGCCAGAGTTCTGCTTTTCCTGTATTATCTGTCCGTGCACTCCATATTGTATTCCCTTCTGCATTTTTTAATAATACTACAGCATCTACAACGGCCATTTCTTTATTGCCTCTTACCTGAACAGCATACCTTAATTGTGGTGATATTTTCCATACTTCCTGAAATTGTTTTAATTCATTTTTCTTAATATCCTGCCAAAGTTCCCATTTACTAAAGTCATTCAACATTGAAGCAGTAAGTTTTCCCGGTTTATTGATTTCAAAATTTATATTCTTTTTATTTTCTGAAATAACGTCTCTGTCAACTCTGGTTATATTTGAACTTTTAATTGCAACAGCACTGTAACACTGATCTCTACTTATCAAAGGTGTTTTATATTCCACAATCGAAATTTCTTGCAGAGTTACAGATTTTGCCTTCAACTTAATATTCTGAATATTCGTATCTCCGCTTATTATTTTTACTGCTTTTACTATCACTTTTTCATAACCTACGTAACTAACTTTGATATCAACAATACAGGCTGATTTGAATTTAATTATATAATTCCCATCAATATCAGTAGATGAAGAAGTTATCACCTTATTATTATCCATTATTAATACATTAGCAAAGGCAATAGCTTCAAGTGATCCATCTTCAATTACTTTACCTTTTAAACAAGTCGTTTGTGATTGAAGTTTGAAATTTGAAAATAAAACTAAGATTACAGGAACCAAATACAAATACATGAAAATTGTTTTTTTGTAACTCATCTGTTTAAATATTAAAGGATTAGAAATATGGCTAAATTGCCGGTTAAGTTTATCAGACTTAAAATTAATACATAACAGAAGTAAAGTCAATGATGAATCAGAATTGGGTAGGAGAATTAAAGTTATAGGTTGATATTTAAAAGTTAAAGGGATATTTTCAAAAGGATGTATCGTCAAATCATGTAAGGAATTTTCATTGCTTCAAATTTCAAATGAAAAATCAATCAAAGTTGTTTGTCTTTAGGATAAAAGATGAGAAATAAGATTTTTAAGTTTTTGATTACCAATAAAATATGGCTAAGCGGAAAAGCATTTCATTCAATTTTCATAAATTTCTCATCGAATAGTCCTATCAATATACTGTTTCCTTCATTATCAATCTTTAGTCCACCGTATTTAGATTTTTCAAATTTTTCTGATTGGCCTTCTTCGAAAAAATAAGATTCGGCACCGATATTAATATTCCTTTTTCCTATAGTAAATTTAATCAGATATTCTTGCTCTTTTATAGGGCTTTTGTCTTTTTGTATTCTCAGTTTACAAGCAATACCATTTGTATCTAATTGAATTACAATGTAACCATGTTTAAGTATTGACCTTTCAGGAATAAAGTTTTTTTCTAATATATTTATATTTCGATTAAAATTGAAAATACTGTCTGAAATTGCATAATGTAACTGCATATAATCACCCTGAATCAATGAACGGGGATCAACAGGAGCTAATTTTAAAAAAATAAGTTTACCTTCTTTTAAAATAGTCTCTTTGCTCATTATAGAACGATTAAATACAACTAACAAAATAACAAGATTAACTAAAATGATAACCCATTTATATTTCTTCATCTTTTCTTAAGTTTTTGTAAGTGAATAAATAGAACAACAAGAATAGCACGCCTGATGAAAATAAGATAATTGATTTAATTAATAAGGTAAATCCAAGATCGTAATAAAACTGTGAAATAAAATAAATAAAAGCAATTATACCAATTGCAAGCCCGGTTTTATAATTGACTAAAAAACAAAGAAGTATGATTAACAGAGAGCCGGAAATAGCAGGCGAATAGGCTGTTGCTAATAAAAATAAAAAGCTTGAAGCAAAAATTAAAATTTTTGTCTTAAGTGAATTTGTTTTGATAATTCCCAGAATAACTGAAATTACATAAATAGATACAGGAATTGTAAAAATTGATGAAAACCAGCTATGTTCTATAGAAAAGTAAAACAAATCCTTTTTACCAACAAATGTCAATCCGGAAATGAGAGAAATAATCAATCCTATTCTTAACGGATTATAAAGTTTTGATAGGTTTTTACGATAAGTTATAAGTTTGGCTTCGTTCAGCATAATATAGCTCAATAAAACTACCAATAATCCTATATAAATATGAATTAAAGGATATGCATCATTATCAATTGCCATAAATATCAAACTACCGTTAATTATCAGTACTGCAATAAATGAAAGTATATAGTTTTGTGTGATTATGACTGAAATAAGAGCAATTACTATAAACAAAATACAAATTGCATTTGAATCTAACTGCATTTGACCTAGACCCATTCCAAGCAATGTAAATCCAATCACATAAGCAGATATGCTGAATGTATCAATAATGAGTTTGTCAAATTCAATATTAATCCATATAGAGACTGCTATCAGTCCAAACCCAAAAAACAATAGTCCTGTTTTAGATTCATATAAGCCAGCTATCATCAAAAACCCAATGAAAGCCATACTTGCTAAAATACCACCGCAAACAGATAATATTTTAATTGCAATACTTGATTGTTCAGTTGTAGATTTCTTGTATTCGTTTTCAATAGCAGTTTCATCATATTCAAACGCTTCTCCTTCTGAGAGTTTGATTTGATTAAGCATCTCTTTTATGTTGATTACATTACTCATGATACCATTTTTTTTGAAGATCAATTAATGTTTTAATTAAGAAGCTTATGCTTGCTATTATAAAAAGGCTCAGCATAAAAAACATTGCAGCACCATCGGATATTTTAATAAGTAAAGCAGAAATGATAATGATGATACTGAATGGAATGATAGAAAGAAAAAATCCGCTTTTAGTTTTTATACCATATATAATACCAGACAAATACAAAGCAAATGCGATAATAATAAACACTGCTAAAATCCAGTTTTTTTCTTCTTCAAAAACCCCGGCTATTATTCCTATCGTTGAAAAACCAATAGATGCAACTACTATTGTATTTGTGAACCATTTTGGAAATTTATTTTCGGGTTTAAATTTCCGGAAGTAAATTAAAAATATAAAAATCAGCGAATTGAATAAAAACAGAATAAGGAAAACAAAAATTTCGGACCAGCCTTCTGCCATTTGTTGCGAATATAAAACAAAAGTGGTATTTAGCAGTGTAAGAAAAACAATCCACAAAGGAGGAAAGTTGGATATGATAACCCAAAGTGTAATAAAAACGGTCCATCCAAGAAAAAAGTCGTAAGCATTAGCACCGGTTTGGTAAATCTGACCAAAAACAGCAAAGAGAATACCTACCAAAACAGCTGCCGCTGTCAATAAAATATTTTTTATGCCTATATCTAATTTTGTAAACAAAACTAAAGATGAAGTAAGCATAATAAGTCCTTCTATCATGCCTATTTTAATAAATTTATGAAGATCAGCCCAATTGTAAGCAAAGAAGAAAAGAATTCCAGCGGTAGTAAATCCTATACCTAAGGTGATTAACAATAACTGAAGAAATTTTTTCCAGGCTTTTATATCAGCATAATGTCCATCTTTTAATGCCTGATTTACTCCGGCAATAGACCAGTTACTATGCCTACTGATAATATGAATATCATCTCTGTTCATATTCCTATTGTTTAAGTATTATAATATCAATTATATACATTAGTAGTGAAAAATGCGTTTGCCATTCTCCTTTTTTATTTTTTCATTCGTTTTCAAAAATAATGAAATTTAATAGAATACAAAGATTTTTTTAAGAAGTATGGTATAATTAAATGAATATAAAAAAAGCGGGATTGAAGAAACTATTACAAACCCGCTTTTAAAATTTAAGAATTAATACTACTTATTTTCAATTTGTTTAAAAAACAAATTTGGAAGTTTCTTTCTCCAGGCATAAACAAAAATGCCAAGTGCATATATTCCAATATTGAAGATCCCTATTGAAAAAATACCAATTGAAAAAATACCAATTGAAAAGATGCCGATAGAAAAATTTCCAGCGGCGAAAACTCCCATAGCATATTCACCAGATGCGAAATAATTACAACTATAAGTACCTGCACTCATAAGATTGCCATTAAAATAATTTAAAATAAGTCCGGTAATCACCAGAACAACAGCTGTTAATAGAATCCAGTGTTTTTTCATTTTTTTATAAATTTAAAGATTAATAATAATTGCATTCACTTGAATCGCAATGCAATATTACATCAAGAATATTGAATCTTATATCTTTTGGGATACAAGGTAAATAATTGTGACGAAATGTAAAGGTGGGTGATGAATAGATTTTTTCTGGGGACAAACTTCTGCTTACTTATAAGTTTGCATTTGATTTTTGAGTTTCTTTGAGAAATTCCGTGAAACGGGGATTTCTATTTCTGTATGCTTCAAAACCAATTTTAATCCCTGTGAGTTGCCTTTAACCTGAATAATTTTATGGATATTGACCAGAAAGGCCCGATGACATTTTACAATAGCAGTATTGTTTTCGAGTTGTAATTCAGTCCTTTTCAGGGTAGATCGTAAAATATTGTTTTTCAATTGATTATTTACCTCATAAAAAATCTCGATATAATTTCCACAGGATTCGATGTACAATAAATCCGATAATTCAATTTCAAATTTATCTTTATTATTATCAGCCACGAAGCAAAGTTTTTGCTTTGACAATTCATCTTTATTGTGATGGATGCCTGCATTGAATTCATTTGCAGATTTTAAATTTTGTGATAAGCTATAATTTTTACGCATTATTGTCAGCACTACAATAGGGATAATTCCAACAGCTAAAGTATAGACCTGAAAAACAATAAACCCATGCCAGCTCCAAAACGAAAATAAAACAGCAGAATAAAGGTAATTGCCTGTTCCAATACTTAACAGTGTCCAGCTAAGCCAAAGAATTTGCTTTATCAGTGTCCATGATGCAGGGTTGAACCATTTCTTTAAAAAAAAAGAAGATATCAATAAATTAATCATCAATATTATCAGACATATACCACCATAGCCGGCTAATAAAAATACTTTATAAGAATGATGTAAATTAACAAGGCCAAAAGGTTGGAAGACAATCATAAATAAAGCAACGAATAAGCTAATGAAAATGGGTAGTTTCCATTTGCTTTCAGTTAGCGGATAAGGTTGGTGGATGTATGCTTTGATCATTTAACAATAGCTTTTGCTTAACGAAATAATATTTATCAAAAATAATGCTTTTATTGTAAAACACAATGATAGATTTCAAATTTTCAAAAATAACAATACAGATTATAGTCAATAAATATCATTTATTATGTTTAGCAATTTCAATAGCTTTTTCAAGGAACTCATCCCTTCCTTCTTTAATACCCTGAATTGTTTTGTTTACATAAATATCGGGAAGAATTCCAATTCCATGATGTTGTGAACCATTGTGTTTTAGCACTTTCATACCTGTAAAGCGAATGCTGTATCCACCGGGTAAATCAAATGTATTTACATTTCCATTGGTTCCAGCTGTGGGTTGACCTACAATTGTTGCTAAGTGATATCCTTCAATATATCCCATATAGCTTTCTGCATAACTGATTGCACTTCCATCTATGATAAAAACAATTTTTTTATCACCCAAATAGGGTTTGCTTGGTTTCATCATTCTTTCCCAGTTATATTTAGCATATCCTAATATTCTTTCCTGATCAGGATAAACAATACGAGGAACTTGCATCCAGGCGGAAACAGTATCATCATTTTTTAAAAAATGTGTGATAAATTCAGGATTACTTTTTGGATACCCTCTTAAATCACAAATAATGGCTTTACTTTTCTCTAATTTTGGCAATAGACTTTTTATAGTTTCTGTTGTAACTATATCTAAATTTATATATTAAATACTGTCATCAATAATTGAATCACTTTTCTTTGACCAGGCTTCAGGATTAATATAAGAACTATATCTTATAAGTTCAATTGGTTTATTATTGATAGTGACTATAAGTTTTGATCTAAATTCGCCCTGCAGACTTTCAGTATTTGCTCTGTAATTTAACCATCCTTTTGTGCCGGCAGAAATTCCAGCATTAATTGCATTAAAATAATCCTGTGCATTTTGACCGTTGATTTTAGAAACAACATCCCCAATTTTAATATCTAAACTATCTTTGTAAACCCCTGTTATAACTAATTGTTTTTCTATCCATTCCCATGAGATTGGAGGAACTGAATAGTCTTTGATATATTTACATTCAATCCAGATATGTCCATCTTTTAGTGGAGCTGTAAATGTTTTGAGGGTTAATAAATGATCTCTTTCTGATTTATCAGTATAACATCGTGTAAGTGCTTTTCTGAATTCCTCACTCCAATCAACTTTAATAACATCGAAATAAGGATAAAAATGTTGAAAAACGTTATATGTATTGATAATATTCCCTAATCTAAAGTAAGGATTTTCTGCTTTTATGTCACAATTTTTCAATTCTTCATTCAACTGCTTAAGTAATTCTATGTTTGCTTTAGGATAGGTGTTTTGTTTATTGCAATACAATACCTTAGGAAACTGACAATAAATGCCTTTGCTGATTTCTTTTGAAATAATATTCCCGAATATTGGATGATAGGCATACAACTGCTTATCCGATTCGTTCTCTGTTCTGTTAACTCTGATACTCTTGTATATATTCTGATGTCCATTAAAATCATTCATTCCAAATTGAACACCCAGATGTTGCCAGTAAGTTAATTGGTATCCCTTCGTATTTTCAGGAGTTATTTTTTTTATATCATAATCAGTTTGCTTTTCTGAAAGACTGAAGATAACAGAAGGTGCAATTGGATTGAAAAGCCGGTTCAATGCTTCAACTACTTCTGCTTTTGTTCTGCAATTTTCAATTTCCTGAGCTCCATAAATAGCAAACTTATTCCAGTCAATTTGGGAAGCTTCATCACTGGGATGAAAATACTTTATATAACCATATGCTTTTGCAAAAGCTTTTAGATTTTCAGTTTTTTGTTCAGTACTTACACATGCAGTGAATGAAGTAAAAATGATACAAATGAATAAGAAATATTTCTTCATAAAATTGATTATGAGAATTTTAATAATCTAATAATGAAATTTATAATCTATATTATCTTGTATCAGGCTGAACACCCAGCATGGTAAATAATTCATTGTCTTTTAGGAATTTCTCAATACTTTCATTGTATTTGAAGTCAATAGATTTTAAATATTCATAATAGGCAGCGATTATTCTGGTAGATTTCCTATCCTCATTATTTGCTATTATTCTTTCGTACAATGTTTTTATTTCAGGTAATAATTTATCATCCTCATAATCAAAAATTCTAGAGTTATCCATGCCGGAAATTAATGTGGAAAGATAACCTTCATAATAATTTTTCGCCTCCTCTTTCATAAAAAAATCAGGATATTTTAGCATAAAGTCTTCCCAATTAGTCACTCTAAAGTATAAATCATCAAAGCTAATCATTAAAACAGCATCATCAGAAAATCCCTGTCTCAACTCCTCACTCCTGATTCCCAGAAATTCTCTTAAGGCAGGAGAAACGTCCTTTTTGAATAGATTATAAATATAATCGTGTTTTGCATCAACATAATACATTCCTTCGGTACTTAATAAAGTTAATCCGCACAAATTCAGACATTTCTTAAAATCTCTTGATTCTGCATCTTTTACATCATTGTTTATTTTTTCTAACACAACTGCATAATTTTCTTCAAAATTATCATTGAATTCATTTATAACCAGATTAAAATTCTTCATAAATGCAGTAAATACCTTTTCCTTTTCAGCAGCATTTAGTGTGGCATAGCAGCGTCTGATTATTTTTTCAGTAACAGGAATTGAAATTAATCCTAAACTTTTATAATTCAAAATCTGATGTTGAATACTATTCAAATCACATGATTCTAAAGCAGACTTTGTTTCACATTCCTTAATTATTTCCTGTATCCTTATATAATTTAATGATTTATTCAAATTTTCATCATTTTTACTTCCATGTTTACAGGAAATGATTATAAGTAGTAAAAGGAAGTATTTAATTGATTTCATATTCTTTCTCTTTAAAATATAAACTTTTAATGAATATTCTTTACTAATAATGCCAAAAATTGTATTGGTAATTATATTATTTGACACTAAAAAACAAACATCCGTTTATTCAATAATATAAAGATAAACGGATGTTTTACATTAAGCTGAGGCTATTTACTTTCTTTTTCTTTTTCTTTTTCTTTTTCTTTTTTTATATCCAAAGGTAAAACA
This sequence comes from Bacteroidales bacterium, assembly GCA_049315385.1. Classification (GTDB taxonomy): domain Bacteria; phylum Bacteroidota; class Bacteroidia; order Bacteroidales; family JACABE01; genus JACABE01. The sequence continues at coordinate 68,699 of JBMOKG010000008.1, forward strand.
CCTGCCATTTCACCAATCACGTTTACTATTTCTGAACCTGTTGGTATTATTATTTTTGCGTTTGTTTTGAGTGAATTTTCCATGGCTTCAAGTTTACGCATAAGTTGTGCATTGCCAATAAAATATTTATCGGCAGCTTCGTTCACTAATTTAATAGCTTCTGCTTCACCTTCAGCATGTAAAATCTTGGATTGTTTATAACCTTCAGCTTCTTTGATTTTAGCACGTTTTACACCATCAGCTACAGTTTCAGCAGCAGTGGCATAGTCGATGGCAGCAATTTTTTCATTTTCAGCTTTAACCACCTTATTCATGGTTTCCTGTACATCTTTTGGGGGGTCAATTTCCTTTAATTCGGTACGGACAATTTCAATACCCCAACTTTTAGTTTCTTCACACAAGGTTTTATGCAATTCTGCATTAATCTTTCCACGTTCACTATTTGCTGATTTCAAAGTCATTGTGCCGATGATATTACGCAAGGTCGTACGTGCAAGGTTTACAATCTGCCATTTGTAATTATTGACATTGTATTGAGAATTCTTTACACTATCTTCACTTTCTGTTACTTTAAAATATACCTGTGCGTCTACTCGGGCATTCAGATTGTCGTTGGTAATTATTTCCTGAGGTTCTGCATCTACCATTTGTTCAGTTGTATTAACCAAAAACATACGGTCGATAAAAGGAATAATCCAGTGAAAACCAGGATTGGCATATTCATGGTATTTTCCAAGTCTTTCTATTAAACCTCTGTGAGTAGGTCTGATAATTCTTACACCTAAAAATAATAAAAGTAATACTGCGATTACAATAAATAATACTGTTGCTTCCATTGATACCTCCATTTTTTGTTTTGTTAAAATATGTTTAATTAATTGAAACATCAAAGGTAGTATATTATATGATATATATCATTTTACAAACAAGATTTTTATTAATTTATAAAAGGCTATTGGAGGGTGGGCAGAATAATGATGGAATAGCTTCGCATATAGGATTATACGAATTTGCAAAAGAAAATTTAAATATTCAGTCAAATGATTTTAAGAAGGAAAGCAAAAAACTATAAAACCAAAAACGGACTTACAAAAAAAAGTCCGTTTATGGTTTTATCAAGTTTAAGTGTGCAATAATTGCACTTTCTTAAGAAAGAATAAATGGCATAATATTATTTCTTTTTATTTCATTTTCGCCCTTTAAACTTTTGTTTTTACAACTTTATTCCCTTCGACCAGTTTTTTTAAATCTTTCATACTTATATTTCCAATTGCCATTTGTTGCAATTGTCCCATAATCCAATTGGTTTCGTTTTCTTTAATTTCGTTAAAACGAATCGTAGAAAATTTTTCTCTCAGAAAAGGAATATGTTTCGTTATGTCTTCTTTACTAATTTCTTTAAATTTAATACTTATCAGAACAGATTCCATATCCATTTTAGGATGCACAAAAATTACCGGCATCATCTTTTTAGCCAGTTTCAAATCGTATTTATTCTTAAGTAGAAATGAAAATAAATCATAAATCATTTCATAACTAAACTCACGACCTTTTTTGTAATGCCCTTCAACATATTTAATGAAGTGACCAAAGAAAGTAGCAGTCAAAACAGGATTAATTTTTAATTCTTTAACGATTTTTTCAATTAAAGGGAAAAGATTCTTCTTAAATATATAAGTGTAAGTATCTTCGGGAACATTCCATGCTTTAAGTTGCTCATAACGGGTGATTACTTCAGTTGGAATATTTTTCTTTAACGATTCAATATAAGTTTCTTCCAATGGAATCGGTTTGGAGTCAGTATCCGGATACATTCGATCAGCACCAGGTAAAACACGTTCGAAAATAGTTGTACCATCAGCAAAAGATTTACGGGTTTCTTGAGGAACGCCTTTAAAAGCCATATTACAACGTTCTTCTATAGTATCTATAGCAGTTTTAATATCTGCTTCAGGTCCCCAGAATATGATTTGAGCATCAGCATCACAAGCTTTGAAAATTTTACGGATGTAACTCTGGTCATCGCCTGCAATTAATGCATTCAATTCTTCTGAATGCGTCATATTTGGAATATCAATACATGCAATAACTTTTAAACGTTCGCTTATTTCATTTGCAAACATCTTATCAGGTTGAGTAAAATAAGATAAAATACCTTTAAATTTAGGCAAATTAACTGCATAAATTTTATATCCTGCTGTTTTAGCAGCTTTTATAGCATCACAAGGGAATTGCAAAGCATAGAAATCAAGTTCTTTAACTTCCATTTCCCAAGCAGGTTTATCTTTAATTCTTTGTTGTAAAGTTTCACGAATTTGCAATAATGCCCATTGACGAAAACATTCATTATGTGTCAATTCAGGTATCCATTTAGTATGTGCAACACCTTTAATTTCAACACGTGTACCACCTTTACAACTAACATTCACATCCTGTCGGCCAGCACCAATGCCTGTTCTGACTTTATTTGTAGAACGATTGAGAAAGCGAATGTAATTGCAGGCTTCCATTACTTCATCAGGATTCATCATCTCAGGATAGGTTACTGTTTCTATCAAAGGCATGCCCAATCTGTCTGTTCTGTAAATTCTTGTATGCCCAATATCTGAAATTTCACGACAAGAATCCTCTTCAATACTAAGTTGTATTAATCGGATTTTTTTATTTTTCAAAGGGATTTCACCTTCTACACCAATAATAGCAGTTCGCTGAAATCCTGCAGGAATACTTCCATCAAGATATTGTTTACGGGTAATATGTACTTCTCCGACAAGACTTAATTTTGATAACATCGAAATTTCAATTGCAATACCCAATGCTTCCCGATTTATAGGAAATGGAGGTGTATCATCTACATCATAAGTACAGGTAGTTTCGTTTTTAATACGATAAATAATTTCTTTTCTGGTTTTGAACTCCATTAATGCAGTTCCGTCATATTCTCCTAATTCGCTAAGTGTTGGCCTCATGTGACGCACAACTTCAGCATCCCAAACTTTTGCTTTTTGAAAAATACCTGCAGGACAATGACAAAATAATTTTTCTTTGGTTAAAAGTTGTTGATGAACTTCCAACCCAGACATAAATCCAATTTTTGTATATGTTTCCTGATTAGCTTCTTTACGAGAAACATAACCGACTTTACGTTTTGATTCTTCGTAATTTTGTTTAGGATCGAAATGATTATCCATTACTGTTGATATTATTTGAATGATGCTGCAAAGCTAATCAATTTAGTTTTATTGCCAAAAGAAGAGTTGAGAAAGTTTGTGAAAAAAGAAAGAAGTAATAATAATATATAACGAAGATTCAAAATGAGAGATAGATACAAAATCCATAAAAAAACCGTTGGATTTCTTTTTTAAGAAATCCAACGGTTTTAGAGAAAATTAATCTTGATAATTCTTATAAGTCAAATAGAAAATTGAGTGATCTAACTGCAGTTATCAGCTAAATATTTGCAATTTAATATCATACGACACTCTAATTTGCTTTTTTAATCTCTTCAACTTTTTTTACATCATCAGCAATACGAAGAAAATTATTAGACGCATCAAAAAATAAAGTCATATCAGGCTTTTTCTTTTTCATTGTGACTACTTCATAAATTCTTTCGCCAGTGTTTTTATCAAGAAAACCAATTTCTTTAATTTTATAGCCAGCATAAAACTGAGTTAAATAATCTTTAATTTTTTGCGGAGCGAATTCTATACCTATTACCCATTTTGTTTGTAGCCAGTTATTGTTTTGATATTCAATTTCCATATTGCTGCCATCACTTATAAAACTAACTTTAATTATTATATTATCTTTCACCCAGATTGCTTTTTCTGCAGCAGGGAATCTGGTCTTTAAATCAGCAGTAAGTTGAGCTGGAACATCATTAACCGCTAATTTCTGAGCAAATAAAATTGTTGAAAATAGCATGGTAAGCAGAAATAGATTAATTTTTTTCATGGTTGTGTTTATTTAAATTACTGAAATACTATTTATTATGAGATATTATTGTTTTCTTTTTTAAGTTTATATTAAGATTTAGAAAAATTTAATTCAAATATTACCGAAATGTCATGGTAGATATTTGATTTATATTTTATTATATAATGCAAACTTACATGATTTTATTCTAAAAGTTTACGATTTTAAGAATTTTTATAAAAAAGTTTTAAATAAGGTTTTAAAATCAAACATACCTAAAAGCTGTGTAGATGTAATTAATATGATGATGATAATTATCCAGCGAACAAAATTAGCACCCCAACTTACAGCAAATCTGGAAGCTATATATGCTCCAATGATATTCCCGACAGCATGAATTAATCCATATTCATAATTAATCTGTTTATTATAAACAAAAACTAATAGTGTAAATGGAGCATACAATAAAACGATAAATACTTTTAATGCATTGGCTTTTACAAGATCATAACCTGAACCTAAAACCAGTCCAGCCAGTATAAAATAGCCGACACCTACATGTATGAATCCACCGTAAAGACCTATCAGAAAGAAAATTATATATTGTAAAAAAGATGTTTTCTTTTCAACAAGATGTTGCTGTCCATTGAGCCATTGTTGTGGTTTGTAAACTATAAATACCATCATTACCAGCATGATGATTGCAATAGCTTTTTTAAATATATTTTCATTAATATCAACTGCAATTTCTGCACCTATAAGAGAACCTATAACTGTTGGAATTCCAAGGATAAGTCCTTTGCGGGAATCTAAAACCTTTTGTCTTTTAAAATTTGCAGACGAAGTAAGTGTTTGAAGAATTATAGCTATTCTGTTAGTTCCATTGGCTACACCAGCTGGTAGTCCTAAAAACATAAACAAAGAAATTGAAATAATGGTTCCACCACCAGCAAGTGTATTTATAAAACCTACTAGTAAACCCGAAATTATCAATGCTATTACAACAATACCAGACATTTTGAAAGATTATTTACAAATAAATAATAAAATAAATTTTATTTACAAACTATTTAAACAACATTAATTCAACTAAAAAGCTATTTATTCTATGATATTAACCTAATAAAATCTGATTCATCAATGGCTTTTCCTTTGAATGATAATATTTTGCAACTAAATTTACGTAAAAAGGAGCTTAATAGCTATATTAACCTTTTACTTTAATCATTAAATTTTCTCTCTTAATTTACTATGCTTATTACCATATGCAAAATACAAAACCAAACCTACAAAAAGCCATATCAAAAATCGCAACCAATTTGTAATACCTAACTCTGTCATTAAGTACAAATTAGTAAGTAAACCTAATACAGGTATCAGGGAAAAACTTCTAATTATTGCTAATACTGTAATGACTCCGGCGATAATGATAAACCCAAACATTGGAATCTGATGTTTGAAAGTATTCCAAAAACCATTGTTATGATATTGAACTCCACTAAAATCGAAAAAACGGAATACACCTTCAGCATTTAGATAAAATAATGCGAAAAGAACTATTATCCAAATTAGAGGTAATAAAAAACGACTGTTAGCATAAGGGACTCGATAACTTCCTTCATGTTGTAATGTATTACCCAGCTTTTTTGTATCCATAATTAACACTCCACCCGAAACCAGAACAAAGGCAAATAAAGTTCCTATACTTGTTAAGTCAGTTACTTCAGTCAGATTTAAAAATAAGGAAGGTATTGAAACAATAATGCCTGCAATAATGGTAGCAAAAGCAGGTGTTCTGTATTTGTGATGTAATTTAGAAAAACGTTTTGGTAAAAGTCCATCCCGGCTCATACTCATCCAAATTCTTGGTTGACCGACCTGAAAAACCAGCAATACACTTGCCATAGCAATAATAGCACTGACTGCAATAATACCCGATAAACGGGTCAAATGCAATTTCGCAAAAGCATAGGCTAAAGGATCTCCAACTCCTAGTTCGGAGTAACTGATCATTCCTGTAAGCACAAGACTTATAAGAACATAAAGCACAGTTGTTATAGCAAGTGCATAAATCATAGCCCGAGGTAGGTCTTTCTTGGGATTTTTGCATTCTTCAGCAGTAGTTGAAATGGCATCAAACCCAATATAGGCAAAAAACACACCAGCTACACCTTTCATAACACCACCAACCCCATTAGGTGCAAATGGAGACCAATTTGCAGGATCAACATAAAAGGCACCTACACCAATAACTAGTAATAAAATAGCTAATTTCAAAATAACCATAATATTACCGGCAACTTTAGTTTCGTAGATTCCTTTATAAACTAAATAAGTGATAAAAACAACAATAGAAAAAGCAGGAATATCGGCAATTAATCTAATTCCAAATATTTGTGGAGCATTGTGCCATGCAGTGTATGCTTCCTGAATACCTCCGTTTAACTGAAGGTAAGGAATTCCTTGTTGTAAACTTTCAACTGCTTTATGATAACCTCTTGAAGCACTTAGAAAATCAGTACTCATATATTCGGGAATCTTCATCCCGATACCATTCATCAGTCCAGTGAAATAATCAGACCATGAAATAGCTACTGCAATGTTGCCAACCGCATATTCCATTATTAAGTCCCAGCCTATTATCCATGCTATTAATTCCCCAAAACTTACATATGCATAAGTATATGCACTTCCACTGATTGGAATACCTGAAGCAAATTGAGCATAACACATTGCAGAAAAGCCACAGGCAATAGCTGTAAACACAAATAATAAGGAGACTGCAGGTCCGCCGTTAACAGCAGCAGTTCCAATAGTGCTAAAAATACCGGCACCAACAATTGCCGCAATTCCTAATGCAGTTAGATCCCTGACGGTAAGGCTGCGTTTCATGCCTGAAGTTCCTTTGGCTTCGATATCAGCATGATGGAATATCATCTGAATTGATTTACGACGGAATAAATTTTTCAAGGAGTTTAATTTTGTATCGCAAAAATAGCTTTTTTTATTCAAATGCTACATTACAGTTGATTTTTAATGAATATTTTTCACTTTTACTTTTAAATGTGTAATTTTGTGGGTAAATAAAAATATAAATTTTAAAGATTCTGAGATATGAAAATATTTTCATTCGTTTTTTTATGTTTCTTCTTCAGTAACTTTGCTTTTTCTCAAGAAGATAAAGCAGATTATAATGATGATTATTGGAGCTTCGGGACTAAAGATGTTGCAGATTTCTATACTTCTGAAAATCAAAGCGAAACAACAGAATTTAAAGGCCATATTACAATTTATCCTGTAGAAATTAATATAAAAGGAAAAGGTAATTTTATTAATGGCAAAAAAGACAGTATATGGACTGGCTTCTATAATAATAATAAACCTTATTTTACTGAATGGTATAATAAAGGGAAATTAAAAAAAGGCATCAGTTATGATATATCCGGTAAACAATTCACTTACAAAAAAGAAATGCAAAGTGCAAAACCTCTGTATGGATGGGATGATTTTATTAACTATGCCCAAAACTATTGGAATAGAGTATCCGTCTATATTGAAGAAAAATACCCTGAAAATTTTAAATTATTAAAAAATCGTGAAATTGAAGTCAGCTTTTTTATTTTAATAAACGAAAAAGGAATCGTTGATATTGGAGATATTTCAAATGGAGCAAGTTATGGTTTTAATAAAACAGCTGCTGGAAAAATGCTGTCAAATTACAAAAAAAAATGGCTACCTGCTCTTTTTAAAGGACAAGCCAATTCTTCAAAAGTAAAATATACTGTTTATCTGAAATTTTAAATATAAAAACTCAAAAATAGTCCAACTAGTTAAATGGAGAATTTGTAATTTTATTTTACAACCTTATTATTTATGTTAACATTATTTATTGTAAACCTTCCCAAATTAAGAATTCTTGATATTATTGATATTGTGCTTGTTGCATACCTTTTTTATGAATTGTACAAATTAATAAAAGGTACTGCTGCTATAAATATTTTTGTAGGTATTATTTCAATTTACCTTATGTGGAAATTGGTTAGAGCTCTTGAAATGGAATTACTTGCCGAAATATTAGGTCAATTTATCAGTGTTGGAGTTATTGCATTGATTGTCGTCTTTCAGCCTGAAATACGAAGATTTTTACTTTTATTAGGTACTCCCGGATTCATTAGTAAAAAACCTAAACGTTTTTTGTTTTGGAGAATAGATATTAGTAATGAAACCAGTTTAAATATTGATCCAATCATTCAAGCCTGTCAGAAAATGTCACATTCAAAAACAGGTGCTTTACTCGTAATCACAAATAAAAACGAATTACCTACTTTTGTTAATTCCGGTGAAATTATTGAAGCCAATATTTCGAAACAATTGTTGGAAAATATTTTTTTCAAAAACAGTCCTCTTCATGACGGAGCTGTCATTATTGTAAGTAATCGCATCAGAGCAGCCAGGTGTATTTTGCCTGTTTCTGGAAACAGAAATATTTCACATGATCTGGGATTACGTCATCGTTCAGCAATGGGTATTACTGAACAATCAGATGCTATTGCAATTGTAGTTTCTGAACAAACCGGTAAAATTTCATATTGTAAAAAAGGTGAACTGACAATTGACATTCAACCTTCTCAACTTAAAGACTTTTTGGAAGAAGAGTTTAATATTACAGGATAACCCATGACAGACATAGGATTGCTGTTTTTATATGTTACTGAGAATTCATTATTTGAGTTTAAAAATCATTTAGTGTGTATTTATACAAAGCTAAGATCGTTATTTTGATTTTTTTCTGAACATCAGAAATAAGTTAAAACAACAAATTAAATTTCAAATTTCCTATTTCTTAAAAATTTCTTCCAGCTTTTGTTTACGGAATTCGAAAATTTCAATTAGTTTTTTTTCAATGATAAAAGTATTGGCTATTTTTCCTAAAATACCAAATGGTGGTCTGTAATTCAATATATCTGTCATTAAAACGCCATCAGTAGTTTCTTTAAAATGATGTTCGTGGTGCCAGAAACTATATGGACCTTGCTGTTGAACATCTATAAAAAATTCTTTATCCTTTACATGCGTTATTTCAGTTACCCATTTCATCTTAAAACCTAAAACCGGGCTTACTGTGTATGCAATTATCATTCCTTCATACATTTTACCCGGAAGATCCGGAGTAATAACATTAAATCCCATATAGGATGGAGTTATCTTTTGTAAATTATCAGGTGATGATACAAAATCCCAAATTTCATCTAATGAAACAGCTAGTGTTTGAATTCGTTTAAATGTAAACATATAAAAAATTAATTTGAGTTCATTAAACAATTATTTCTGATATTGGTTCTGAGATTCTTGAAAATAGAAATAAAAAAGGCTGTCTGAACCTTATCTTCAGACAGCCTTGAGAATTTTATACTTAGATTATTGTAAAATCAATTTTTCTGTATGAGATTTCCCATTCGAAGTATTCACAATATTTACAAAATAAACACCTTTTGAAAAAGATGATAAGTCAATATTTGTCAACATTTGATTTGTTCTTTGTTTTAATAACATATTTCCCACCAATGAATAGATTTTTATTTCTGCATCCGTTGTATTTTCAATTGCTATACTTAGTTTCCCATTTGTAGGATTTGGGAATAATCTGAAAGAGTTTGAATTATTTTCAATAATTTTAGTTGTATAAATCTGAAGATCGTTGGAATCACGTGGTATCAAAACATAACCAGATAAGTACGGAGACGTTGCATCTATTTGACTTACAATACCTGTAATATTAAATGCTACTGTCGGTGCTGATTTTGCCTGTAGATTACAATTAGAAAACAATCTTAAAGTTACAGTATCAATGCCTTTCAATACAAGCACAGAAAATGTAGTAAAACCAGAAGTTGTTGGCCATCCACTCAAATAAGTAAGATTTTCCATTTTTACAAATTGAGATTCTACATTTTCAGTTAATGTAGCAACAACTACTGGAATATGTAGACTATTTCCAGAAGATATGACAACGATAGAATCAGGAACTATTTCTGTAAGTCCGCTAACCTGAGCAATTTTACCTATTACTCTCAGTGAATCTCCTTCAACTGGGGTATAACTTAAGGTTGATGTTTTATAAACATTTATTCCTGCAGTAGCATCAAGTAAATAGAAATTCAAACCACCGGAAACTGCAGATTGTTTATAGTTCAATCCATGCACAACTCCGTTAAGTTTACAATTTACTGCAATTGAATCAGCAACACCATTACTGTTTACTGTTTTAACCTGAGCAATAGTATAAGAAACAGGTAATTTTTTTGTAGTAAAGATAATTTCGTTACCATAACCAATTCCTGCTGCAGAAATCCCATAAGCTCTTACATAGTAATTAGTGTTATTGGTTAAATTATTCAAAGTGCTGCTATACGTCCCTGTACTTCCTGAAACAACTGAAAAAGAATCTGTTATGGTTGGAATTGTATGCGTTGCCCAGCAAATACCTCTTGAGATTATAGTATCACCACCGTCACTTATTATAGTCCCTGAAACAGATGCAGAGGTGAAAGTAATTGCTGTTGCAGCAGCAGTTGTGACAACTGGCACAACTGCTGCTGCAGTTGTTTGAAAAGTTGAATCATTTCCATAAAAAGTACCCAGTGAATTAATACAATAGGCTCTATAATGGAAAACTGTATTAGCTGTTAGATTGGGGAGATTTACCGAATAAACACCAGTTGTTCCGCTTGATGTTTTTATAGAATCTATAATTGTTGGATTGGGATTAGTACTATAACAAATTCCTCTCGAAGTAATGATACGGCCACCATCTGTTGGGATATTCCCAGAACAAACCGCAGTGTGTAACGTAATACTGGATGAAGTTCCTGTTATAATACTTGGGTTTCCATAATTTATTATTAAATCAGATATGTTTCTTGGCAAAATCTGATAGCCTGATGTGTAAGGAGAGGTTGCATCACTCTGATTTACCAATCCTTTTATAGAAAAACTAACTGTTGCAGTTGGTGCTGCAGTTCCTTGAAGGTTACAATTGCTGTAAATTCTCAAAACAACAGTATCCATACCTTTAACAGTATAAACTGTTCTTGTATTACCTGCGGTAGTAGGCCAACCACTTAAGTAATATAAGTTATCAATTGTAACTAATTTTGATTCTACTGAATCATAAGGTAAATTTACTGTTACTGGATTAAACAATGTATTTGCTGATGATAATACTGTCATTGAATCAGGTACGATTTCAATTAATCCATTTACTTGTGCAGTTTTTCCAATGATTCTTACTTTATCACCCTCTAGAACTGAATAGCCTAAATTTGTTGTTTTGTAAACATTTATACCCGCAGTTGAATCTAAAATAAAAAAGTTTAAACCAGTAGTTGCGTAATTCAAGCCATGAACAACACCTGTTAATTTGCAGTTCACATTTAATGAATCAGCTACACCAAGACTGTTAACTCCTTTTACCTGTAAAATCGAATAAGATGGAATAAATATTTTTGATGTAAAACTTAATTGGTTTCCATAACCACATCCTATAGCATTGGTTGCAAAAGCTTTTACATAATAAGTTGTACTTGGTAGTAGATTACTAATCAATGTAGAATAATTTGCTGTTGTTCCTGTTTGAAACCTAACTGTATCAAGGATAGTAGGATTTGAAAGTATGCTATAACAAACACCTTTAGTTAAAATAGTGCTTCCTCCATCATTGACAACCTTTGATACAACATTTGCAGTAAAAGTAGAAATATTATTAACTGAATCTGTAGTTAGTATTGGAATAACAGCTGTTGCTGAAGTAAAAAATACTGAATCAGCACCATAAGCAACACCTGTAGAATTTCTTGCATAAGCTCTGTAGTGATAATTAGTTCCGAAACTTAGACCAATGAGGTTGCTACTGAAACTTCCAGTAGTACCTGTTTCAAGTGTATGACTTGCTGATGTATCCGGATTTATAATTGTTGCGTAACAGATTCCTCTCGCTGTAATTGTCGTGCCTCCGGTAGCTGTTATATTTCCACTACATACGGCAGTTGTCATAGTAATATTTGTAGCAGAAGAAGTAAGAACTGTTGGTGAAGAATAATTAATTGACAGATCACTTAAATACCTTGGGTAAAGTGTATAAGATTGAAGATAAGGTGAAGAAGCATCATTTTGAGAAACAAGACCTGTAATATTGAAATTTGTTGTTGGTGCAGCGGTTCCCTGTAAATTACAACTGGAATGAATTATAATTATTAAACTATCTGCTCCATTTAATGTATAAACTGTTTTTGTAGTTCCGGCAGTAGTAGGCCATCCACTTAAGTAAATCAGATTATTAAGTTTAACCAGTTTTGATTCAATAGAATCTGTAAGACTATTAACTATCGAAGGAATTTGTAAGGTGTTTAAAGTAGATATTAAAACTATAGAATCAGGTATGATTTCAATTAATCCATTTACCTGTGCAATTTTACCAATGACTCTAACTTTATTACCTTCTGTAGGTGTATAATTTAATGAAGATGTTTTATAAACATTGATTCCGGATGTGGAATCTAAAATATAGAAATTATAACCTGAGGTAGCATAATTCAATCCATGGACTATTCCTGTTAATTTACAATTTATATTTAATGAATCTGATACTCCAAGACTATTAATTCCTTTAACTTTTTGAATTGAATAAGCTGGAATAAATAATTTAGTGGTGAAGCTAATCATATTTCCATAAGCAGTTCCGGCCGAATTTGTAGCAAAAGCTTTTGTATAATAAATTGTATTTGATAAAAGATTTCCTATCGTATCAATATAAGCACCAGTTGTTCCCGTTTGATAATTAATTGAATCAAGAATGGTTGGATTATTGATTGTACTCCAGCAAACTCCTCTTGAAATAACAGTAGCACCTCCATCATTTATAACTTTTGAAGCTATTGTTGCATTATAAATACCAATATTAAAAACCGAGTCTGTTGTAAGTAAGGGTGTAACGGGATTAGCAGCAGTTGTAAATATTGAATCAGCGCCATAAGCAATACCTGTTGTATTTTTTGCATAAGCTCTGAAATGATATAAAGTCGCTGTTGAAAGTCCGCTTAAAGAACTATTAAAAACTCCTGTAGTACCGGTTTCTGTAGTATGGATTGAAGAAGTATCAGGATTGGCTGATGTTGAATAACAAATTCCACGAGCAGTTATAGCAGATCCTCCGTTAGCTGTGACATTACCACTACAGATAGCAGTAGTCATTGATATATTGGTTGCTGTTGTAGTAATAACTGTTGGAATTGTATAGTTTATTGAAAAATCTGACAAATATCTAGGATACACCATATATCCCTGCAAATAAGGTGAAGAGGCATCGCTTTGAGTAGCAATCCCGGTAATATTAAACGAAGCTGTTGGTGCTGTTGTACCCTGAATGTTACAGGAAGAATAGATAATAATACTAACGCTATCAGTACCATGTAAAGCATAAACAGTTTTTGTTGTACCCACTGTAGTCGGCCATCCGCTCAAATACGTCAGGTTGTTTATTTTAACTAATTTAGATTCTACAGTATCTGAAAGATTATTAATAACAATAGGATTCTGTAAAGTGATTCCTGATGATATTTTAACGATTGAATCAGGAGCGATATAAATAAGTCCATTACTTTGTTGTGTTTTCCCGATAACTCTTAAAGAATCGCCTTCAGCAACAGTGTATCCTAATGAAGAAGTTTTATATACAAATATACCTTCATTATTATTCATCATATAAAAAGAATATCCTGTAGTAATATAATTTAAACCGTGAACAACACCAGACAATTTACAGTTAACAGCAAGTGAATCAGCTACACCAGTTATTGGGTTAATCGAATGTATTTGAGAAATTGAATAAGTAGGAATAAATATCAATGTAGCAAAACTCACATCATTGCCATAACTTGTACCTACTGAATTTGTTGCAAAAGCTCTAATATGATATGTAGTGTTTTGAAGTAGATTTGAAATAGTATAAGTGTATATTCCAGTAGTGCCACTTACAATATTTACACTGTCAGTTAAAGTTGGATTAGAAATTGTGCTTCTACAAAAACCTCTTGAAGTGATAGCAGTACCTCCATCATTTATTATATTACCAGAAAAAGTTGCAGACCAATTAGAAATATTTGAAACTGAATTGGTTGTTATAAGAGGCAAAACAGCTGATGTGGCAGTTGAAAATACAGAATCTGCACCATAAGCAGTTCCTGAACCATTGGTTGCATAAGCTCTGTAATGATATGTTTTCCCCATTAATAATCCTGAAAGATTACTTGAAAAACTACCTAAACTACCTGTTTCTGAAGTGAATAAATTCGTAAGACCTGGATTAGCAAGTGTATCATAACAAATTCCTCTTGCTGTAATTGCAGAACCACCGTTAGTAATAATATTACCGTTAACTGTTGCAAAATTTGTAGTAATATTGGATGGTGTTCCGGTTGATAAAATTGGAGTCGTTAAAAAGCCCACAGCATTGTACCATGTGTTTGCAATTCTTATTTCATCAACATTTAAATAAGTTGTATTTGTAGAAGTTCCTTGTCTTAATGCAAAAGAATATGCAGAATCGAGATCTGTTGAAGTAATGTCTGTTGCTTTTATTGTAGGTAAACCTTCCTCTGTAATACCAGGATTTATAAATAATGATACACTATCATTTGCCGTGCCACTAACAAACTTATATTTTATTACTAATAAAAAAGTAGAATCAATAGAATATGTAGCAGCAGAATAAACTGTATTAGCAGATGTACTTCCTTTCAGAATTCCAAATGAAATTAATGAAGGATTCGTAGTGCTTTTTTTCACATAAACTCTTGCAGCAAAATTTGTTGTATTTCTTAAAAAGTGCATAAAATATTCACCGGTAGTTATTGCCGAGTCAATTTTTACTAATGCTGATGCATAAATTGTACCACTATTTTGGCCTGTAAATGTCCGGTTAATGTCTTGGCCAGTATTCATTAAATACGCCTTATTTCCAACAGATACAGGGTATTGAGGATAGTTTAACGATCCGTTTTTTATAAGTACAGAATTTACACCTGTACTATGAATTTGCCAGCCGTGTGTACTTAAAGTATCTCCAGCAGTATAATCAAAGTGTTCATTCAGAAATACTGTTTGAGCATGAACAGTAAATGTAAACATGGCCATAAATACAACTAAAATTGTAAAAATAATTTTTTTCATAAGAAAATAAATAATTTGTGAATTAATAAATTAACTTACAAATATCAGAATTATTTTGATTGAAATTACATCAAAAATTTATAATATTATAATTTCATACATAAAATAAAAAATTTTATACAATTTAGATTTTAATGTTACAAAATGACATTAAAACGATTTAGAACATTAATGTTACTGAATATTTTCAAACTGTATAATACTTTAATTACAGAACTAATTTTATTTAAAATATTATTAGATTTTATTGCTTTATTATCTGTAATTTCAAGAACTTATGATTTGCAAAAAAACTTAGTTGTTGATTTTTACAACAGATGTTTAATTTCTTTACACTTTCATATTTATCACACCCTAAGGATATAACATATTTTTCAGATATTACATGTAGAATTTTTAAACACTTTCCGATTAATTAGTCTTATTATTAATTTACTTTATCACTGTATTACTGCACTTTACAAACTTTTATTTTGTTGGCATGAAAATTGAATATTAGTTTTTACAAACAAATTAAAAACTTAAAATCATGGTAATCCTAATTTTTATAGCATTTATAGTGGCATGTTTCACAGTGGATGCGATCGTTCGGTATAGTAGAAAAAATAAATCAAGAATTTCTGCTTTAGTTTCAGATTCATTAAATGTTTTTAATGAAAATTCAGTAACAATTCCAAAAGGTATTTATTTCGACAAGTCTCATACCTGGGCATTTATGGAAAAGAATGGCTTCGTTAAAATCGGAATTGATGATTTCTTTCTTCATATTACAGGTCCTTTGAGTCGTTTAATAATGAAAAATCAAGGAGATAAAATTCAAAAAGGTGAAGCTATATTAACAATTGTTCAAAATGGGAAACAGTTGATTATTAATGCTCCTATTTCAGGAACCGTTAAATCCAGGAACATTCAACTTGAAGCAGATCCCTCAATTTTAAATCTATCCCCTTATAATGATGGATGGTTTTATACAATTGAGCCTTCAGATTGGTTAAGAGATACACAATTTCTATTTATGGCAGATAAATATAAGGAATGGCTGAAAAATGAATTCGCAAGACTTAAAGATTTTCTTGCCATAAACATTCAAACCAGAAATGCAGAGTTTGTTCCAGTAATGCTTCAGGATGGAGGAGAACTAAAAGACAATGTCCTTGAAGATTTTGGACCTGAAGTATGGGAGGAATTTCAAATAAAATTCATAAACACTTCCAAATAAATACAATTCAAACTCGGTCTTATAAATATTAAATACTTGTAATTATGAGTTTAAATAGAAGAGAGTTTTTAAAAACTGCTGGAGTTGTTGGGATTTCACTTACAGTAGGTAATAGTTTTGCTGCTGTAAAAAATAAAGAGGCAGATGTTGAATTCCGAGGAATGCTCTATGATTCTTCGAGATGTGTCGGTTGTCAGACTTGTGAAAATGTTTGCGCAGAGGCTAACAAATTATCACCACCTGTAGGCGAACCTAAAACCGGGATTATCAGAAAAACAGATGAAAAGCATAATACAACCGTAAATTGTTATAAAACATCAAAAGGTGATGTTTTTATAAAAA
Organism: Bacteroidales bacterium; assembly: GCA_049315385.1. Taxonomy (GTDB): domain Bacteria; phylum Bacteroidota; class Bacteroidia; order Bacteroidales; family JACABE01; genus JACABE01. The sequence goes on from JBMOKG010000008.1 coordinate 85,404, forward strand.
CTCAGTGCATGCATTGCAATGAACCTGCCTGTGCAGCAGCTTGTCTGACCAAAGCAATGTATAAAACAAAGGAAGGACCAGTTATCTGGCGAGCTGATAAATGTATGGGATGTCGCTATTGTATGGTTTCATGCCCTTTTGATATACCAAAATTTGAATACCATAGTGCAAATCCAAAGATTCAAAAGTGTTCAATGTGTTTTGATAAATTAAAAAAAGGAGGAATTCCATTTTGTGCTGAAAATTGTCCAGCAGAAGCCATTAAATTCGGAACACGTCGTGAATTAATCAAAGAAGCAAGGAAAAGAATTGTTGAAAACCCCGGAACTTATATTGATGAAATTTATGGAGAACATACAGCTGGAGGAACTGGATTTTTATATATTTCTTCAGTTCCATTCAATGAACTTGGATTGAATAATAAACTTCAAAATAAATCCTATCCTGAATTATCGAAAGGATTTTTATTTAGCGTACCAACAGTATTCGTGCTTTTACCGCCAATTTTATTAGGAATTTATGAAGCCACTAAAAAAAAACAACTCCATGAAAACGATGAAAATATATAATCAGGAATTACCACTTTCTCCAGATAATAGAAATCTTTCTACTTTTAAGTTTATAATGAGTGAACTCAAACCAAAGGGTAAATTGATAACTCCGTTTAATTTAATTTCAATTCCAATAATTATTTTAGGTGTAGTGTTGATTGTTATTCGTTTTATTAATGGTATAGGTTCTGTTACAAATCTAACACAGGAAGTACCATGGGGATTATGGATTGGATTTGATGTAGTTACAGGAGTAGCATTTGCTGGTGGAGCTTATGTTCTGACATTTATGGTTTATATACTAAATATGCAGAAATACCATTCTATTGTGAGGGTTACGGTTTTAAATGGATTTCTGGCCTATGTATTTTATGCAGGAGCTTTACTTCTGGATTTGGGTCGCCCGTGGAATGTAATCAATCCTATCATCGGAAATAGTTTTGGAACTAGTTCTGTTTTATTTCTGGTTGCTTGGCATTTTTTACTATATATGATAGCAGAATTAATTGAGTTTTCTCCTGCAATAGCTGAATGGCTGGGTGCAAAACGAATTCACAAATTTCTTTCGGGAATGACAATTGCAGCAGTCATTTTTGGAATAACGTTATCTACTTTGCATCAATCAGGATTGGGAGCATTGTATCTGATGGCTAAAGATAAAATCCATCCTTTATGGTATTCTGAATTTATACCTGTTCTGTTTTTAATATCAAGTGTTTTTGCAGGCCTATCGATGGTAATATTCGAAGGGTCCATTAGCCATAAAGTGTTCTTTAATCAAATAAGTAAAAAAAACCATGAAGCTCAGAAAGGAATTGTTTTGGGACTGGCTAAAATATGTGCAGCAGCAATGTTTGCATACTTTTTTATGCAATTACTGGTTTTCATTCATGGAAAACGCTGGGACTTATTAAATACATCAATGGGTTATTGGTATTTACTGGAAATGTTTGGTTTTGTACTTCTTCCGATGATGCTTTATGTGTACAGCTATAAAATGAAGAATATTACATTGGTCAAAGTTGCGGCTATTATAACTATGCTAGGAATTATTTTAAACCGTTTAAATGTTACTGTTATTGGATTTCGTTGGGATGCTGCCATTCGGTATTTTCCAACATGGATGGAATTTGTTGTCACATTAACTGTTATTTTTACTGAAATCTGGATATTCAGATGGGTTATTAACCGTATGCCTGTTTTAAGAGATTCCCTGGAATGGGTCAATGAAAAAAATTAAATTAATAAGCATTTTGAATTTATGGAAAACACAAAAATAAGAAAACATGGAAGGATTTAATTATTATAATATATTCGACACCAAGGGCATTGAATATATTGCTATTATCGCATTTTTTATTATTTTGATACCTTTTTGGATTATATTGAATAAAAGCGAAGAAATAAAGAACAAAATTAAAGAAGTATTTAGCATTTTGACATTTGATACTTTAAAAATTCCTCAAGGTATTTTTTATAGCAAAAATCATACTTGGGCATATTTGGAAAAATCAGGTGATGCTTCTGTTGGTATAGACGACTTTCTTATACATTCAACTGGAGATGTTAAATTACATATTCTTAAAAATTCTAATGATCTCATTTCAAAGGGAGACTTGATTACAGAAATAATAAAAGATGATAAAATTCTTAAAATTTTTTCACCAATATCTGGGAAAATTGTAAAAAGCAATGTTCAACTTGATAATGAACCAACATTGTTAAATATTGATCCTTATGGTAAAGGCTGGATTTATAAAATAAAACCTTCAAAATGGATCGATGAAACTCAAACTTTATTTTTAGCTGAGGATGCAACAAATTGGTCAAAATCGGAAATGCAACGGTTTAAAGATTTTATGGCATTGTCAACTAAAAAATATTCAAATGAAAATAATTTAGCGATACTTCAGGATGGAGGTGAATTAGTTGATCATCCGCTTTCGGAACTTTCTCGAAATGTATGGCTGGATTTTCAGGAAAATTTTCTAAAACCTAAAGACTAAATTCTTAAATATCAAATTAATGATCCAAATCCTTACTTTTTTAATCCTTTGATTTTAATAGTTTTATTACAATTTACTAGAATTAAGTATAAATTCTTTCAATAATCTTACTGAATTTATAATTATAGTTGAATTATTCAACATATTAATGAATATTTTATTAAATTTGTAGTTTATTAAATCACTTAGAAATAATGGCAATAAAATTCAGAGATTTACTTGAAAGTCCATTACTTAAAAAGTATTTAAAAATCCGGTCCTCAATATATGGTCGTGTTGTCCTAATCATCGTTATTTTTTCGATATTTCTTTTTGTTTCATTTGGAATAATCTTCCGATCAGTCAACGAAGAATATATGAAAAATCTCATTCATCAACGTGGCACTAATGCAGCTCTAATGGTCAGAAGTGCATTATATCAGTCAATGTTGGAAAATAATAAAACCTCTCTTCAGACTACACTGGATGTTATAAACAGAATGTCAGGAATTGATGAAGTAAATTTATATAATAGTAATGAAAATCTTGTTTATTCGTCTTTTTCTTCAAACACTTCAGGACATAGTAATCCCAATTGCTTAGAATGTCATAAGAGTATTAAATCTATATTACCCGAAAAAGATAATTTTTCAAAAATCATAGAGATTAATAGTGAATGTGAAATGAATCAAAATGACAATGCTCACAGGCATTTACTAATCAATTCACCTATTCAGAACGAGAAATCATGTTATACCAGTTCGTGTCATGCACATCCACAAAGCGAAAAAATTTTAGGTTCACTTGTAATAAAAATCCCTTTAGAAAACCTTGATACAACGCTTGAGAAGTCATCAATGGATTTCTATCTATTAGCTACACTAACAACACTATTATTGTTGGGCTTTCTTATATTTTTCACCAGTAAAAAGATTAAAAATCCTTTAAATGCATTAATAAATGCAAGTGATGCTGTTTCGAAAGGAGACAATAATATGAGACTTGAAATAAAACCTAATCAGCTGGATGACATGAGAATGGTTTCATTAGCATTTAATCACATGCTGGATAATTTACAGTCTGCTAATATAGAATTACAAAACTGGTCCCAACAACTTGAATACAAAGTCAGGATAAAATCTGAAGAATTAGGTCAAGCTCAAAATGAATTAATAAATATTGAAAAGATAGCTTCTTTAGGGAAATTATCCCTTTCTGTTGCTCATGAAATCAACAATCCTCTATCAGGAATTTTAATTTACACAAAATTAGTTCAAAAGCAATTGCTAAATCAGGAATTAGAAGCAGGTAAAAAGGAAATGGTTTTGAAACATTTGAAAATGATAGAGAATGAAACAAAACGTTGCGGTGATATCGTAAAAGGTTTATTGGATTTCTCAAGAAAAGATCAAAACTTTTTCGAAGATAAACATTTGCATGAAGTGCTAAGAGAAACAAGTGATTTGATGAATCACTCAATGAAAATTGCCAAGATATTTTTCACAACTGATTTTTTAGCAAATAATGATCTTGTTTATTGTAGTCCCAATCAGATTAAACAAGCTTGTATTGCTATTTTAGTAAATGCATCAGAAGCTGTCACTGAAAATGGTGAAGTCTTCTTTAAAACATACAATCCGGACGAAAATCAAATTTGTATAGAAATCACAGATAATGGTTCAGGAATAAATGAAGAAGATATTCCTCATATTTTCGAGCCTTTCTTTTCTACAAAATATAATACCAGAGGAACTGGTTTGGGATTAGCAATCGTTCATGGAATTATACAAAGTCATAACGGCAAAATCGAATTAAAATCAGATGTAGGAAAAGGAACGAGAATTTCAATTTTATTACCTTTAAAACGAAAATAAAGAGAACATATAATGAGTAAAAAAATTTCAATTTTAATCGTTGATGATGAAGATTCAGTAAGAGACTCTCTTTTCAATTGGTTTATCGAAGATGGCTATCGTGTTGAATGTGCAGAGAATGCAAAGATAGCATTGTCAAAACTTGAATTTGAAAATTTTGACATTATTCTAGCAGATATAAAAATGCCGGGTATGGATGGCCTTGAAATGTTAAGAAGAATAAAATCATTAAAAAATGATTCTATTGTAATTGTTATGACAGCATTTGCCACGGTAGATACGGCTGTTCAGGCATTAAAAGACGGTGCTTTTGATTATATAACAAAACCTTTTGATCCTGATGATTTGTCTCATCTAATTCGAAATGCCACTAAACAAATTTCATTGCTGAAAGAAAACGAAAATCTTAAAGAAAGAGTCATTACACTTGAGAATGTCGAAGATTTGGTTGGAAAAAGCGAAGGAATGAAAAAAGTACTTAAAGAGGTTGAAAGTGTAGCACAATCAAATACTTCCGTTATTATTACAGGAGAAAGCGGCACAGGAAAAGAATTGATAGCTAAAGCTATTCACGCCAATTCTTCACGGAAATTCTTTCCGTTGGTAAGTGTTCATTGTGGAGCATTGTCAGATAGTTTACTGGAAAGTGAGTTGTTTGGTCATGAAAAAGGTGCATTCACTGGAGCAATGTACAATCGTAAAGGCCGATTTGAAATGGCCGATAGTGGAACTATTTTTCTAGATGAAATTGCAACTATTTCTACTAAGATGCAGGTTGAATTATTGCGTGTTATTGAAACAAAATCTTTTATCAGAGTAGGTGGAAATAAAGAAATAAATTCTGACTTCAGGGTAATTTGCGCTACAAACCGGAATTTAAAACAAATGGTTGAAGAAGGTAGTTTTCGGGAAGATTTATTTTACCGTTTAAATGTCGTAAATATTCACGTACCACCTCTTCGTGAAAGAAGAGAAGACATTCCTTTACTGACAGAATATTTCATTAAAAAGTATTGCACTTCGATGAGTAAACCTGGAATACAGATTGATTCTTCTGCCTTGAAACGTTTGGAAGAATTTGATTTCCCAGGTAATATACGAGAACTTGAAAATATGATAGAACGTGCTATAGTCATTGGTAATGGAAAAAAAATCACATTAAAAGATCTCCCTTTTGAAAAAAGCAGCACACATAGTTCTTTAGAAAGCCTTGATGAACAGGAGAAAATACATATAGCTCAAATTTTAATTAAATATGATTGGAATATTTCACGGACAGCAAAAGCATTACAGGTTGACAGAGTAACTCTTTATAATAAAATAAAGAAATACAACTTAAAATCCTCGGAATCTAAACAATCCTAAAACTTATAAGAATATTAAATTCAAAATTCTTTTATTTTTAAGATCCGAAATCTTTGATAAATACTCTTTAGAAATTAAATTATACAGCATAATATAAATGCTTTCTACAATTATTTTTGAATGGATTTAAATAATATCACATTAATAACTTTCGGTTACTTCGATAACGATTTTCTTAACAAAATTGCAGAAAATATTCATCGCGAATTTCACATCTCTATACAAATTAAAGAAGCACATATCGATATAAGTGAGTTTTATAATCCTGCTCGACGCCAATATGATGCCAATAAACTTTTATACCTGATTGAAAAAGATTATTCATCAGATGAAGCAAAGACCATTGGATTATTTAATATCGATTTATTTATACCTATTTTCACATATATTTTTGGTCAGGCTTTTTTAAGTGGAAAAACAGGAATTGCTTCTGCTTTTAGATTAAGCAATGAACGCTATGGAATTAAACCTGACAAAGCTCTTTATTTAGAACGTGTAAGTAAAGAAATTATACATGAACTTGGCCATACTTTTGGGTTGATTCATTGTTCTATTCCTGATTGTGTCATGAGATCAGGAACTTATGTCGAAGATATTGATCAAAAAGATATAAGTTTTTGTCCAAAATGCAAACAAGAACTTTCTTTAAAAACTATTTAGCTTTTATGGAACTAGATAAAAATTCAATTTTTCAGAATCCTTAAATTGAAGAAAAGACAATTTTTAAATAAATATTTTAATCTCTTTATAGGGCAAAAAAATGTACAAGTTTAAAATATTAATTGAAAAGTTAACATATTTTAAAGTTCGATATAATAATGAAGATAATAATTTTGATAATCTTCAAGCTTTATATATTGTAAGATTTAGTAATAAAAACTATGAACTTATTGCAAAAATAGTGAATTTTCAAATTAGTTTACCAGCGAACTATTACAATGCTTCATGCCAACAAATTTCAACACATTAGAGATTAAAAAAAATTATTAATAACAAAAACAATGAAAAGATAATCATTTTACTATTACTTCCCTTTATACTACCTCAGCTACTGTAAATGTGCTTCCACCGACAAAAACAAGATCATTATTCTCTGCATGTAATTGAGCATCAACTAAAGCTTCTTTTACTGACAAGTACGATTTTCCAACTAAACCTTTTGCATTCGCTTTTTTCATTAATTCATTCTGATCCAATCCTCTTGGTATATCAGCTTTGCAGAAATAATAAAACGCATCTTTGGGAAGCATATCCAAAACTTTCTTAATTTCTTTGTCACCAACCATTCCTAATACGAAATGTAATTTTTTATATGGAGTTAATGCAATTTGTTCCAAAACAAGGGCAATACCACTTTCATTATGACCTGTATCACAAATTGTTAATGGTGTTTCAGAAAGAATTTGCCAACGGCCTAATAATCCTGTTTGCTTCACAACAGACTTAACACCTTCTAATATATCTTCCTGACTAATTTTAAAGCCTTTATAGTGAAGCATTCCAATTGCAGTTAAAGCGGTTTTAATATTTCTAACCTGATAGATTCCGATTAGTTCAGAGAGGACTTCAATTGGCTCTGCCTGATTTACTTTGTTGTAAACAACTTCTAAATAGATTTTTTCTTTTTCTTTCTCTCTTATTCTAACAAGTTTATGAGAAACAGTCTGATACAATTGATCTGCAAAATAAATTCCAGCATCCATTTCTTTGGCTTTTTCAACAAATACTTTAGTTGTTTCGATTTGTGTTTCTCCAATGATTACTGTTGTATTCTCCTTAATAATACCTGCTTTTTCTATCGCAATTTTCTTTAATGTTTCTCCTAAAAATTCAGTATGATCAAATCCTATATTTGTAATTATACACATTTCAGGTGATAAAAGATTAGTTGAATCCAGTCTTCCTCCCATTCCTGTTTCAACAATAGCAATGTCCACTTTTTCATCAGAAAAATATTGAAAAGCCATTCCAACGGTCATTTCAAAAAAAGAAGGTTGTATTTTTTCAAAATCAGTTTTATGTTGGTCAATGAAATCGCAAACCTTTTGTTTTTCAATCATTTTACCATTGATTTTTATTCTTTCTCTAAAATCCTTTAAATGTGGTGAAGTATACAAACCTGTTTTGTAACCTGCGCTTTGAAAAATGGATGCAATAAGATGAGATACTGAACCTTTACCATTGGTACCAGCGATATGAATACTTTTAAAATTCTGTTGTGGGTTGTTTAATAATTTTAAAAGAGCAATAGTATTATCTAGATTTGGTTTGTAAGCAGCAGCTCCAACGCGTTGAAACATCGGCAGATGACTATACATATATTCTAAAGTAGCAGCGTAAATCATTTTAGGTTGAATTGAGAATACAAAATTACTGCTTTAAAAAGAAGAATTGTCTTTTTTGTATTTTATTTTTAATAAAAACAAATAATAATAAATGTTGGAGGGAAAAGGTTTTATTTAAGCCGCTGGAGAATCTTTCAATTTAATCTAATAAATTTATAGGTTATACTCCCTGTTTGATCTTCCGGAGCATTTGCATCAGGACTAAAATGTGCTCGTAAAGCAGCAGTTTCCGCTTGTTTCCACAATGAACGTTCTGAAGTTGTAGTTCCTCTTTGACCAGCTTCAACTCTTGTAACTTCACCTTTTGTATTTACCCATATTTTAACAACAACAGTTCCTTGTTCTTTGGAATTGTATTCAGGTTTAGGTAATGATTTTGAGACACGACCTTTTAATGTAAAAGAAATTCCAGGACCGTTTCCTGATCCAACACCTGTACCTGTTCCAGATCCAGTACCACCGCCAGTTCCGGAACCAGATCCTGCACCTATACCAGAACCATTTCCGTTTCCTTGTCCTGTACCAGAACCACCTCCCTTAGTATAATTTTTACTGTCAGGATTTCCGTTCGGATCACCCTGATTACCACTTTTGTTGGTAGTTCCGTCTCCTTTAATCTTATTAAACAAAGCTGATGTATTTATTTTAGGTTCATCAGGTTTTACATCAGTTTTCTTATTTTTATTTTCCTTGTTTGTAGTTAAGTTAGTTGCATTGTCTGTGTTCGTTTCATCAGTAATAAGATTTTCATTATCAGAAGTATTAAGATTTACAGGTTCGGGATTAATTATATCTTTTGCAGGTTGTTTAAATTCAGGAAATGAAATATTAGCCTCGTCAACCCCCATTCCTTCTTCTGAATTCCCGAGATTTACTTCGATACCTAAACCACCACCACCACCTCCTCCTGCATCAGGAAATGGGGGAATTGGAGTTCTCAAAACTGCAAGCCATAATAAGAAAATCAAAAACAAATGAAATAAGATTGTTCCTGAAATTCCAGTAATTATACGCTTACTGTCATTATTATCAGTTCTTTGTTCCATTGGATGCTTTTGTTGCAAGTATCATTTTTATCCTTAACTTATTACCAATTTCCAACACATCAACAAGATTCTGAACGGATAAAGAGTTGTCACAACGAAGTATTACTGTTGCATTCTCTACACCTTTTAACTCTGCGAGTAATTCAGGTTCTAGCTGACTAAATTCAACCTGTCTGTTATTGATAAAAAAGTTCATTTCTTTTGTTACAGATAAACTTATTTCTTTTTGCCGCAATTCACTTGGATGCTTTGAACTTGGCAACGAAAGCTTAATAACGTTCGGATTAAGCAAAGTAGACATTATCAAGAAAAACAACATCAAAAAAAACATGATGTCATTCATAGAAGATGTAGCTACTTCAATCGTTGTTTTATTTTTCCGGCGAAGTTTCATCGTGTTGGTTCTTGTAAGAAATCAATAAAATTCATCGCATTGTATTCCATTTTTTGTACTAATTTTTCAATCATTATATTTAGCCAATGATAGCATATAAAAGCCACAATACCTACAATTAAACCTGAAGCACTTGAAACCATTTTAGTATATAGACCTGACGAAACACTTGAAATACTTACATCACCAGCAATAGATATATCGTGAAATATTTTAATAACTCCAATAATAGTTCCTATAAAGCCAAACATAGGTGCAATTCCCGCAACAATTGCCAATATAGCAAGATTCTTTTCAAGTTTATACACCTCAAATTTTCCTACAATTTCAATAGATTCTCCAATCTCATTTAATGGACGTCCTAATCGTTGTAATCCTTTTTCGGTCATACGGGCAATCGGACTGTTTGTTGATTTACAGAATGATAATGCAGCATCCAGACGATCTGTAACAATAAAATCACGAATATTATTCATAAAATTTGATTCACCTCTTGATGATTTCTTTATTGCAATGTATCTTTCAATAAAAACAAATACTGTAATCAATGAAAGAATTAGAATCGGAACCATAATCCAACCACCCTTAATAACCAAATCCATAATTGAAATGGCTTCTTCCGTTTTTGGGGTTACAACCGGAGCAGCCACCTGATTAATAACTTGATTTGCAGCCTGATTAACTGTATCTGCTATAACAGCAGAAGTCTGTGTAATTTGCAAAAGTATTCCTGTCATTTTTTTACTATTTTAATTTATAAAAGTAAACGAAAAACGCATACAAGATATTTTATGTTGCTTGTTTTTGCTAACAGTCTATTGTTAATAATAACTAAGCTTGTATTGAGAAAATGAATTTTACCACACACATCTAATTATACTGATATCGGGTTTTATTTTGATTTCTACCTTTATCATCAATGATAACAACATCATTTAACAAACCACTGTCAGCATAGTTGTAAATTTTTACAAAGTCAATCTTAAGTCCTCCTTTTTTATAATAAATAGTTTTTAAACATTGATTGGCTCCTTTGTATTCAGAATTGTATTTTTTTGAGATTTTCCCATTCCTCTTATATGAAGTCAAGTCAAAATTTATTAATTCTTTGTTCAGATTATAAAAATGATGAACAATTGAACTTGGTTTAGCATGTTTTACATAATAGCTTGTATATTCAGTTTCCCAACCATTGTCCGTTATTTTAGTTTTATTTTGATATACTATTTTATCTTCATTATTGTATCTGTATGCTTCAATTTGAACACTATCTTTATTGAATCTGGAAACAGTTCTTTCCATTTTTCCTTTTTCATTCAATGTTCTATTGGTAATTGTAAAGCCGCCATCTTTATTATAATCAGCAATTTTACAAACCTGAACCGTATCTTTTTTTATTTTCCTTTCAACCCCATCAGCAGAACATGCATAAGACCAAACTTTTACAATCTTTCCGTTCGCATCTAACTGAGTAGTTGTTTCTTTTTCTCCATTTGGATAATATGTATAGAGCATCCTTGAAAACAATTTATGCTTTTTACCATGGTAAGAATCACATTTTGTTATTTTTCCATTTTCGTTTATAGTATTAACTGTGTGATATACAAGAACACCTTTATTATTAGAACTTTTGTTTTCAATCACATTGCCCTTTTTATCATAAATAACTTCCCACCAATATTTAAGCTTTCCTTTTGAATCAAAATACTTTTCTTTAAGCACTCTTCCATTTTCCGAATTCTCTTTTTCAATATGAAAATACATTTTTCCTTTTGTTGTATATCTCTTAATAAGTGATTCATAACCATTATTATCATAAAGCTTCTGTTCAATAAGACTTGTTGCAGTATCTATTTTAAAATCCTGAAAATATACTTTTTGTTCCTTCAACTTTAATTCTTTAATAAGATTCTTAGGCATCTTCACTCTTTTATAATAAGAAAATGGATTGTAAAAATTCCAATCATAATAATATTCACCAAAGCTTCTGATATAAAAAAACTCTTGTGCATAACTGCTTGATGTGAATGAGATAAATAGAAATAAAAATAAAAAGAACTTCTTTGTTTTTCCAAAATTGAATTTTGCTTTCATTTTATGCGGGTTTAAGTTAATTATTTTCCGAAGGTAAAATGAAACGTCTGTTTCATGTATTTATTGTTATCAAAATGTCAAAATAAAAACTAAAATATCTTCTAAAATCATTATTATACAATGCTTACCAAATTTCAAACAAATAGTCATAAAGGTTTCTTATATTTTTTCTCATTATTTTTTATAATTTTACATTTTTAATGAATGATCCATTTTATTAAACTAGCTTATCTTTATAAAAACAAATAAATCCAACAAATTATGAATAAATATTTTACGCCAATTTTTATAGGTATAATAATCGTTTTTACGTTAACAGGATTTACACAAACATCAAATACAAATGCTAAATTACTAAAAGGATGTGCTACAGTAATTTCAGGAGAACCTATTGAATACCATTGTTTTAACACGGCAGCTACTTCTGCTATACTAACCCGTTGCACAACAGGCAATATGCAGATAGAATGGAAAACAGAAGCCATTCCAATAGAGAATAAAGAGAAGTTTATTACTTTTTACTGGATTTGTTCATTTTCTTCAGGTACAAGTCATGGTGACCGAAAATTTGATATTAGCTTAAATGATACGAAATATTTTAATTTTCAAACTTTTGCAAATAAATATGATAAGCATTGGGTTCAAAAAGCTGAAGATGGTTGTGAACTTAGTTTTGAATACAAAGGATTGGATGGTTTAGGCGATGTATCCGGTTTTATGTATTTAAAAGTTCCAGCAAGTAAATTCAAAAAAGGGGAAGCTATAAAAATAAAAGTAGTAGGCGAAAATGCTGATTCCCGCGACTGGTATATGTGTTTCCTTTATAATATGGACAATTCTTTTAAAGCATATCAAATGCCTTTTCTTGCAATAGTCAATGGGAAACCCTCTCAGGTTATAAGAGCAGATATCAGTTATCCAAATGATAAAGGAAATGCAAAAATAGAAATAGAAGGCAAAACAATAAATGTTGATTTAGTATTGGGTTTAAATAATCTTGAAATAAATATTGATCCTTCATCTAATACAAAGGAAATTACAATGAATCTTACAGTAGATGGGAAAAAACTCACTCCTCAAAAAATAACCATGAAACCTGTAAATAAACGCTCAATATACCTTATGTCGCATTCTCACAACGACATAGGTTATTCTGATATTCAAACAGATGTATTGAAAAAGCAATTAAAGAACATCAATGATGCGTTGGATTTAATAAAAAAAACAGCTAATTATCCAGTTGAAGCACAATTTAAATGGAATGTTGAAATACTTTGGGCTACTGAAACTTACTTACAAACAGCCACCGAAGAAAAGAAAATTGAATTTATTAATGCAGTAAGAAATGGTTCTATTGGTTTACAAGCAATGTATACCAATCCATTAACCGGAATCAGCCGTCCCGAAGAATTTTTCAGGCTCACAGAATATGCCAGAATACTGAATAAGAAATATAAGCTAACTATCAATTCAGCAATGATTTCTGATATTCCGGGTATGACATGGAATACCATTCCTACTTTAGCTCAATCAGGTGTTAAATATTTTTCGAGTGGTCCTAATTTCATGATGGGTATGAAAACAAAAGAAGGCAATCTTATGGGAAGTGGAGATCGCGTTGGATACTCCAGTTCTGCATGGGGAGATAAACCATTTTACTGGATTTCACCTTCAGGAAAAGAGAAATTGCTTTACTGGATGGCTGGCTTAGGCTATTCAGCATTTCACAGGGGATCTATTGCTCAGAATGATTTCCTTTTCAAGAAAACGATGACAGATTATTTAAATCAATTAGATAATCAAAAGTTTCCTTATGAAATGATACAGATGCGATATACTATCAAAGGTGACAATGGTCCTGTTGATCCGGATTTATCTGATTTTGTAAAAAACTGGAACGAAAAATATGAATCACCCAAGATTATACTTTCAACTTCAGAACAAGCTTTTGAAGCTTTTGAAAAAAAATACGGTTCAATTCTTCCCTCCTATTCCGGTGATATGACACCTTATTGGGAAGACGGTGCTCTTTCATCTGCTTATGAAACAGGATTAGTTCGGAATGCTTCTGAAAACCTTGTCCAATCTGAAATTCTTTATTCAATAATCTCTCCAGAAAAATATAATGCAGCCAAATTTTATGAAGCATGGAAAAATGTTTTATTGTGGGATGAACATACATGGGGTGCTTATAACAGCACATCTGACCCTGATTGTGATTTTGCGAAAACACAATGGAACATCAAACAAGCTTTTGCCTTGAATGCTGTAAATCAATCAAAAGAAATTCGTAATGAAATTTTACAGAACACACTAAATCCTTTTATCTTTGCTGTTATTAATACCAATTCATGGAATCGTAGTGATCTGGTAATCATCCCTAAAGAAAAAAGCAGCATAGGAGATGTGGTATTGAACAATAAAGGAAAATCAGTTCCTTCACAACGTTTATCCAATGGAGATCTGGCATTTATGGCAGAAAATATTCCAGGATTATCCGCTTCAGAATTCAAAATTTCTAAAGGAAAGTCAGCATTTAAAAGTAATTTAAGAATTGACAGATTAAATATAATCGATGACAGCTTAAATCTTGAAATTGATCCTCAAACAGCATGTATCAATCATTTAAAATACAAAAACATCACTGATTTGGTTGATAAAACCACCAATGGCTTGAATGAATATTTTTATGTGGATGGCTATGATGCATCACAGGCAAAAACAGTTACTGGGAATACAATAAGTATAAAAGAAATCGGTCCTTTGCTTGTTTCATTTTTAATTAAATCAGATGCACCAGGTTGCAATTCTATCCAACGCGAAATCAGGGTAATAAAAGGAATGAATAAAATTGACATTATAAATACTATTGATAAGAAGATGATCCGTAAAGGAGAAGCAGTCCACTTTGGATACCCTTTCAATGTTCCAAATTCTACAGTTAGAATTGACTTAGGTTATGGAGTTATTCGTCCCGAAACAGATCAACTGGCAGGAGCATGTAAAGATTATTATTCAGCACAACGATTTGTAGACGTGTCAAATAATGAATATGGTGTAACTTTGACTGTAAACGAAACTCCTTTGATAGAGATTGGAGAAATGCATAGTGAATTACCAGAACCAAATTCAGTTCAAGCAAACTCAAGCTGGAAGAAAACTCAAAGTCCTTCTTCAAAAATATTTACCTATTTGATGAATAATTATTGGTATACAAATTATAAAGCAGATCAACCAGGAATAAGCACCTATACACATTCTATCATACCTCATTTTACTTATAATCAAACCGATGTTAGCCGTTTAGGTATTGAAAGTAGCCAGCCACTTATCGTTAAAGAAGTTGTTGTAACAGAACAAGCAAAAATAAGCCCACCATTCTCACTAAATAATATGAATATTTATGTAAGTTCCATAAAACCATTAATAGAGAATAAAGGCTTATTGGTTCGTTTTTACAATCCAGGAAATAAAGTTGAAGAAGTAAGTCTTACCCTGAATCTTCCTTATAAGAACATTTATTTAAGTAGTCCAAATGAAGTAAAAGGTAAAAAACTGGAAAAGCTTATTATGAATGCAAACGAAATTGTGACGGTTATAATTAGTGATTAAAAAACAAATCAATAATTCATTTAAAAACTGAACACTTTATAAATAAATCTAAGAGTAATAATGCTGATAAAAGTTAAATAGACATCTATATAAATCTTCAATTTCAATTTCAGTTTTGTTTAATATGACATTAAATGCCTTCAAATTTTAAGCAAAAAACTTTGATTTAATATTAATAATTAAATTAAAGAGTAATTTACAATTTAACGTTTAGTACTCTTTACACTTAGAGTTCATGAAATATTATACATTAAAACTACTTTAATTTTTTTGAGGCTATTTAGTACTTTTCCATTCCAAACTATTTTTTTTATTTCTTTGGTTTTTTGATAACTTTGCCGCTTTAAAAAACACATTTTCAATAAAAATAAGCAAATATAATATATAGTATGATTACCAAAGAATTATTTAATCCATCAAGCATTGTTGTAATCGGTGCTTCCAATGATATAGAAAAGCCAGGTGGTAAAATCCTAAAAAACATCATCGATGGTCATTATAAAGGTTCTCTCTACGTTTCAAACCCAAAAGAAGATGAAATCCAAGGTATTAAAAGTTATCGCAATCCGTCTGATTTACCACAGGTCGACCTTGCAGTAATAGCCATAGCTGCAAAATATATTCCTGATACTGTTGAATTACTTACACAACAAAAAGGAACGAAAGCATTCATTATACTTTCTGCTGGATTCAGTGAAGAAAGCCATGAAGGAAAGCTATTAGAAGACAAAGTTGTAGAATTTATCAACAAAGTAAATGGTTCATTAATAGGACCTAATTGCACAGGCATTTTAACACCTCAACACCATAGTATATTTACGCTGCCAATTCCAAAACTAGATCCTCAGGGTTGCGACTTTATTTCCGGTTCCGGAGCTACTGCATGTTTTATTATGGAGGCAGGCATTCCCAAAGGATTAAGTTTCTCTAACGTAATTTCTGTTGGAAATTCAGCTCAAATCGGAGTAGAAGAGATTTTGCAATATATGGACGAAACTTTTGATCCTTTGACAAGCTCAAAGATTAAACTATTATATATTGAAAATATTTCCAACCCAGAAATGTTGATGAAACACGCTGCTTCTTTAATTAAAAAAGGATGTAAGATTGCTGCTGTAAAAGCAGGTTCTTCAGAAGCAGGAAGTCGTGCAGCCTCATCGCATACTGGAGCATTAGCAAGTTCTGATATTTCGGTGGATGCATTGTTTCACAAAGCAGGTATTGTTCGTTGCTATGGCAGAGAAGATTTAATCAGTGTAGCTTCAGTATTTACCTATCCTGAATTAAAAGGTAAAAATATTGCTATTATTACTCATGCTGGTGGACCTGCTGTTATGTTAACAGATGCTTTGTCAAAAGGTGGGTTGAATATTCCTCATATCGAAAATACAAAAGCTGATGAGTTATTAACCAAGCTTTTTGCAGGTTCATCGGTTGCCAACCCTATTGACTTTTTAGCTACCGGAACTGCTGAACAATTAGGTACTATTATTGATTATGTCGACAATGATTTTGACGAAATTGATGGCATGGTTGTTA
>JBMOKG010000129.1:0-9039 GCA_049315385.1 Bacteroidales bacterium
TGCTTCCTGTAGCTCCTGTTGGCAAGGTCCATATATAAGAAGTCGCATTTTGGATCGTAGGAACTGTATATGTTACATTGTTCTGTCCCTGACAAATTGAGGATGTACCTGTAATTGTACTGGCATTTCCCGGTAATAAAGAAACATAAGGTGAAAACAATGTTCGTATCATTAAGGCAGGTACATTTCCAATCTCCCATATAAACCAGCTATTTGCTGTAGGATCAAAAAGAAGTGAAGATTGTGAAGGTTGTGGGATTCCTGTATTATCTGTAGCAATCTTAACCGTATCAGTACCTCCGAAAACCTGAATTCCAACCCAATACATTGAATCAGCCTGCATGGGATATCCTGAAGAAAAACTCAGATTGATAGAGGGAGGATTTTGCATTGGAATGGTTGATGGAATATCTGATGCGACAATGTAATAATTAAATGATTGAGCGACAATAGTTCTTATTGCAGCAGCTGTATTATACTTATATAATACAGCTCTGATTTTAGATCCAACCTTGGTTTCTTTATTTACTACACAGTTAGCCCCATAAGCTATTCTGTCTGTATGAATCTGAAATCTGCTTAAGGCTGTGTAAGGATCTGAATTAGTACCGGTTACGCCAGCCCATCTTGAACCTGTATAAGTATTATTGTCTCTTGAATACATAGAGGTATCACTAACTACTTTAATTTCAAAAGTATCCTGTGCCAGCACAAACGGAATAGAATCGCTTGATAAATAAGACATCACTTTGTAGGTGCCTAATGTCGTTGTAGGTATTGTGAAGTAATTCTGAATTGGAAAATCCAGCAGGCTTTGTCCTGAAGCTATTGTTGTTGGCAGACTTGCAGAATCTTGTCCTGATATTAATTCTACACCATGAAGTTTTACATTTGTCTGGCCTAAACCACCCATATTCATAATATCTGCATCATAATACATTGGCATAGCAAGTCCTGAGGGTATTTTGGTATATCCATCATAAAATGTAGCTCTGTTTACTATTAAATTATTATTTGCCGGATCAAACAATTGAACATCATCGATAGCCCAACCATAACCTCCTCCATATTGAACACCACTTGATGTAGAAGAAGGTCCGTAAAATCTGAATCTGATCCATAATTGTGCTTTATTTGCAGCCCATTGCGAAATACAGAATTCTTTCCATCCATAGGCATAAGAATTAACGTTTACAGTTGGATTAACATCAATCGATGTCCAGTTAACATTATCACTGCTGATTTCTAAAAAAGTAGAATCCGCATTGTAAGCTTTGTACAATTGATAAAATTTAATGTTAACTGTAGGATGTCCCAGTGTACTTATAGCATTTGTGTTTTTAAGGGTAGTATTGCTTGTTCCATAATTAGCACTTACTAAATTTGTAATTCCTTCAAAATAAAAAACGCCCTGTAAAGGTGTTGCGGAACCCATATAAGGACCTACATAAGCTTTCCAGTAAGCGGAAAAAGCAGAGGTATCGGCTTTCCATTCCCAGCTGTTAACAATATTTGCACTATGATCTGCCAGTTTTGCTACAGTCCATTGTGATGCAGTTGCCATATTTGAAGTCCAGATAATAGCTTTACTGTTTGAAACTTGTTTTTTGTTGAAGTTTTCTGACTGATTCTGTATTTCTTCAGCATTTACTGTTTTAATTGTTGCAGGCTTCACCGTTAATGTTTGTCCAAAAATAAGAAGGTTACTAATTAGCAACAATCCTAATAAAGATAATTTTTTTCTCATTTTAATAGTTTTAGTTAATTATTTATATGAATATTCATATTTTTATTCCTTTATAAATTTACTTACAAGACTTTGTTTATCATTTTTAATTTTAACGACATAGATGCCTTTGGCAAAACTACTGATATTGAGTTCTGTTAAAGCTTGCGTTAAGGGTTGTTGCAGTAATAATTTTCCTTGTATATCGTAAATGGCAATAGTTGTATTTTGTAGCATGCTAAGTTGTCGTAAATCTATACTTAGAATATCAGTTGCGGGATTTGGAAAAAGACTGATTTTTCCAGATAATATATGAGAATCTATTCCTAAGAATGTACCGGGTATTACAGATACAGAAATCATAGTATTCCCTGATTTCTGTAAGAATGATGAATCACAGTAAGTTATTGTACAGTTGTTGGCATCAGTAACTTTAAGACAGATATTATAGTTACCGGCTGAGCTGTAAGTATGGTTTGGTAATGCTATTGTATCATGTGTTCCATCACCCCAGCTCCAGTAAAAATGTAAAGGCGCAACACCCGAAGCATTATTTACAACATAATAAACATGGGGTATCGTGTCAGCTTGCATATTAAATTGTGCTGAACAATTGGGTACAACAGGATTAACTGTAATATACAGATAAGATATAACACCATTTCCACAGGAATTAACACCTTTAACACTTAAGTTACCTGATAATGCATTCGTTGAAAAGGCAATATTAACAATGTTATTATTTCCTATAATTGTTAAACCTGTACCACTATATGACCAAATGTAGGAAGTCGCATTTAGAATAGCAGGAACTGAATAAACAACATTAATTTGTCCGGCTAATACACTGGAAGTTCCAGATATAATTCCGGCATTTGCAGGTATACTTGATACAATAACTGCCATAGAGGATGCTGCACCATTTCCATAAGAATTTACACCTTTAACAGTAATATAGCCAGACAATGCTGAACTGCTGTAATTTACTGTAATACTGTTGGTTGTACTGCTTCCTGAAGCTCCTGTTGGCAAGGTCCATATATAAGAAGTCGCATTTTGGATAGCAGGAACTGTATATGTTACATTGTTCTGTCCCTGGCAAATTGTAAATGTACCTGTAATTGTACCGGCATTTCCCGGTAATAAGGAAACATAAGGTGAAAACAATGTTCGTATCATTAAAGCAGGCACATTTCCGTTTTCCCATATATACCAGTTATTTACCATAGGGTCAAAATAAAGGGAAGATTGTGAAGGTTGAGGAACTCCTGTGTTATCTGTAGCTATTTTAACTGTGTCAGTACCTCCGTAAACCTGAATTCCAACCCAATACATTGAATCTGTCTGCATGGTATATCCTGAAGTAAAACTTAGATTGATAGAGGGTGGATTTTGCATTGGAATGCTTGATGGAATATCTGATGCAGCAATGTAATAATTAGCTGATTGAGCAACGATAGTTCTTGTTGCAGTGGCTGTATAATATTTATACAATACTGCTTTGATTTTAGAACCAACCTTGGTTTCTTTATTTACTACACAGTTAACTCCATAAGCCATTCTGTCATTTTTAACCTGAAATCTACTTACTGCAGCATAAGGATCAGAAGTAGTGCCGGTTACACCTGCCCATCTTGAGCCTGTATAGGTATTATTATCTCTTGAATACATACAGGTATCACAAACTATTTTAACATCAAAAGTATCCTGTGCCAGTATAAATGGAATAGAATCGCTTGATAAATAAGACATCACCTTGTAAGTACCTAATGTTGTTGCAGGTATTGTGAAATAATTCTGAATAGGAAAATCCAGCAGGTTTTGTCCTGGTAATAATGTTGTTGGTAGACTTGTAGAATCTATTCCTGTATTTAATTCTACACCATGAAGTTTTACATTTGTCTGGCTTAAACCACCCATATTCATAATATCTGCATCATAATACATTGGCATAGCAAGTCCTGAGGGTATTTTGGTATATCCATCATAAAATGTAGCTCTGTTTACTATTAAATTATTATTTGACGGATCAAACAAATGAACATCATCGATAGCCCAGCCGTAGCCTCCACCATATTGTGCACCACTTGTTGTAGATGAAGGCCCGTAAAACCTGAATCTGATCCATAATTGTGCTTTATTTCCTGCCCATTGCGAAATGTTTAACTCTTTCCATCCATAAGCATAGGTATTAACGGAAACACTTGGATTTACATCAATCGATGTCCAGTTTACATTATCACTGCTGATTTCTAAAAAAGTAGAATCAGCATTGAATGCTTTATATAATTGATAAAATTTAATGTTAACAAAAGGATGTCCCAGTGTACTTATTGCATTTGTGTTTTTAAGCGTAGTATTCGTTGTGCCATAATTTGAATTGACTAAATTTGTTATACCATCAAAATAGAAAACTCCCTGCATAGGAGTTGTGGAACCCATATAGGGACCTACGTAAAATTTCCAAAAAGTTGATAAAGCTGCTGTATCGGCTTTCCATTCCCAGCTGTTAACTATATTTGCACTCTGATCCGCCAGTTTTGTTACAGTCCATTGTGAAGCAGTCGCCATATTTGAAGACCAGATAATAGCTTTGCTGTTTGAAACTTGTTTTTTGTTGAAGTTTTCTGACTGATTCTGGATTTCTTCAGCATTTACTGTTTGAATAGTTGATGGCTTCACCGTTAATGTTTGCCCGAAAATAAGAAAGTTACTAATTAGCAACAATCCTAATAAAGATAATTTTTTTCTCATTTTAATAGTATTAATTATTTATATGAATATTCATATTTTTATTTCTTTATAAATTTACTAACAATGGTTTCCTTATCATTATTCACTTTTACGATATATACACCTTTGGTAAAGTGGCTGATGTTAAGCTCTGTTTGTTGTTCTGTTATTCCCTGCTGTAGAAGTAATTGCCCTTGAATACTATAGATAGACAACATTGTTTTATTAAGGTTGGAAAGTTGAGGAAGATTTATTGTAAGCTTGGAAGTGGCTGGGTTAGGATAGATATTTATTTGTTTATTATTGTTCTCTATTATTCCAGTTGTAAACGAAACAAAGTGGACTTCAAAACGAGTAGCATTATATATGCTTATAATTTCTTTTTTAGATGAGTAAATATATAAAACATTAACCAAAGGTATAGATAATACCCAATTGTTGTTTTTCCATATTTCATATTTCCCAGTAATAGAGTTTCCATAAGCATCAAAAGTGTGAGTGAATTTTTCACTATTTATCCAGGCATTGTTTTGCCATGATTCTGATAAAGAAGTAAACATATTACCATTGGCATCATAAGTATAAGTAATTTTGCTGCCATTTAACCAAGCATTGTTTTGCCAGGATACGGATAAAAAAGAAAGCATATTTTCATTAGCATCATAAGTATAATTATGTCTCGAATAATTTACCCAAACATTGTTTTGCAATTGTTCTGATAATACAGTAAGCCTATTTCCATTGGCATCATAAGAATTAGTGTATCTGAAATTATTTATCCATGCATTATTTTGCCATTTTTCTGATAATTCTGTAATTTGGTTTCCATTGGAATCGTAAGTAATAATGTGTCTGAAATTATTTAACCAAGCATTGTTTTCCCATAGTTCATTCAAATAACTTAGCATATTTCCATTTGAATCATAAGTATATATGTTTTTTAAAATATATATCCAAGCATTGTTTTCCCATAGTTCATTTAAATAAGTTAACATATTTCCATTTGTATCATAAGTGTGAGTGTATTTTTCATTATTTACCCACGCATTGTTTTGCCATCTTACTTGTAATTGATTAAGTATATTTCCATTCAAATCGTACGTATAAATATGTTTACCTATATTTACCCATGCATTGTTTAGCCATCGTTCTTCTAAATAAGTAAGCTGATTACCATTGGCATCATAAGTATAAGTATTTAAATAACTATTTACCCATACATTATTTTGCCATAATTCAGTTTTGGTCGTAAGCACTTTCCCTGTATTATTAAATGTTTGGGTTATTCGTTGATTTTGGATGGTATTGGTGTCATAAGTGATAATAGTATCGAGATTCCATATTACTGCATTGGTTGATTTTTGTTTAAGATTTTTAATTAAATTTGGGTTTCCCTTATCCGGGAAATAACTGTGTAATGGATTATTAATTGTTTCCTTTCCTAAATTGGATATAGTATGGTTTTTATGTTGTGCATTTGAATTATTCATTATAAATAATGCAATCATTAGAATTAAAATTTTTTTCATATTTGATCTTTTATCAAAAAGAAACCACATTGCTGTGGTTTCTTATGGGTTTTGTTTTATAATTGTATAATTTCCACTTCTCCAGCTGAAGTAGTGTTTTTATTTGCAAAGTACCAGAATTTTTTAGTAGGTGCTCCAAGGGAAAGAGCAGTAACTTCAACTTCGGCACCGGCTTCAATCCGGATAAGTTCAGCATCAGCAGGAGTGGAGCCTGCACTCACTATACCTGAATAGTAAACAGCATCATTACTGTGGTTACTTACCATAAATTTATCATTTGCCGAATAGCTGATATTGGCAATAACTCCGCCATTTACAGGCAGTGAAAGGATGTAACCGCCGATATCTTCTTTTGAGTTATGTTTATGATTGTTTACAATACTCTGGTTGAAGTAAAGTTTTATCTTTTCCGGATTTCCTTTATGGTATAATGCAATTGAAAGTAGGTTGGTATAGGCCTGATCCTGCATTTTCAGCAAACAATCGTCCCATGAAGAACGTATGTTTTTTGTTTCGCTTTTCTTTTGTTCCTGCAGCTTTCGTGAAATCAAGTATTTTTCCTGAATCTGAACAACTTCATCATAGCGGCTGATTCCAAGATCTGCCTTATAGATATTGTAAGCAGCAATGTATTGTGTCATTACTTCTTTTATTGACTTTTTACTGATGTTGTTAAAAGGTTTCATACCCTGAGGATAAAACTCCAGATAAATAGCGGAGTCTTTGTTGAACTTGTCGCGTATACCTGCTTCAAATTCTTTAGCTTTTGCAACAAATAATTCGATGCATTCATCTGTGGTGTAAGTTTTTGATTTTTGCTCAGCAACTTTGGTGGCAGTATCACCCAGACTATCGCAGAGGGCATCAAAAGCAGTAGCATTGTTGCCTAACAATGCTGCAAAAGGAGCCCCCATATTTACTTGTTGAATCATTGAATTATTATGAAAGTCATAAAATTCAAGTGTCTTCTCTTTCCCCGCAACAATAGATTTGAAGGGATTTTCTAAAAATAATTCTAAATTTTTCATAATGCAGATGTTTTAGTTTATTAATAGGTTGAATAGATGCTACAAATATAAGCTATTTAAAAGCATATTGTTATTTTATTAACAATTATTTTTTTAAAAATTTATTAAATTGATATATTTTAGTTGTCTGCCAATAAACCGCTGATTAATAAACTATTAATGAATTATTTATTGTGCTTTAAAATTGCAGAACGACTTTCAACAAACTTTCATAGTCATCAATCAGTTGAATATATACTACTAAAAAATTTCCGTAGTAGTAAATCAGTTGAATATATACTACTAAAAAAAAATCGTAGTAGTAAATCAGTTGAATATATACTACTAAAAAATTTTCGTAGTCATAAATTAGTTGAATATATACTACTAAAAAATTTTCGTAGTCATAAATCAGTTGAATATATACTACTAAAAAATTTTCGTAGTCATAAATCAGTTGAATATATACTACTAAAAAATTTTCGTAGTCATAAATCAGTTGATAGACGATGCTTTTAATTATTTGTAAGTCTTCTTTTGTAAGGTTTTGGAAAAGATCATCTTGAATCCATCAATATAGTTTCAAAATAGGATTAATAAAATAACAAACTTAAGCGATTTTGGAATTTGTTCAGGTTTAATATCAATAATTTAAAAACATTTCTGCGGATATTAGGAATGAGACAAAAAGGATTGCTATGTAAGAAACTGAATTTTTTTATATCTAAGTTTAATTAGGTTTACTCCCTACAAAATTGCCTCTGTTATAATAAAAAGAAAGAAGCTTACCATCAATAGTACCGTTTAATGAAGGAGAAGTTAAATTATATAATCCATTCCCATTATTTTTAACTTCAATATCTTCAATAAAATAAGTCTGCAAATAAGAAAACAGGGTGATACACATTGATGAACTAGTATGCATTTCGATACTAACAGAAGCACAAGCCGTAAATGTTGTATCATTTAAAGTGTAAGAATGTGTACCAAAATATGTTCCGATAATTGGAATATAATTGATTGCTTTTGAATCCGTATCGTCCTTATGGCATCCTATTAAGGATAGTCCTAAAAGAAAAATGATTAAGAAAATATATATGTTTTTCATATCTACTTTGTTTTTTAATAGACATATAGAACTCAATATATTACTACTACAAAATTATATCATTATAAATGTTAAAGGTGAAATTTAACAAAAAAATCTTATTACTTAGTAATTAAGCTGGGATATTAAAAATATATTTTGAAGTAAATTATTGGTAGGTTAGAATATTTGTATTTTTTTTCTCTATTGTCCGATATACTTTTACAACAGTAATATTATTGAGATTTCTCTCTTCGTTCGAAATGACAATCAATTGTTTATGTTTGGGGATTGGTAAGAAAGCGGCTTCGCCGCTTTCTTACCAATCCCTACTATATATTTCTATAATATGTTGTCATTCTGAGTGAAACGAAGAATCTGTATATTTTTATCGGACACTAATGATATTTTTTAAGATGAATACCCCCAAAAATAGATTAATATTTAGTACCCTCAAACAATTGGCTTTTGCCATAATTAAATTTTATATCCTTTCCAATAACAGAGCAGTATCCATTAAAAGTAAGGAAAAAATATGAATAATTATCTCCTGATGAAACTACAAGATTATTAAAAACAGTATCTATATCAGAACCTTTCAGGGTGATTTTTAGCGTTGTATTAGTTTCTTTTGTTATACTTATAATAGGCATATAAATATGTTCTATTCCGTTTATAAAGGAACTGTAAGAATGACAATTATATGATCCAATAATAGGTGTAAAATCAACTGTCTTCGTATTTGTTTTCATGTCTAATTTCATGCATCCAATTAAGGAAGTTCCTAGCAGGACAATAACTGAGAAGAGTTTAATATTTTTCATATATCTTTTTTAATGCATAATTATTATTCACTATTGTCCGACAAACTTATACAACAGTAATATTGTTGAGATTTCTCTCTTCGTTACCAATGACAGAATTAGGCAAATATCTCATTATTAGAGAATTTTAATT
>JBMOKG010000239.1:0-2018 GCA_049315385.1 Bacteroidales bacterium
CACATCGTTTACGACCAGAACAACATCATATCAATGTGTTAAAAATGCAGGAGTCTAAAAATACACCTCCATTTTATATGGCAAAACCATGCCAGCATTGCGACAATCCTCCTTGTGTTGCGGTTTGTCCTGTGGATGCAACCTATAAAAGACCAGATGGCATCGTATTGATTGATAATGAGAGATGTATAGGGTGTCGTTTTTGTATAGCAGCTTGTCCTTATAGTGCAAGAGTATTCAATTGGACAGAACCACTTCACGCAGAAGAAGATAAAGATGTAGTTTACAATGCAGAACTTAATGTTCCTCAGAAGAAAGGTACCGTTAGCAAGTGTTGTTTTAGTGCGGATATGTTACGAGAAGGCAAGATGCCTTATTGTGTATCTGCTTGTCCTAATGGTGTTTATTATTTTGGTGATGAAAATGAAGATGCAGTAACCAATGGAACAACAAAAGAAACGGTTAGATTTAAAAAGTTATTGGAAGATAATGCAGGTTATAGATTAATGCCCGAATTAGGCACAGATCCAAGAGTATATTATTTACCTCCAAAAAACAGAATAGCACCCTTTCAGGATATAGACAAACCTGAAGCTGAAGAACATATTGAAAATAATCATGCATAATTTATTATTATATGATAGATCAATTAAAACAAAATAAAATAACATCTGATTTATTGAGCCATATCAGGCTTAATTATAGTTTTAAACTATGGATGGGTTTCCTGTTAACAACATTTGCTATTTGCTTATACGCTTATGCAACTCAATTAGAAAATGGGTTAATAGTTACAGGACTAGGCGATTACGTTTCATGGGGAATGTATATATCCAACTTTGTGTTTTTTGTAGCAACCAGTTTAATTGGGATGCTAATTAGTTCTGTTCTTATTCTTTCAGGTGCCAAATGGGCTGCTCCTTTAGCCAGAATTGCCGAAATTATAGCACTTGCTTTTGCAGCAGTAGCTGGTTTGGTTATAGTTTCTGATATGGGACGTCCTGAAAGACTTATCAATGTTTTTCTCTACGGTCGAATTCAATCTCCGATATTATGGGACGTTACGG
Organism: Bacteroidales bacterium; assembly: GCA_049315385.1. Taxonomy (GTDB): domain Bacteria; phylum Bacteroidota; class Bacteroidia; order Bacteroidales; family JACABE01; genus JACABE01. The sequence continues at coordinate 1,068 of JBMOKG010000239.1, forward strand.
TTGTAACTGTTTATGTACTTATCAGTACTTTATTGCTTTATTTGCCTTTAATACCTGATATGAAAATCTGTTATGAAAAATTAGATAAAACACCAAAGTATCTCAGGAATATTTATAAATTCCTTTCACTTAATTGGATAGGTTCAGTTGAACAAGAAAAAATTATCAAAAAATCTATTTTTATTTTATCAATTTTAATTATTCCTGTAGCATTAGCTATACATACTGTAACTTCATGGTTATTTGCTAGTACTTCAAGGATAGGATGGGATAGTAGTATTTTCGGACCATATTTTGTTTCCGGAGCCTTTGTTTCCGGTTCTGCTGCGGTTATTATTGCTATGGCTGTTTACAGAAACTCATACAACCTTAAAGATTACATTACAGATATGCATTTTGATAAAATGGGTAAACTATTAGTCCTAGTTTCATTAGTATATCTTTATTTTAATTTAAATGAATATATGGTGCCCGGCTATAAAATGAAAAAATTTGACGCTATGCATTTACATGATTTATTTACAGGAAGTCATGCATTCTTATTTTGGTCGGTTCAGTTATTCGGACTTGTTATTCCAATAATATTATTATTGTTTAAAAAGATGAGAAAACCAACACCAATGGTTATTATTGCATTGTTTGTAATATTTGGAGCTTGGTTTAAAAGATATATCATCGTTATTCCAACAATGGAACATCCATTTTTGCCAATACAAAATGTTCCTTACAGTTTTAAAGTTTATACTCCTACTCTCACAGAGTCACTTATTTCACTTGCACCAATAATTCTAGTGTTAATAATAATTACCTCTTTATCAAAACTGATACCAATTATACCAGTTCAGGAAACTTTTGAGCATTACGAAGAAGAAACCAAATAAATCATTAATTATGCTAAGAAATAATATCAACATAAAAATAACGACAGCATTTATAATTATTGCGTTCTTT
>JBMOKG010000002.1:0-202905 GCA_049315385.1 Bacteroidales bacterium
GATAGTATTTATTTGTAGTATACATAAATACAAACTTTTAATGTAAAATATATCCATATTTTCAAGAAACATCCATATTAGTAAATTTCAAAACTTAATTCATCACAAACAATCTAATTTTGTAAGCTACAAAACTATCTTTTTGCCAAAACAGGATAATTTATCACTTAACAATCCTCCTCAGAGAGTGAATAAGAAGTTTTTGTCACTTAACAAGTAAGCAAAGTGAGTACGTAAGGAATTTTTTACAAAAAAAGCATATTTACTGAGTGAAGAGGTAGATTTTTCAGTAAAACTTCTTACTCATTGAGTGAATAAGAAGTTATTGTCACTTAGAAAGCTTACTAAATAAGTGAACAGGGAGATTTTCCAGTAAAACTTCTTACTCATTGAGTGAGTAAGAAGTATTTGTCACTTAGCAAGTTTACTCACCAGGAAAGCAAGCAATTCTCGTCAAAAAAAGCATTTAGGCTATATTAAAACTATTTTGCAGAATAAAACTGAATCAAAAGTCATTGAACTAAAATGATATTAATCTATGATCGTTTTTTTATATTTAGATTTTTTATAATTGCGTATTTCAAAAATAAATTTACAAAGCTATTCTTTTGATTTGAAAAATAACTATCCTTGAATTATCAAAAAAGTCCTGTTTATTCCTATTTATAAGCTGTGAAATAATTAAATATAAATACATCATCTAAAACTCATAATTTTGTTAAATAACAGTAATAATATTTTAATCATATTAAATAATATTCTTTAATCTTCTTAATTTATAAGGGCATACTACAGCTAATTAATGACATAAATTATTTATTTTCAATTTTAAATATTAAGAAATTAAATTATTAAAAAATATTTAAAATATTATATACATATTGGTTTTGTTTAACATACATTTGTGAGATGATTTGCATCCACGATATTGTGAGCAAAGTCGCTTGCATTTAATTTCAATATACTATGAGTTACAGGAAAAAAAACTCGCCGGTACTGCAGAAAGCCAAAAGGAGAACGCTCTCCATCGCAAGTATTTCTGCAACATTCGAAGTTGGACAAGGGGTGAATATTGCAAACTATGATCTGTTAATTAAAAAAACAGATACCGCACAAAATGAATACAATGAGTTCTTACGATTGGCAGATGAAAAATCAAACGTCTTTGAAGATTTAGAAGTCGAGTTAAAAGACTGGAACAAACGTATGCTTAATGGAGTATTATCATTGTATGGAGAAGACAGCAACGAATATGAAAAAGCAGGCGGAAAACGTTTATCCGACCGAAAAAAAGCTATTAAAAAACAAACGGTGATTTAGTTTGCTTTCTAATTTAAATACAAAAGCCTACCGGTGATGGTGGGCTTTTTTATTAGCCTGTAATTAATCTTCATTCAAAACTAAATCTAAAGCATTAACATAGATTGGAATTTCTTCAATATCAATACCAAATTTTTTCTCAATCATAATTTCAACTATCATTAGCCCATCAATAAGAATAATTGGTACTGCACCTTTCTTTGTAGTGGCATTTAGTGCTTCTTTAGAGAATTTAGAAGTTGTGAGAAGTATCCCTTGTTCGTAATCTCCTTGAATAGCACCCCTAAACTTATCAATTTCAGTTCTGCCAACAGAGGTATTATTCCATCTTTTACATTGAACTGCAACATTTAAATATGTTATTCCAACTTTTAGTTTACCATATCCATCTATTCCACCATCTCTTTTTGCACGCGTTACATTTAAGTCTTTGAAACAAAAACTTTTAATAATTTTCTACAAAATAATTCAAAGGTATATGTTCAATCTCTTTCAATTGAGCCAATAATTTTAATTTAAATGCTTCGAGATATTGATTATGGATGCTTTTTAAACTTGCAACATATTTACTTTCTTCATTCTCAGGTTCTTTTTTCTGTCTATGTGTTTCTTTATTTGATAATTGTATTTGACTTATTAGAATATATGTTCCATCAGCAAGTATTTGAAAATATTTTTTTGATGAAGAAGTTGGAAAATCGACACCAACACAATGACGTCTTAATTAAACTCATATTACATTTTGAAGATTTTAAATAAATTGGAATCTCTTCATGTGATGCATCAAAGAATCAATTGAGGGATGAAAATTAATATTGTTTGGTAAATTAATGAATTGTTTGTCAAACTGTTTAATACTGTATGGAGAGTTAGTTGGTTCAGAGAAGTTGTTGTTTACAATAACCTGAAATTGTTTATTTATTGTTATTAATCCTCTGTCAAAGGCTCTATGTAAATTTGGACATAATGCTATCCCATTAGTAATACTATCATTATAACCTTCTGAAAATGGAATGATGTGACATGCATCAATAATTGAAATATTGTTAATAACATCAATTCTTAGACCTGAAATGCAGCAAGAATTGTTATAAATTTTTGGTATTTCTTTCTTGAAAATATTACTTCTAATGTAAATTTCTTCTTGAAATTCTTCAGTATTAATCTTATTTTTTATCAATAAGATTTTTTGTTGATATACAGTTAAAGACTCGTTTAAAATTTGAGACTTTATCTCATAAAAATAGTTGCTATTATTAAAATTGTTTTTAGTTTCAGGAAAGTATCTTTCAAGCAAAAATTCAATAAGTAAATTTGAATCTAATTGATTTACAATTAAATTTTTAAACTCTTCATCAATTTCTACATATTTTATTGCTGTATTTAAATTCGCAAAACTTCGCATTGAAGACTTTGACATCACCCAAATTTCACAACCGCTATTTGGTATTAATTTCCAAAAAGGTTCTGAACTCATATGGTAAAATGGAAGGGTAAAAAGGCACTGATGATTTGTAGTTACAAGATTGTTCCAATTAGACTTAAATAAACCTACTAGTTCTGGAGTAATTTGTATTTGATTTGAAGAATATATTTTTTGATTGAAAGCTTGAATTAAACTTATAAGTAATATAGGCTTATGTGGAGCACCACCATTTTTAGAGTCTCTTCTTAATTTATCAAATAAAGAACAATAATATGAAATATCTTTAATTGGTGTCATAAAGCTTATTATAATATCTATATTTGATACTTTTCAAGTTTTTTTTAATATACCGGAGTGTAGTCTTTTAGACAATCCTGAATACAATAAGTTGCATCTGAATTTAGATTGGGAACATATCTTGGAGTTCCATCGGCAGAGATTTTTGTCTCAGATTACATAAATAAACAATTCCAAGATGTAAGAAAGGCAATTGGATATTTCGTATTTTTCATTTTAAGATGCTTGATTAATATATTTCTCAATAACTCTTTCCATATCATCTTTTAAACCACGTTTATGGTTTAGAAGAGCCTTGTTTTTTTGCATGATTAACAACTCTTGAATAAATTCAAAGTCTGAACGATCATCTTTGCATACTTCTTTTAAGAGCTCAATCTCTTTTTGAATCTTTTCATCTTTGTTTTTCATATCAATACCTTTATTATAAATTCGATTATAAATATCTGAAACCTGATAGTTAAAGTACAATTCACGATGCCATATTACTTGAATAGCAACCAATTCCTGATTTGTTATAAGTTCAAGATTGGGTTTTGTTTTTTGAACTTCAAATTGAGCTGAAAGTATTTGGCCTAAGAGTTTTGCTTTATATTCTTCTGTATAGGAACCTTGATTATGACCATCTTCAGTTACAGCTTCTTGTCCATTTCTTCTATAAGCCATTCTGTTTTTAGAAATATTTCTTTCATCAACCATACTTGCTCGTAGTGCTAATAATGGATATAACCATTCCAATCCTTTTTCAATTAATGCACGCATGGACTTATCTTCTTTTACAACAGTACATGTCCAACATCCGAATCTGCTTTGTCCGCATGAAGAATGACTTTTATCAGTAACAACTGTAGGACATTCATAATCATCAGCACTTGCATCCAAATATATCTGGAATAATTTAGAATTATCTGCTCCCCATGGTGAAGTCATTGTATTAATAATATACCAAACTTCCTCTAAGTGTAAATTTTGAATTGGTGAATACACATAAGTATTAGCCTGATGTGTATGTTTAGTTAATCTTTTTCCTCTAATTTCATGCTTTTTCATTGACCTTGCACGAGTTGCACTTTCTGCTTTTCTTGTTCCTATTAAAATTATAGCTTCTCCATCTTCAGCAACCTGATCGGTAATAAAACGAGCTGTTGGTTTAACTTTCATCTTATCAGTACACCAACGAAATACATTATTTGGTACGGGATATCCTCTTCCAACAATATTTACCCAAAATGAATCTTCTAACCTCGGGCGGGTTATCTTAATTTTAATTGGCATATCTTGTTCAACAGCTGCTTTTTCAATTTTAAGAAGGACAGTATTTACATAATCAACAATAATCGGATTTTCGACAAGAGTGTCATTACAAATTACATAGACATCTCTTTTCCTTAATTCTTTTGGTATTTGTTTAATTGCCATCCAAACTAATTGAAGCATAGCAGTTGAATCTTTTCCTCCGCTAAAACCTATAATCCATGGTCTATTATTATCATGAGCTAAATATTGATCTTCTAATTCTGAAATTATATAATTTATTCTTTGTGACATATTTATTAAAAAAGTATTTCCTGAAAAAATGAATATATGAATATTCTACACGCCAAAATTAAAATAATTTTAACACTAATACAATGATTAATTTGAAGTCTTTATTAATTAACAATAATAAATGGAAATAAAAATATTAATATAAATGTTTTAAATGTTTAAATGATTGAATTTAAAATGATAAAATAATTAAAGTAGACAATTTTTATTAGAAATAATTCATAAATTAATTATTATTTATTTAATTAATTTTAATTTGATCTTCTATTATTTGATTATAAATAATTGTAAATTAATTTATTGAACAAAACATTAACAATACAATAAAATATTCGCTCATATCCAGTTTTCTTTACAAAATTATATTAATAGAAGCCGGATATGACTTAAATTTGCTAAAAAGAAATTTATATAAATAAATTCAATAAAAAAGTATCAGAAAAAAGTATTTATTAAGTACTATATTTTTAGACTTTTTAATTTAAGAACTAGCTTTACTATCAAGAAGACTGTACTTATTGAATTAACGATTTGAAAACTAGCTTTTAAAACATCGGTGGTTTTGAAGAAAGATAGACATAAAATATCCAAGGCTATCATAAAAATTAAAGTCTAAATTCATATTTTACTTCGGCATATTTTTAAATAAGATTATAAAAAGCGTAATTTATCAAGCTGTAAAAAAGTTTAAAATAAGTATTTTTGTTTACTTAAAAAACAACAATTATCAGAAATGAATTATACAATGGAGCCTAGAATAGAAATTATAACCGAAAAGAAAATGATTGGGAAAAAAATGCAAATGTCATTATCAGTCAATAAAACAAAAGAATTATGGCAAAGCTTTATGCCTGAGAGGAAACATATTAAAAATTCAGTGAGTGAGGACTTATATTCAATTCAGGTTTATGATAATTCCTATTTTAAACAATTCAGTCCGGATACACTATTTGAGAAATGGGCTTGTATGGAAGTTGCAGATTTTATGAATCTTCCTTCCGACATGGAAAATTTCATACTCCCATCAGGTATGTATGCTGTTTTTTTATACAAAGGTGCATCTAATAAAGGAGCTGAGGTATTCAGCTATATTTTCCGAAAATGGCTGCCTGATTCTGAATACTTGGTTGACAACAGACCTCATTTTGAAATATTGGGAGAAAAATACAAAAACGAAGATCCAGATTCAGAAGAAGAAATATGGATACCAATAAGGAGAAAAGAATACTAATAAAAGTAAAAATCATAGAAAAAAGAAGATGCAGCTATAGTTTGCATTATTTAAAATAGCTTAACTTTGTCAAAAATCAAATGAGTCGCAATATGTCAATTTTAATAAAGAATATCAAGGAGTTAGTTGGTGTAGAATATAAACCTGAATTGTTTCTGAAAGGAAAACAAATGTCGGTATTAAACTGCATACAAAATGCATGGCTTTTTATAGAAAAAGGGAAAATTGCTGCATTTGGTGAAATGAAGGATCAGTTATCTCTGGACAAAATCAAATTAAAAAAGATAGCTAAGGAAATTGATGCAAGTGGCAAAATGGTTTTCCCATGCTTTTGTGATTCACATACTCATTTAGTTTATGCCGGAAGTCGTGAAATTGAATACATTGACAAAATAAAAGGACTTTCCTATGAAGAAATAGCAAAACGAGGTGGTGGTATTTTAAATTCTGCTGCCCGATTACACAATGCTTCGGAAGAGGAATTAACAGAAAGTGCATTACAAAGGCTCAATGAAATTATTGCATACGGAACAGGAGCCGTAGAAATTAAAAGTGGTTATGGTTTATCTACTGAAGATGAGTTAAAAATGTTGAGAGTCATCAGGAAATTAAAAGAAATCAGCCCATTAACTATCAAAGCGACTTTCCTTGGAGCTCATGCAGTTCCTAAACAATATAAAGGAAAACAAGGCGAGTATGTTGATCTTGTTATCAATGAAATGATACCAATGGTAGCTGCTGAAGAACTGGCAGATTTTATCGATGTATTTTGTGATAAAGGATTTTTTACTGAAGATGAAACAGAAAGAATGCTGATGGCTGGAATGAAACATGGCCTTAGAGCAAAAATACATGCCAATGAACTGGATTATTCCAATGGGATACAAGTTGGTGTAAAATACAATGCACTTTCTGTTGATCATCTTGAATATACAGGCCCAAGAGAAATTGCTTGTTTGTTAGATTCGGAAACTATGCCGACATTATTACCGGGAGCGGCATTTTTCTTAGGGATGCCTTATGCACCGGTTCGAAAAATGATTGATGCAGGATTGCCAGTAGCTATGGCCAGTGATTTTAATCCAGGCTCCTCCCCTTCTGGTAATATGCAACTTATCCTTTCAATGGGATGTATTAAATACCGAATGCTTCCCGAAGAAGCAATCAATGCTGTAACTATTAACAGTGCCTATGCCATGGGAGTAAGTGAAGATTTGGGCAGTATTGCAATTGGAAAAATTGCAAATGTATTTATAACAAAACCAATACCATCTTTTGAATACATGCCTTATTCTTTTGGTAGCAATAAAGTGGAAACAGTTATTCTGAATGGAAAAGTGGAGAAATAAGAAATCAAAGATTCAATAATTCAAAGATTTAAAGATTTAAGGATTCAAGGATTTATGAAATCAAAGATTCAAGAATTTAAGAAATCAACTATTACTTTGATATAATATAAAAACACTTATAATTTCATACCTGAATTTTCATACTTCTATTAGAAATCACCAGTTTTATATACTGCGAATATCATCCATAATTCTGTGAGCCAACAAATCGGCTTTTTCCAGTGTATCACTTTCAGAATAAATACGGATAATTGCCTCAGTATTTGATTTACGTAAATGTACCCATTCGTTTTCGAAATCAATTTTTACGCCATCAATAGTATTAATTTTATCCATTTTATAGCGTTGCTGTATTTTCTCTAAAATAAGATCTACATCCATATCCGGTGATAATTCAATTTTATTTTTAGAGATAAAATAATCAGGAAAGGTTTTCCTTAATTCTGTACAACTTTTACCTGATTTAGCTAATTGTGTCAGAAACAAAGCAATACCAACCAATGCATCGCGACCATAATGAAGTTCAGGATAAATAATCCCACCATTACCTTCACCACCGATTACAGCATTGCTGGTTTTCATCATTTCCACTACATTCACTTCGCCTACAGCAGAAGCTGCATAATTGCCACCTGCATTTTCTGTTACAACCCTTAAAGCTCTTGTTGAAGATAAATTAGAAACCGTATTCCCTTTTTTATTTTTCAATATATAATCAGCTACTGCAACTAAAGTATATTCTTCACCAAACATTTCGCCATCTTCCCGAATAATTGCCAGACGGTCAACGTCAGGATCCACTACAAAGCCTACATCTGATTTTGTATTAACAACAGTTTTGGCTATTTCAGTCAGATTATCAGGCAATGGCTCCGGATTATGGGGAAATAATCCATTGGGCTCGCAATATAATTCTACAATATCTATTACACCCAACGCTTTCAACAACTGAGGAATTGCAATTCCTCCGGTTGAATTTACACAATCAACTGCAACTTTAAAATTAGCTTTTGTAATTGCTTCAACATCAACCAATGGGAGATTTAGAATTTGTTCAATATGTTTTTGTATAAAACTATCATCTTTTTCATAACCACCAATATGATCTACCTCTGAAAACTTATAATTTCCGGATTCAGCATTAGCCAATACTTCTGCCCCTTCTGCTGCATTGATAAATTCACCTTTATGATTCAGTAATTTCAGTGCATTCCATTGTTTAGGATTATGACTGGCAGTAATAATTATGCCGCCATCAGCTTTTGCATAAGTTACAGCAATTTCAACAGTTGGTGTTGTAGAAAGTCCGATATCCAGGACATCAACACCCATACCGTTCAATGCACCGGTAACTAATAGATTAACCATTTCACCTGAGATACGCGCATCACGACCTACGACAAATTTCATTCGTTCTTTACCGCATGATTTTCTTATGAAAGAAGCAAATGCAGCTGTAAATTTCACCACATCCAAAGGAGTTAATCCTTCACCTGGTTCTCCACCGATAGTACCTCTGATTCCTGAAATTGATTTAATTAATGTCATAGATATGTAAAAAGTTTATAATTTGTAAAAAAACAAGCTGTTTAACAGAATTAAACAGCTTGCAAATTTCGTAAATAATATCGTAAAATAAAACGATTTGTTAATTATTTTAATACTTCTGTAACCAATTTAGCAGCATCATCTAAAGAAATTGCTGCAAATACTTTTAAGCCAGAGTTGTCAATAATAGCTTTTCCTTCAACAGCATTGGTTCCCTGTAAACGAACTATAATTGGAATTTTAATTTCACCTATATTTTTGTAAGCATCCACCACGCCTTGTGCGACTCGGTCGCAACGGACAATACCACCAAAAATATTTAATAAGATAGCTTTTACATTAGGATCTTTCATAATAATCCGAAATGCTTCTTCTACTCTTTTTGCATTAGCTGAACCACCTACATCCAAAAAATTAGCAGGTTCTCCACCTGAGAGTTTAATAATATCCATGGTTGCCATTGCTAAACCGGCTCCATTAACCATACATCCTACATTTCCATCCAATTTAACGTAGTTTAATGAGAATTTACTGGCTTCAACTTCAATAGCGTCTTCTTCCAGGAGATCACGCATTTCTTCAATATCCGGATGACGGTAAAGTGCATTGCTGTCAATAACTACTTTTGCATCTGCAGCAAAAATTTTATCATCAGAGGTTTTCACCACAGGATTTATTTCGAATAAAGATGCATCTGAGCCAATATATGCCTGATATAAAGAAGTAACAAAAGCAATCATTTCTTTATTTGCATTTCCTGTTAAGCCAAGATTAAAAGCAATTTTCCTGGCTTGAAAAGTTTGTAAACCAACAATAGGATCAATTTCTTCAGTAAAAATTTCTTCAGGTGTTTCTTCTGCAACTTTTTCAATATCCATACCACCACGGGGTGAATACATCATCATAAAATGACCGGTTATTCTATTAAGCAAAACACTCATGTATAGTTCTTTGATTTCAGATGCCCCAGGATAATAAATATCCTGCTGAACCAATACTTTACTTACCAATTTACCTTCAGCAGAAGTTTGAGGTGTAACCAACTGCATTCCAATCATATTATTGGTAATTGAACGTACATCTTCCAGAGATTTGGCAAGTTTAACACCACCTCCTTTACCGCGTCCACCAGCATGAACCTGAGCTTTTATAACCAGAAAATTTGATCCGGTTAAATCATTCAAAATCTTAGCGGCTTTAACAGCTTCATCTGAATTATGAGCAACGATACCTTCAGGTACCTGAACACCGAATTTTTTAAGAATTTGTTTGCCTTGATATTCGTGTAAATTCATATATTAAATTTTAATTGATTTTTCAAAAGTATAAATAATTAACCTTAATTCAGCTATTTTGTTTAAAAAAAAGTTAGATTTTATAATTAAACTTTGAATTTTGGAAAAATCATAAGCTGAAATCCGGATTTTAACTATTTTTGTAAAAAACAAATCTGTATGATAAAAGCTTTAGAAATTTATAAATCGTATGGAACACTTCAGGTTCTTAAGGGAATTGATTTAGAGATAAATAAAGGAGAAATCGTTTCTATAGTCGGAGCTTCCGGAGCAGGAAAAACTACGTTATTACATATTTTAGGCACATTAGATAAAGCTGATAAAGGAAGTCTTACTATTAACAATCAAATCATAAGCGTATTAAATGATAATAAAATTTCAGCTTTCAGAAATAAACATATAGGTTTTGTATTTCAGTTTCACCATCTCTTACCTGAATTTACAGCCCTTGAAAATATTTGTATTCCTGCTTTCATAGCAAGAATTAATAAGAAAGAAGCTTCAGAAAAAGCATTTGAAATTCTGGATTACCTTGGTTTAAGAGAAAGAGCTAATCACAAACCTTCAGAATTATCAGGCGGAGAACAACAAAGAGTTGCTGTTGCCCGGGCACTAATAATGCAACCAGATGTTATCCTTGCAGATGAGCCCTCAGGTAATCTGGATTCTGCCAATGCTAAAGAATTACATCAGTTGTTTTTTAATCTGAGAGATAAATTTAATCAAACTTTTGTAATTGTAACCCACAATAATGAATTAGCTGAAATGGCTGATAGAAAAATTACAATGAAAGATGGGAAAATACACTGATATTATAGCTTTTACTGCAAAAAAATACTATTCAATCGATTTCAATTTCATCTATAAATAACCAGGATTTATTATTTTTACCAATATGCCATAAAGGGCATAATCCCTGATTTTTAGCAACAATTTTAATATATCTTGCTTTTGTATAGTCCATTGAAAAGCTGAATTCTTTAATAAAACTACCTTCTTTTTTAAGATCTGTTTCATTATTCACTGAACTAAAAAACTTAAATTGGTTTTTAAAGTCAGCGGTATAAATATCAACATATTGTGGCGCAAATATCCAGGAATTTATATCCTGTAAAAAACTTAATTTTATTTTGTCAATAGGCTCAGAATTTTCCATATCTATAATTACAATGATATCGTCTCCGATAAATCCCTGCCATAATCCATCTCTAAAATCAGTACTCCCTCTGATTCCATCAGTCAGGCAATTTAGATTTCCCTTATATAAAGATGAGTAGTTTGTTATATAATCAACTTTCTTTTTCCAGGCTTTATGTAAGTTAAAATTTGCTTCTGCCATATTTACAGAAGCTGTTTTTTCATTAAATACTATTGCTTTTATTGTCATGCTTTTATCCAAAAGAATTTTCTCCTTATAAACTGGTGAATTGAACAAAGGTACACTACCGTCAGTTGTAAAATGAAGCTGAGATTTGCAATCATTGCCTGAAATTTCAGCGTATAATTTATCAGTAAGTGGATCTGTAACAAATCGAATAGAAGCTGTTCTATTAAAAAAAAGCTGTTGATCTGTTCTGAAAGATGACGCAGGAAGTCCTTCTATATTAAACAAAACACCTTTTGAAGTATCAGTAAAAGCATATCTGACTGCTACAGGATTATAGATTGAATTTGCTGAGACCAGAATACTTGAACCGTCAATTACCGTTTCAGCTTTATTAAATTTCATTTCTTTATCAGCAATTGTGAATGCGGATATTTCCTTATCTGTTATGTTCAATCCTGATTCAGCAAAATCAAAAAACAATCGAATTTTATTGCCTTCTATCTTCATTTTTTTATAAACAGGACCTGAAAAAATCTTAATATTCTTCTGTTGATAAGTTTTATTCAATGCCCATAGAGACAGTCGTTTTCCGACATCCTGTTTGTTTTTTGGATGGATATTATTAATATCACCAATATCCATTGTTACAACCATTCCTGTATTTATAATATTGAGTGTTTTTAACTGAGCTTCCCTCAGATAAGCAGAAGTATTATTTCCATTTATATAATTAAAAGGCGCAATCTGTACATAATAAAAAGGGAAATTTCCAATATTCCAAGCCTGACGCCAACTTTTAATTAAAGCCGTGAAAAGCTTTGAATAAATATCAGCTTCTGCAATGTTAGATTCTCCTTGATACCATATAACACCTTTAATCGAAAAATTAATCAAAGGATGTATCATAGCATTGTATAAAACTGAATGATATGAAGGACTTAGTTCATTAGGTTTGCCTTTTGTCAAATAAAAAGACAACTCTTTATCATTTGCTATAAATGAACTATCTGTCCAGGCTTCGGCGGGAGTTCCGCCCCAGTTTGATGATATAAGTGCAACCGGAACTTTTAATTTTTTAGATAATTCTCTTCCGAAAAACCATGCAACAGCACTAAAATCATTTAGACTGTTAGCGTCTGCTTTCATCCAAAGCGATTTACAATCATCCTTTAGATTTAAAGATAAGTCTTTTTCAATCTGACATAATCTTACATTGCTGTAATCGTTTTCCAACAGATCTTTTAATTCCGATTTATAGTAATCCCAACCACCAAGCATCTTAATGGTAAACTCCATATTAGATTGTCCAGAACATAACCACACTTCACCTAACATAACATTTTTAAGTGTAATTTTATTTTTAGCCAGAATATCAATTGTATATGGACCACCAGCAGAAATTGTTGGAATCGAGATCATCCATTTTCCGTTTTTAGATGCAGTTGTTGAAAATATTTTTTTACTCCAACTTACTTTTACAGCAATTTTTTCATTTTGATCTGCCCAACCCCAGAACTTAACGTTGGAATTCTGTTGTAATATCATGTTATCAGATAAAATTGAAGGTAGCTTTACAATAGCTTTTACGGATGTATAGGAAAGCAAACTTATCAGAAGCGTAAATAAGAATAGTTGCATTTTCATATCAAAGAAATTAATTATAAATTACTAATGTTTGATGAAAAATCGCTTACAAAACACTTATCTGTATCAATCAATATTAAGGTTAAATTTAAAATTTTACTTAATTCAAACTCTTCCTATCATTTTTTTGATTTAGCGGTTTCAGTTTCATTTTTCAATCCGGTAAAAATCATGGGTGCAAGTTTCTCAATTGGTCTAAATAATACAGACTCATTCCTGTTCTTTTCAGAAATAATTATTTTCTTAGCATCTAAGATGTTGATTAAATAGAGTATGATACTTATTATTAATGCAATTTTTAATATTCCAAAGATAATACCGGCTATTTTATTTACAAATCCCAAAGATACCAAACTAAATGCTTTATCAATCAGCTTGGCGGATAAGTGAACCAATACTACAACAGCAATAAATGTTATAATAAAAGCAAGTATTCCTGCATATTTCCCATTTAGTCCAATTTTATCTCCGACAAATATTGAGAAACGATAAGATAAATATATTCCTAATAATAAAGCGAGTAAACTGGCAAGTTCGACAGCTAAACCGTTTACAAACCCTTTATAAGCAAACCATAAGAGTGGAATTAAAAATAATATATCAAGCGTATTCATTTATTTTCTTTTTAAGCGTCTTGTTAATTCAGTAGCGTATACAAAATCGTTAATCTCTCTGTTATCAGTATCAAGTATTGAATTTTTATCTCCTTCCCACCAGAGATTTCCTTTATAAATAAAAGCAATTTTATCGCCTATTTCAATAACAGAATTCATATCATGAGTATTGATAACAGTTGTAATCTGGTATTCCTGAGTTATCTCGCTGATAAGTTTGTCGATTACTATTGATGTTGCAGGATCTAAACCAGAGTTGGGTTCATCGCAAAACAAATACTTGGGATTAGCGGAAATTGCTCTGGCAATAGCCACCCGTTTTTTCATTCCACCACTTAATTCGGAAGGGAATAATTTATTTGCATTTTCAAGATTTACTCTTTTCAGACAGAAATTTGCCCTTTCAATTTTCTCATTTACTGACATTTCAGTAAACATGGATAAAGGGAAAATAACATTTTCTTCTACATTCATTGAATCAAACAAAGCACCGCCCTGAAAAAGCATGCCTATTTCCTGACGAATTTTCTTTTTTTCATCATAAGATATGTCTGAAAATGAACGTCCATCAAAACTAATACTTCCTTTATCAATAGGAAAAAGACCTACCAGACATTTCATCAATACAGTTTTCCCTGATCCACTCTGTCCGATTATCAAATTTGTTTTCCCTTTTTCAAAGCGTACATTGATATCTTTTAATACTTCATGATCATTAAAAGTCTTTGATACATGGATGGCTTCTATCATGCTAATAGTAATTGAGTGAGTATCAAATTGAATAATATAATCATTATGCTGCTGTTTACAACTGCTTTAGTACTCGAATGTCCGACTTCTAAAGCCCCGCCTGATGTATAATAACCATAATATCCGGAAACAGAAGCTGTTAAAAATGCAAATACAACAGTTTTTATCAATGCATAGGTAATATCAAACATTTTAAACTGATATTGCAAACCATATACATAATCGGTAGTAGCAACCAGTCCTGTTAATGAGCCTGACAACCAACCACCTGCAATTGCCAGAAACATGCTTATCAATATAAGGAAAGGATAAATTAACATGGCTGCAATTATCTTAGGTAATATCAAAAATGAAGCAGGATTGATACCCATAATTTCTAGTGCATCAATCTGTTCGGTTACACGCATAGTGCCAATTTCGGATGCAATCCGGGATCCTACTTTACCGGCAAGAATTAAACTTACAATAGTAGGTGAAAATTCAAGTATCACTGACTTTCGTGTAGCAAAACCAATTGTATACAACGGTATCAATGGGCTATCCACATTAAATGCCATTTGTATTGTAACTACTGCTCCCATAAATATGGAGATAATAGCAACTATCCCCAATGAATCCAATCCTAAATTATCCATTTCAAGTAATAATTGCTTACGATATATGGATTGTTTTTCAGGTTTTCTGAAAACTAGTTTCATTAATACTAAATATCTGCCAACTTCAGATAGTATCTTCATCTTATTATTTATATTTTGGCTAAATTAAGCATTTTTATAAATAGCAAAACTATAAAATTTATGAATAACTGCTCTTAAATAATAGTTTTTATTAATTTTGCCCTCAAATTAAATTATTTTTTATCAATGCGAAAATCAATTCTTTTAAAAATATTCACTTTCATTTTATTAATTGTAATTCTTTCAACTTCTTGTGTTTCGCAAAAACATCGTAGAAAGAAAAAATGCATGGAATGTCCAACGTTTAGTTACATTTTGATAAATAACAATGAAAGATCTTAAAGAAATATTAATAGCTTATATCCCAGAAAATGCAATTAGTTATGTTGTAGATATAATTAAATCTAACAATGTGCAGTTGAATATATGCAGGAATAGAAAAACAAAACTAGGAGACTACAGACCACCTCAAAATACTTTCCTTTTTCACAGGATATCAGTTAACTATAATTTAAATCACTACGAATTCTTGATAACCCTTATTCATGAATTTGCTCATTTATTTGTATGGAATAAATACAAGAACAAAGTTGAACCTCATGGAAAAGAGTGGAAAGCAACATATTATAGTTTATTAAATCAATTTATTGATCAAAATATTTTTCCTGATGAAATTAAGAATGCAATTTTAAAACTTGAAGTATCTCCCGAAAATGCAAAATTAGAAATGGGTAGGGCAATGCAAAAATATACACAGGGGGTTCAAAACACACTTTTTGTGGAAGAAATTCCAATTAATGCTAATTTCACGACAATAGACGGAAGAAGTTTTCGAAAAATAGAAAAACTAAGAAAAAGATACAAATGTATTTGTTTGAATGATAACAGAAAGTATCTTTTTCATCCATTGGCTAAAGTTGTTTCATCTAATTGAAAATAAAATTTATACATTTGCAAAAAAATGAATTCAGAAAAAAAGCACCTTAAAACAGAAGATAATCGCTTGTATTTCTCATAAAAGACATTTATCTGGACAAACATCAAAAAACCAGAATAATAACAATCATTAAATCGTAAAAAGTATTATTTCAGCATTTTAATTAAATAAAAAAATGAAAAACAATTTTTGTGTAATTATGGCAGGAGGCATTGGTTCACGTTTTTGGCCAATAAGCAGAACAACGCAACCAAAACAGTTTATTGATATATTGGGTAGTGGAGAGACATTAATTCAACAAACATTCAGACGTTTTGAAAGAGTTTGCCCATCTGAAAATATTTATATTGTTACAAATGAAATTTACCGGGGAATTATTAAAACTCAAATACCAGGAATCCGAGATGAGCAAATAATTTGTGAACCAACCCGTAGAAATACAGCTCCCTGCATTGCTTATGCCAATTATAAAATACTACAGATAAATCCTGAAGCAAATATAATTGTAGCACCTTCAGACCATATTATTCTAAAAGAAGATAATTTTATTGAAGTAATTACAGCCGCATTAAAAGCTACTGAGAAAAACGACTGGCTGGTAACTTTGGGAATTACGCCAAGCAGACCAGATACTGGCTATGGATATATTCAGTTTAATAATCAAATAGCATCAGAAGATGATGTTCGTTTAAAAAAAGTAAAAACCTTTACAGAGAAACCTGTTTTGGAAATGGCGAAATCATTTATCCAAAGTGGTGATTTCCTTTGGAATGCAGGAATTTTTGTATGGTCATTAAAAAGTATAATGAAAGCTTTTGAGAACTATCTTCCTGATATGAATAATATTTTTAAAGAAGGAATGCAATATTACAATACAAAGAACGAAGAAACTTTCATTAAGAATGCGTATACCATTTGTAAAAACATTTCTATAGATTATGGTATCATGGAAAAAGCAAATAATGTATATGTATTATCTTCTGAATTTGGATGGTCAGACTTGGGAACCTGGGGTTCTTTATATGATATCCGTGATAAAGATAAAAATGGAAATACAATTACAGGTAAAAATGTCATGACCTATAATACAACTAACTGTATAATCAATATGCCTAAAGAAAAATTAGTGGTTTTACAGGGTCTTGATGATTATATTCTTGTAGAAGATGATAATATCCTTTTGGTCTGTAAGAAAACCGAAGAACAGCAAATCCGTCAGTTTGTAAATGATGTTATGAGTGAAAAAGGAGAAAAATTTGTATAAATATTTATAAGTGAATGATTTTATGTATAATATTATTTTTTCCTGCTTCAATATTCTAAATAAATTTCAAGCATAAAAGTTATGTGCTTATATTACAATTTATTCATTATAAATCATTTCTATATTTTATAAATTCCTGTAATCATCATACATCCTCCGCTTTGAGATGGGAATAAAAACCATTTCGTTTGCGAATGATTTTTCGCCAGATATTTACCAATACCATATCCTAAAGCAGAACCTATCATTACATCCGACAGCCAATGAGCATTTTCGGTAGTCCGGGATAATGCGACTCCAGTAGCTAGAGTATAAACAATAACAGGTATAAATTTTGTTTCTTTATATTGTTGTGCAATTACAGTAGCCAGTGTAAAAGCAGCAATGCTATGTCCCGATGGAAATGAGTTATATAAATCGGGCGAATTACCTGAAAATTGTTTTAAAGATTCTGGAAACGGATGCCAGATATTTGTAGCATCAACTCGTGGTCGCTGCCTTCCTGCAATCATTTTTAACAATGTAACAACTACTGCTGAATTTACCAATGCATAGCCGGCAATGGCACCAGTTTGCATTAGTTTATCATTTTTAATAATACTTCCAGCAAGATACATTGTAGCTGAGATTCCTCCAACAACCGGAATTTCTCCTCCATTTGTAAAAACAGGACTTACATCGTTAACCCATAAATTGTCGGTTTTAAACTTCATAATGTTCCGATGTATATCTTCATCATATATTATTGTAGTTCCTGCAATCAATGCAATGGGAAGTATATAATAAAGATCATTCTTTTGAATATGAAATGGAGCAGTCCAAATATGTTTCTGATCCTGAAAAAATGATTTACCAATCCAGATAGCTTGAGTCGAAGTATCTGTAATACTCTTATTATTTTCTTTTACTGATTGTGCAGATAATGTAAATGTGTAAAAGAAAATAAATAATAAAACTGTGAATGTTATTTTCATAATAAATGTAAAGAATTATAAAAGATAAATTGTATCAGACTTATGCAATGAACTAATTTCTATATCATTTAGAATAATATGCAAAAATAGATTTAATCCATTTTTAATTATTTTCAAAAAGGAAATAAGCTGATAAATTCGTAAATAATTACTTTTTAGCCTTTAACTTAATCTCCTCAATTGATTTCAAAATAACCTCATTGGTAGCAGGCAAAGAAAACACTGGTTCAATTTTATGATTTCCGACAGCAGAAATAGCATCTTTTATCGCAAGCCAAACCGAAAATGCCAGCATCAAAGGTGGTTCTCCTACAGCTTTACTTTGGCGTATGGTATTATAATTGGGAACATCTTTCAGTAATTCAGTTCTGAAATCTTTTGGTATATCCTGAACTGTTGGAATCTTGTAGGTATCCGGTGAATGATTGAGTAAATTTCCATTTATATCCCATTTAATATCTTCAGTGGTACACCAGCCAACGCCTTGAATAAATCCGCCTTCGATCTGTCCGATATCTATTGCTTTATTTATCGATTTCCCTGTATCATGCAAAATATCAGTCCGTAAAATTTCGTGATGGCCAGTCAGAATGTCCAGCTTGACCTCAGAAACAGCAATTCCAAAAGCATAATAATGAAATGGGTGTCCTTTTCCAGTTTCTCTGTCAAAGAAAATATTTGGAGTTCTATAATATCCTGTTGCACTTAAACTTATTTGTTGGAAATAAGCCATTTTTATTAGTTCATTAAATGCAAGAATACGATCTGGATGTAAAATATCGAACACATAATTATCATGAAAAACAATATCTTTTAATTGGCTTGGATTCGGATGTTTCTTCTGATTAAACTCATCAACAACCACTTCTATTAAACGAGATTTAATAGTATCAATAGCATTTTTCACAGCCATTCCATTCATATCGCTTCCTGAAGAAGCCGCAGTAGCTGAAGCATTTGGAACTTTAGAGGTATTGGTAGCATTTACTTTAATGAATTCAGGAGAAATTCCAAGTTCTAAAGCTGCTATTTGTTGCATTTTTGTATGTAAGCCCTGCCCCATTTCAGTACCTCCGTGATTGACAAGTACTGTAGCATCCTGATAAATATTAACCAAAGCTCCAGCCTGATTTAAAAATGCTGTCGTAAATGAAATACCGAATTTTACTGGAGTCAAGGCCATTCCTTTTTTATAAAATTCATTTTCATTATTAAATTTATCTATTTCTTCTCTTCTCACATAATAATCTGAAGATTTAGTAATCTTATCAAAAACAGTAAATAAACGATTGTTTTCAACTACTTCATCATAATGAGTTGTATTTCTATCTGTAATACCATAAAAATTCTTATATCTGATTTCAGCTGCATCTTTATTCAAAAAGCGGGCAATCTTATCAATAGCATTTTCAATAACTGCAATCCCCTGGGGACCACCAAAACCACGAAATGCAGTATTAGAAGGCAAATTAGTTTTCCATGCCATGCCAATAACTGATATATCAGGAATATAATAACTATTGTCAGCATGCAAAACTGCTCTTTCTAATATAGCCATAGAAAGATCTGCTGTAGCACCAGCATCAGCATTTAGTGTAACTTTGTATGCTGTTATTTTTCCATCATCATTAAATCCAATTTCATAATCAGAACTAAACCTGTGACGTTTACCTGTCATGAGCTGATCATCATCACGGAATAGATGAATTTTAACCGGACATTTTGTATGAAATGCGAGTAAAGCAGCCCATGCAGCAGTGTGATTTCCCTGTGTTTCCTTCCCACCAAAAGCACCACCCAATCTTCTGATTTCAACTTCAACCTCATTTCGGGGAATTCCTAAAACTTCTGCAATAATAGCCTGTGTTTCATTTGGATTCTGAGTAGAACTATATACCTTCATTTCATTCATTTCAAGAGGAACACAAAGACAAGTCTGTGTTTCCAGATACCAGTGTTCCTGAGCTCCGGTTCTCAAGTTTCCTTTTATTATATGTTCAGCTTTCAGCAGAGCAGATTCTGCATTACCTCGTTTAATAATGCGAGGAGCATTTAGCAACAAATTATTTGCAATTGCTTCTTCCAACGTTGTTATTGGAGTAAGAGGTTCATATTCAATATCTATTAATTCTTCAGCATTTGCAGCTATTTCGTTTGTTTCAGCTGCAATCAAAAATACTGCCTGACCTATAAAATCAACATGATTTTCAGCTAGACAAGGTTCATCATGAAAAACAGCACCCATTTGATTGTTGCCGGGAATATCCTTAAAACTTAAAATTGCATGAATACCCTTAAGTTGTTTTGCCTTTTCAAGATTAAAAGACAAAATATTTGCATGAGCATGCGGACTATAGACCACCTTTCCGTGAAGCATTGCTGAACTGGCCTGCATATCGTTAATATATACCGATTTACCACTTACATGCTTGATGGCACTTTCATGATATATTTGATTTTCGTTGGGATTCATGTGCTCAGTATGTAAAGTATTAATAATTAGAATGGATTTAAATCGTTATTAAATAATGTGTAAAAAATAATTCCAAGTAAACCAATTAATAAAGTAATATATTTTGTTGCATTTTTTATTTTTATTAGAAAAACTGATAGAGAGTTAAGTATTATAAAAATTACTATAAAAACTGAATACGAATAATAGAAAAATTGAATCTTGAAACCAATTTGTCCAAATGTATGATTAAAACTTAACCATAATAATATCCCTAAGTGGATAATAACTAAAGATAAATTAATCATTAAAGGTATTATTCTGAGACATTGACTTGTTTTTATATTCATTATAGATTTATGGTATTTCAATATTAATCCATATATTGTTTTTATATTAAAAACTTTTTACTGCTTTGTTTCGTCCCAAAACTTCATCAATAAATTCCTGCATGCCAGCTTACGGAATTCTGCATCAGAACGTGCATCAGAAATTGGATTAAATTCATTGAATAATACTTCCATACCAACTTCAATTGTTTTCCTTTCCCATTTTTTTCCGGTTAAAAACATTTCAGTTTTTAATGCTCTTGAAGTTACTGCAGCCATTCCTCCATAAACAATTATTATTTCTTCTACAATCTTTTCGTTGTTTAATTTTAAACGAAAGCAAGCACTTACTGTAGATATATCAAGATCTTTTCGTTTGGAAACTTTATATGTTTTAAGGATAATATCCTTTCCAATAAATGGTATTTCAACAGCAATTATCAATTCATCTGATGAAATCATTGTTTTCCTGTAGCCGGTTATAAAATCTTCAATAGCTATTTCACGTTTTGATGTTGAGCTTTGTAACTTTACAATTGCCTTGCAGGCAAATAAAAAAGGAAGGGTGTCACCTATAGGCGAGGCAGAACCAATATTTCCACCTAAGGTTGCAATATTACGAATTTGTAACGACCCAAATACTTTCAAAATAGCAAAAAAAGCCGGAAATGAAATCTCTGTAATTTTTTTAATTTTTTCAAGTGGTAATTCAGCTCCAATAATTAAAGAATTCTTAGTGATTTCAAAATACTTTAATTCATCAAGTTGCGACAAATCAATAATCTGTGGAATAATTTCTCCTTTCTTTGTTTGTCTTAAGGCTGTATCAGTTGCGCCTCCAATCAATACAGCTGAAGGGAATTGTTTCCTATATTTTAATGCATCATCAAGATTTTTTGGAATTAGATAAAGTTGATCTGGATGAGATAGAATTATTGTTTTCTTTATTTTTTTAAAATCTAAAAGTTGTTGTGTGATTTCTTGTTGTTTTTCGCTGAATTGATCTTTTCCATGATTTACACAAGCTTTGTGTGCAGCATCAATAATAGGTTTATAACCCGTACATCGACAGAGATTACCTGTCAGGCTATCTTCAATTAATTCTTTTTCAGGATTGTGATGATTTTTATAGAGCGCAAATAATGACATTATAATTCCTGGTGTACAATAACCACATTGGCTGCCATTATTTTCAACCATAAATTGCTGAACAGGATGTAAATGAATTTCTTTATTTATATTTTGAGCAAGGTTTTCAACTGTAATTATTTGTTTCCCATGAATCATAGGTAAAAAAACAAGACATGAATCTAATGCTTTATACTCAAGTTCATTTTTAGTATTCAATTCAGCAATGACAACAGAACAGGCACCACAATCCCCTTCAGCACATCCTTCTTTTACACCTTTATGCTTATCTGAACTTCTTAAATAATTCAATAATGAGGTTGTTGGTCGAATATTTTCTGCTTTTTGAAAATCAAGTTCTACCCATTTATCATCTATTAAAAAGCTTATTTTATCTGAATCTACATTCATGATATATTTTTTGAATTTCTAACATCAATTAATTTAGCGAGAATACTAACTGCAATTTCATTGGGAGTTTCAACTGCAATTGGAATCCCGATTGGCATATCGAAACGGTTTATTTCTTCTTCAGTATACAAACCTGAATGCAGTAAATTCTTTTTTACGCCTTCTACTTTTCTTCTACTCCCGATCATTCCCAGATAGGCGTGTGGTTTCTTTCCAAGGACACTTAGAATTTGTTCATCAAATTCATGGGAAGGAGTTACAATTACAGAAAAAGTATTTGAATCAAAAATTGTTTTTTCGATACTTTCAAGATAATCACCTTTAATAAATTGATAATCATTAGTTTCTTCAGTAGTAAAAACAATATCCCTCCAATCGAAAAAACTGATATTAAAGTCAAGGTCTTTGGCAAATCTGGCCAAAGCTTTTCCAACATGTCCTGCACCAAATATGTATAAATTATTTGTTTGTAATAATGGTTCTATATAAACTTCCATAATCCCACCACAATGCATATTTAAATCGGCTTCGAGTTTATATTCTTTTTTAAAAGCTTTATTATTTTCAATAACCATTAATGCATCTTCAATAATCTGTCTTTCAATGGCACCACCTCCAACAGTTCCAATAATTTCTGCATTTGCAAAAACTATCATTTTTGATGCTGCTTTTCGTGGTGTAGACCCCTTACTATCAATAATTATACATAATGCTGACGGACGGTGTTGTTTAAGTATATTTTCAATTTCCAGATAAATATTGTTCATGTTATTTTGATTTCAATTTGAGAGCATAAATTTACATAAAATTATTATTTGTACTTAAAGTTTCTATTTAAATTTATTAATTTTGTTTAATTAAAACATATTAACATCATCTTTCTACACAAAAAACTAGATTACAATGGATTGCAACAAAAAAAACAGCTGTACCACATGCGATATGGAAGCATTCTTAATCAAAGACGAATCGAATAATTGCAAAAAGAAGTTTGAAAATAAGAGAATATTAATCATTTGTACAGGCAACTCATGCAGAAGTCAGATGGCTAAAGGCTGGCTTATGTCATTTGATGAACGCTTTGATATATTTTCTGCAGGAATAAAACCTGAAAAACTAGTAAATCCTTATGCCGTAGAAGTAATGAAAGAAGTAAATATTGATATCAGTCATGAAATTCCAAAACCAGTAGATATATTTACAAATGAATCATTTGACTACGTAATAACTGTTTGTGATAATGCAAATAACAAATGTCCTGTTTTCGAAGGAAACGTAAAGGAGTATTTACATTTTGGATTTAAAGATCCTGCTGATGCTATTGGTACTCCAACGGAAATATTAGAAGTATACCGTATAATCAGGGATGAAATTCGAGATGTTATGTATGAATTTCTATCAGGAAAATTGAAATAGCTTAAAAGGAATAAGCTATTGAAATAAAATATTTAATAAAGGATTCTTTTTTACCTTCTATAATTTTGTATCTATAGGCATAAGCGCCTCCAACACTTATTACAAAATCTTCTTTGTATTCATAGCTAACACCAATTTTGGGTAGTATACATATTCCAAAATCATTTTTCCGCTCTACATCATTGTAATTTTTAGATATTACAGTATAATTATATTTAACGAACATAACATTAAGATCAAAACCGATAAAAGGAGAAAAATCTTCTTTTAAAAAATTATAATTCATAAATAATCCAATCTGAAGCTCATAAGATCTATCAAATACTCTTCTTCCATAACTCCCAAATAAAAAAGTATCTTTTTTTGCATTAAGAAAAGTAACTCCCAGTACTGAACCAAATCTGAGATGATCGTCAAATTCAATATCGAGAGAAAAAGCATCTAATGAATAACTTGTTGAAAATGTTTTCCCAAAATCTCCTTTTGGTTCAATTGTAGAAACTTGAAATCCATATAATTGAGAATATGCTTTAGGATTGATAAAGAATACAAACAAAAAAAAGAGAAGATAAATAATTATAGATTTATTCATATGTTTCTAAATGTTAGGTTTTTAGTTAAAGAAAACCACTCCTATTCAAGTGAATTCATATAATAAAAAAACTCACGAAACCTTTTGAGTTTCTGAAGCATCAATTATTTTAAATGACCGTTTTAACAAGAATGGTGTTACAACAGTTGTAATAATACCCATTATAACTAAAATTGAAAACAATGAAATATCAATAAACCCATTTTGAAGTGCAATATTAGCAATTACCAATTCCATTATACCTCTTGCATTCAATCCAATTCCTAAAGCAAAAGATTCTTGCTTAGGCATTCGGGCTAATCTTCCACCTAAATACCCACCCAATATTTTACTCACGAAAGATGCTAGTATTACAATCAATAATAAATATATATTATTAATAGAGAGTAGATTAAACTGAATACCCATGGTAGTAAAAAAAATTGGAGCCAGAAAACCCATGGTAATACTGGAAGTATTTTGTTGAACTTTTTGAAAATTATCGAAGCCAATCATTTCACGAGGTAATAAAATTGCACCAAAAAATGCACCAATTACAAAATGTAATCCAACAAGTTCTGATAAACTTGCAAATACCAATACAAATACCATTACAACAGCAAATAATGATTCTTTGCCTTTCAGAAAATTAAGAAAATTTTCAAATTGAATGTTCAGAAAACTAACTTTTTCTTTAGCTTTATGAAATAATCGATAAGCAACTACCATTATTATCATAAATACCAGAACTTTAGCAATTGTTATTAAAATCTTATAGCCTAAGTCAGAATAGTTACTAACACCGTCTTTAAAATCAAGGATTACTCCTAAAACCAATAAAGAAATAACGTCATTAAAAATTGCAGCCGATATTATTTTTTGTCCAATATCTGTATTTAATTTCCCCAAATCCATTAAAATCCTAATACTTACGGGTAAAGCAGTAATAGAAATACATAACGAAAGGAATATTGTTAGAGGAATTGGAAGGCTAAATATTAATCCTATTATAAAACCACTAACCATTGGAATAATAAAGCCTAATAATGCAATCCAGGAGTTTCTTCCTTTAATAGATTTTCGAAGTTCATCAATATCAATTTCGAATCCGGCTAGAATTACCAGCAAAAAGACACCCAGATCCGAAATAACTTTTATTTCGGAAGTATAAGCTGCGAATCCAAGCAAGGATGGACCTAAAATAAATCCAGCAATAACTTCTCCAATCATGGCCGGTTGATTAATACGTTCCATAATTTCGCCAAACATACGAGCTGCTAATAATAATAACAACAACTCTACAACAAAAGGCATTGAATGGCTTATAATTGGCATATTAAAAAACTAAAAGAATGCAGGTATATATTTTCACCAAAATTAATGATAAAAATTATGCAAAAATTATGATTATTAGTTTTTTTTCAACATTTTTAAATTAATAACAGAAAACAGATTTTTAACAACAATTTATCAAATTTCGACTAGGATTAATTTCAGCAAAAAAATAATAAATTTCCAACAATTAATACCTTGATTTATATTTATTTAGAAAACAAAAAAATAAATATTCGAGTAATTATTGGCAACAATAAGGGGCTTGAAAATTCAAGAAAAATAAATTAAAATTAATAATATATTTACTTAAAAAGTATTGGTATTAATGTTATATAAACACCTGCAATAATTGCAGTAGTTATTACACCGCATATATTAGCACCAAGTGCATGTTGTAAAATTATAGATTGAGGATTGGCTTTAGTTACTTCTTTTTGAGCTACTTTTGCAGTAGTTGGAACACAACTAACTGCAGCTATACCAATTACAGGGTTAAACTTTTTTCCTGAAATAAAATACATAGCATAACCACCCAAAATGCCACCTATTCCCGAAAGCAATAATGCCACTATACCCAAAACCAATAGCATTAAAATTTTAGGATTTAGTATTAAATGAGCTTCACATAATATACCCAAGAGAAGTCCAAGAAAAAATGTAGAACCATACAAAAGTGGACCACTAATAAATTCTGCAATATGAGTTAATCCTGATTCTCTTACTGCTACTCCAATAAATAACGAGAAAAATAAAGGTGAAGCTACAGGGAAAAGCAAACTTAAAATAACACAAATTATAACTGAAAATGCAAGTTTCTGATTGGATGTAATTGGCTTCTGCTTTTTAAAATCTGATTCCATTTTTATTGCGCGTAATCTTTTGGGAACCATCAGTCTGATCAAATAAGGATAACCACCATAAGTTAGACCCAGATATAAATAAGCTACAACAGTAATTGGGACAAATAAATCTTTTGATAAACTTAAAGAAGTAAATAAAACCATAGGGCCATCGGCTCCACCGACCATTGCAACGGATGCAGCATCTCTGGCAGTAAAGCCCAAAGCCATTGCAATTGGTATTGTTAAAAAGGTGCCTAATTCACCAAACAATGCCAAAAACATACTGACAAATGGTCGTTGAAGTAAAAACCCAACATCAAGTAAAACACCTATTCCCATAAACACAAAACATGCAATCAAACCATTACTAAATGTAAAAGTATAAATTGGTTGTAACCAGTAAAGCTGTAATACATCCATCAACTGGTTAGGATTTGTTATCAATGGATCAACGAATAAGTTACCTTGTTGACCATTTGGCATAAATAAAATACCAGCATTAATAGTAGCCATGCCCAAGCCCATTGGTATCATTAGTAATGGCTCTAAAATTTCTTTCTTACCTAAGTAAACAAGCAAAAGTCCCAAAAAAATTAAGCCAATCCTTGCAAAAAAAATCGTCGAATCTGAAGCAACTAATGTTGCTATTCCTTGAAATAAATTTAAAAAATTACCATTCATATTTGTAATGCTTATTTATTTTGTAAGATATTATTTTTTCGATTTGAAAACATCATCGTAATTTGATCCATAGCGACTACTAATAATCTCATTTTCATAGGCCGTATCTCTATACATTCTTTTGATATGTATTCTCTTTATACTTCTTGCTCTTTGAATTTCTTTAAGATAATTTCTATCGTATTTTGCTAAATTTCCAGAACTGTGTATAATCAAAACAATAAGTTTAATGATTAAAGCAATAAAAAAACCTATCACAACTGTTAATCCCATTAATAGTCCTAATTTTAAAAATATATCTGTCATGATCTTGAGTTATTGATTTTAATTTATATAAATGATTAGTATTATCCTACTATTCAGGCATTTTTATTTTTTTTAATTTTATTTTCAGACATTGATAAATATCATTATTTTGAATGCAAAAGTAGAAAATACTAATTGAAAACAAAAGGATTTCTCATATTTTTTCAATAATCATAAATTACTTAATTTTTGTAGCTTACATGAATTATTAAATTTACTTAATAATTCTTTTCCAAAAGTGTATTTTTAAAATTATCGACAATTTTTTATTATTTTTGTAGTTATTAAATAAAAAGCACAGTACTATGAAATATATGAATACAATATTGTTTTTTCTCCTTATATTCACTTCTTCCTTTTCGCAAAACATGAATTATTTAAAGGATAATGACACTACATTATTATTTCAAAAAAAGAGGTATCCTGCTATTAATAAAGCAGATAATAAAATTCAATTACATTTTAGCACTGGAGCTAGTGTAACTTCCTATGGAAATTCAACTATTTTTAATAAATGGATAGCACCCGGTTTCACATATCAGGTAAATCCAAAAATAAACTTACATTTTGGTTCTTTAATAGTTAATGGAAATGAAAATTTTTCAATGTATAGCAATGAACAATCCAATAGAGTCTCTAATAATCTCACCAGAAACTTTTTATATCTTTCAGGTGATTACAAAATAAGCAACAGCATAAGATTAAGAGCAACAACATTTAATGAAGTTGGGAATAAAAATGCTATACAGAATAACTATTATTACAACCAAATGGGAATAGATATTAAAGTAACTGATAATTTTTATATAAGTGCGGATTTTATAAATGAAAAAGGACGACGTCCTTTTGGAATTTACAATTCAAATATGTTTTTCGATGCAAATGATTATCTTGGTAACAGTTTCTTCTCAAATACGCTTCAAAATACTTTTCGTTAATTACAAATAGAATTATTATGGAAAAACTTTCTTTTTTTGACCGATTTAATAATTGGGCAAGAAGATCAATTGGTTTAAAGTTGGTTTCAATTGGTTTTTTAATTTTAATTTTATTAATTCCAGCATCAATGTTGAAATCATTGATAAGCGAACGTCAAAATATGAGAAATGGAGCTATTGCAGAGATTAATTCTAAATGGGGAGGAAACCAGACAATAGGAGGTCCAGTTATAACAATTCCTTATAAATCATTTATAAAAAAGGAGGATGGGAAATGGGATGAAATCATTAAATACGCACATTTTCTGCCAGAAAACATTCAAATTAAAGGAAATATTACTCCTGAAAAACGATCTTACGGTATTTATGTAACTGTGCTTTACAATGCAAATCTAAAAATAGAAGGTAAGTTCACTACCTTTAATATCAAGCCATTAAACATCCCTAAAGAGAATTTTTGTCCGGATGATGCATTTATCTCTATCGGAATATCGGATATGAAAGGAATAAAAAGTAATATTCAATTAATTATTAATGATAGTAGTTATCAGATGGAACCAGGTATTAAATCATCTGACATTTTTAATTCAGGAGTAAGTATTCCATTGAAAATAAAAATGGAAGATAATTTTAATTTTAGTTTTAATTTAAATATAAATGGAAGTCAAAATCTACTTTTTCTTCCATTTGGCAAAGAAACAATTGTTGAATTAAAATCTAACTGGACTAATCCTCGTTTTGAAGGAAATTTCCTACCTGATGAACGTACAATTTCTGATAGTGGTTTTAATGCAAAATGGAAAGTATTACAACTTAACAGAAATTACCCACAACAAGGTTGTGGCGAATTTTTAGGAGAAAAACCTTTTCAAAATATAGTTAGTGAAAATTCATACAGAGATAATTATTCTGATGACTATGCTGTAGTTGATAATAATAATTCAACTGATATTGCATCTTTTGGAGTACAACTTTTGCTTCCAATTGATGAATACCAGAAAACAATGCGTTCTGCGAAATATAATATCGTGTTTATTTTTCTAAGTTTTTTAACTTTTTTCTTCATTGAGATTTTAAATAAAAATAGAATTCACCCAATTCAATATCTTTTGATTGGATTTTCTATCTGTCTGTTTTACATCTTATTGCTTTCATTATCAGAATATGTTAAGTTTAATCAGGCATATTGGATGGCATGTGTAGTTATTTTATTGATAGTAACATTTTATGCTAAAAGTATATTTAAAAGTAATAAAATTACTGCACTAACAACAACAATTCTGGCTTTACTATATGGCTTTTTCTTCTCGATTTTGCAATTACAGGATTATGCTTTATTAATGGGAAGTTTAGGTTTATTACTTATTCTTTCTATAGTTATGTATTTAACCAGAAACATTAACTGGTATACAATAAACAGCACAAAATCAAATGAGTGAAAATTATTTCACTTAAGATAATTCTATAAAATATCTGATAATATCAGATTTTAATTCACGGATATCTTTTAATATAAATTTCATTAATTCAAATTCAAATTAATATTATTCAAATACTTGTTTTTAAATGAGTATCAGTATTTTATTCAAAATCAAATAAAAATAATCTAATTCACTCATTTAAGAAAATGAGCAATTGATTATGTTTTAATATCAATTCTCAAAACATTTAACTCAAAATCAATATCATACATAAGCTACTTGATTAATCAGTTTAGTTTTTCTAGTCTTCTATTTATTAATTTGTGTATAATTTGAATGATTATAAAATATATCATTTGCATACTTGAATTATTTTTATATTTGCTAATTATTTCTTACTTATCTAATCCTAACTATCAATTGATATGAAAAAAAGAGTCTTACTTATTTCTATTCTATTATTACTTATTTTTGTTGTTAGAGCAGCATATTTTGAAAAAATTCCTTATAAAATTACACAACCGGACGGAAATTCTATCAATTGTTATATTTCAGGGGATGAATTCTTTAACTGGATACATGATGATAAAGGATATACGATCATACAAGCTCAGAATGGGTATTATTACTATGCTGAACGAAAAGGGGATTCATTACAACCAAGTAAATACTTAGTTAATAGCGTTCAACCTTCAAATGTCGGACTTAGTAAATGGGCAAAAATATCAAAATCAGAATACCAACAAAGACGCGATGCAATGTTCAGCTATCAAACTTCAGGCAATGAAGGACCTGATAATGCACCTCATTCCGGAACTTTGAACAATGTAGTAATCTATATTCGTTTTTCTGATGAATCAGAATTTACGACAACAAGGCAGGTTTATGATGACAAATTCAATCTAACAACGGGAGTAGCCCTAAAATCTTATTTCAAGGAGGTGTCTTATAATAGTTTAATAATTAACAGTTCACATTATCCAACTTCTGCATTAACTACAAATTTATCTTATCAGGATACTCATCCCAGAAGTTATTTTCAACCTTATAATGCTACAACAAATTTAAACGGATATAGTGGCGGTGCAAATGGAACAGAAAGAACTACAAGAGAACATCAGTTACTTGTTGATGTTATAAATTGGATAAATACAAATTCTCCGGTTTCTACATCTTTAAACATAGATGGTGATGGAGATTCAAAAGTTGATAATGTTTGTTTTATTATAAAAGGCAGTTCTGATGGATGGAGTGAATTATTATGGGCTCATAGATGGTCATTATATTCTCAATATGTGTATATTAACGGAAAAAGAGTTTATGATTATACTTTCCAACCTGAAAGTCAGGTATCCGTTCAAACACTTTGTCATGAAATGTTCCATGCATTGGGTTCTCCTGATTTATACCATTATAATGATGGTGGTTTAAATATTAGCCCTGTAAGTTCATGGGATTTGATGGAAAGCGGTGGTGGACATATGTCTGCTTATATGAAATGGAAATATTCCGGTCAATCCTGGATTACTTCTATTCCGGAAATTCTAACAACTGGAACATATACATTAAACCCATTAACTTCATCAACAAATAATTCATATAAAATTGCTTCACCGAATTCTACATTTGAATATTTTGTGGTAGAATACAGGAATAAATCAGGGACATTTGAATCAAACATTCCAGGTTCCGGTTTACTGGTTTATAGAATAGATACCAGAGAGAATGGGAATGCCAGTGGTCCGCCGGATGAAGTATATATTTATAGACCCGGAGGAACAACCACAGTTAACGGGACTCCGGCTTCTGCCAATTTCTCTTCAAATGTTGGAAGAACAGCTATTAATAATACAACAAATCCAAATTGTTTCTTACAAGATGGAAGTTCTGGTGGATTGAATATTTCAAATGTAACTACTGCAGGAGCAACAATTTCATTTTATGTAAGCATTCCTGTTCCTTGTACACCTCCATTAATACAAGCTACTAATTTTAACTCTTCTGCAATTAATGATAATACGATGACTTTAAACTGGACCAGAGGAAATGGAAATTCTGTGTTGGTTGTTGCCCGAAAACAAAGCAGTATCATCGAAATCCCTGTTAATGGTACGTATTATACTGCAAATTCAGCTTTTGGAAACGGTAATCAAATTGGGAATGGAAATTATGTAATTTACAACGGAACAGGAACTTCTGTTAATTTAACTTCATTAACACAAGGTAGCGTTTATAACTTTGAAGTTTATGAGTATAATACACTAACTAATTGCTATTTAACACCTGCACTTTCCGGAACTGCAACAACTACAGGTATAGCACCTTGCTCCTATTGCGCTTCAACAGGAAATGTTAGTTATCAAACAAGTATAACTTCTGTAAGCTTTAACTCTATAAATAATATTTCAGCAAAACCTTCAGCATATAATGATTATACAGCTATTTCAACATCAGTAAATAAAAGTTCTTTATATAATTTAAGTGTAAATGTTAATACTGATGGAAATTATACAGTTCATGCTTTTGTATGGATAGATTGGAATCAGGACTGTGATTTTTTAGATGCAGATGAAATATATGATTTAGGAACAGCAGTGAATATAGCTAACGGAATAACTTCATTATCTCCATTAAGCATTACGATTCCTGCAACAGCTCTCAATGGAAATACAAGAATGAGAGTAAGTGCAAAATATAATAGCGATGCAGCTTCATGTGACAACAGTTATGATGGAGAAGTAGAAGATTATACGGTAAATG
Source organism: Bacteroidales bacterium (assembly GCA_049315385.1). Classification (GTDB taxonomy): domain Bacteria; phylum Bacteroidota; class Bacteroidia; order Bacteroidales; family JACABE01; genus JACABE01. The sequence continues at coordinate 32,792 of JBMOKG010000002.1, forward strand.
TATTACCAGCCTTATGCATTCCGCCGTCTATACAAGCTTCTTCATTCACTTCCTCAACAATACTAACAACTTCATTTACTGCTGGATGGAATAGAGGTAATGGAAATGCTCTACTTGTAATTGCCAGACAAGGAAGTTCAGTAAATTCAGAACCTTTAAATGGAAATAATTATACTGCCAATTCGTCTTTTGGTAGCGGCTCTCAAATAGGTTCCGGGAATTATGTTGTTTATAGTGGCAATGCGACTTCATGTAATATTAGTGGTCTCATTGCAAATACGAACTATTATTTTGCAATTTACGAATACAACAATGTCAGTAATTGTTATAAAACACCAGCACTTACAGCCAATCTAACAACAGCTCCTATTTGTACAGCTGTTGCAATTATCTCTCAACCTGAAACAAACATAACCAGTTGTAGTCCATCATCAAATATTTCTTTTACAGTAGGTGCTACTACAGGAACTACTTCAATAACTTATCAGTGGCAGTATTTTAATGGAAATAGCTGGTTAAATGTCAGTAATGGAATACCTACTGGTGCATCGTATTCAAATTCCACTACAGCTACTTTATCTATAAATGGAGTAATTACTGCAGCAACTCATCAATACAGATGCTATTTAACCAATTGTAATGGAGATAATTCAGCTATATCAAATATTGCAAATTTAACTGTAAAAGTTACACCTTCAGTAAATAATATTAGTTCACAAACAATATGTTCAGGTGAAAATACAATATTGGTAACCCCTATTTCAACTCCTTCAGGAGCTACAATAAACTGGACAGCTGAGGCTTCAATCGGTATAAATGCAATTTCTTTAAATGGTACTAACTCAATACCTGCTCAAACGATAAATAATACTACAACTACATCAGGAACTGTTACCTATTCAATTGTACCTTCACTCAATTCATGTACTGGAAATCCATACATATTTGTTGTAAATATTAATCCAAAACCTAATATTCCAAATCAAACGACAACAATTTTGAGTGGAATGGCTTTTATGATTTCTCCCTCTCAAATACCTTCGGGAACAACATATAAATGGACAACACCTACATATACAGGAGGAGTTAGTGGTGGTAGTATTCAAAACACTCCAATATCTTACATTAGTCAAACATTATTTATTGCAACCGGAACAGGAACAGCAACTTATAATATAACACCAACTTCCGGAAATTGTATTGGAAACAGTTTTACTGGAATTGTAACAGTAACAAAAAATTGCACTCCGGTAACTATTACTAATCAACCAATTACAAGTCAAACTATATGTAATTCATACTCCAATGCTACTCTTTCAGTAATTGCTTCTGGACCTAATCCTATCACTTATCAATGGAAATATAATGATAATGGAAATTGGGTAAATGTTTCAAATGGAATTCCGGCAGGTGCTGTATATAATAATGGAACATCCTCAACGATGACTGTAAATGGCATTTCAATTTTGTCAACTTATCAATATCGTTGTTTTCTTAGCAATTGTTTTGGGACAAATAATGTAACTTCAGATATTTCAGAAGTTATAGTTAAAGTACTACCTTCTGCTGCCGGAAATATTATTGGAATATCAACTGTAAATCAGGGACAAAATAATATTAGTTACATTGTTCCTGTAATTGCAAATGCTACATCATATGCCTGGTCTATACCTAATGGTGCATCAGGTTCAAGTTCATCGAACAGCATCAGTATTAATTTTAATGCAAATGCAAACAGTGGCTACATTTCAGTTAAAGGAATAAATTCCTGTGGTGAAGGTACAAATTCCAATTTCATGATTACAGTGAATCCTTTCCTTAGCAGTATTCATTTAAAGGTATCAAATGCCTTATCACAATACATTGACGAAACAATTATCAGCTATGGATACTCAACTGATATTGGTGGTTCTCAAAAAATAAACAGCACCAACGTATTAGCTCCAACCCTCTACTCAACTAAACTGAATAAGAACTGGTCTATCAATTATTTAACAAACGTTACACAACATCCAATTGTTCCTATTGGATTTAAAGCGGGAATAAATGGTACTTATTCCATCACGGTTAGTGAAATGACGAGTTTTATTCCAACAACTTATATTTATTTAAGAGATTTAAAAACAGATATTGTTACTGAATTGAATCAAAATACAATATATTCTTTTACAGCTACAATCAACGATAGTGCTAATCGGTTTCAATTAATCCTTTCACCACAGCAATATAAATGGCTGGGAAATTTTTCAGACGATTGGGCAAACGTCTCAAATTGGACAAATAATGCTTTACCTGGTAGTTCTGATGATGTAATACTTAATTCATGGACAAAATACCAGCCCCATGTTACAATGCCTTTTACAAATGCAGCTGTTTGTCTGAATTTAACAATAAACCAAGGTTCAAATATTACAATAGATGCAGGAAAAGCACTGACGGTCTACGGAAACCTTTATAATAATGCAGGTATCATCGGTTTAAATATCAAATCAGATGCTATGGGCAGTGGATCACTATTACACAAAACTGCAGGTACACCTGCTTCAGTTGAGCGTTTTATATCTCATGTCTTTTCAGATGAATACCATATGCTTTCTTCAATGGTATCATCTCAGGCAATTTCTGCAGGTTTTAATCAAACAGAAGGATTTTATGTCTGGGATGAGCCTACAGCAAACTGGATAGACTATAATGACACTCTAAACTTTTTCGCTTCTAATGGAAGTTCAAATTTTATTCCAGGCAAAGGATATGCTGTTTCCTATCCAACTACAGTTACAAAATATTTTTCTGGTTTTCTTAATCAAGGTAATATTACAATTCCGTTAAGTTATACTACTAATCTATATAGTGGATGGAATTTCATTGGAAACCCCTATCCTTCTTCAATCAACTGGAATTCAAGCAATGGATGGAACAGAAATATACTTGAAAATGCAATTTCTAACGAAAAAGCAATCTGGGTCTGGAATTCTGCATTTGGAAATTACGGTGCATATATTTCAAATTCAAGTTTAGGCACCAATGGAGTAAATAATAACATCGCCTCTTCTCAGGGATTTTGGGTAAAAACTACATCTTCAGGAACAATGAGTATGACCGATGAAATTAGAATTCATTCGTCTCAGCCTTATCTTAAAACAACTAATAATGAATCTGATGTAATTCGATTGATAGTCAAAAAAACTAACAATAATTATAGCGATGAAATTATTATCAAATTTGTAAATAATAGTGATATAGGTGGTGCTGAAAAATTATTCAGCACAAATCCACTTGCACCAGGATTATATACTAAAAAATTTAATAAAAACTGGAGTATCAATCTATTATCAGCAATTGATAATAATTCATTAATTCCTGTAGGATTTAAAGCTGGTGAAAATGGCAATTATAACATTCATGTAACAGGAATTCAAACACATGGAACAGTTTTAATTGATGATCTTAAAACCGGAATACAACATAATTTATCAATTAATAATAATTTTTCATTTACTGCACAGCCAAACGATAACCAAGACCGTTTCTTATTACATTTAAATTCAACATCTATCAATGAGACAATTACCAAATCACCAACTATCTTTTATAATAATCAATCACTTAGTATTTTTAATCCCTGGTCTGGCAAATCTCTTTTAGAAATTTATGATATAAATTCAAGACTTATTCAATCCTTTGAATTACATTCATATATATCAAAATTTAATATTAGTTTTTCTCAAGGAATTTATATAATTAAACTTATGAATGAAAAAAAAATATTTATAAAGAAAGAAGTTGTTTATTAGTATTTAGAAAAATGATTCAGATTCAAATTTTAACATAAACAATTCTTAATCTATAATTTATAATTATTTTCGAATGAAAAAGAAAATCAAAATCATCAAAATATTTTTATGGGTTATTATTGTTTTTTTTATATTTATAAATATTGTTGCTTATTTTCATGCTTATAAATTTACGCATTTTGATCATTCAGAAAATATTAAGACAAAAGATGCCAAACACTTAACAATTGGAGAAAAACTTAAAACTCTTTTCTCAGGAGTAAGTAACCCAAGACCTTCAAATAAAATAACACCCAAACAAAAATATAAAACAATTAAATTAAAAAGCAATAAAGAAATTGAAGCATGGTATATAAAAAATGATAGTGGAAAAGGAACAGTAATATTATTTCATGGATATAGTGGAAACAAATCATCAATGCTTGATAAAGCAGTAATATTTTCAGAACTAGGTTACAATACTTTTTTAGTTGATTTTATGGGTTCTGGTGGTTCAGAAGGAAATCAAACAACAATTGGGTTTTATGAAGCAGAAGAAGTCAAAACTGCTTATGACTATATCAGAAGTTTGGGAGAAGAAAACATTATATTATTTGGAACCTCAATGGGTGCAGTTGCAATCATGAAAGCATTAAGTGATTTTAATATAATGCCTTTATCTATTATTATCGAATGTCCTTTTGAAACAATGCTTAAAACTGTTCAATCACGTTTTACCAATATTGGAATTCCTTCATTTCCGCTAGCAAATTTACTGGTTTTTTGGGGTGGTTTTCAAAATAGTTTTAATGCATTTAAACATAATCCTATTGATTATTCAAAAAACATAAGTTGTCCTACACTATTGTTATATGGGAAATTGGACGAAAAAGTATCAAGTAATGAAATTGATAATATTTTTCAGAATCTTAATGGAACTAAAAAACTTAAGATTTACCCTAATGCCGGGCATGAAAACTATCTTTTAAAGTATAAAAATGAATGGACAACTGATGTAGCCGACTTTTTAATATCTTTAAAAAAACAAGTTAAACAATAAGATTAAAAAATACAAGTCAAGTTATTATTTATTCTTTAAATCCATAAATAAAAATGTAATTTTGGAGAACGAATTTATAGAAAAATGCTACTTAAAATTTATCCTGAAAATCCTAATCCCCGCGACATAAAAACTGTTATCGAATGTTTGCAGGATGGAGGAATTATTATCTACCCAACTGATACTGTTTATGGATTGGGTTGTGATATTTTTAAAAACAAATCTGTTGAAAAAATTGCAAATATTAAAGGTATTAAGGTTGAAAAAGCTAACTTTTCATTCGTATGTTATGATTTGAGCCAATTATCTGATTTCACAAAACCGATAAGTAACAGTACATACAAACTCATGAAAAGAGCTTTACCCGGGCCCTTTACTTTTATTTTGGAAGCTAATAATAATGTACCAAAACTTTTTCAAAGCAAAAAGAAAACTGTAGGTATCCGAATTCCTGATAATCAAATAACACGTGTTATTGTACAGGAATTAGGCCATCCTATTATGTCAACTTCGATATATGATGAAGACGAATTAATTGAATACACAACTGATCCTGAATTGATTTATGAAAAATATGGCAACATTGTTGACATCATAATTGACGGTGGATATGGAGACAACGAACCTTCAACTGTTATAAGTTGTATCAATGATGAATTTAGCATATTACGACAAGGAAAAGGTATAATTGAAGATTATTTATAATTAATACTATGAAAAACAACATTTTTGATATTATCCAACCTTTTTCTGACAAGGAACTGATAGATATCTTATTTAAAAATGAGAACATTATTATAGAACGCATTATATCCTTTGGAAATCCATCTCCCGATGGCTTTTGGTATAATCAACCTAATAATGAATGGGTTATTTTGCTCACTGGAGAGGCAGAAATAGAATATAAAAATGGAGACAAAATTTATCTGAAAGCAGGTGATTATCTATTAATACCTTCAAATCAAGAACATAGAGTTAGTTATACAAGTAAATCTCCTAATTGTACATGGCTTTGTTTTTATTTTAAATAATAACTTGATAATTTAATGGTGAAACTTCCTGTTTTTATTCATTAGCATTCATATTAACTTATTTTTAAATTCATAAGATTTAATTATTCACCTTTTTATTAAATTTAAAACAAATACAACCTTAAAAATGAACCAGTTACCACCACTTGCAGAGCAATTACGTCCTGACAATCTTGATAATTACATTGGACAAACCCATTTGGTGGGGGAAAAAGCTATTTTAAGGACAGCGATTGAATCAGGAAATATTCCATCAATGATTTTATGGGGACCTCCGGGAGTTGGTAAAACTACCCTTGCTTTCATTATTTCACAATATCTGAATAAAGAATTTTACACGCTGAGTGCCATTAATTCAGGTGTAAAAGATGTAAGAGATGTTATTGATAAAGCTGGAAAATCGAAAAATAATGCTATTTTATTTATAGATGAAATTCATCGTTTTAATAAATCGCAGCAAGATTCATTATTAGGAGCTGTTGAAAAAGGCATTATTACACTTATTGGTGCAACTACCGAAAATCCTTCTTTTGAAGTTATATCGCCATTACTTTCTAGATGTCAGGTATATATATTAAAAAATCTTGAAAAAGAAGATCTTTTAATTCTATTAGAAACTGCGAGATTATTTTTGGAAAGTCAACTTAAAATTTCTATTTCCATTCCCGAAACAGAAGCATTGTTAAGAATATCTGGTGGTGATGCACGCCGTTTGCTCAATGCTATCGAGTTGGTTGTAAACATGGAAAAGAAAAAGGGGGAAATAAAAATCACAAATCAACTGGTTCTTAATATAGTACAACAAAATCTTGCATTATACGATAAAGGTGGTGAAATGCATTATGATGTAATTTCTGCTTTTATTAAATCTCTTCGTGGTAGTGATCCGAATGCTGCAGTTTATTGGTTAGCCCGCATGATTGCTGGCGGTGAAGATTTGAAATTTATTGCACGACGTATGTTGATACTTGCCTCTGAAGACATAGGAAATGCCAATCCAAATGCTTTATTACTGGCAAATAGTTGTTTCGATGCAGTAAATAAAATTGGTTATCCAGAATCCAGAATTATTTTATCTCAAACTGCAATTTATCTTGCAACTTCTCCAAAAAGCAATGCAAGTTATTCAGCTATAGAAGAAGCACTTGCTTTAGTAAGTAAAACTGGTGATTTACCGGTTCCTCTGCACATACGAAATGCTCCAACCAAATTAATGAAAGATATTGGCTATGGTAAAGATTACAAATATGCTCACAGTTTTGAAAATAACTTTGTTGATTTAGAATTCCTTCCCGAAAAAATAATAGGCAAAAAAATTTACGAACCTCAGAACAATCCAAGAGAAAACGAAATCAGAACACGATTAAAAGCTCTTTGGAAAAATAAATATGGCTATTAGTATATTAAGCTTTTATATTATAACTAGATATAATTTTCAAGAATGACAAATATCATCCTGAAAGATAGATTATTACTGATAATATACTTATCTTTGAATTTTAATATAATAATATGAAGATATTTACATACATATTTATTTTCCTATGCTTTTTTTCAGGAAGATATGTGAAAGCACAATGGCAGTCGTTGAACGGACCTTATGGAACTGTAGTTTTAAGTATAGCTGTTAAGAACAGTAATATTTTTGCCGGTACAGATAACAGCAGTATTTTTCTTTCAAATAATAATGGTACAAGCTGGAATGCTCTTAATACAGGTATTTTGAATTCATTTTCTGTAAATGCTTTAGCTATTAAAGACAGTAGTATTTTTGCTGGAACAAACGAAGGTATGTATCTTTCTAATAATAATGGAGCAAGCTGGAATTATCTCAATACGAGTCCGTTTGTTACTGATGTTAGATCATTTGTAATTAATGGAAACAACATATTTGCAGGCTCAGCCAATGGTGGTAAAGGAGTATACTTTTCTTCCGATAATGGAAACAGCTGGACACAAAAAAACATAGGGCTTACCAAACAATCTGTTCTTTCATTAATCATGAATGGAAGTAATTTATATGCTGGATCATATAGTGGAAGTATATATGTTTCTAATGATAATGCAAACAGTTGGTCAACAATTAATACTACTGATTTACCTGCTATTGATATATTTTCAATGGTTGTGAATGCCAATAATATATTATTAGGAACATTAAATGGTATTTACTTTTCAAACGACAACGGAACAAATTGGGCTTCTGCTAATACTGGTATTACAAATCCAACCACATCAGCTATGTTAAATGTTGGAAATAGTATTTTTGCATCTACTTATGGAGGTGGGATTTTTCTTTCTACCAATAATGGTTCTAACTGGTTAGCCATCAATGATGGTCTGACGAATTTGAGTATTTCCTCTTTACTCATCAATAATGGATTTCTTTATGCGGGTACTAACGGAGCTGGAATTTGGAAACGGGCTTTATCAGATATTACAGGAATTGATGAGCTAAATAAAAAAAAATGTTTTACAGTTATCCTTAACCCTGCAAATAATAAAATCATAGTATCTGCCCCTATTCATTCTTATTTAGAAATAAATAACCTTCAGGGACAAGTAATACTTCATCAGATTTTAATACAAGAAAATACATACATTGACATCAACAATTTAACAAAAGGTATGTACATATTGAAATTAAAAACCAATCATACAACTGAATCTAAAAAATTTATTAAAAACTAGAATAAATCAAAAAATAAATTAGCATTTCCCTTTTCTATGCACACTATATATAATCATCATAAAGATGCCATACAACAATTGAGATTCAGGCATTTTGAACAGGAATATTTTTTCCAAACTTCACGCAGTAGCGGCCCAGGCGGACAGAATGTAAATAAAACTGAAACCAGAGTAGAATTACGTTTTCATGTTGACAGCTCACTTTTATTAAGTGATGAAGAAAAAGGCCTAATAAAAATCCGTTTAAAGCAGAAGATAAATACAGATGGTTATTTACAGATAATTGCACAGGAAAGCCGTAGCCAGCTAACAAACAAACAATTAGCCGAAGAACGATTTTATGAACTACTGATGAAAGCGATTAAAAAACATACTGTACGAAAAGCCAGCTTACCTACTTATGCTTCGATAAAAAGAAGATTGATTACAAAAAAATACACTTCCCATAAGAAAGACTTACGAAATAAAAATAATTTACTGAACAACGAAATGTAATAATTTTTTTTTTTGCTTTCACTCTTCCAAAAACATGTACTTATTTACACTATCTTAACATTGAAAATTACATTTTTCGCTGTACTTTTGCAATAAATAATTAATTGTATGCGCAAGGTAAGATCACAAACCAAAATTATTGCTACTATTGGGCCGGCTTGTTCTAGTAGAGAAGTTTTATTTCAAATGATTGAAGAAGGCGTAGATGTTTTTCGACTCAACTTTTCCCATTCAAACAAAGCAGAACACCAAAAAGTTATCGATCTAATTAATGAACTAAACAAAGAACTCAATATTAATATAGCAATTCTAGCGGATTTACAGGGGCCAAAACTAAGAATCGGAGAAGTTGAAAACAATCTGATAGAACTCAATGATGGTGATTACATCAATTTTGTTACTACAAAATGCTTAGGTACCAAAAAGCAATTATATATGAGTTATGATGAATTTCCTATGGATGTAAAAATAGGAGATGCTGTTCTTATCGATGATGGTAAAATCAAGCTTAAAGTCATAGAAACAAATCGTACAGATACGGTGAAGGCCCAAGTAATTTACGGAGGTCCTCTTTCTTCACGAAAAGGTGTTAACTTACCCAATACCAAAATTTCGCTTCCAAGTATGACAGATGAAGATATTAGCAATGCTGAATTTGCCATTGAAAACAAAGTTGACTGGATTGCACTTTCTTTTGTAAGAAGTGCTTTTGATGTTAAAATATTAAAAGACCTGATTCAAAGAAAAAAAGGAACTGCAAGTGTAATTGCTAAAATTGAAAAACCCGATGCACTTGATGATCTTGAAGATATAATTGAAATTGCTGATGCCATTATGGTTGCTCGTGGCGATTTGGGAGTTGAAGTACCATTTGACAGAGTACCTCTAATCCAGAAAAAAATAGTAAACCTTTGCATCAGTAAAGCTAAGCCTGTTATTATTGCAACACAAATGATGGAAAGCATGATTACCAACTTCCGTCCTACCCGTGCCGAAGCCAATGATGTTGCCAATGCTGTAATAGATGGTGCAGATGCTTTAATGTTGAGTGCGGAAACTTCTGTGGGAAAATTCCCTGCAATTACAATCAGAAGTATGCAAAAAATAATTGACTGGACCGAAAATAATGGTTTTCCTTACAATAAAGAACACGCTCCTAACGAAAACACACAAAGATTCCTTGCTGATGCAATTTGTTATCAAGCATGTAAAATGGCTCATCAAGCTAATGCTAATGCTATTATAACATTTACCCATTCCGGTTATACTGCTTATAAAATTTCAAGTCACCGACCTGAAGCTGATATTTTCGCATTTACCAATAATAAAATCTTATTAAAAAAAATGGCAATGGTGTGGGGTGTAAGAGCCTTTTATTGTGAAGATTTCAACAACATGGATGATGCAATAAAATATTCGATGCAACTCTTAAAGGAAAAAAATCTGATTGCCAAAGGCAATGTTATAGTTAATATTGGGAGCACTCCCTTAAGTGAAAAAGGAGTCACCAATATGTTGAAATTAGGGGTTGTTCAATAATTATTTTTAGTGCAAATTAATTATTTCTATTTACTTAAGTTCTTTTTATTTTTGCTAATAAATTATTTTATTTATTAATATATAATGATTTTTTAATGTTTTATAAAGCAAATATTATAATTAATTGTTGTTTAATAAATTCAAACTAACTAAATCAAAATAAAAAAATTGATTTTTTAAATTCTTAATTATGAAAACAATAATATTATCAATTTTAATTTGGTTTCTTTCAGTATATTCAAGTAATGCTACATTGATTTTCGGAAAGAAACCTACCAAAGAAATTAATTTTAAAGAAACTTCATCAAAAAAAAATGATAATGAAGCAGATAATAATTTTCTTAGCTTACTATCAAAATCAATAAAAAATCCTCACATACAAAATATCCAGGAAGCAACAGCAATAAATATGATTAAATTGCATGTTAGTTCAACAGCTAACTCATATAGCGATGAAATATACGTAAACTTCACCAGTACTGCAACAGAAAATCAAGGAGTTACTAAATGGTTTTCAATGCTTGCAGATGCACCATCATTGTATTCAGTTAAAAATGGTTCTTTTTTCACAATAAACACATTGCCTTTTTTTACTGATAATTTAATAGTTCCTGTTAGCTTTATAGCTGGTATAAATGGAAATTATACAATTATAGCAAGTGAAATAAATAGTTTTACGACCACAACTTATATTTATTTAAAAGATTTAAAAACGAATTATATACAACTATTAAATCAAAATGCTATTTACTCATTTACCGGATTAACTAATGATAATCCAAATCGTTTTCAATTAATCTTTTCTTTAACTTTATCTGGCTGGCTAGGGAATGTTTCATCAGATTGGGCAAATTCTGCTAATTGGGTAAATGGATCACAACCTATATTAAGTGATAATATTATAGTTAATTCATGGGCTTCCAGACAACCACATATTACTTCAAATGCAACTTCTCCTGCAATTTGTAATAACTTAATCATAAATTCTGGTTCGAGTCTAACAATTGATGCAGGTAAAGCTTTGACTGTAAATGGAAGTTTAATCAATAATGCAGGTATTTCTGGCCTATTAATGAAATCAGATGCAAATGGAACAGCTTCATTAATAAACGCATCAACAAATATAAATGCATCAGCAGAACGTTATATTGCAAATGATAATTCCTGGCATTTTATATCTTCACCTATTGCAAATCAAGTTATTAAACCAAATTTTGCACCAATAATTGTTAATCAATCCTTCGATTTCTATAAATGGAATCCTACAATACCTTTATCTGGATTACCATGGATAAATATCAGAGATAATAATGGAATATATGCTTCAGGTTTCGACAATTTTGAAACAGCAAGAGGATATTTGGTTGCTTATAGCAGTTCTTATAGTGGAAGTGCAATTCATAGTTTCGATGGTTATTTAAATTCCGAAGATCAATTAATAAATATTTCTCATGGCATAAATAACTATAATTTAATTGGCAATCCTTATCCTTCTGCTTTAAATTGGAATGATCCTGGATTACTTTCAAATGCAATACAAACACTTGGAACGATACCTGCTATATGGATATGGAATCAATCTACAGGTAACTATGGTGTCTATTCAAATGGAAATGGCACTAATTTAGTTAGCAATGTTATAGCTCCTCATCAAGGCTTCTTTGTTAATTCTATTTCAAATGGGATATTAAACATTCCAGCTTCAGCTAAAATTCACCCTGGAAATCATAACTTTTTAAAAGAAACACCTTCAAATACAATAAAGCTACACGTGAGTTCAACAGCAAATTCATATAGTGATGAAATGATAGTAAACTTTTCAAATACAGCTACTCCTAATCAAGGTGTAGTTAAATGGTTTTCAATGATTGCAGAAGCACCTTCAATTTATTCTGTTAAAAATGGTGTCAATTATTCAATTAATACATTAACTCAAATTACAGACAACTTAGCTGTGCCTGTTTATTTTAAAGCAGGTGTTAATAGTATTTACACTATTAATGCAAGTGAATTAATTAGCTTTGACACTTCTACATCTGTCTATTTAAAGGATCTTAATTCAAATGTAATAACTGATTTAAAATTGAATGCTAATTATACGTACCCTTCTTCTACAACTGATAGTACTTATCGCTTTCAATTGATTTTTAAGTTAAATTATTTAGGAACATCAACAAATATTTTAACTGGTTTTCATATTTTTTCATATGATAATGTAATTCATATAAATACTAACGAATTCATTAAAAAAATATTGATATACAATACAATGGGACAAATAATAAAATATATTGATAATAAAAATGAAAATACTTCTGTTAATATGAATAAATATCCACAAGGGTATTATATAGTGAGAGTTATAACAAATAATAATGCTTACTCAGAAAAAGTTTTTCTGAAATAATTTCATTTTTATCTAACTTTTCTCTTTATTCATATATTATCCTAATAATCGAAAATATATTAATATTGATAGATTTTTTTTATTCGTAAAATTAATACACATAAGCAAGTAAAAAATTTATAATAAAAAAGTAAAAAAATGAAATTAAAGGGCGAATTTGTTGTAAATTAGTTGTTTGTTTTAAATCTTTATTTTTTGTTATTTTATAAGTTTTAAGTTAAAAAAATATAATTAAGAAGACATCTTTAACTATATATCAAACTTTTACCTTTAATTTTTGTTCTAGTTAAAATTTATAACAAAATGAGATTTTTCTTTATCATAATAACAACTATTGGAATCCTTCTTTTTATAGCAATTAATGCTAATGCCCAATTTATACCAAAGATTTCAGGAATTTGTATAAGAAATGATGATAATCAATCAAAAAATGAATTTCAGCAATACGCTTCAGTTTTTGATGCCCATGGTTTAAAATTTTGTTTTGCTTTAAACTTGGCGCAGCTAAATCCATATGACAATAGCTATATAAATACAATTGATACCTTAATTTCACATGGTCATGAAATGATGGATCATACTCCAAATCATCATACACAATATTTTACAGTCAGAAATCTTAGTGATACTTCAATTTATTCATCAAATCCCGGAGTTGACCATATCAATCAAACTAAAATTTGTTTAAAAATTGATTCTATTCATACAAATTCTTATAATGATGAAGGTTTCGTAATTATCAACGGTAATAGAGTAATAAGTACATTGCCTGGTGAATTTAAAAATTTCACAATTGGTAATCCTGTGCAATGTATCTTTATACCAGCTTTAAACAAACTTTGTTCATATTATAATATTTCAAATATTAATGTTAATGATCCAGATACAATTTATCTGAAAACATTTTGGGAAGAAACACTAACAAATACTTTCAATGGAATTACAACTTATAAGAAACTTAGTCTTTTTGATGTCTTTATAAATAAAAATAGCATTTCTCTTTTATTAAATCAAACAAAAAAATATTGCAATGAATTAGGATTTACGTTACCAAAAACATGGATACAACCTGGTGGCTATTTTCCGAGATTTACAAAAAATGAAATCCATGAAGCAGGAGAACAGCTAGGCTATAAAGCTGCTGCAACATATTTAAATGTATCTTTAAAATTCTTCAATGAATTTGATCCATTAAAAAACCAAAGATATTCTCTTCAGGGAGATGACTTTAGTTGCGAAACACAAACTTTTAAATCAATAAAAACTACTATTGCAGATGGTATTGCAAGAAATAAAGTACTTATTGAAACAAATCATTTTGGACACTACGATCCTTTGCTGGGAAATTGGAATGCATTTTTACAAAGAACAGATTCCTTATTATCATGGTGTAATCAAAAAAACATCTTAGTTAAAACATATAAAGATTGGGCACCTATTCTTTATGATAGTATTCCTAATCCATATCAAAACATTTTTCCTTCATTAACTTCTGATTTGGATGAAGATGGCTTTCCTGACGGATACAATAAGACATATATAGGAAATATAAACTCTAGTGGAGGTGTCCAGACATCTTCAGGATTTTATTTAAACAGGACACTTTGGGGACATTTATGTGTGATCTTTGATTTAGGAGGAATAGAAAAAGGGAAAAATATACTCGAATTTTATACCAAAGGAAATCCTAACGATTCAATTAATTTAAAGATAACATATAGACAATCAAATATTAATGATCTTTTTTTTATAAAAGCAAATACTACTACATGGAAAAAACAAAAAATAGAATTTAATTGTCCTGATTCTATTTCAACAATACACCTTGATTTTCTCGCAAATATAACATTCCCAAATGTGAAACTTAGCGGAATGACATTAAGGAAAAAATCAATTCTTACAGTTCTACCTGACACTACAATTTCAACTGATTTAAATTTAAAATTTTGGCCTATAAACCTTAAAAACATAGTAAAAGATCCATTTTTTGATAAAGATAGCCTTCGTTTTTCTATTATTAAAGTTACTAAGCTTATTGCTACTATCGATTCACTTAAAAACTTGATAGTGCATAAACCAACACCACTTTGGCAAGGAAATGATACTATTTGGGTTAAAGTTCAAAATCCAGACGAAAGTACTGATACTATTCGGTTTTTCTATAAATCAACACAAAAAAATATTTGCAAAGGTGATAGTCTATATATTATTTCGGATTTTTATTCAACTCCTTCTCAGATAGTAATAAATTCAATCCCTTTTGATTCATCGCTTACATATACTTCATCAGGATTATTCCAGATTGCACCCAAAACAAATACCCGATATATTCTAAAATGGTCAATGCCATCAGGATTAATACAAAAAGACTCTATTCAAATCAATATTTATACTGTTCAATTACCTGTTTTGTCCCTTAATGGTAATAACCCTTTTTGCTCAGGTGATAGTGTAAAACTAGTGTCATCTCCAAATTTACACAAAACCAATTTATTTCGAAATGATACACTAATCTCTATAAATGAATCACTTATTAATTTTTCAACAACAAAGTCAGGTGATTATTATATTACTCAAATCGATCAAAACACATGCAAAAACAAATCGTCAATCACTACGCTTACTCATTTTCCTGAAATTATATTAAATATTAATAAAGACACTATTATTTATTCGAATATCGACACAATAGTTCTATTATCTCAAATATCAAATTCTATTTCAGCAGATTGGTCAACATTTGGAGATGGAATACTTACAGTTCTCCCAAATCAAAAATTACGCTATTGTCCGGGAATTTATGATCATTTGAATGGTCATACAACACTTTATGTAACAGCAAGAGGACAAGGCAATTGCAGCACAGTAAAGGATTCAATTGTTATTTTTTATTGCCCTCAGCAAAAGAAACCGAATATGCCAATCGGGCCAGATACTCTATGTGTTAATAATTTTTCAACTTATATAATAACAGGATTTACAAATTCTGTTTCTTTCCATTGGAATATTTTTCCTTCAAATGCAGGGTCTATGAATGGAAATGATAGTATAGCTATAGTTAACTGGAATAGTAATTTTACAGGTATAGCACAAATAATTGTAAACGGAATAGATTTTATGGGTGGGAATATTTCTTTCATTCCATTAACTGTTAGAGTTTATCCTACAACAATAGCTGGCTCTATTAGCGGTGGCGGTAATATTTGTTTAGGTAATTCAACTGGTTTGCTAAAATTAAATGGGTTTTCCGGAAATATTTTAAAATGGCAAAAAAAATACAATAATGGCATTTGGATTGATATTGCAAATACATCCACATTATACAGCGAAATACCTACGTCTTTAGGTATATGTGAATACAGAGCTCAGGTTCAAACCGGAGTTTGCAATCCAGTTTTTTCAGTTTCTGCGATTGTTAATATTGAAGATTTCCCTTTAAATCCAGGTCTAATATCAGGTAATTCTATTGTTTGGCAAGGACAAAATGCTGTTTTATTTTCAGTTTCTGGCATTTCAAATGCAGTATCATATATATGGACATTACCTAATGGTGCAAATGGGAATAGTTTAACCAATAATATTACTATTAATTTCGATACAACTGCTAATTCTGGCAATATATCAGTAAAAGCAAGCAATACTTGTGGAAATAGTCAGGCATCTATTTTCCCTATAACTGTCAATCCATTAGTAAATAATCCTTCAACTCAAACAACTTCATCCTTAAAATTAACAGTAAATTCAAATTTAAATACATATACTGACGAAATGTATATTTTATTTACTAGTAATGCTATAGCAAATCAAGGTGTTGTAAAATGGTTTTCTATAATTCCAGAAGCTCCAAGTATATATTCAGTTAAAAATAACACCTATTTTACAATCAATAATTTACCTTCAGTTTTTGACAACTTAATAGTTCCAATCAATTTTAGTGCTGGAGTTAATGGAATTTATTCTATTACTGCAAGTGAATTAAGTAGTTTTACATCACCTGTTTATATATATCTGAAAGATTTAAAAACAAATTATATTCAGTTATTAAATCAAAATTCAATTTACAATTTCTCATGTGTTATAACTGATAGTCCATTTCGTTTTGAATTGATTTTTTCATTGAATGCTATCAGATGGTTTGGGAATATTTCAAATGATTGGTCAAATTCAGCTAATTGGGTTAACAATTCACTACCAAATTCTACTGACAATATTGTAATAAATAATTGGGCAGCGAGGCAACCAAATATTACTTCAAACTCAGGAGTTCCTACTATTTGTAAAAACTTAACTATTAATACTGGCGCAAGTTTAACAATTAATGCAGGTAAAGCATTGACTGTTAATGAAAATCTTATTAATAATGCAGGAGTTACAGGTTTGGTTCTAAAATCAGACAATACAGGTACTGCCTCTTTGATTCATAACTCATCAGGCATCAATGCAAGCGTTGAATGCTATATTTCTCATACAAACACTGATGAATTTCATACTTTAACTTCATCAGTTTCAAATCAATCTATTAGTCCTGTATATAATGAAATAAATGGTTTTTTCGCATGGGATGAAACAAAAGGCATCTGGATTGACTTTGCAGATTCATCAAACTTCTCAACGGCAAATAACAATACGACTTATTTTATTCCAGGGAAAGCATATGCTGTATCATATCCTAACATAGTTGTAAAGAGCTTTTCTGGTATACTAAATCAAGGGAATATAAACATTCCTCTTACTTCCACCACAGGAACTTACAAAGGATGGAATCTAATCGGGAATCCATTTCCTTCACCTATTAATTGGAATGCAACTAACGGATGGAATAGAAATTGCCTCGAAAATGCAAATGGAACTGAAAAAGCAATTTGGATTTGGAATGCATCATCAGGAAATTATGGCACATATATTTCAAACACCAGTAATAGCATTGGTACTAATGGAGTTACTAACATTATTGGGGTTTCTCAAGGATTCTGGGTAAAAGCAGCAACTAATGGTGTATTAAGTCTGAATAATAATGTCAGAGAACATTCTCACCAGCAATTATTAAAATCAAGTAATAATCTTATAAATTCACTTCGTTTAAAAGTCATTACTAATGAAAATAATTTTAGTGACGAAATTATTGTAAGTTTTGGCTTTAATGATGATTTTGGTGGAGCTGAAAAAATGCTGAGTTTAAATCAATATGCTCCTACACTATATTCAATAAAACAAAATAAAAAGTGGAGTATTAATCAGCTTTCTGAAATTAATGAAAACACTTTGATTCCTATAGGTTTTAAGGCAGGTGTTAATGGGAATTATTCTATCATTGCAAATGACTTAAATAGTTTTAATCCGGATATCTTTGTTTATATAAAAGACATAAGTTTAAACACTATAACTGAATTAAATAATAATTCAAACTATAGTTTTTCGGCTACAACCAATGATAATGAGAATCGGTTTCAACTATTTTTCACATTAACTCCGTTGAAAGTAAGTAAAAATGAAATTCTCAATACAAATATATATTCTTATGGCAATCTATTGTTTATAAACAGCAATGAAAGTATACAAAGAATTGAAATTTACAATACTTTGGGTGAAAAAATTATGACATTAAGCGACATAAATAGAAGTAATACAATTAATATGAATGGAAAATCAGCAGGATATTATATAGTAAGAGTTTTAACGACTACCAATGTGTACTCAGAAAAAATATTTGTAAATCCTAAAAATTTATAGTTTTTATTTTTAGATAAAAGAAGAATTTAATTCTTTTCAACTTTTAGATTTTTTTATCTGATTTACAATACTTTTTAAATTAAGAATATATGATTTTATATCTGTCATGTCTGGAACTAAGATTTTAAAACCTAATTTACATTCCTTTTTGAAAAAATACAAAACGATTACTGCATTAAAAAAGTAAGAAATACTCGAAATAATAGCTGCACCGTAAAATCCCCAAACTGGAATAGCCCAGAAGCTTAATAGTAATGTTATCAATAAACTAACTGATGATGCTGCAAATTCAATATAAAATTTACCATTTCCTGAAAAATAATGGCCGAGTAAAAGCGAAATATTCCACAGCAATATACCTGGTGCTAAACACAACATGATATAATTAATATTTACAAATTCTTTACCGAAAACAAAACTATAGAATCCTGAAGGCAATAATACCATTGGAATTATAATCAAAAAGCTTAACAATAAACTGATTTTAGTCAAATCAATAGTAAGTTTAATAGCATAATTTTCATCAGAGGAATTTGCAATTCTAGCATACTGTACCATTGCCATACTTCCACTTACCATCCATACAGCTTCTGTTAAAGAAACTCCGTTTGAATATATTCCTAGTTGTTCAACTCCTTTATATTTTTCGAGTAAATAATAACTTAAACGAGCATTTAATAAAGCTGTAATATGAGAAAGTTGATTTAGAAATCCGAAACTAATCATAGCTACTAATGTAGATTTAATGCTAAAATTAGAAATACTTCTGTGGTCAGCATATTTTCTCAACAATAAAAAACTCAAAATTAAACTTAATGAATATGCGAAATACAAAGCATAAATATAAGCATTTACATTCGATATATTAATAAATACAAAAAAGACCAATAATGATAATAAAGTAACAAAGGGTTGTATTAAACTAACAAGATTGGAAGCATTTACCTTTTCTTTCCCTAATAAAATATTAGCATTAATAGAAGAAAACGAATTAATAAGGGAAAGTAAACATATGTGTCCTACAAAATCGGAATGTACAATGTTTGTATAATAAAGAATAAAATAAAAAATAATTGCAGTAAAAAAACTCCAGATATAAGAAATAGATATTAAGTATGATATTCTGTATCTAGAAGTTAAATAAACCAGTGTAGCTCCTCCTGCTATATTTACAAAAATAAGAATAAAAGAAATAGTAGTTAAAATTATAATTTGCTCTCCTTTTCCGTTAGCTCCTAGATATCGCGAAACAACAATTGCGATTATAAGATTAAAAATCGCAGAAGCAAATTTTATTGAAAAAGTATTGAATATTTTATTAAGCACTATTAAATATTTTTTTTATTTAAAATTGATTTATACACTTCAAAATATTGCTTTCCAATAACGTGATAACTAAAATGAGTTTCTGCATAGTCTCTGATTTCTGCAGAATTATAAACTCTACATGTATTTAACATTCTATCT
Source organism: Bacteroidales bacterium (assembly GCA_049315385.1). Lineage (GTDB taxonomy): Bacteria > Bacteroidota > Bacteroidia > Bacteroidales > JACABE01 > JACABE01. The sequence goes on from JBMOKG010000002.1 coordinate 52,985, forward strand.
AACATTTTAACTAGCATTTCTGTATTATGGGATTCAATTAGAAGACCATTATTATTATTAATATGTTCACTTATTCCACCGACATCAGTTGATAAAACAGGAATTCCACAAGACATAGCTTCAGCAATTACACAAGGAAAATTTTCGTAGTTACTAAATAGTAATAAGAAATCGCATTGCTGTATAATTCCAGCAACTTCATCTGTGTTTTTTTTGCCATAAAAAATGATTTTATCAGCAATTCCTAATTTAGCTATCTTATTTCTATATTGCTCGAAATCACCATCACTAATAATTTCTAATTGAAAATCATCTCTTTGTTCAATTAATTCCTTAATTGCAAATAGAATTCCACTAATATTTTTCTGTTCATCAACAAGTGATGAAATATGAATTATCCGCTTTAAAGTTGATGTGCTTTTCTGCTTTAATTTAAACAGTTTTGTTTCAACTACGTTTGGAATTATAAAAAACTTCGTCGTGATTTTTAAATTTTGCATTGCCAAAGCTAGGTTACGAGTAACCGGAATTAATGCTTCAGCTTTTTTAGCGAAAAATCTGTAAAATAGAATAGAATAACCAGGTTTGTTTGCATCCTGAGGTAAATATCCAGTCCAGTGTTCTGTAATAATATAAGGTATTTTTTTTGTTAAATTAAAATAATATGCAATTACTCCTATGGGAATTAATATATTAGCATGAACTATATCAGGTTTTGAATTTTTATATATCTGCTGAAAACCAAATTGATACGCTTTAACAATTCGACAAAGTTTTATAAATGAAGAAACAACAGGAATTTTATTTTTATTTCGTTTAAGATAAATTTGATGAACATCAAGATTATTTTGCTTTTCAACAATATATTCCATTTTTGAAGAATGTGAAGAATGGAAACAAACATTAAGTACTGTAACTTTAGCAAAAATAGAAACAGCTTCTGCATGTTTTTCAACAAAATTACCTAAAGTCGGATTTTCTTTATTAGGAAACCAAGACGAAATAAACAAGATATCCAGTTTTTGTTGATTCATACAGTATATAATAATTAGCAAACCTACATATTTTTTTGATTTTAAACTGTAAATTTTAAAAAAAATTGTGTAGGTTTGCCATTGGCAATGAGAAATAAACTATTAATTATAGATAATTACGATTCATTTACATACAACTTAGTTCAAATGGTTGAACAATGTGGTGTAAATAATTTTGTTATTATGAAAAATGATAAAATTACGCTTTCAGAAGCTTCTAATTTTGATTATTTTCTTTTTTCACCAGGAGCAGGAATCCCATCAGAAGCAGGAATAATGTGCGAAATGATCAGACACTTTGCCTCTCAAAAAAAAATGCTCGGAATTTGTCTGGGACATCAAGCTATTGCCGAAAGTTTTGGTGCCAAATTGATACAATTGGAAAATATTATGCATGGAATTGCTTCTGATATTTATATTGATAATCAGAAATATGATAGTATATTTAAAAACATGAATTCTAAATTTATTTGTGGACGTTATCATTCATGGATTGTTAGCCGTGTAAATTTCCCAGAGGAATTGGCTATAACAGCAATTGATATAAATCAAGATATAATGGCTATTAAACATAAAAAATATAATATTCACGGCGTTCAATTCCATCCAGAATCATTCATAACACAGGATGGAATTAAAATTATCAGAAATTGGTTATTTAGCAAGTAAATAGATTTGAAGTAGTTTTATGATTTAATAAATCCGTTTAATTATTAATTTTCATATCAATTAATTCATAAACTGCCACTAATTATTTTTTTTTAAAATACTATATTTTAGATACTTAAGCTTTATAATTGATTTTGCAATAAAATAAGCAATCTATTTCCTAACCAATTACATTTCTCCTTTTTAACATTATATAATAAATCTTTGCATAAATCGTTTCATATATCAGTAAAAAAAATTAATTTTGCAAAATGATTAAGAAACTCATCTACTTACTATCTTTAGTTGTCCTGTTTCAACTGACTTCTTGCAGCAAATACCAAAAGTTGCTAAAAAGTAATGATCATGCCAGGAAACTGGAAATGGGAATAAAATATTATGAAAAACACGATTATTATCGTGCATTACAGATGTTTGACAATGTAATTGCCATTTACAGAGGAAAAGAACAGGCCGAAAAAATTCATTATTATTACGCTTATTGTTATTACGGTCAAAATGATTTCATTGTTGCAAGTTATCATTTTAAGAATTTTGCTAAAATTTTCCCAAATAGTAAATATGCTGAAGAATGCCTTTATATGAGTGCCTATTGCAAATATTTAGATTCACCTTCATACACATTGGATCAATCAAGTACTCAGGAAGCCATTAAGGAATTGCAATTATTTATTAACTATTACCCTAAAAGTGAAAGAGTTGCAGAAGCCAACAAACTAATTGATGGATTACGATTGAAATTAATTGAAAAAGCATTTGAAATTGCAAAACTTTACTTTAAAACAGAATCTTATAATGCAGCTCAAATTGCATTTACAAATATATTAAAAGATTTCCCTGAAACTACCTATAGGGAAGAAATCATGTATTATATCATAAAATCAAATTATTACTACGCAAAAAATAGTATAGATTCTAAAAAACAAGAACGTTATAAAACTGTTATCGATGCTTATACAGCATTACTTAGTATTTATCCTGAATCAAAATTCAAGAATCTTGCTGAGAATTTATATAACAATGCCATATTAATTTACGAAAACAAATAAATCATATAATATTAAAAATGGATTTTAAAAAAATAAAAACGGAAACTACCGCAGTAACACGTAATACTACTGATTTTTATAAAAACACAAATAATGTGTATGAAAATTTATCAATATTATCAAAACGTGCGAATCAGATTTCAACAGAAATAAAAGAAGAATTACACAGTAAACTTCAAGAATTTGCTACACCCAATGATAATCTGGAAGAAATTTTCGAAAATAGGGAACAAATTGAAGTTGCTAAATATTACGAACATTTACCAAAATCTACATTACTATCAATCCATGAGTTCTTAAATGATAAAATTTACTATAGAAATCCTGTGAAAGAAGCTTCTGGAAATCAATTTTAATTGATAATCAAACAAATGAAGGTATAAATGAACTTTTCAAGGTAAATTTATGCCTTTTTTTATTTATAAAAATGAGTAATATGCTGAATGGCAAAAAAATACTTTTGGGGATCAGTGGCGGAATTGCAGCTTATAAAACAGCTCAGCTTATTCGTATTTTTGTGAAAGCCGGAGCCGAGGTAAAAGTTATTGTAACTCATAATGCTCTTCAGTTTATTAGCAAAGTTACACTCGAAACTTTATCGAAAAACAAAATTTACAAAGAACTATTCTCAGAGAATAATGATTATTCGACAGAACATATTGCATTAACTGACTGGGCTGATTTATTTGTTATTGCACCAGCAACAGCAAATATTATTGGTAAATTTGCAAACGGTATTGCTGATGATGTTTTATCTACTTCATTTTTAGCTTTTAATAAATCAATTTTTATTGCACCTGCAATGAATTGTAAAATGTATGATAATTTTGCAGTTCAAAAAAACATTACTTATTTACAATCTCATGGAATTCAATTTATTGAAGCTCCAGTCGGTGACCTTGCTTGTGGCTATGAAGGTAAAGGTCGTATGGAAGAACCTGCTCAAATAATGGATATTATTACAAAGTTCATTGAAAAGAAATCAATTTTAAAAGGGAAAAAAGTATTAATTACCGCAGGTCCTACTTATGAAGCAATTGATCCTGTAAGATATATTGGAAACCATTCTTCCGGTAAAATGGGATTTGCTTTAGCGAAAATTTTTGCAGATTTAGGAGCCAATGTTTGTTTACTGACAGGTCCTGTCCATTTAGAAGTGAATCATCCTTTGATTAAACGTATCGATATTATAACTGCCAGCGAAATGTTTGAGAAATGCATAGAATTATTTCCAACATCAGATTATACTGTTATGGCTGCAGCAGTTGCAGATTTTACTATCGATTATCCTTCAGAAAATAAAATCAAAAAATCAGGAGAACTTCCTCAATTAAAACTTATTCCAACTATTGATATTCTTGCAGAACTAGGAAAAATAAAAAGAGAAAACCAGCTTTTAATCGGCTTTGCACTTGAAACAGATAAAGAAAAAGAGAATGCTCTAAATAAATTGAATAATAAAAAACTTGATTTTATCGTTTTAAATTCATTAAGAGATGCCGGATCTGGATTTGGACACGAAACCAATAAAGTATCAGTTTTTGATAAAGAAGGCGGTTGTAAGGATTTCAGTTTGAAATCTAAATTAGAAATTGCCAAAGACATCATTAGCTATGTTCTTAAAATTCAATTTTAAAAAAAATGAAAAAAATATCGCTCTATTTAACAATTATACTTTTACCTTTTTTAAGCATAGCTCAAGAATTTATATGTAACATACAAGTATCTGCACCTCAAGTACAAGGGACTGACAGAAGTGTATATGATAATTTAAGAACTGCACTTTACGAATTTGTAAATACCAAATCGTGGACGAATTATACATACAAACAAGAAGAACGCATCGAATGTAGTATTTTAATTACTGTTAATGAAAGAATAAGCCAGGACGAATTTAAAGGAACTTTAAATTTACAGTTACGCCGTCCAGTTTATCGTACATCTTACAACTCAGTATTATTAAATTTTGTAGATAAAGATTTTCAATTCAAATATGTAGAATTCCAAAATCTGGAATTTGTTGAGAACTCATTTACATCAAATCTAACTTCTGTGATTGCCTATTATTGTTATTTATACCTTGGTTTAGATTTTGATTCTTTTTCGCCAAACGGAGGTACTCCTTATTTTGAAAAAGCACAGAATATTGTTAATCTAGGACAAAATGTTCCTGAAAAAGGCTGGAAATCATTCGAGAGTCAGAAAAACCGTTATTGGATAGTCGAAAATTTATTAAATAGTGCTTACAGCTCTGTTCGACAAGCTACTTATAAATATCATCGACAGGGATTAGATGCAATGTATGATAATTTGGAAACAGGAAGAACAGCGATTGCAGAAAGTATTGAATTACTTAGAAAAGCTTACAGAGAAAAACCTGGACTATTTAGTATACAATTGTTTATGGACGCTAAATCTGATGAAATCGTTAATATATTTTCAAAAGCATCACCTCAGGATAAAGCTAAAGTAATTAATAATCTTATTGAAATTGACCCTGCCAATGCTAGTAAATATCAAGGTATATTAAATAAAAATTAAGTATCCTATTCTATTATTTATCATTAAATCAACTAATTAATAGATATTTAGGAAATTGTTTTTTACACATTTGAATTTATTTTAAAAAAATCGACTTAATAAGTACTGCTTATTAAAAGTTGGAGGATTCTTCTTTTTAACTGTTATATAAAATAAATTTTCTGTTTTTACTTTCTTTACATATCTTTGTAGTATAAGAATTTTATCATTTTGCTACATGCTTTCACACTTGTTAATTGAAAATTATGCATTAATTGAGAAACTTGATATTGAATTTTCATCAGGTTTTTCTGTAATTACAGGAGAAACCGGTGCCGGAAAATCAATTATCATTGGAGCTTTATCTATGCTTTTGGGCCAACGAACTGATACTGGTGTATTACTCAACAAATCAGCGAAATGTGTTATTGAAGGCAGCTTTGATATTTCAAAACTTAAGTTACTTGATTTTTTTGAAACCAATGAATTAGACAATGAAAACCCATGTATTCTGCGAAGAGAAATAGCACCAAATGGTAAATCAAGAGCTTTTATTAACGACACACCTGTAAATCTTAATCAACTTAAAGAACTAGGTGAGAAATTAGTTGACATACATTCTCAACATAACACACTCACACTTAATAATTCGGATTTTCAAATGGCTGTTGTAGATAATATTGCAGAGAATCATGAACTAGTTAAGAAATATTTATCTGAATTTAAACATTATCAGGAATTAAATATTCAATTACAAAATTTAATACTAAAAGAAAAAGAAGCCAATACAAACAGGGATTATCTGCAATTTCTATTTGATGAACTTGATGAAGCAAATTTAAAAATAGAAGAACAGGAAGAAATTGTTAAAGAACTTGAAATTCAAAACAATGCAGAAGATATTAAAACCGGTCTTTATAAAACAATTTCAATACTCTCTCAATCTGAAATAAATGTAATCGCACTTTTAAATGAATTAAATATTCATTTATCGAAATTATCACCATTTCATTCTCAAATAAAAGAAATTACAGCTAGACTTCAAAGTTGTATTATTGAATTGAAAGACATTTCTGATGAATCAGAAATACTCGAAGAAAAAGTGTATTACAATTCAGATTTAATTGAAAGACTTACGCAACGTCTGGATTTAATTTTCCGTTTGGAAAAAAAACACAATGTATCATCAGTTGCTGAACTGATGAATATTTATCAGAAGATATCAGAAGAATTATATCTTATTGCATCTTTTGAAGATAAAATTGGAGTGCTTGAGAATGAACTTAAAGAAGTTTTTGAAAAAGTAAAAAAGTTTGCAGAAGAATTATCTCTTAAACGACAATCTGCAATTCCTTTAATTGAAAATGCAGTAAAAGAGGTTTTATCAAATCTAGGAATGGATACTGCTATTCTAAAAATTAATTTAAGCAAATCAGATCATTATACGAATTCAGGCTGCAATGGAATCGTCTTTTTATTTAATGCAAATAAAGGCGGAGAGCTGAAAGAATTATCAAAAGTAATTTCAGGTGGAGAATTATCAAGATTAATGCTAGCAATAAAATCAATTATTTCTAAACAAAAAATACTTCCAACTGTTATTTTTGATGAAATTGACAATGGAGTATCAGGAGATATAGCAGGTAAAGTTGGACTTATAATGAAAAAAATGTCTACAGATATGCAATTAATTGCTATTACACATTTACCCCAAATTGCTGCAAAAGCTGATATTCATTATTTTGTATCAAAACAATCTGATGACAAAATTACACGTTCAAAAGTTAAACAATTGAATGGGAATGAAAAAGTTGAAGAAATTGCTAAAATGTTAAGTAATGAAAACATAACAATTTCTGCTATAGAAAATGCAAAAGAACTAATGAGATAAAAAGGTATATAGATTTCTATTATTTCATAACTTAAATACACTATATTTTTCAATTACAATATTTTACAATTAAAAACCACAATATGTACAATTTACTTAAAGGGAAAAAAGGAATTATTTTTGGAGCGTTAAATAATAGGTCAATTGCCTGGAAAGTTGCAGAACGTGCACACGATGAAGGAGCAGAATTTGTTTTAACAAATACTCCGGTTTCAATACGTTTAGGTGAAGTAGACGAACTTGCGGCAAAATGCAATACTAAAGTTATTCCTGCTGATGCAACAAATGTTAATGACATAGAAAACCTTTTTCAACAATCTATGGATATTTTGGGAGGCAAGGTTGATTTTGTGTTACATTCGATTGGAATGTCTCCCAATGTTCGCAAAAAACATCCTTATGATGACTTGGATTATGAATATTACCATAAAACTATGGACATTTCGGCCATGTCATTTCATAAAGTCCTACAGGTAGCTAAAAAAATGGATGCTATAAATGAATGGGGTTCTGTTGTTGCATTGTCTTATATTGCTGCTCAACGGACTCTATTTGAATATAATGACATGGCTGATGCAAAAGCTGCTTTAGAATCAATAGCAAGAAGTTTTGGCTATATCTATGGTCGTGAAAAGAAAGTAAGAGTAAATACCATTTCTCAATCCCCTACACTTACTACAGCTGGAAGCGGAGTAAAAGGAATTGATGGTCTAATGGATTTTACTGACCGTATGTCACCTCTTGGCAATGGAACAGCTGATGAATGTGCCGATTATTGTATCACACTTTTTTCAGATCTGACAAAAAAAGTTACTATGCAAAATTTGTTTCACGATGGCGGTTTTTCGAGTATGGGTATGAGCCAGCAAGCCATGCTGCAATACAACAAAAGTTTTGATGAATGTGATTGCGATCTGATTGAAAAATACAAACTTAAAGGGCAAATTTAATTAAATAAATTGTAATTTTTAAAAAGAATACATTCTTAAAGTAGTAAATCATAAAAAAGCAGTCATATCTTTGGATTTGACTGCTTTTTTTATTTAAGTTAATAGACAAATTCCTTAAATTAATACATTCAGAATCAAAATAATAATATTTTGTCAATTATTTAATTATTCTCTATTTTTGTACATTTAATCCTAATAATATGAAATTCACTTTACACAAACTAACTATTGCAGTATTATTATTAATAGCAATTCCATTTGTTTCGTTTTCTCGTGATGTTACTTTAATAAATACCGGCTGGGAGTTTATAAAATCTACAACCAATATTGATACCATTATAAATATATCTGGCTGGAGTCAGGTAAGTATTCCACATACATGGAATAATATGGATGCTCAGACAGGTAATGGTTTTTATGCAGGTACGGCATGGTATCGCCGTAAACTTGAAATACCGCAGGACAGCATTAATAAAAGATTTTACATTAAATTTGAAGGTGTAGGCCAAGTAGCAGATATATTTATAAATGGGAAGCTTGCAGGCACCCATAAAGGTTCTTATAGTGCATTTAATATTGACATTACCCGATTAATAAAGCATAAAGATGATAACTGGCTTTATGTCAGGGTTAACAATGAAACAAATCCTGCTCTATTACCAGCCGAGAATTTCCTTTTCACTACTTTTGGAGGAATTTATCGTTCTGTATCAGTTGTTACTACTGAGGATGTTCATATAACGCTGTCCGATAATGGTGCATCGGGTATTTATATCCGACAGAAGGATGTTTCAGCTAAAGCTGCTTCGATATCGATTGCATGCAAACTGGAAAATAATACACATTTCACAAAAGATATTTTGCTTAAAACTACTATTTTTGATGCAAATGGGAAAATAGTCAGCGAAACTTCGATGCCTTATAGTGTAAATCCAACAGGAATACGTTCTTATTATAATGAAAATAAACTAGATACGCCTCATTTGTGGAATGCAAAAGAAGATCCCTATTTATATAAGGTAAATGTAAGTTTAATTTATGATGGAAAAGTTATAGATGAAATAAATCAAGCATTGGGTATCAGAAGTTTTAGCATTGATAAAGAAAAAGGTTTTATTTTGAACGGAAAACCTTATCGTTTGTATGGAGTCAGCAGGCATCAGGAACGGGAAAATTACGGCAATGCTTTAACTAACGAACAACACATGGAAGATATGAAACTTATCATGGAACTTGGCGTTACTTCCATTCGTTTTGCACATTATCAACAAGCAGATTATTTGTATCATCTATGCGATTCATTAGGGATTATCTGCTGGGCAGAGATTCCTTTTGTAGGAATATGGACTGGACAGGAAACTGAGAATGCAAAGCAACAACTGGTTGAATTGATAAGACAGAACTTCAACCATCCATCTATCTATGTTTGGGGTTTGCACAACGAAGTTGGTAAACCAGATGGTCTTTATTCAGGTCAGCTTACAGTTATTTTAAATGATGTTGCTAAAACTGAAGATCCCGATCGTTACACAGTATCTGTAAGTAATCAATGGTGGATAAAAGATCATCCAGTACATTTTCATGCCGATTTGCAGGCATGCAATCAATACAGTGGCTGGTATGGAGGCAAGGCGGAAGAGTTAAATAAGTTTATAAATAACTGGTATAATTCAACGCCTGATATTCCTATATGTATTTCAGAATATGGTGCTGAAGGTAATCCCTTGCATCAAACTGCTGATATGACACCACCAGCTCCTCTTGGAAAGTTTTTTCCCGAAACATATCAGACATATTATCATGAAAAGACATGGGCTATTTTAAAAAGCCACCCTGAAGTATGGGCAAGCTATATCTGGAATATGTTTGATTTCACTTGTCCTTTATGGGACCGGGGAGATATGAAAGGGCGCAACCAGAAGGGTTTGATTACTTACGACAGGAAGCTTAAAAAAGACTGTTTCTACTGGTATAAAGCAAACTGGAGCAAAGAGCCTGTATTATATATAACAGCGCGTCGATTTTATGAACGTGATAGTCTAAATGATAATTTTACAGTTTATTGTAATTTTGACAAACCTTTTCTTGAGATTAATGGTAAAAAAATGCCAGAAGTTAATTCTGGATTAACATCTGTTCATTATGTCTGGACTAACATCAAACTGCGTAAAGGAAAAAATAAAATAAAAACTTTTGCAAAATTAAATGGAAAAATCCTTACTGATAGCTATGAAATTAATGTAAGATAAGATAATGTTGGGCTTAAAAGTTTCAAAAAAAAGATAAAAAAACAGTAATTGAATAGGTTGGAAAGTATAAAATGCTTCAGCTGTTTCTTTTAAAATCAATTTTATTCATAATATTGTAATTCAGAAACCTAATCTTTATCAGACTTTAATATACAATTCCAATTAAAACAAGTGTTTAAAAATTATTATGAACCTTTTTTACAATTACTTCAATTACAATGATTATTTTTTTATCTTTGAAAAAAAAGCGAATTAAATTACTTTCTTATATAACCTTGGTCGTCTGAACTATACATTCAAGCAGATTCATATTCTGGCAAAAAACCTTTACTCGAGTATCAGAAAATAGATAATGCAAGAGGCAAGCGTTAAACTTGTGCGAAAACAATAAAATAAACATTCAACGAGCAAATGTATTTTAAAAAAATTTTTAATCATGAAAAAACAAATCTTTTTGGCAATTTTTAGCTTTATAATTACTTCAAATTATGTTCAAGCTCAAAATCTTTTAGAAAAATTAAGTAAATCAAAACTTTATGTTGTAATTGATGAAAAAGCCCATCCTAAAAACTCAGAATATGCAGAAGTCTTTAAAAATTATTGGGAATTATCTGAAGTTGAAATTATTGATCCGAATGAAATGTCTAAATACTATAAAAAAGACATTTATTTTGCTACAATAATAGTCCAAATGGAAGAAGGGCTGAACACAGAAAAATACGCAAATAGATTTTTATATTCCATTGATTTTTGGGAATATAACCCTAAAAAAATTGAAAAATTTAAAGATAAAGTTGAAAATGACGAAGAAATTGATATGTCCTTGTATAAAATAGATTTTGCAAGTATAAAGATATTAAAAAATAAAAGCATGAAATTTTCATTAAATAATATTTTAAATGGAGAATACTTTGGTGGTAAATATAATATGTATGGAGGTATTGGAATGTTAAAAAACGCAATACAGTTAGTACAACTAAATATTAAGAAAAATGAAAAAGGAATTGCTAAGACTAAAAACTTAAATAATTTTAACCGAGTAAATGTGTTGAATAAAGAAGAACTGATTAGTTTAAAAAGCGATGTATTGTACATTCCAAAACCAACTATGTTTGATTTAGAAAAAAATAATTATTTAATAAATATTAAAGATGTTTTTGAAGAGTATCCTTGGCAATATCAACTAATTGCATTGGATTCATTAAATGAGAAAATAATGAACGAAAAAAAGGCAATATATTATTTAATAAGAAAATATGATGACAATTTGGAAATCATTAATGGTCAAACCGGTGAAATTATTTATGAGGAAATTGCAGCTTATACAACATTTTGCAGACTTACTTCAAAAAAAATCGAAAATATAATTGAATTTATTGGGGGTAAAGAAGACAACTAATTTTACTATAAATTTGACAGTAAATCCTACTAATATAGATAATAATTTCATGATTTTTTACTTAAATTAGCTGAAGCCAAAATACAATATGCAAAAGTTAAAAGTTTTGACAATTGAAAATTAGCATGAATGAAAGAACGAATCTAATTGTTTTACAAAAACAAGATATACTTTACGTTTTTCTTTTTATCTTACAAAAATCTGTTGCAGTTTTGTCGCAGTTTTGAAAGAAAAAATGAGAAAATATTGCTTAAAATGACAGGAAGAAAAAAAAAAGGAAAAAGATAACTACCTGATTATATGAAATAAAAAATGGGTAAGCCCCTTATATCGCACCGCTCAACCACCTACCCTTGCTATCTTCCAATCCTGGGGGAGTTCAGTAGGAGCTGGTCGTATAAGACTTACCCGTTGCAAAAGTAGTGTTTTTTTTGGAATATCATATTGTTTTTTTAAATATTTTGAATAGTTCATGCTATTAGTAGTTAAATATAACAACTTACAATTTGCAAAAAAAGAATTTCATTTCCAGATTAGCAGAAATATATTTCGCAAATCATATTTATCAATTGTTTATAAAAAAGAAATATATTTGCAAAGAAACTTTCAATAAATGAAACGCATTTCTATTACAGAAAAACTTATTTTTTATTTTGTATGTTTAGGACTAGTCGTGATTATAATCATTGGCTCTTATACTTATTATTTTGCAAAAAAAGCTTTATTAAACAGAACTTTTGATCAATTGATTTCCCTTCGTTTAGAAAAGAAGAATAGAATTGAGCAGTTTTTCATTGACCGTAATCGTGATTTAAGCATAATCTCAAAATCAGAAGAATGTAGAAAAATAATTAATTTGCTAAATTCAGAATCTTTAAATTCAAATAGTTTAAATAAAGAACCATCAAATTCAAATTTAAGCAGATTCATAAGTTCTTATGGATATTATCATAAGTTATATATAATTAATAATAAAAATTCAAGCTTTACAATTAACTCTCCTGAATCTGAATTATGTAATTATTCTGATATAAAAACAACTGCTAACCAAAACCTTATATCATTTTGTAATGAAATTAAAAAGTCAAATAAAACTATCATTCAGGATTTAAGCAAATCAAACCTTTTAATATACATTGGTTCACCTATTTATGATCAATATAATATCTTTTCAGGATTTGTTATTTTAGAAATACCTATTACAGCCATTAATAAAATAATGTTTGGGTATTCTGAAAAAAATGGATTAGGGAAATCAGGAGAAACCTATCTGGTTGGAAATGATTTTCTAATGCGGAGTAATTCAAGATTTAAAGAAAATGCAGTTTCAACAATAAGAGTTACGTCTAAATCTGTAGCGAATGCTTTTAAAGGAATAAATGGATGCGATATAGTCAACGATTACCGAAATATTTCATGCTTAAGCTCTTATAGTAAAGTTAATATTGATGGCCTCAACTGGGTTATTCTTGCCGAAATAAATGAAGCAGAAGCAATGATACCAGTTGATGCTATCAGAAATAGCATTTTAATAATCAGCATTATTATTGCCGGAATTGTTTTTATTTTTGCGTACTTTATCTCAAAAAAAATCACGCTCCCAATAAAGAAGTTGCAAAAAGCGAGTAAGGAAATCGGGACAGGAAATTATGATGTAAATGTTGAAATTTCCTCAATGGATGAAATTGGGTTGCTCACCGAAGCATTTAATGATATGACATCACAATTGAAAAAGCAAAGTAACGAATTGGAAGAGGGAAAAGCTAAAAGGTTAAGTTCTTTAATAGATGGTCAGGAAATGGAAAGGCAAAGGTTATCAAGAGATATGCATGATAGCTTAGGGCAATCCTTATTAGCTGTTAAAATAAAATTAGAACATGCGAAAAATTCTAATTTTGAAAAAAGCAGACAACTTATCATAGAAACTCAGGAATTATTGAGTAACACAATACAAGAAATAAAAAACATTTCAAATGACCTCATGCCTCCGGTTCTAGAAGCTTTTGGATTAGAACAGGGATTGAGAACACTTTGTAAAAATACTGCCACTAATACAGGAATCCCAATTGAATTTATCAGTAAAAATATTCCGGCAACAATGGATGCAAGAATGCAAATATATCTATACAGAATTTCTCAGGAAGCAATAAATAATATAAGTAAACACTCTGCTGCATCTGAGGTCATTTTTTCAATATCATTTTCCTCAGAATCAGTTTTAATGAATATTGCTGATAATGGAAAAGGATTTGATATTGAGAATATTGATGCTAAAAGCAATGGAATTTTAAATATCAAAGAAAGAGTAAAACTCCTCAAAGGTGAATGTGACTTCTTTTCATCTATAGAAAATGGCACAAAAATTATTATTAAAATACCTAAAATTAAATATGATTAAAATTGTATTAGTGGATGATCATCAATTATTCCTTGATGGAATTAAATCATTATTATCTGAAGTTGAATTCATTGATATTATAGGTGAAGCTTCAGGTGGGGAAGAAGTATTATGCTTATTAAAAAATACAAAACCTGATTTAATAATTATGGATATTAGTATGAAAGGTCATTCTGGCATTGATGTTTCAAAACAAATTAGTATTTTATATCCAAATATTAAAATTATGATATTATCGATGCATACAAACGAAGAATTTGTCATAAATGCAGTGAAAGCAGGAGTTAAAGGTTATCTATCTAAAGACACTTCAAAAGATGAATTATTAGAAGCAATTCAAATAATTGATTCAGGAGGCGAATGTTATAGTAAATTAATTTCGGACAACTTCCTGAAAAGTTATGTTAAGAAATTTAAAGCAGAGCAAAATTTAATTGAAAATAAAACATTAACGATTAGAGAAATTGAAATTCTAAAGTTAGCTGTAATTGGATTAAGCAATAAAGAAATTGCTGATAAACTATTTATCAGTACTAAAACTGTTGATAGTCATAAAAACAATATTATGCAAAAACTTAAATTAAAAAACACAGCGGAATTGGTACTTTATGCAGTTAAAAATAAAATAATTGAAATATAGTATTCTCATTATAAGAATATTTTTAAGTTAATAAATTTCAAATGAAAAAGTTTAAATTAAATCAACGAATATATTTTTATCTTTACAGTTTAAATATATAAGTCACTATTAAAATCAATAAATATATTTAATAAATCCGAAAAGCTATGAAAATAAAACACCTTACTCTATTTTTATTAATTAGTACATTAATAATCAATTCATTAAAATCGCAAAATTCTATTGAAAGTGATACCAACTCATCAAATTTTAAATTAAATATAAGTGCTGATATTGTAAGTAGATTTATTTGGAGAGGTAACGACTATGGAAATTCTCCTGCTATTCAACCTACTTTAAGTATTAATTTCCAAAATCTTGAAATTGGCTGCTGGGGTTCTGTAGCAACTTATAGTTATTACACTGAAATAGACTTATATGCAAAATATACTATGAAAAAAATTTCGTTTATCATTACTGATTATTTTGTTCCAGCAACTGATGGAAATCCTATGCCTTATAGTAACAGCTTTTTAAATTTTAAGGATAAAACAACTGCTCACGCATTTGAAGCTTCAATAGCCTATAAAGGAAGCGATAATTTTCCATTATCTTTATTAGGAGCTATTTACTTTTATGGTAATGATAAAAGATGGGGGTATGATTTAATAAATGATATGAATGAGAAAACATATTTTTCTTCTTATTTTGAAGCAACTTACACTTTTTCAATTCATGAAAATAGTTTGGATATATTTGCAGGAATTACTCCTTATGCTGGGGCATATGGGCACAAAGCAGGGATTGTCAACTTTGGTGTTACAGGAAATCGAAAAATTAAAATTACAGATAGTTTCGAGCTACCATTAAAAGCCTCTTTAATACTAAATCCATTGGCATCCAACGTTTATTTCTCACTGGGAATTTCACTCTGATCCAATTAATACCTTAATTTATATTCTCTTTCATATTTCTTAATTTTCAGAAAACATCTAAGTAAATTCCTGATTTAATCAAATTTTCTCTTAGAGATATTTCAAATTTCGACCTATTGTCTGGCCAATAGGATGGTTTTATATTTGTAGTCAAAAAATGCGAAAAAATATGAAATCAAAATTTACAAGTTTAGGAATATCTTTTATTTTCTTAGTATTGATTAACAATACATTGAAATCACAAAATGATATAGACACAACAAAAAACAAGTTTAAATTAAATTTGACTTCTGATATTGTAAGCCGGTATTATTGGCGAGGTAGTGATTACGGAAATTCGCCTGCTGTTCAGCCTACATTGTCATTATCAGTAAATAATTTTGAAGTAGGTTGTTGGGGTTCAGTAGCGACGAACAGTTTTTACAAGGAAATTGATTTGTATGCCAAATATACTTATAAAAAACTCTCATTCATTTTAACAGATTATTATATACCATCTACCAATGGTAGTCCGGCATCTTCTGATATAAGGTATTTCACTTTCAAAGATAAAACCACAGCACATAGTTTAGAAGGATCTTTAATGTTCAAAGGTGGTGAAAAATTCCCAATTTGGATACTTGGAGGTGTTTATTTCTACGGAAATGATAAAAGATGGGGCTATGATGCAAGCAAAGATTTAAGTGAGAAAACATACTATTCATCTTACTTTGAAGCAGGTTATACATTTGCTGTTCAGGAAAACAGTATTGATGTTATATTGGGGATTACTCCATCAGCAGGAGCTTATGGAAATAAAGCCGGAATTGTAAATATGGGGATTTCAGGCTACCGTAAAATTAAAATTTCTGAAAGTTTTGAGTTGCCTATGAAAGCATCTTTACTTTTTAACCCTCAACAATCAACAGCTTTTTTTATCTTAGGAATAACACTTTAGTAATTAATATATAAACTTAAAAATTTCAAAATTATGTTAGAAACTGGTTCAACCGGCTTTATGTTATTAGCCGCGAGTTTAGTAATGCTTATGACACCTGCTTTAGCACTGTTTTATGGTGGCTTGGCAACAAAAAGAAACATACTGGGTATTATGATCCAGAGTTTTGCTTCTTTAGGATGGACAACTGTTCTATGGTTTATTTTTGGTTATTCTTTATGTTTCAGCGGAGGTGCCGGTGGTATTATGGGCAACTTTGATAAAGCATTTATGAATGGTGTGTCAATTGACTCTATGTATGCCGGCAACGGTAAGATTCCTGAAATCGTATTCTTTGTTTACCAGATGATGTTTGCAATCATCACGCCTGCCCTTATTACAGGTGCATTTGCAAATCGCGTAACATTTAAATCATACATGATATTCTTAACTGTATGGCAAGTATTTGTTTATTATCCATTTGTGCATATGATTTGGGGTGGTGGTTTGTTACAAGTATGGGGCGTTCTTGACTTTGCAGGTGGTATTGTAGTTCATGCTACTGCCGGTTTCGCAGCTTTGGCTTCAGTATTTTATGTAGGCGCTCGTGTTGACAAAAACTCTACACCAAATAGTATCCCTTTAGTAGCAATTGGAAGTGGTTTATTATGGTTTGGATGGTATGGTTTCAATGCAGGTAGCCAACTTTGTGTTGATAAAGTTACTGCTTTAGCATTTTTCAATACAGATATTGCAGCTTCTTTTGCTACTGTTGCATGGGTTGTAATTGAATGGTCACGTGAAAGGAAACCTAAGTTTGTAGGATTACTTACAGGTTCAATTGCCGGGCTTGCGACAATTACGCCATGTGCAGGTTACATACCTATGTGGGCTGCACCTATTATAGGGACTGCAGCTGGTATTGTCTGTTATCTTGCTGTAATGTTGAAAAACAAAATGAAATGGGACGATGCTCTTGATGTTTGGGGAGTTCATGGTGTAGGCGGTGTATTAGGTACAATACTATTAGGGGTTTTCGCATCTAAAGCTATCAATCCTGCAGGAGCTGATGGTTGGATTTTCGGTAATTCAGGTTTCTTTATGAAACAATTGATAGCAGTAACTATTGCTTCAGTATATGCATTCATATTTACATATATTATGCTCGTGATTATCAATTACATAACGCCTGTTCGTGTTTCTGAATCCGAAGAGGAACAAGGACTTGACTTTTCAATTCATGGGGAACGAGCTTATGATGAAGGAGCTTTGTGAAAAAATATTTCCATATAGTTTTTAACTAAATTTTCATAATGTTATAAATTAAAAAACCAAAATTACCTATATTTCAAACAACCGCTGTCAGAAAGCTAATCAATTCTGACAGCGGTTTTCTTATATTTAATCGTTGAAGTATCTTAAAATTTTATTTCTTATTATATTTTTCTTACTTTTGGAAAGCCATTTACAGAAATCCAATGCGAAATATAACACTAACCGAAAAAATAATCCTTAATATTCTTTTGCTTGGAATTTGTATAATTATAATTATTGCTTCATATTCTTTTTACACTTCCCGTAATGCATTAATGGATAGAACTTTCGAGCAACTTACCTCATTACAGACTGTAAAGAAAAATCAAATTGAAAACTTTTTCACAGACCGTATCCGTGATATTCAATTAATTTCAGGTTCGGAAGATGCACTAAAATTATTACATATCGTAACTCATCATTACAATTTAAGTAATAATACTTCTAAAATTGAAGAAACTAAAATCAATAAAGAATATGAACTTTTCCTCAATAAATACTACGATAATTATTTGATATTTAATGATAAAGGATTTCTTCTTTGCATTGATACAAAAAAGAAAGATAATGTTTTAATCTCTTACGACACAGTTTCAAATTTCCCATTAGAGGAATTAATCTTAAAAGTAAAGAAAACCCATAAAATTTTTATTCAGGATTTTAAATTAAATTATAAGCACTCACATCCTTCTATATATTTGGGAGCACCTATTTTAGATAATAAACAAAATTTAATCGGTATCATAGCCCTTGAAATTTCTTTTGATGCTATTAATGCTATTATGTATGAAAATAATCATCACAATGGTTTAGGGAAAACTGGTGAGTCTTATTTAGTTGGTGAAGATTATTTAATGAGAAGTGAATCCAGGTTCCACAAAAAAGCATTATTAAAGACTAAAGTTAAAACTCAAGCTGTTATTAATGCTTTTAATGAGGATCACGGAACAAAAATAATAACAGATTACCGAAATAAAGAAGCTCTTTCTGCTTATTCTAAATTAGATATTCCTAATTTAAACTGGTGTATAATTGCAGAAATTGACTTAAAAGAAGCTACAATTCCTGTTTACAAATTACTTAACAATACTTTATTTATTAGTATTTTATTAGCCATAGCTTTATTTATATTTGCTTATTTTATTTCAAAAAAAATTACTCGTCCAATTGTAAATTTAACGGATGCTTCTAAAAAAATAGGGAAAGGTGAGTTTAATGAACATCTACAAATATATTCTAAAGATGAGATTGGTGCACTTACCGAATCATTCAATCTTATGATGAGTCACTTAGAAAACCAGAGTCAGGAATTAAAGAAAGAAAGATTACTAAGGTTACAATCAGTTATTGACGGACAAGAAATAGAACGTCAACGACTTTCCCGGGAATTGCATGATGGCTTGGGACAATTGCTAATTGCAATTAAACTCAAACTTGAAAGTTTGATTTTTACTGATCGGTCAAAACTTTTATACACTATAGAAGGAATAAAAACTTTATTTGACAGTACAATTGATGAAGTAAAAAGGATATCCTATGATTTAATGCCAGCAGTATTATATGAATTTGGATTACCAAAAGCAATACGAAATTTATGTGAAGATATTGAAAACAGATCACATATAACAATAACATTTGCTTATGAATGTGATGCAGACAAACTTGACAAGGTTATGAAAACTTATCTTTTCAGGATAGTACAGGAAGCTTTAAACAATATTGTGAAACATGCAGAAGCTACTAAAGTCTCAATTTTTCTTCAAATTGAAAATAACGAAATACATTTAAAAATTGAAGATAATGGAAAAGGATTTGAAATGAAAGAACAGTTTCAATCTCTCAAAACCAATGGGATTTATAATATGCGGGAAAGAGTTAACTTGCTGAATGGTATTTTTGAAATTGATTCAATTCCTCAAAAAGGTACTGTCATCAATGTAAAAATTTCACTATCTAAGTCACTTGATTAATCGAAAAGAATAAATGCTTATATTTGTATCAAAATAATACATTTTTAGAATGGCAAATATCAAAATAATGTTAATTGATGATCATCAAATCGTTAGAGATGGCATCAAAGTCTTGCTTGAAAGCCTTGGAAATGTTGAAGTAATTGGCGAAGCTTCCAATGTTCATGAATTATTGGAAAAATTAAAATATATTCAACCTGATATAATTGTTACTGACATTTCAATGCCGGATATTTCAGGAATAGAATTAACTAAGATTATTAATGAAGATAAAAAATATCAGAATATAAAAATACTAATACTCTCGATGTATACAAACGAAGATTTTGTTTTCAATGCAATAAAAGCCGGAGCTAAAGGTTACTTACCTAAAAATACTACCCGAAAAGAATTGTTTGAGGCTGTGAATACAATTTACAATGGAGATGAGTATTTTAGCGAATCTATTTCCAATATAATTCTAAAAAGTTATATTAAAAAAGTAAAAACTGATGAAAATAATGAAAAGAAAGAATCCTTAAGTATTCGCGAAATTGAGATTCTCAAATTATTTGCTCAAGGATTTACCAATCAGGAAATTGCAGATAAATTATTCATTAGTATAAGAACTGTTGAATCGCATAAAAACCATATAATGCAAAAACTGGCACTAAAAACAACTGTTGATTTAATAAAATTTGCCATTAAGAACAAAATTGTTGAGATATAAATCTAACTCCTTTCCCTTTTATTTAAATACAGAATTAAACAATAAATTATATACATATAATCATATACTAGCTCAAATACATTAACTTACGTCAGTAGAATAATTCTAATAAATTAACTCTTCCTATAGAATAGAAAACTAAATATGTCTGTTTATTATTATTTTAGCTTGATAATGACTACTTTTGCAAAAAAAACAAATCCTGTATTATGACTTTTAGCGAATTAAATCTGAATAAACCTTTATTAAACGCACTCAATGACTTAGGCTATACTCATGCAACCAGTATTCAGGAAAAAGTATTCTCTGTAATGATGTCAGGAAGAGATGTTGTTGGAATTGCTCAAACGGGAACAGGAAAAACTATTGCATACCTCCTACCCTGTCTCCGGTTATGGAAATATACAGGTGATGGTTCACCTCAAATTCTGATTATTGTTCCTACCCGAGAACTTGTAGTCCAGGTTGTAAAAGAAGTAAATAAACTAACTACTTATCTCAATATAAAAGTAGAAGGTGTTTATGGTGGCGTTAATATCAATCCTCAGATTGACAGAGTATATGCAGGTTGTGATGTATTGGTTGCAACCCCCGGACGTTTATTAGACCTTGCTTACAAAGGTGTTTTAAGGCTAAAAGGAGTCAAAAGACTTATAATTGATGAAGTAGATGAAATGCTTACACTAGGTTTCAGACATCAGCTTACGAGTATTTTGGATTTACTTCCTCCCCGTCGTCAGAATTTAATGTTCTCTGCGACTATGCTTGATGATATTGAAAAGTTAATTAAAGATTTTTTTAATAATCCTCAGAAAATAGAAGCAGCACCTACAGGAACACCTTTAGATCAGATTATTCAAATTGGCTATCTTGTTCCCAATTTTAATACAAAAGTAAACTTCCTGAAACTATTGTTAAGCAATGATATGGAAATGAGTAAAGTTCTTGTATTTGTTTCTACAAAAAAGCTTGCAGATGATTTATTTGAACAAATGGAAGGAAAGCTCTCTGGTCAATTGGGTGTAATTCATTCTAATAAAGCACAGAATTATCGTTTTAATGCTGTAAAACAATTTCATGAAGGTGTTTACCGTGTATTGATTTCAACAGATATTATGGCTAGAGGTTTAGATATTTCTGAAATAACACATGTAGTGAATTTTGATACACCTGAAGTAGCTGAAGATTACATGCATCGTATTGGTAGAACCGGCAGAGCAGACAAAAAAGGCATCGCTATTACATTTCTGCTAGAAAAAGATGCTGTGTATCAGGCTCAGATTGAAGAATTAATGAATTACAAAATCCCAATAGAAGCTTTACCAGAAGATCTTAAAATTTCCGAAATACTTACTGAAGATGAACTACCTAAAATAATCATGAAAAATGTTCTTGTTAAAACCCCTAAAGTTGAAGCATCAGGACCCGCATTTCATGAGAAAAAAGAAAAAAATAAAAAAGTCTATAATAAAATCAGACATAAGGACAAAATGAAACTTAAGTATGGAAAACCGAAAACTAGAGGACAAAAGAAGTAGAAAATTCAATAGCAAATATAGGATAAAAAGCAAAGGGTAATGTATTTCAGCATATTTGTAAATAAAAATTATAAAAATATTTTTTTAATAGTTCAAAGCAAAAGCTATACTAATTTATAAATCTTTTCTGTTTTTTAAATGTTTATTGTTTCTAAGATAATTAATTGAAAATTTCTTATTTTTGCAGTAAATACATTTTTTTTATTTAAAAATCTGACATTATGGAAAATTCAAAAACTGCCTTTTTAAAAATCTCCCTCAAAAACGGATTAATTACCGGAGGCTTAATGATTATTTATTCAATTATTATTTATGTATTTGACATCAATATGTTTAGCTTTGTGTTTGGTATATTGATGTTTCTCATTACATTTGGTTTATTGATTACATTTATGGTAATCACAATGAATCAATACAAAAGAAAAATTTTAGAAGGTCAAATAAATTATTGGCAATGTTTTTTTGCCGGATTAGTAATGGCTTTAGTTGCAATGTGGTTCTCAGGTATTTTCAATTATCTTTTTTATGGTTTGTATGATACTGAATACATGCCTAAACAAATTGAAAAATTTGCCGAAATGATGCAAGGTTATGGTTTAGAAGGTGATAAACTTCATGAACAAGTATTTAATATGCAGGAAAAAATGCAACCACTCAAACAGTTTATTTCAAATTTATACATGGTTCCTGCCATTTCAATTGTTATTTCATTAATCGTTTCTGCCTTTATTAAAAAAAATGACGAAACTGCTCCAAAAGATGTAATAAGATAAGCTTCAATGCCTTTAAAAAAAACATCTTTTCCACAAAATATTATCATCCTAACTATACTTTATGGTATAGTTACATTTGTACTAATGGGATTGCTTACTTTAATATATTTCTTTATTAAAGGATCCGGTTACACTCCTGTGATTATTTGGAACTATTTGATTTTATTTTTAACTATGTTCTTTGGTGTTAAAGCTTTCCAAAAGAAGAATAACATCATTAAAGTTACATTTAAAGAAACATATATAACAGGTGTTTTTATAGGTTTAATTGCTTCAATTGGATTTGCTTTTTTTATGATAATCTATACAAAATTCATAGATTTTGAATTTATAAATAATTTTGTAAGCATAAATACGTTACAAATTAATAAAAATATAAATGCGGAAGTGCTTTCACTGCAAATTCAAAGAATCACATCTGTTTCAATTGGATTTTATGCATTTGGTCAATTATTTTTAATCAGTCTTTTTTTACCTTTGCTGATATTTATCTTCTTTAAATACAAGAAAATTTGACAATAATCAGTAAAAAATATATAGTAAATTATTTTGGAATTTCAGATATAAACTTTTGATTTCAGATAAGCTTATTAAACTTTATGAACTTTTAAACGAATAAATAATATGGATATTTCAATAATAGTACCTCTGTTCAACGAAGATGAATCATTATCGGAATTGGCTGCATGGATTGACAGAGTTATGATTGAAAACAATTACTCGTACGAAGTCATCATGGTTGATGATGGAAGTAACGATAATTCCTGGAAAATGATCGAAAAACTTTCGACTGAAAACAATTCAATAAAAGGAATAAAGTTCAGAAGGAATTATGGAAAATCTGCAGCATTAAATGTTGGTTTTGAAGCAGCCAAAGGGAATGTAATCATAACAATGGATGCTGATTTACAAGATAGCCCTGACGAGATTCCAGAGTTATACCGAATGATAATTGAAGAAAATTTCGATATTGTCTCTGGCTGGAAAAAGAAACGTTATGATCCTATTATGAAAACTATTCCTACGAAATTCTATAACTGGACCACACGAAAAATGTCAGGTATTATTTTACATGATTTCAATTGTGGTTTAAAGGCTTATAAATATGATGTGGTCAAAAGCATTGAAGTTTACGGAGAAATGCACAGATACATTCCTGTGATAGCTAAATGGGCCGGTTTTTCTAAAATCGGTGAAAAAGTAGTTTCACATCAGTCAAGAAAATATGGTGTTACAAAATTTGGATTAGACCGGTTTATTAAAGGCTATCTTGATTTAATTTCAATTACTTTTGTTTCAAAGTTTGGCAAACGTCCTATGCACTTCTTTGGATTAATGGGTACGCTTATTTTCATTATCGGTTTTTTTGCTACAACTTGGTTAGGAACAGTTAAGCTGTTTGCCATGTACCATAATGTCAGAGCTCCTTTGATAACAGATAGTCCTTATTTTTACATTGCCATTGCATCAATGATTATAGGTGTACAACTATTCTTAGCAGGTTTCATTGCTGAAATGATTGGGAGAAGTTCTCCTATTCGAAATTCCTATTTAATTGAAAAAAGAATTGATTAATAAACATAAAAATGCGAATTAAAGAGTCTATACAACAATCTATCGAACTTAAAACAAAACTGCTGAATGACGAGCTATTACTAAAAACCATACGTAATATTGCTGAAGAAATTATTCAAACTTTTAAAAATGATGGCTGCGTTTTATTTTGCGGGAATGGTGGCAGTGCTGCTGATGCACAACATCTTGCTGCTGAATTCTCAGGCAGGTTTTACTACGATAGACCTCCGCTTAATGCTGAAGCTCTTCACGTAAACACTTCCTACTTAACAGCCGTTGCAAATGATTATTCCTATGATGAAATCTATGCCCGTCTGGTAAAAGCTAAAGGGAGAAAAGGCGATATATTGCTAGGGATTTCAACTTCAGGAAATTCAATGAATATTATTAAAGCATTCGAAGTAGCTAATAAACTAGGAATGATTACTGTTGCTTTTACTGGAGAAAGTGGTGGCAAAATGAAAGATATTTCAAAATATCTAATTAATATTCCTTCTTCAGATACACCTCGCATTCAGGAAGTACATATTCTCGTCGGTCATATAATTTGTGAGATGGTTGAATCAAGTCTTTTCCCGGTATAAATGAATATTCATCTTATAGAATTTAACAAAAACTGGACTTTATTTCTTGACAGGGATGGAGTTATAAATCATAGATGGATTGATGATTATGTAAAAACACCAGCCGATTTTCAGTTTTTACCAGGTGTACTGGATGCTTTAAAGATTTTTAGAAGAATTTTTGGAAGAATTATTGTAGTAACGAATCAACAAGGTGTTGGGAAAGGTCTTATGACTGAAAATGATTTAAATTCTATACATCAATTCATGGTAAAGCAAATCAATGACAATTACGGACATATTGACCATGTTTATTATTGCCCTGATTTAAAAGATAGTGGAAGCTTGTTTCGAAAACCAAATATAGGAATGGGCTTAAAAGCAAGAAAAGATTTTAATGATATCAAATTTAAAAAATCAATAATGATTGGTGACTCAATGAGCGATATGATTTTTGGTAAAAAATTAGGAATGAAAACCGTTTTTATCACAGAACATTTAGCAAAAGTAATTCAACATCCTGAATATATAGATTTTGCATCTTCGTCTTTGATTGATTTTGCAACTAAAATTGATAAAAAATAATTAATTAAAATTTTAAAAACCTATATTAAAATTTTTAAAAAAATAGTCTTATGAATTAAACCATTTCTAACATAATAATATTCATGTAAATAAATAATAAAAAATTAATATCATGTCAAAAAAAATTATATTAATCTTGATTTCAACACTTCTTATCTCAAGTATTTCATTTGCACAACAAATAACAGACACTTCAAACAGAACCGACAAAGCTGGTAAGAAACAAGGATATTGGAAAAAAACTGATGCAAAAGGGATATTAAAATATGAAGGGAATTTTAAAGATAATTATCCCACAGGAGAATTCAAATATTATTATGAAGATGGAAAAATAAAAGCAATCTCTAAATTCTTCGAGAAAGGTATTCGTTCCTATTCCAAAACTTATTATCCAAATGGAAAATTAATGTCAGAAGGTTTTTATATCAGCACCCATAAAGACAGTACATGGAAGTATTATAATGAATTTGATGTTTTGATAAAAGAAGAATCCTATAAAGCCAATTTAAAAAATGGTGAATGGAAAACTTTTTATGATGATGCGAGTCTTTTTAATAAAATTAGCTGGAAAAATGGGAAAAGAGAAGGAAGCTGGGAACAGAATTATTCTAGTGGAAGTTTAAAAACTCAATATAAAAATGATAAATTAGAAGGTCTTTATCAGGAATTTACACCCGATGGAAAACTAAAAAGCCAGGGTAAGTATAAAAATAATTTAAAAGAAGGGCTTTGGTTCTGGTATAATCATAACGGATCAACAATTAAAAAACATACTTACAAAAACGATAAACTTATTGGAAAAGAGCTTATTGTAAATGAAAATGGGAAAGCTATCGGAATAAATATTGATAGTATAGCTTATGTTTATTCTTCAGAAGGAAATACATTTGTCAGAAAATTAAATTCAGAGCTTAGAAAAATCAATCAAAAATTCACTGAAACTATTGAAGTTTTAGGTCTGGATAATTTTTTAAGGATTAATAAAAATTTTCTGGCAAATTATTCTGCCTTAAAAGGTATACTTCCTTTTAATGGAGGATTATATAAAGTACAGCTATCTATACAACCCGATTTTGATGTTATTTCAGAAGAAGAAAGTTCTAAAGCATTAAAAACAATATTTCCTGATAATAAGTAAATTATAAAAGGCTGTCAATAAAATGACAGCCTTTTTGTTTATTAAAAATAACCTGATTGTATCATCAGATGAATCAAAATATAAGACAGATTAATAATCACTAATGTCCGACAAACTTTTACAACAGTAATATTATTGAGATTTCTCTCTTCGTTCGAATTGACAATCAATTTTTTATGTTTGGGGTGTGGTAAGAAAGCGGCTAAGCCGCTTTCTTACCACACCCTACTATATATCACTATAATATGATGTCATTCTGAGTGAAGCGAAGAATCTACATATTTTTATTGGACACTAATGATTAATAATTGTAATTTTTATTACTTTTAATTTTATATATTTGCAATACATTATTCGCAGAATCTTCAATCTAAATAAAATGCGGCTATAGCGAAAAGGCTAAAAACCAGGAATTTTAAAATATAAAAACTATGATTACATTTTTTAAAAGAAATTACCTATGGATCTTATTAATTGGATCATTGGTTGGAATGAATGAAACAATAACAGGAAGCATGAATTTTCCTTATCGTTCTGTTGTATTAAGTGCAATTACTTTAAGTATTTTGTTCTTTTCCCGCTTTTATTTTCCAAAACCGGGTACTTCCTTACTCATAATGATGATAGCAGTCATTTTCAAAGCAAATACAATTGGATTCAATAATTGTTCATCAACATTCTTTTTATGCGGCCCCACTGCTTTATTATTACTGGGAATAGGTTTTGAAGTTTTTTCATCCATATTTATAAAACATAAAATATTCAATTTATACAATATCACTTTGAGTTGCTTAATGACTTCTATGCTTGCATTTAGTCTTTTTGCAATTATGAATACATATATTTTAAATTCGTGGGATACATCTAGATTATTACAATATATCTTTATTAAAGGAACATTAACTGCAATTGTTTCAAGTGTTATTTGTATAACTGGTTTATACCTGATAAAAACATTTAATAATGTTAAGCTTACAAAGCTTAATCCATATATACTGAATAGTATACTAGGATTCATAACTCTAGCACTCTGGTTATTCGGATCTTTTTCTTCATAAATAATAATCCAGGATTTATAAGTAAAAAACATCCTGTATCAAGCTTTATATACTTAAAAATGACAAAAATATTGATTAGTGGAGGAAGTGGACTCGTTGGAACTCAACTTTCTAAGAAACTTAAAGAAAAAGGATACCAGGTTGCAATTATAAGTAGAAAAAGCAATAAGGATAAAGAAATACCAATTTATGCATGGAATATTGAAAAACATGAAATAGATATTGAATCTCTGGAAAAGACTGACTACATTATTCATCTTGCAGGGCTTGGTATTGGAGAGAAAAGGTGGTCCGGTAAAAGAATGCAACTTATTATTGACAGCAGAGTTAATTCTGCTCAGCTGATATTTGACAAAATAATTGAAAACAACATCAACATTAAAGCTTTTATAACAGCATCTGCAATTGGATATTATGGAAGTATTAGTTGTGAAAAAATATTTACAGAAATTGATCCACCCGCCAAAGATTTTCAGGGAGAATGCTGTAGACTTTGGGAAGCAGCGGCTGATAAATTTGGAGAAACAGGGATAAGAACTGTAAAAATAAGGACAGGTGTTGTGCTCACAAAAAAAGGTGGAGCATTAGAGAAAATGTTAATACCTGTAAAAATGGGAATTGGATCTGCTTTGGGTAGTGGGAAACAATATATTCCATGGATACATATTGATGATTTGTGTGGAATTTATATTAAAGCAATTGAAGATGAAATGATGCAAGGAGCATATAATGCTGTTACAACCGATTATAAAACAAACTTTGAATTTACCGGATTACTTGCAAAAATCTTGAAAAAGCCTTTTTTTTTTCCAGCTGTACCTGCTTTTATTTTTAGACTTATCTTTGGTAAAATGTCAGAAATAATACTGAGAGGCAGCCGAATATCTTCTGATAAAATAAAAAGTTCAGGATATATTTTTCAATTTCCTGAACTTGAGAATGCTCTTAAGAATTTAATCTTAAAGCAATAAATAAGATTACTTCAATTGCTTTAATTCAAAAAAAATGGATATTAAACTAATTATTTATGAGCTGTTTTAATCCAGATAATTACTTTTTCGCTCAACGGGCTTTCTTTTGGTGGAATCATATCTACTAAATTTCCATCTTCATCAATCATGAATTTCTGAAAATTCCATTGAACTTCAGCATCCATAACCCCATTCTCTTTTTTGGAAGTAAGCCATTTGTATAAAGGATGAATATCAGCACCTTTTACAGAAATTTTTTCCATCATTTGAAAAGTCACCCCATAATTCTTTTCACAGAACGATTTAATTTCTTCATTTGTTCCAGGTTCCTGAGCTAAGAAATTATTAGCTGGAAATCCGATAATAACAAACCTGGAGCTATTGCCGTACATTTTATTTAACTCTTCAAGTTGTTTATACTGAGGTGTTAAACCACATTTTGAAGCAGTATTAACAACCAATACTTTTTTCCCTTTTAAGGTTGACATATCAAATTTTTGACCATCAATAGTTTTAACATCAAAACTATAAAGATTTTTCTTTTTACCCTGGGCAAACACTCCCATTGATAAAATTAACAATGCGATTAAAGTGATTTTTGTTTTCATATTGGAAATAATTTTATTAAATAAAATACAAATGCTTTTGAAAGACTACAATAAGTATCGAAAACTGATTTTCCTGTCTAATGCAAAAATAAACAAAGTTTTCATTCAAAAGTTTATATTTTTCTTAAACTAATATCAATTTGATTTTCTTTAAAAAGAAAATATTTTCATCTAAAAACCATAACTTTGATATTAATCATAAACATATTTGTGTTCATTATAGAATACTTAATTCAGGAAAAATTATTGATTCAAAGCTTTTTTATAAACTTCTATTGCTTTTTTTGCTGTTAATTTAGCATCTAATATTGGTAACGAATAGTCTTTTGTTCCATACTCAGGAATCCATTTTTTGATATATTCATGGTTTTTATCAAACTTACCTAATTGTAATTCAGGACTAAATATCCGGAAATAAGGAGCGGCATCACAACCAGATCCTGCTGCCCATTGCCAGTTACCTACATTTGCCGATAAATCATAATCCAATAATTTATCAGCAAAATAAGCTTCACCCCAACGCCAGTCGATAAGTAAATTTTTACATAAAAAACTGGCGACAAGCATTCTTACTCGATTGTGCATAAATCCGCTTTGATTCAATTCCCGCATTCCTGCATCTATTAATAGAAAACCTGTTTCACCTTTACACCAACTTTCAAATTCTTTTTCATTATTATGCCATTCTATTCTATCATAAGCAGGTTTAAATGAATGCTTTTCACTATAAGGAAAATGATAAATAATCATCTGAAAAAACTCTCGCCAAATCAATTCGTTTAACCATGTTTCACTAAGAATCAAAGCTTTTTGAAGTAGTTTCCTTACACTTACAGTTCCAAACCTTAGATGAATTCCCATTTTTGTAGTAGAAAGGATTGGTAAATTCCTTTGTTTTTCATAGTCTTTAATAATTATATCCTGCGGTATTTTATCAGGAAATTCAAAATTTGAAGTTTGAAAACCTAATTCATTTAAACCAGGTGGAATTTTAAAATCTAATGAATAAAAATTTTCAGTAAATTCTTCTGAAGGAAAGGATGTATAAAAAGTAATATTCAGCTTTTGTTTCCATCTTTTCATATAAGGTGTATAGATGGTATATGGTTTAGAATCTGGTTTAAGAATATCTTCTTTTTCAAATATTACCTGGTCTTTGTATGAACGAAACTCAATTCCATTTTCTGCAAGAAAATCTGAAATTTCTTTATCTCTTTTAATTGAATAAGGCTCATAATCGTTGTTTGCATATACAGCCTGAATACTGTATTTTTGAATAATTTCCTTAAAAGCATCTAATGGAAATGAATAAAAGCAAAGAAGTGTAGAATTGTATTTTTTTAATTGTAAATTTAATAATTCAATCTGTTGATGAATGAAATTGACTCTTGCATCAGATTTATCGTTTAATTTATCAAGAATGATTTTGTCAAAAATAAAAATGGTTAAAACTTTCAAACCGCTTTGTAAAGCATGAAATAAACCTGCATTATCATCCAGACGCAAATCTCTTCGGAACCAAAACAAGACGATATCTTCTTTTTTAGTAATCATACCTTTAATTTTAATTGAAATTTGATTGAAATGATATTATTTTTTAAAAAACAAAGTAATTCTTTATTTTTTAAAGTATTCTATATACTTATAACAAAAAAGCTTTATTTTTGATAATTATTTAACGAAAAAATTAATAAAAAACTGCAAAAGAAATCAGACAAAGAAGTTATGAAAAATTATAAATTGTTTTACAGCGTAACTATCTGATTTTTAAACAAAATAAAATAACACAAATGAAACAACTAACTTCTTTCTCTTTAACTTTACTTTTACTGTTGACAATATTCTCCTGTAAAAGAGAAAAAGAGACTCAGAATGAAGCTAAAAAACAAGAGACTCCTCTTGCATTGCAGGATGAAAAATTTGACATTACAAGTTATAAAAGGTATAGTGAAGATATTGCAGATGAATTATATCTGGAACTTTTAGAAAAAAATACATTGCTTCAGAAACTCGAAGAAGACATTATTTCGCTAAATCCTAAAATATTTGAGGTGAAAAAAGCATTTACCAATTACGACAATAAATCTAAAGCTTATTATAATGCAATAGATTACAAAATAAATTCCATCAATGACAGCTTACTTCGAAAAAAAATAAGCTTACTTATAACAAACAGTAAAAGCCAATATATAAATAAGACAACAGCTCTTATTGAAATCCAGAAAAAAATTGAAGAAAATGAAATTAAGATCAAAGATTTACATACTATTATGAAAATAATGCTAACACTTCCTATGATAGAAAAATATCAAAACGAAAATATAACTGATAAAAAAGCATTCATGGGGATTATAAAAGAGCAACAGCAATTAATTGACAGATGTAATAAACTTATACCCACCATCAAATAGACTTTTTAAAATTTATTTAATAACGCTAAAAAGAACATTACTGGCAAAAAACAAACTAAAATGGAAAAACAAACAATGTATGAAATTCATCCTAAAGAAGGATTGTATTTTTCAATTAAACTAGTGGTAAGTCTTTTAATTTATGCACTGATTATTTACTTTTTGATGGAAGGAATTACTGAAGAAAATGCAAAATATGTATCTGTATTTGTTTTTTATGCCCTTATTATTGCTATAGTTTTAGTTTTTAGATTAGGAATACTTATTGGCAATCTCAAAGGAAATGCAATCAAAATTTCGACAGATCAATTTCCGGATATTTATGAAATTGCATTAGAACAATCTGCAAAACTTGGATTAAAAAAGACACCGGATATTTATCTTTTACAGGCAGGTGGATTACTCAATGCCTTTGCTACAAGATTTTCAGGAAGAAATTATGTGGTTATTTATTCAGATATTCTTGAGGAAGCATACGAGAATAACAAAACGAGTGTAGAATTCATAATTGGCCATGAATTGGGACATATTAAAAGAAAGCACATGTCAAAACAATTGTGGTTATTTCCTTCAATCATCATTCCTTTTCTTAATTCAGCCTATTCACGTGCCTGCGAATACAGCTGTGATAGTATCGGGGCCGGATTGTGCCCGATGGGTGTAAGGAATGGATTAGTTTTACTGGCAGCTGGTAAAAAACTATACGGAAAAGTAAATATCGATAAATTTATTGTTCAAAAAGAAACTGAAACTGGATTTTGGTCCTGGTTTGCTGAAAAAACATCTTCTCACCCAAAGTTGTGTAAAAGAATCGCAATCTATCAACGGAAAGAATTTATAGCTGAACAGAAAACCAATAAAATACCAATTTCAAATTATGAAACAGAAGATCATAAAAAATATATGCCGGGATTTTAATTAAATCACCAAACTCAACAAATTTAAGCAATATATTGATTTACAATAAAAAGTATCGGAGCATGACAGAAAATAATAACAAAATAAATCAGCTAAATGAAAAGCTGGATTTATTATTGAAAAGACAGCTGGAATTTTCGATTGAAGTCCATGAATTAAAGGATGAAATTAACAAACTGAAAGAAATTCAGATTAATGAGTCAATTGAAGAAAAAGTTGAGCAACAAAAAGAGTGTTTTGATTTTGATTTAGAAAATGATGTTGAGATTCCACTTAAAGAAAAACAAATTTTAGAACCATTCGTACTTAAACCACAATATTCATCTGCTCCTTATGAGAATTCGCCAAAGATAAAATCGGATTTAGAGAAGTTTATTGGTGAAAATCTGATAAATAAAATAGGAATTATCATTACTGTTATTGGTGTTGCTATAGGTGCAAAATATTCTATCGAACATCAACTGATAAGTCCTGCAATGAGGATTATTTTAGGTTATCTGATGGGATTAGGATTACTTGGAATTGGGATAAAACTAAAGAAAAATTACGAGAATTACAGCGCAGTACTGGTAAGTGGAGCGATGGCTATCATGTTTTTTATAACGTATGCTGCATATAGCTTTTATGCATTATTTCCACAGGGAGTAGCATTTTTGCTAATGTTAATATTTACAGTTTTCACAGTGTTATCTGCTATAAAATATGACAAACAGGTGATTGCACATATCGGACTTGTTGGTGCTTATGCTGTTCCTTTTTTATTAAGCGATGGTTCTGGCAATATATTGATTTTATTTACATATATGTCTATAATCAATATTGGAATTTTAATAATAGCTTTTAAAAAATATTGGAAACCACTTTATTATTCATCTTTTTTACTCAGCTGGTTAATCTTCTACTTATGGTATTCAACTGAATTTCAAGCAAAAGAGCATTTCAGATTATCTTTAACTTTTATAACAGTTTTCTTCGCAACATTTTATGCAATTTTCCTTGCCTATAAACTTCTTCGTAAAGAAAAATTCGAATTAGAAGATATTATACTTTTACTAACGAACTCCTTTCTTTTCTATGGAACTGGTTATAGCATTTTAAATACACATACTATTGGAAAAGAGTTGCTGGGTTTGTTTACACTTGGAAATGCACTTATACATTTCTTAGTATGCATAATCATTTATAAGCAAAAACTTGCAGACCGTAACTTATTTTATCTTGTAGCTGGATTGGGTTTGATATTTATTACTATTGCCATTCCTGTTCAACTGGATGGCAATTGGGTAACATTATTATGGGTTGCTGAAGCTGCCTTATTATTTTGGATTGGAAGAACCAAGCAGGTAATATTTTATGAAAGACTCTCCTACCCTATGATGCTGCTTGCTTTTATAAGTATTGTCATTGACTGGGTATTTGTTTATCAACATTATTATACTGAAGCTCCTCATGTTAACTTTATTCCCTTTATAAATATTAATTTCCTGAGCTCATTTCTTTTTATTGTAGCTTTTTTATCAATCAATTACCTAAATTTATATTTAAAAAACAAAGATATTATTTTCCATAATAATGTATTAAATAATATTGTAAAATTTGCAATTCCTACTATATTAATCATTGTTTTTTATACTTCATTTAGAATTGAAATAGAAGGATATTGGTATCATTTATACAATGATTCTTTAATAAGCCTAAAAAATGTAAATGCAGGAATATCAGAACAGATCCATAATGAAAATCTATTGAAATTTAAATCTATCTGGTTGATAAATTATTCACTATTATTCTTTACTCTACTATCATTCATAAACAATAAGAAAATCAAAAACTCAACGCTGGGTATGGTTAATCTTTTGATAAGTGCTTATGTATTATTATTTTTTCTGGGAGATGGCTTATATACACTTGGAGAACTCAGAGACAGTTATCTCAACCAGACTATTGCAACACATTTTCACAGCAGTTTTATTAATATCAGTCTGAGGTATATTTCATTTCTTTTTGTTTCATTGATGATATTTTCAATTTACAAGAGTATAAAACAGGAATTCATGAGAGATTCCGGTTTGAAATACACAATTGCATTCGACGGATTACTTTATATTACTATCATTTGGATTTCAAGCAGCGAACTGATTAATATCATGGATATCTTGCATTCCACGCAATCATACAAACTTGGATTAAGCATTCTTTGGGGTGTTTATGCATTGCTAATGATAATACTGGGAATCTGGAAAAAGAAAAAACATCTTCGCATTGGTGCCATTGCTTTGTTTGCAATTACGCTTATAAAACTCTTTGCTTACGATATTTCAGATATGAATACTATTTCTAAAACTGTCGTTTTTGTATTATTAGGTATTCTTTTATTGATAATTTCTTTCCTTTATAATAAATATAAGCATTTGATAAAAGACGAAGGAGAATGAGAGCGAGTGGGCGAGTGGGCGAAAGGGCGAGTAAGCGGTAGGGCGAGAGAGCGAATGAGCGAAGAAGACTTAGAGACTTAGAGATTTAGTTTGCAAAAAGGGCGAGTGAGCGAGTGAGCGAAGAAGACATAGAGACTTAGAGACTTAGAGACATAGAGACTTAGAGAATGTGTACTTTAGTGAAATAGATTCAGAGACATATTGTAAGAGTGAGTGAGTGTTGTGCGAGTGAGCGATAAGTCGAATGAGTGTCAGAGAGTGAAAGCGACTGGGCGATTGAGTATACAAGAGACAAAGTCTGAGAATCTAAATTACATCAATTTTGATTGTCGGGATTTATTTTACAATTCAGCTTTACTTTGGCAGGATTGTTGTTAGAAAAAATTTGTATTTTTGCAACTATTATTTACAATTATCTAACTGAATATGATTATTAAGAAAACAATAATTTTTATATTGGCTATTTTCATTTATAGTCAAATCAATGCCCAGGATTCAATCAGAGATAAAATTCCTGTTGATACGAATACAAAATTGATTACGTATAAAAATGCAATCAATGAGAAAGGAAATAAAAATGAATTGTATATACGTGCTATTGAATGGGTAAATGCTAATTACAAAAACGCAGCAGATGTTACACGCAGGCGTGATGCTTTAAATGGAGAGATAGAAGGATTACACCGTATTCAATTGTCATTCAAAGATAAAGATGGGAATAATGTAAAAACCGGCTTAGTAGAATACACCTTTGTTTTGCAATTTAAAGACAATAAATACAGATACAATTTTTCCAATTTCAACCTGAAAGATAAATCAAAATACCCTGTTGAAAACTGGCTCGATAAAACTAAACAGGGCTACTCTCCTTTATGGGATGAATACTTGAAAATTATCGACATAGAAATCTGCAAACTCATTGACAATCTTAAAATTACAATGAAAGGCAAAAAAGCAATTAATGACGAATGGTAAGCATTTGTTTATTATTGAAATTTCAAACCTAATTTATGTAAAAATTAAAAGTTTAGATTAAAACTGTTTATTTTTAATAAACAAATATTTGATATTACTCCTTTGTGAAGAAATTTGCAGGGGAGTTTTTATTTATGAAGATCAAAAAAATATTTTTTTTGAGTTTTAACATCGTTTTTCACAGAAAAAATATTTTTGTTAAAAAATGCTAATTTTAATTTTAATTAACTTACTTTTGTGAGGTAAATATGAAACTTTATTAATTAACCAACTATCACTTTTTTTTGATTTATTTTATTTTTCCGGATTCTCACCTCACTCCGTAACTCAGTATACTGTTATACAAGAAGATAATTATTAAAATCAAAGATTAACTATCCCAAGAATATCTATTTACACAATATTCACTTCAATAAATTAGAATAAGGATAAAACATATTTGTAATAAAAAAACAAACAAGTTTTAATTGCAAGGGAAATAAATATCCATATATAAATATAAAAAAAGCTATACTATCTTAAATATAAATACATTAAAGCCCAACTACTTTTTTTAAAGTATGGATAAAAGATTACAAATAAAATTAGAGAAAAGAAATGCATAGTATTTAATAAAAAGCTAAAAATTAATTAAACCAATTTGAATATGAAAAAATTATTTACCATTTTAGATTTAGTGAAAATTATTAAATTATTATTATTCGTCCTCTACATTTTTACATTTACGATTCGTGTAAATGGGCAATCAATGCCAATTTTTGATGCAAATGTTGATACACTTTTATCTCCTGACAAAAATTGTGGTGCACTTACACCTATTATTCATGGAAATTCAGTATCAGTTACTAACTTTCATTATCCAACTCCTATAACAGATGTTGGTAATTGTACTGCAGTAA
Organism: Bacteroidales bacterium; assembly: GCA_049315385.1. Taxonomy (GTDB): domain Bacteria; phylum Bacteroidota; class Bacteroidia; order Bacteroidales; family JACABE01; genus JACABE01. Next base: position 90,054 of record JBMOKG010000002.1, read on the forward strand.
CTTACAAATGGCAATATTCTGATTATGGTACTTTTGGAACCTGGACTGATGTTAATTCTTACAATTTAACCAATCTTAATTTCCCTAACATAACCTATTATAACCCTTCTCTTACGACAACAAGAGTATTTTATCTTCGTCGTGCTGTTTTTTCTTCATGTACAGTACCTTCTTATAGTGAAAATGAAAACTGGACTACACCTCGAAAATTCACAATTTATCCTCCTTTCAGAGCTAGTATTGCTCAAACAAATGTTTTGTGTTTTGGCAACACAACTGCATCTGCAACTGCAACTTTAACAGGTTCTGCACCTGGTTTTGTTTATACCTGGGGTACATCACCTGTACAAACAACAACAACTAATTCACGTACAAACACTGCTACAAATTTACATGCTGGAACAATTACTTTACACGTAAGCAGTGTTACCGGATGCTCAATTGATACTTCAATAATAATAACACAACCTATGCAGTTAATTGCTGCTGTTGGAACTTTTACTGCTCCTTCTTGCATTGCTGATAATGGAACTATCGATATTAATGTAAGCGGTGGTGTTCTTCCTTATAATTTTGCATGGACTAAAAATGGTTCTCCTTTTGCAACTACTGAAGATTTAACCGGACTTGCAATTGGAACTTACGTTGTAACTGTTACTGATGTGAATGGATGTACGACAACAGCTTCTTTAACAATAACAATTTCGAACACTGTTCCAGTTCCGGCAGGAAGTATTACAGGCTTAACATCAGTTTGCCAGGGACAAAGCAATGTAACTTATACAGTTCCTACAATAACAAATGCTACTTCTTATGTCTGGACTTTGCCTACCGGAGCAACAGGAACAAGCACTACCAATTCAATAACTGTAAGTTATGGAGCTTCAACTGTTTCAGGAAATATCTCAATTAAAGGAAATAATAGTTGTGGAGATGGTTCTCTTTCTTCACTTAATATAACAGTAAATCCTCTTCCGAACCCTGTAACAGTGAGCGGTACAGGAACTTTTAATAACAGTGCAATATTAACAGCCAGCAGTGGAAGTGGTGGTACAATATACTGGCAAGGCACAACAAATGATGGAACTTCCACAACCACAGCCTCAACTACTCAAACTGTATTTTCATCTGGAACATACTATTTCAGATCTTATAATAGTTGTGGATGGGGAACTCAGGGAAGTGCTACAGTTACAATAAATTATACAGGAGGTGTTGGGCAACCAATTTTTGATGCAAATGTCGATACTCTTCTATCTCCAGATAAAAATTGCGGAGCATTAACTCCTATTCTTCACGGAAATGCAGTTCACGTTACAAATAATAATTATCCAACTCCTATAACAGATGTTGGTAATTGTACGAATGTAACTTACAAATGGCAATACTCTGATTATGGTACTTTTGGAACCTGGACTGATATTAATTCTTATAATCTAAGCAATTTTGATTTTCCAAACATTACCTATTATAATCCTTCTCTAACTACAACAAGAGTATTTTATCTTCGTCGTGCCGTTTTCTCATCATGTACAGTGATTGTATATAGTGAAGCTGAGGTATGGACTACACCCAGGAAATTTACAATTTATCCTCCTTTTAGAGCCAATATTGCTCAAACAAATGTTTTGTGTTACAACAATACTACAGCATCTGCAACTGCAACTTTAACAGGTTCAGCTCCTGGTTTTGTTTATACCTGGGGTACATCTCCAGTACAAACAACAACTACTAATTCGCGAACTAACACAGCTACAAATTTAGCTGCCGGATCAATTACATTACACGTAAGCAGTGTTACAGGATGTTCAATTGATACTTCAATAATAATAACAGAACCAAACCAATTAATTGCTGCTGTTGGGAGTTTTACTTCTCCAACATGCATTGCTGATAATGGAAGTATCGATATTAATGAAAGTGGCGGAGTTCAACCATATACTTTTGCATGGACTAAAAATGGTTCTCCTTTTGCAACTTCTGAAGATTTAACTGGACTTGCAGTCGGAACTTATGTTATTACTGTTACTGATGCCAATGGATGTACTGCATCAACATCAAAAACATTAATGGCACCTCCTGCAATATTTCCTACTATAACAGCATTTACAAATGTTAGCTGTTACAATGGAAGCAATGGTACTATTGACTTATCAGTAAGCGGAGGAACACCTGGTTTTACTTATGCATGGACCAAAGATTTTATGCCTTATGCTACAACAGAAGATTTAAGTAATTTACAAGCGGGTGTTTATGCTGTTACTGTTACGGATGCTAACGGATGTACAGCTACTATTACTAAAACAATAACTGAACCAGCAATATTACAAGTTCAAAATCTTGCATACAATGATTTAACTTGTTATCAAAATAATTCTGGAAATATAAATATAACAGTAACAGGTGGTACTCCATCTTATACTTATGCATGGACAAAAAATGGCAGTCCATATTCAACTACAGAAGATTTAACCGGTTTAACAATTGGTACTTATGCAGTAACTGTAACTGACGCTAAAGGATGTACACAAACAGCCAATATAACTCTCATTCAACCAGCTTTATTAACTGCAGTTATTACTTCATTTAATAATTTAAGTTGTTCTGGATCTAATAATGGTGAAATTAACTTAACTGTGGGTGGTGGAACACCTGCTTATACTTATGCATGGACAAAAAACAGCAGTGCTTATGCAACTACTGAAGATTTAACAGCAATAGGAGCTGGTAATTATGCTGTAACTGTAACTGATAACAAAGGATGTACCGCTACTGCTTTAAAAAGCATAACTCAACCTACTCAATTACTCGTTAATTTAAGCACAACAACAAATGTTAGTTGTTACAATGGAAGCAATGGTGCTATTAATATTAATGTAAGTGGAGGAATACCTGCATATACATATTCATGGACAAAAGATTTCTTCCCTTATGCACCTACTACAGCAAATATATCTGGTCTAACTATAGGAAGATATGAAGTAACTGTAACTGATGCCAATGGATGTACTGCAACGACTCTTTATAATTTAACAGAACCAGCAATTTTACATTTTCAAAATATTGCATACAATGATTTAACCTGTTATCAAAACAATTCTGGAAATATTAACATTACAGTAGCCGGTGGAACAGCTGCTTATACTTATGCATGGACAAAAAATGGCAGTCCATATTCAACTACAGAAGATTTAACCGGTTTAACAATTGGTGCTTATGCAGTAACTGTAACTGATGCAAAAGGATGTACAGCAACTGCTAATAAAACGCTAATTGAACCAGCTTTATTAACAGCAGTTATAACTTCATTTAATAATATCAGTTGTAATGGTGCTAGTGATGGTGCAATTAATTTAACAGCAGCTGGAGGAACTCCCCCTTATTCTTATTCATGGAAGAAAAATGGAAATCCAATTGGAATTTATGAAGACATAACTGGACTTGGATTAGGTAACTATACTGTAACTGTAACTGATTCCAAAGGTTGTATTGCTACAACTTTAGCAACCATAACACAACCTGATTTATTAGTTGTAACTTTAGGTACAGCAACTAATGTTAGCTGTTACAATGGAAGCAATGGTGCTATTAGCATCAATGTTGTTGGAGGAACTGTTCCATATACATACGAATGGACCAAAGATTTATTCCCTTATGCTACTACCAAAGATTTAACTAATCTAGGAGTAGGTTATTATGTAGTAACCTTAACTGATGCTCATGGATGTACATCAACTATATCTTATAATGTAACGGAACCATCTATTTTTCAAGTTCAAAATATTGCATATTTTAATTTGACATGTAATGGAAACCATAGCGGTTATATGAGTATCAGTGTAATCGGTGAAAACTCTCCTTATGCCTACACATGGACCAAAGACGGAAGTCCTTATATTGGAACTACTTCAGCTATTAATAATCTCTCAGTTGGTGATTATTGTGTAACTGTAACTGATGTTAACGGATGCACTAATATAAGTGCCTGCAGAACAATCCTTCAACCTGCTTTTTTAACAGTAACTGTAAGTTCCTACAGCAATATTAACTGTTCAGGGGTGAATAATGGGAGCATCAACCTGACAGTTGCCGGAGGAACACCTTCTTATACTTATGCTTGGACAAAAAATGGCAGTACTTTTGCATCAACAAAAGATTTATCAGCAATAGGAGCTGGAACTTATGCAGTAACTGTAACTGATTCACAGGGTTGTTCTGCTACAACTTCTGTAGCAATAATAATAACGAACGTCGTTCCATCACAGGCAGGAAGTATTACAGGCTTAACTTCAGTTTGTCAGGGACAAAATAGTGTAACTTATACGATTCCAGTAATTACAAATGCAACATCTTACATTTGGACATTACCAATCGGTGCTACAGGTACAAGTTCTACAAATTCAATAACTGTCAATTACGGAACAACAACAGTTTCAGGAAATATTACTGTAAAAGGGAATAATAGCTGTGGAAATGGGACTGCTTCTAGTTTAGCTATAACAGTAAATCCTTTGCCGGTTGCAGCGGGAACTATTTCTGGAACTACTAACGTTTGTCAGGGACAAGCCAGTTTAACCTATATCGTTCCAACAATTACAAATGCAACTTCATACTTATGGACTATACCTAGCGGATCAACAGGAACAAGCACGACCAATTCAATAACTGTCAATTACGGTACATCAGCTGTCTCAGGTAATATTAAAGTAAAAGCTAGTAATAGTTGTGGCATTAGAGATTCATCTGTTTTAGCCATTACTGTGATTTCTTTACCAATTGCAGCGGGAACAATAACAGGTTTAACAACTGCTTGTCAGGGACAAAGCAGTGTTAATTATACAGTTCCAGTAATTACAAATGCAATATCTTACAGCTGGACATTACCAACAGGAGCAACAGGAACAAGCTCGTCCAATTCAATAAATGTAAGTTATGGGATATCTGCTATTTCAGGAAATATTAAAGTAAAAGGAAGCAATAGCTGTGGTATCAGAGATTCATCTGTTTTAGCCATTACTGTGAATCCATTACCTGCTGCAGCCGGAACAATAACAGGCTTAATAACTGTTTGTCAGGGACAAAACATTGTTAGTTATACAGTTCCAGTAATTACAAATGCAACATCTTACAGCTGGACATTACCAACTGGAGCAACAGGAACAAGCTCGACAAATTCAATAACTGTCAATTACGGAACATCAGCTGTTTCAGGAAATATTAAAGTAAAGGGTAGCAATAGTTGTGGTATCAGAGATTCATCCGTTTTAGCCATTTCAGTAAATCCTTTACCAATTGCAGCGGGAACAATTTCTGGTACAACAACAGTTTGTCAGGGACAAAGTGTAATAATATATACAGTTCCTGCAATCACAAATGCAACTTCTTACTTATGGACATTGCCAAGCGGAGCAACAGGAACAAGTACTACTAATTCAATATCTGTCAATTACGGAACATCAGCTGTTTCAGGTAATATTAAAGTAAAAGCAAGTAATAGCTGTGGAACCAGAGATTCATCTGTTTTAGCCATTACTGTAAATCCATTACCAATTGCAGCTGGTTCAATTTCTGGTTCAACTACTGTTTGTCAGGGACAAAATAGTGTAACATATACTGTTCCAACAATTACTAATTCAACTTCATACTTATGGACATTACCTACCGGAGCAACAGGTTCAAGTACTACCAATTCAATAACTGTCAATTACGGAACAACTGCTGTTTCAGGAAATATTACAGTAAGAGGAAATAATAGCTGTGGAGATGGGACTGCTTCAACATTGGCTATTACTGTAAATCCATTACCAATTTCAGCAGGAACTATAAGTGGTTCACCAACCGTTTGTCAGGGACAAAGTGGAATAATATATACAGTTCCTGCAATCACAAATGCAACTTCATATATATGGACTTTACCTAGCGGAGCAACAGGAACAAGCACTACTAATTCAATAACAGTCAATTACGGAACATCAGCTGTTTCAGGAAACATTACAGTAAAAGGAAATAATAGCTGTGGAGTTGGCAATTCGTCCGGTTTAGCGATTACAGTAAATCCTGTTGCAGTTATTGCTAATCAAACAACTACAATTACAAGTGGTAATGCTTTTACAATAACACCAACAGGAGTACCTACCGGAACTACATATACCTGGCCGATACCAATTTACACAGGAGGTGTTTACGGAGGTAGTACACAACTAATCGGTCAAAACAGTATTAGTCAAACTTTAACAATTCCAAATGGAACAGGAACTGCTATTTATACAGTTACACCTACTTCGGGTAGCTGTATTGGCAGTACATTTACAATTACGGTTACTGTAAATCAAACAGCTGCCTGCACTCCTCCATGGACAACGGTTTTAAACCAGCAATACAATATGAATGTTATTGCAAAGCTTTACCTGTCCAATTTACTTACAACAAATCATACCGATGCAATTGGCGCTTTTGTTGGTCAGGAATGCCGTGGCATTGCTTATCCTGATCCTTTTCTTGACAGTATTTTGTTTTTAACAATTACCTCTAATGTTCAATCAGGTGAAACCGTTACTTTTAAAGCATGGAAGTCTAATCAATGTGAAGAATGCCCGATTGCTGAAACTGTTGCTTTTGTTAACCAGTCAGAAAACGGCACTATGAGTAATCCATCAGCATTCCATTGTGGTTTTGTAGAATTATGCAATAGTTTTGGTGCTGGTTATACATGGTTCTCTGTTAATGTTAACCCGGGTTCCATGTCATTGAATTCATTGTTCAGCAACATTTTACCTTGTGAGAACGACCGTATCATAGGACAACAATCTTTTGCCACTTATTTTGGCAATCAATGGGTCGGAAGTCTTAGTAATATTGATCCAACTGCTATGTACAAAATGAAGTTATGTTCACAACAAACCTGGTGTAAACAAGGTTCACCTGTAAGTATTACGCCTATAAATATTTCTGGTGGTTATCCTTGGTTAGGATATCTGCCTCAAATTAATATGCCTATCAATACAGCTCTTTCCGGTATTGTTTCTGCTCCAATTGCTAATGACAGGTTTAACGGACAATCTTCTTTTGCATCTTATTCCGGAAGTCAATGGGTAGGCTCGCTCACAACGTTGCAAAAAGGAAAAGGGTATATAATTCACCTGACAAATCCATCAGTATTAACTTATGCATCCGGCTCAGGTAAATCTTCAATAATATCTAATGATAGTCAAACTGCGAATTCAATATCAACAAACAATTTCAAAACAAATGCTAAATATAATATGCAGATTATTGCAAAAATTATTTTACCAAATGGGAATATTTCCACTTCAAATAATGATACTGTTTTTGCTTATGCAGGAAATGAATGCAGAGGAATCGCAAATCCTCAACCTGGTATAGCAGGAAATTTATTTTTAAGCATTGGGTCTGATGTTGAAACAGGGGAACCTATTCATTTTAAAGTTTTTATTTCCAGTTTAAATCAATGGTTTGATATCAATAATAATTTAGTTTTCAATTCGGAAATGGAAACAGGAAATATGCAAAATCCTTATCTTTTCAATCTGACAGGAATGAATGGTATAGTAAAAGAAAAAGCTATTTCTGCTTTCAGTTTAGGAGAGATTTATCCAAACCCATTTGACAAAACAGCTTCTCTTGATTTCAAATTAGAAAAGTCAGGAAATATTGAAGCTACTATCATTAATGAGTTGGGCAGTGTAGTTCAAATAGTTATAAATGAAGAAATGCAAGCAGGATCCTATGTTTTAAGAATTAATAGAGAATCATTGAGTTCCGGACTTTATAGTCTATTGATTACCTATTCAAATAAACAAATGAGGTCTGTAATTTCAAAAAAGATGGTCATAAAATAAAAACATTTTTATATTTGTTAATTATGAGAAAATTTGTTTATAAAAAATATGTTTTTTTGTTAAAAAGTTGTATCTTCGTCAATCAAAAAAGAATGATGTTATTAAAAAATTTAACCTTGACTTTATAAAAAACTGTATAAGAAAACAAATTTCCATTAACTTTAAGGAAATCTAACTAAAATTGAGTAATCTTGGAATAAACGATAAACAATATAACGAATTAAAAATTACAAATTAACAACCATTATTTTATGAATGGTTAAAGTAATTAATTATAAGAAAAATGATACAAGTCTTGATATTGATATTCTTCTTCTTAATTTTTGAAATAAATCAGGTACTACAATTAATTTCAGAATATTTTATCAAAGTTTTCAGGTTTGTTTGTTTTCTTTTCAAATTTTACACTAAAATGATTATCGAATTTTATTTTTCATAAACGATTTTCAATGGCCTGTTTTTCAGAATTTAAAACACTATTCTCATTCTGACTATCATGACTATTTTTATGAAAATTAATGAAGAAGAATGTTAAAATATAATATTCGGGTAAGCATACAACAAATGATGAGAATAAGTAATTAGAACAAAAACCAGCATACTAAATTTTATATAAATAAAATAAACACAAAGTATTGAAATAACTATCAATAAAAAATTAAAGGTTAATATTATGAAAAAAAAATTTACTTTTTTAAAATTGAAGAAATTATTAGAGACTTTATTTCTAGTTTTATTCTTTATTACATTTTCAATCAATGTATATGGACAAGCAACGCCAATTTTAGATTCTAATTCCATAACAGCTGCATCACCGATAAAAGCTTGCGGTAGTATTACCCCTATTATTACTGGAAATGCTGTTGTAATTACGAATGCTACTTATCCTGTAAACCCGGCAACAAGCGTTGGTAGTTGTGATAATATTTTATATCAATGGGAATACTCAGAATATGGAACTCCAGGAACCTGGCAGATAATTAGTCCATATAATTCTGCAAATGTCAATTTTCTTAACAATATTACATTTCCAAATACTACGAATACTACTAAAATTTTTTATATCCGGCGTGTTGTATTAGCCTCTTGCTGGACACCATCTTACAGTTCTGCAGAAAACTCCGGAGTATCTATCAAATATTGGATATATCCTAGTTTTTCCGTTTCAATAATATCTCAAACCAATGTATTGTGTTATAATAATTCAACCGGTACAGCAACTGCAAAAGTAACAGGAGGAGCTCCCAACTTTACTTTTTCATGGAATACATCACCTGTTCAATCACCATCACCATCATATATTGATACATGTAAAGCTGTAAATTTACATGCTGGTATCTATACTGTAAATGTAATCAGTAGTATAGGATGTACCACATCCACTACTGCAACTATTATTCAACCATCACAATTAATTGCAAGCATCGGTTCATCTACAGCACCTTCATGTGTTACAAATAATGGTACAATTAACTTAAATGTAAGTGGTGGAACGGCTCCTTACACTTACGTCTGGACAAAAAATAATGTAAATTATGCTACAACTAAAGATTTAACCGGTCTTTCCAATGGAAATTATGCTGTTACTGTGACTGATATTGCAGGTTGTTCTACGACTGCTGCTGTTACTATTTCAAATTTACCTGCCACTGCATCAACCATTTCCGGGTTAGATACAGTCTGTCAAAGGCAAAATGGAGTAGTTTACACAGTTCCAACTATCGCCAACACTATTACTTATTTCTGGACATTTCCCTCCGGTGTAACTGGAACAAGTTCATCAAATTCTATAACACTAGATTTTTCAAATTCAGCAGTTTCCGGAAATATTACTGTAAAGGGAAACAATAGTTGCGGTGATGGCATACCATCTTCCAAGACAATTGCGGTGAATCCATTTCCATCTGATGCAGGAACAATAACAGGGAACCCTGTAGTCTGCAGGGGCCAAAACAATATTTCTTATACAGTTGCTACTATTCCCAATGCAACATCTTACATTTGGACATTGCCCATCGGAGCAACAGGAACAAGCACTACAAATACTATTTCTGTAAGCTATGGACCAACAGCTGTTTCGGGTAACATTACTGTAAAAGGAAATAACAGTTGTGGTTACGGAACTATTTCTACCTTACCTATTACTATAAATCCTTTTCCTGATGCAACAGGAATTGTTTCAGGATCTGCAACTGTTTGTCAGGGTCAAAACAATGTAAATTATACTGTTCCTTTAATAGCTAATGCAACAACCTATGTTTGGACTTTACCAACCGGAGCAACAGGATCAAGTACTACTAATTCAATAACTGTAAATTTTGGAGTTACAGCTGCTTCAGGAAATATTATTGTCAAAGGAAATAACTTATGCGGAGATGGGTCTTCTTCTTCAATGGCGATTATAGTAAACCCTTTACCAAATGCAGCTGGAACAATTACAGGAACTACAACTGTTTGCCAGGGACAAAGTGGCTTAACTTATACTGTTCCAATAATTAACAATGCCTCTTCTTATGTATGGACATTGCCAACCGGAGTTATTGGCACAAGCACTACAAACTCTATTACAGTAAGTTACGGAATAATTGCAGTTTCTGGTTCAATAACTGTAAAAGGAAGTAATAGCTGCGGATCTGGAGTTGCATCATCTTTAGCTATAACAGTGAATCCTTTACCTGTTGATGCAGGAACAATAAGCGGTTTGGCAACAGTTTGTCAGGGCCAAAGCAGCGTAATTTATACTGTGCCGTCAATAACTTATGCAAATTCTTATGTATGGACATTACCAACAGGAGCTACAGGAACAAGTACTACTAATTCAATAACAGTTAATTATGGAACAACTGCAGTTTCAGGTAATATTACAGTAAAAGGAAATAATAGCTGTGGTAATGGCACTGCTTCTCTTAAAGCAATAACAGTTAATCCTTTACCTGTTGCAGCTGGCGTAATAAGCGGTTTAGCTACAGTTTGTCAGGGACAAAATAGTGTTATATATACAGTTCCTGCAATTACAAATGCAACTTCTTATGTTTGGACTTTACCAACCGGAGTTAGCGGTTCAAGTACAACAAACTCAATTACAGTTAATTTTGGAACATCTGCAGTTGCCGGAAATATTGTTGTATATGGAAATAATGCATGTGGTAATGGAACTTCCTCTTCCAAAGCTATAGCAATTAATCCTTTGCCATCTGCAGCCGGAGTAATAACAGGAACGGCATCAGTTTGCCAGGGACAAAATAGTTTAACTTATACAGTAACAGCTATTCCCAATGCAACATCTTATGTTTGGACTTTACCTACCGGAGCAATAGGAACAAGCACTACAAATTCAATAACTGTAAGTTACGGATTATCTGCGATTTCTGGTAATATTACTGTATGTGGAAACAATAGCTGTGGAAATGGAGTTACTTCAAATCTGGCTATTACAGTTAGTTCTTTGCCTGTTGCAGCCGGTACAATAACAGGCACAACAACAGTTTGCCAGGGACAAAGCAGCTTAACTTATACGGTACCTGCAATTACCAACGCAACTTCTTATGTATGGATATTACCTACTGGAGCGAGTGGAACAAGTTCAACTAATAGTATTACTGTAAATTACTCAACAACTGCCTTATCTGGAAACATTACAGTAAAAGGAAGCAATAGCTGTGGTTTTGGAACTATATCAACTTTAGCTATTACCGTCAATCCATTACCTATTACTGCCGGTACAATAACAGGCACTACTACAGTATGTCAGGGACAAAACAATGTAACATATACAGTTCCGGCTATTAATTATTCAACATCTTACTTATGGACATTGCCAACAGGAGCTACAGGAACAAGTACTACTTCTTCTATCACTGTCAGTTATGGAAATACTGCAGTTTCAGGTAACATTACTGTAAAAGGAAATAACAGTTGTGGAATTGGTAATGCTTCTACTTTAGCTGTAACAGTAAATCCATTACCTATTGCTGCTGGCCTTATAACAGGTACTACAACAGTTTGTCAGGGACAAAGTAGTATTACTTATACCGTTCCCACAATAACCAATGCAACTTCTTATGTATGGACATTACCAACAGGAGCAAGCGGGACAAGTTCTACAAACTCTATCACAGTAAGTTATAGCGCCTCTGCAGCTTCTGGGAATATTACGGTAAAAGGATCCAATACATGTGGATATGGAGTTATTTCTCAATTACCAATTACAGTAAATGTATTCCCTGGAAATACAGGAATCATTTCTGGTTCAGCAACAGTATGTCAAGGACAAAACAATGTGATTTATACCGTTCCGGCAATCACAAACGCAACATCTTATATATGGACATTACCAACAGGAGCAACTGGAACAAGCACAACAAATTCCATTTCAGTAAATTATGCAACTACTGCAGTCTCAGGCAATATTACTGTAAAAGGAAACAATACATGCGGAAACGGAGGTATTTCTACATTGGCAATCACAGTTAACCCATTGCCAATAGCTGCAACTAGCATAACAGGTTTACCAACTGTTTGTCAGGGACAAAGTGGTGTTACTTATACCGTTCCAACAATAACCAATGCAACTTCTTATGTATGGACATTACCAATAGGAGCAAGCGGAACAAGCACAACAAATTCTATTACTGTTAATTATGGAACAACTGCTGTCTCCAGTAATATCTCAGTTAATGGTAACAATAGTTGTGGAAATGGAATAGCTACTTCATTATTAATTACTGTTAATCCTTTGCCTATTGCTGCAGGTTCGATAACTGGAAATTCTCCGGTTTGTCAGGGACAAAATGGCGTAACCTACAGTGTTCCAACAATCACAAATGCTACATCTTATATCTGGACATTACCAACAGGAGCAAGCGGAACAAGTTCGACTAATAGCATAACTGTAAATTACTCAAACACTGCCATATCTGGAAATATTACTGTAAAAGGAAGCAATAGCTGTGGTTTTGGAACTGTATCAAATTTAGCTATTTCATTAAACCCTTTACCAGCAAATGCAGGAACGATTTCAGGTTCTTCATCGGTTTGTCAGGGTCAGAATAGTGTTACTTATTCAGTTCCAGCAATAAACGATGCAATTTCATACGTATGGACATTACCTTCAGGTGCTAGTGGTACAAGTTCAACAAATACTATATCTGTTAACTTTGGAAGTTCTGCTATTTCCGGCAATATTACTGTTAATGGGAATAACAGTTGTGGGAATGGAGTTGCTTCTTCCTTAGCAATTACCGTAAATACTTTACCTCTAGCAGCTATTTCTTTTACTGGCCCCACATTAGTTTGCCAGGGACAAAACAGCGTAGTTTATTCAGTTCCGGTTATTCCCAATGCAACTTCTTATTTGTGGACATTACCAACAGGAGCAACCGGTTCAAGTGCTACAAATTCTATTACTGTAAACTATGGGATTAATGCAGTTTCCGGTAATATTTGTATCAGGGGAGTCAATGCATGTGGAAATGGTCCATCATCTTGTATCGTTATCACAGAAAACCCTTTACCTATTAATGCAGGAATTATTTCTGGTCTTACTACAGTATGTCAGGGACAAAATAGTGTAACTTATACTGTTCCGGTAATTACTTATGCACTCAATTATATTTGGACTTTACCAAACGATGCTACAGGAAGCAGTACTACAAATTCAATAAGCATTAATTATGGAACAGCTGCAAGTAATAGTAATATTCAAGTCAAAGGTAACAACAATTGTGGAAGTGGAGTTGCTTCTTCCCTAGCTATTTCAACCTTCCCTTTGCCTGATGCAGCCGGTACAATAACTGGCACTACATCGGTATGTCAGGGACAAAGTAATTTTACATATACTATTCCTGCAATAAATAATGCAACTTCTTATGTATGGACATTACCTTTAGGTGCCATTGGAACAAGCACTACAAATTCAATAATTGTGAGTTACGGATCATCTGCTGTTTCAGGTAATATTACAGTAAAAGGCAATAATTCATGTGGAAATGGAGTTGCTTCTGTTTTACCAATAACAGTGAATTTAGCAACTGTTGCAGCTGGTACAATAACAGGATCTATAACCGTTTGTCAGGGCCAAAACAATGTAACATATACTGTGCCTACTATTACAAATGCAACGACTTATATTTGGACATTACCAACAGGAGCAACTGGAACAAGCACAACAAATTCCATTTCAGTAAATTATGCAACTACTGCAGTCTCAGGCAATATTACTGTTAAAGGAAACAATAGTTGTGGGAATGGAGCTATTTCTACATTGGCAATCACAGTTAACCCATTGCCAGTTGCTGCAAGTAGCATAACAGGTTTATCAACTGTTTGTCAGGGACAAAGTGGTGTTACTTATACTGTTCCCACAATAACCAATGCAACTTCTTATGTATGGACATTACCAACAGGGGCAAGCGGAACAAGTTCAACAAACTCAATAACTGTAAATTATGAAACTTCTGCAATTTCAGGAAATATTACGGTAAAAGGTAATAATAGTTGTGGTGATGGTAGCAATGCTTCATTAGCAATCACAGTTAACCCTTTACCAATTGGAGCAGGAACGATAAGCGGAGCATCAACTGTTTGTCAGGGACAAAACAGTGTAACTTACACAGTTCCTTTAATAACAAATGCTACCTCTTATATTTGGACATTACCAACAGGAGCTAACGGAACAATTACGACAAATTCAATAACTGTAAGTTATGGAGTATCTTCCGTTTCAGGAAATATTACAGTAAAAGGAAATAATAGCTGTGGTTTGGGAGTTGTTTCTTCCTTAACCATTGTAGTCAATCCATTACCAATTTCTGCTGGAATTATTACAGGCACTTCTCCTGTTTGCCCTGGACAAAGCAATGTAACTTACACAGTTCCTGCTATAACCAATGCAACTTCTTATACATGGACATTGCCAAGCGGAGCTACAGGTACAAGCTCTACAGCTTCAATTACTGTTAGTTATGGAACTAATGCAGTTTCCGGAAATATAACAGTTAAAGGTAGCAATAGTTGTGGAGATGGACTCGTCTCAAGTAAAGCAATAACTGTGAATCCTTTGCCTTCTGCTGCTGGAATCATTAGTGGTTTAAATACAGTTTGCCAGGGACAAACGAATGTAACGTATACGGTTCCATTAATAACCAATGCAAGTTCTTACGTTTGGACCTTGCCTACCGGAGCAACAGGAACAAGCACTACAAATTCTATAACTGTGAGTTATCTTACTACAGCTATTTCAGGAAACATTACAGTAAAAGGGAACAATTCTTGTGGAATTGGTATCCCTTCTACTTTGACAATTACAGTTAATCCTTTACCAATTGGAGCAGGATCGATTACTGGTTTTACAACTGTTTGTCAGGGGCAAAATATTGTAAATTACACAGTTCCATCTATCACAAATGCCACCTCTTATATTTGGACTTTACCAACTGGAGCAATCGGAACAAGTATTACCAATTCAATTACAGTTAATTATGGAACATCTGCTTTATCAGGAAATATAACTGTAAAAGGAAGCAATAGCTGTGGTGATGGTGTTATTTCTACATTGGGAATAACTGTAAATCCTTTACCATCCAATGCAGGAACGATAAGCGGTAGCACCACAGTTTGCCAGGGACAAAGCAGTGTAATTTATACAGTTCCAGCTATTGCTAATGCACTAACATATATCTGGACCTTACCTTCTGGTGCAACGGGAACAAGTTCTACAAACTCAATTACAGTAAATTATGGAACATCTGCAATTTCAGGTAATATTTCAGTTAAAGGTAACAATAATTGTGGTGATGGCAATCCGCATAATTTAGCAATAACAGTAAACCCTTTACCTGCTAATGCAGGAAATATTAATGGTTTTTCAGCTGTTTGTCAGGGACAAAGTGGTGTAATTTATACAGTTCCAACTATCGCTTATGCAACAAACTACATCTGGACCTTACCTTCAGGTGCAACAGGAACAAGTTCTTCAAATTCAATCACAGTAAACTATGGAAATTCCGCTTTTTCAGGAAACATTATTGTAAATGGGAATAATAGTTGTGGAAATGGAACAATTTCTACTTTAGCTATTTCAGTCACACCATTTCCTGCTAGTGCAGGAATTATATCAGGTTCATCAGCAGTCTGTCAGGGAGATAATAATATAATCTATACAACCACGAGCATTACAAACGCAACTTCATATATCTGGACTTTACCTTCAGGAGCTACTGGTTTAAGTTCTACTAACTCAATAGCTGTAAATTACGGAACGAATGCGATTACAGGTAATATTAGTGTAAAAGGTCAAAATTCATGTAACAATGGTCTTTCTGCATTTTTAACAGTTTTGGTAAATCCTTTACCAAATGATGCTGGAACAATTACAGGTTCTTCTTCCGTTTGCCAGGGACAGAACTTAGTCAGTTATTCAGTTCCCTTGATTAGTAATGCATCATCTTATATCTGGACTTTACCAACAGGAGCAACAGGTACAAGTTCATCCAATTCAATAACAATCAATTACAGTGCTTCAGCTATATCAGGAAATATTACTGTAAAAGGGAGAAACTCATGTGGTGATGGAGTAGCTTCAAATCTTGCAATTACAGTTAATTCAATTCCAAATATTTCCGATGATACAATTACAATATCAAGCGGAGACACATTCGAAGTAATACCAAGCGGAGTTCCGCCAACTACAACCTACATATGGCCAACTCCTATTTATACAGGAGGTGTAACAGGAGGAAGTGCTCAATTAACCGGACAACCTTCAATCAGCCAATTATTAACAATAGCATCAGGAAGCGGAACTGCTACTTATACAGTAACACCAATAACAGGAAATTGCAATGGCAATCCATTTACAATTGTAGTAAATGTAAATCAAGCTATTTGTTCATTAGCAGTTACACCAGCCAACCATGCTATTGTATCAGCTGGTGGATCAAAAAATTTCAATGTGACAACTACAGCAAATTGTAGTTGGACAGCAGAAAGCAATCAAACATGGTGTACAATTCTTCCTGCTTCCGGAAATGGAAATGGAAATATTACAGTATCTGTATTACAAAACACTAGCGGTTTAGAACGAATTGCTAATATTACAGTAAGTACTACCGGAACAACGCCTTATATAGTAACTGTAACACAATCCGGGATATGTGCTCCTCCATGGACGCCTTTACAAAACCAGCAATACACTATGAATGTAATAACTAAACTTTATTTATCAAATGTTTTAAGCACTAATCATGCTGATGCAATTGGAGCATTTGTAGGTCAAGAATGTCGTGGTATAGCTTATCCTGATCCTGTTTCAGACAGCATATTCTTCTTAACTATTACTTCAAATGTACAATCAGGAGAAACAGTTACATTTAAATCATGGAAATCCGGGCAATGTGATGAATGTCAGATATTAGAAACAACAACTTTTATTAATCAGTCCGAACAGGGAACGATATCTAATCCTTTAAGTTTTCATTGCGGTATGGTTGAATTGTGTAATAGTTTTGGCGCCGGTTATACATGGTTCTCTGTAAATATAAATCCAGGCACCATGACTTTGAATTCATTATTTAGCAATATTACACCTTGTGAAAACGACAGAATTATCGGTCAACAAGCTTTCGCAACCTATTATGGTAATCAATGGGTGGGTAGTCTGAACACTATTGATCCAACAGCTATGTATAAAATGAAACTATGTACTCAACAAACATGGTGTAAACAAGGATTACCTGTTAATATTGTTCCAATAAATATTTCAAGTGGTTATCCCTGGATAGGATACTTGCCACAAAGTAATATTGCAATTAACACTGCATTAGCAGGAATAGTTTCCAATCCTGTTGCCAATGACAGGTTTAATGGGCAATCTTCATTTGCAACATATTCAGGAAGTCAATGGGTTGGCTCGTTATTAACTTTACAGAAAGGCAAAGGTTACATTATTCATCTTGCAAATTCTTCTGTATTAACTTATCCAAGCGGTTCATTAAAATCTTCGAGTATAATAGTAACTGAACCATCGGTAAATACACTTTCAAATATAAGTAATTGCAAGAAAAATGCCAGATACAATATGCAACTTATTGCAAATATAATATTGCCTGATGGAAGTATTTCTCTTAATGAAAATGATACAGTTTTTGCTTATGTAGGTGCAGAATGCAGGGGTATTGCAAATCCTATTTATGGACTAGATGGAAAATTATTTTTATCAGTTGGTTCAGATGTTGAATCTGGAGAAATTGTAAACTTTAAAATTTACCTTTCTAATGAAAACCAGGTTTTCAATATTAACAATAGCATTGTATTTTCTTCTGAAATGGAAACAGGCACAATGGATAATCCCTATCAATTTAATCTGTCAGGACTTAAAGTGAATCCTGTAAAGCAAAATATACCTGAAATCAGTTTTGGAGAAGTCTATCCAAATCCATTTGATAAAACAGCTTCACTTGAATTCAAATTAGATAAACCAGGAAATGTCGAAGGGAAAATTATCAATGGATTAGGAAGTGAAATTCAAGTTGTTATCAACGAAGAACTCGAAACTGGATCTTATGTATTAAAAATAAATGGAGAAAAACTGAATCCTGGCATTTATAGTCTATTATTGTCTTACTCGAATAAACAAAACAGATCAACATTTTCGAAAAAAATTATTATTAAATAGATTTTATTCAGATAGGGGTGCAATTTACCCCTATCTATTATATTATTTCATTAAATACAATAGGAGTACTTAATAATCTTTATAAAAAGCCTTAGAATACTATTAACACCTAGAGGGAATGATATTATAGTATAATTCCCAAATAATAAGGACAAGATAAATGAGCAAAAAATAAATTAAAATAAGAACACATGAAAAATATATTTTTGTCATTAATATTAATGCAGTTTTTTACATTACATGCATTAAATTCTGAATTTATTAATCAAGACAAATTAAACTCAAATAAAGAAGAAATTTCTTACATAAATACTCAAAACATATCAATTTCACAAAACACATTCAATATTCAAGGAATTGATAAAAAAGCAACAGAGATAGCTTTCACTGAAAATCAAATAACTAATTCAGGTCCACCAAGCTGGACAACAGTTTCAAACCTCCAATACAATATGAATATTATTGGGAAAATCCAACTTTCAACAGGTGTTTATTCTCTAAATGATAATGATATAATCGCTGCTTTTGTTGGAACAGAATGCAGAGGTATTGCAAATCCATACTCATCTTTAGGTGGCATGCTATTTCTTACAATTGGTTCTAATGTTCAGTCAGGAGAAAATGTGTCATTTAAAATTTATCTGGCATCAACTGATGAAATAGTAAATGTAACTGAAACAATTGCATTCCAGAATGCCGGTGAAATAGGAACTATGACGGCTCCATTTAATTTCTCATTTGTTGCTGCTTGTAATCTTTCAGTAACACCTGCAAATCAAAATGCAGCATCCACTCCTGCCGGATCAGTAAATTTTACTGTTACTACAAATTGCAGCTGGACTGCAGTGAGTAATCAAACATGGTGTACAATTACACCTTCAGGAAGTGGAAATAGTACAATAACTGCTAACTACAGTATAAATTCTACCAACAGTCCGCGTTCTGCAAATATTACTGTTACTGTATCAGGATTTTCACCGCAAATAGTGACATTAACACAATCAGCATTACCAACTATTGTCATAACACCTTTAAGTTTAGATTTTGGTAATATTCAAACTGGTGGAAGTTCAAGCCCTCAATCTTATACTGTTTCCGGAACTAATTTAATTTCAGACATAACCATTACAGCTCCTGCAGCTTTTCAAATTTCAAAAACTTCAGGTGGAACTTATTCTAATTCATTGTCATTAACCCAAACTTCAGGTAATGTAAATGCAACATTGATTTATGTTAAATTTTCACCTTTAGCAATTCAATCATATAATGGCCAAATATCGAATGTTAGTACTTCTGCTGTTACACAAAACATTAGTGTTAGCGGAACTGGTATATGTTCTTTATCTATAACACCTTCAAACCAAAACGTTGCTAATTCTCCAGCTGGATCAACAAGCTATTCAGTTACAACAAATTGTGCCTGGACAGCAACGAGTAATCAAACATGGTGCACAATTACACCATCTGGAAATGGAAATGGAAATGGAACAATTACAGCCAATTATACAGCTAATACAAATGCTGGTCCACGCATTGCAAACATTACAGTTACTGTTTCCGGTCAATCACCTCAAATAATTACGCTTACTCAGGCAGGAACTTCAGGTCAGCCATCATGGATACCAACTCCTAATCTTCAGTACAATATGAATATAATCGGGAAACTTCAAATTTCTTCCGGAGTTTATTCAACGAATGTAAATGATTTAATAGGAGCATTTGTAGGTTCAGAATGCAGAGGTGTAGCAAGTCCTTATGCATCTTTAGGTGGAATGCTGTTTCTAACAATTGGATCTAATGTTCAGTCTGGAGAAACTGTAAGTTTTAAAGCCTACCTTGCATCTACTAATGAAATAGTAAATATAAATGAAACAATTTTATTTCAGAATGCAGGAGAATTTGGAAGTATGGCAAATCCATTTATTTTTACATATGCTGCTCCATGTACATTGGCAGTTACACCTTCAAATCAAAATGCTTTAAGTTCCCCTGCTGCCTCTACAAATTTTTCAGTTACAACTAATTGTCCATGGACTGCAATTAGTAATCAAACATGGTGTACGGTAACTCCTTCTGGAAGTGGAAATGGAACAATAACCGCAAGTTATAGTGCAAATACATCTTCGAGTTCACGTTCAGCAAATATTACTGTTACAGTAGCTGGGTTAACTCCAGTAATTGTAACTGTAACACAGACCGGAGTTGCAACTCCGCCGTTATGGAATCCCACTTCTAATCTTCAGTTTAATATGAATATTATCGGAAAAATTCAGCTGACACCCGGTATTTATTCATTGAACGAAAACGATATATTGGGAGCATTTGTTGGAACAGAATGCAGAGGTGTAGCAAGTCCATTTTCCTCCATAGGTGGTATACTTTTCCTTACTATTGGTTCAAATCTACAATCAGGAGAAACTGTTAGTTTTAAAGTTTATCTTGCTGCCTCCAATCAAATTGTTAATGTAAATGAAACAATAGCTTTTGTAAACGCCGGAGAGGTTGGGACGATGCCATCACCATTTATTTTTACTTACGTTACTCCTTGTTCACTTAGTCTTACACCATCTACACAAAACATTCCTCAATCTCCATCGGGTAATTGTAATTTTACTGTTACTACAAATTGTGCCTGGACAGCCACAAGCAACCAATCATGGTGTACAGTCACTCCTTCAGGGACTGGAAACGGGACAATAACTGCAACTTACAGCACAAATACTACCATAAGTACTCGTACTGCAAATATTACAGTTACTGTCGCAGGCTTATCTCCTGTTATTATTACACTTTCTCAAGCAGCTTTGCCCACAATAACTGTGACACCAACAAGTTTATCTTTTGGCAACATACATACAGGATCTTCATCAACTCCCAAGACTTATAGTGTTTCTGGTGTAAATTTAACTTCAGATATCAGTATTACAGCTCAATCCGGTTATCAGGTTTCATATTCATCATCTGGTATTTATTCGAATTTACTTACTTTAACTCAAACTTCAGGTAATGTAAATGCAACATTGATTTATGTAAAATTTTCGCCAACAGAAATTCAGTCGTATAATTTCAATATAACAAATTCAAGTACAGGTGCTATTTCACAAAATGTTGCACTAACTGGTGCAGGTATATGCACTTTACCTTCAGCCTCAGCTGGTATTACAGGATTAACAACTGTATTTCAGGGACAAAATAATGTAATTTATACTGTCCCTGCAATAAATAACTCAACTTCTTATGAATGGACACTTCCAACAGGATTAAGTGGTAGCAGCTTAACAAATTCAATTTCTATAAATTTTGGAATTTCGGCAAATTCAGGTAATATAAAAGTTAAAGGTTTGAATGCATGTGGATACGGAGATTCTGCATTGCTTGCAATTACAGTAATTCCTTCACCTATAACATCGGTTTTTACAGCAGCGGTCTCAAATGTATGGGAAAATGCAGCAAACTGGGATCATGGAATTCCTGGTCCAATCACAAATGCAAGCATAGCTGCAACAAAATTAGCAATTGTAAATTCAAACAATTTACAGTGCAACAACTTAACGATTGCCCCTCTTGCTAAATTAACAATAAATGCTGCTAAAGATTTAAAAATAAATTCGACACTAACTTTAATGTCTGATGGAAGTGGAAGCGCTTCTTTAATTGACAATGGCAGTTTACAAACAACAACAAATATTGTAGAACGCTATATTCCCCATACTAAT
Source organism: Bacteroidales bacterium (assembly GCA_049315385.1). Classification (GTDB taxonomy): domain Bacteria; phylum Bacteroidota; class Bacteroidia; order Bacteroidales; family JACABE01; genus JACABE01. Next base: position 112,301 of record JBMOKG010000002.1, read on the forward strand.
ACTGATGAATTTCACATGCTGGCTTCACCGCTGGCATCTCAACCAATTAGTCCTGTATTTAACGAAACTGATGGCTTTTATGTTTGGAATGAAGCAACAGCAAATTGGATTGAATTTGATAATACTGCTGCATTTACAACTGTCAATGGAGGAAGTAATTTTGTTCCGGGTAGAGGCTATGCGATTTCATATCCTACAATTGTTACTAAAACATTTTCAGGTGGTAATCTGAATACCGGAACTATAAACATTCCACTTACTGTTACAGCCGGTTTATACAGTGGATGGAATTTTATAGCTAACCCCTACTCTTCGGCTATTAACTGGAATGCAATATCTGGCTGGTCTAGAAATATACTGGCTGATGCAGGTAGCGATGAAAAAGCAATCTGGGTTTGGAATGCTGCCACAGCCAACTACGGAGCTTATATTTCCAACGCAGCATTAGGCACCAATGGTGTTAGCAGACTTATTCCTTCTGCACAGGGATTTTGGGTAAAAGCATCAATTTCCGGCAATTTAAGCATGAATAATTCAATCAGAGAACATGCTGATCTGGCATTCCTTAAATCTACAACTACAATTCCTGACATGATTCGGCTTTCAGTAAATGGAACCACCAATACCTATAGCGATGAACTTATTATTAAGTTTGGTAATACAAACGATTTGGGTGGTGCTGAAAAAATGTTCAGTATGGATGCAACTGCACCAGGAATTTACTCAACAAAATCAGGTAAAAAATGGAGTATCAGCATGCTTACTACTATAGCAGATCATCCGTTAATTCCTGTTGGTTTTAAAGCAGGTGTAAATGGAAGTTATACAATTACTGCCAGTGATGTAAATAATTTTACCACGCCATGCTATAGCTACTTAAAAGATCTGACTACCAACACCATCACTGATTTGAATCAAAACGCATCTTATACATTTACAGCTTCATCCAGTGATAATACAAATCGTTTTCAATTGTTATTTGCAGCTTCTCCTATGAGCATTACAAATCCTAATACTCAGAATACCAGCATCTATATATACAATAACAACATTTATATAAATTCTAACGAAATAGTTCAACAAATAAGCATTTATAATACATTGGGACAATTACTTAAAACTATTGAAAAAACAAATAATGATACAATAATTAGCATGAAGGATTACTCAGCTGCTTATTATATTATAAAAGTGCAAACAACTAAAAATGTATATACTAAAAAACTGTTGTTGAATTAAAAATCCTAATGTAAGACACTAATAATTAATCAAATTAGCAATATTTTACAATAAATAGCCAGCAGTTGACTTCAATCATCTTCTGGCTATTTCAATTTGGAAACAACATTATGTTGAAATAATAATTATTTTTGATTAGCTATTTAGAGACAATTAGCTTGTAAAATACTACGAGCAGAATATCTTTAAGCGTGCTTGGACCATACAGCTTTGATATATAAAATAAAAAGAAGAATTTGAGACTCTTTAAACTTTAGTGCGAAAATAAACTATTGAAACAAACGTTAAGTATTTCAATGTCTTTTAAATTTTAAATTTCATGCTAAAAAAACTTATTGCTTTAAATCGATTAGAAATCACAATGTTGTTAGTCGTAATGTCGGCATTTAGTGTTTGTCTGTCCGTAACAAGGTGTATTGTAAGTAATACATTGGTTTATTTGTTTCTGAACTGGAATCTGTTTCTGGCATTTATTCCCTGGTTGATAAGTTCAGTAATGATAATAAAAGGGATACATAAAAAATTCTCACTGGCTTTACTTATCTTCTCATGGTTATTATTCTTTCCTAATTCACCTTATATACTTACAGATTTATTTCATTTAAGATACAGAGGTTCTGCTCCAGTTTGGTTCGATTTAATATTAATTCTAACTTATGCATGGACAGGATTACTATATGGATTTTTAAGTTTGAGAGATATTGAGAAATTATTGTCAGCTTATATAAACAAAAAGACAATAGCAATAATATCTATTATATTTCTTTTCATGGGAAGTTTTGGAATTTATCTGGGCAGATTTCTCAGGTGGAACAGCTGGGATATTATCAGCAATCCTTTTGGATTAATGAACGATATATCCGACAGACTTATCAATCCGACAGATCATCCCCGAACCTGGGGAATGACAATATTGATGGGATTATTGCTGAATATGATGTATTTTTCTTTTAGATTTTTCAATAAGAATAAAGAATATGACAAGATAACTAATTCAAATACAATACAGTAATAATACACTTAAGAATGAAAAAGACTATCATCATATTTGGATTATTGGGAATCGTTTTATTAAGCAGTTATTATTACAAAAGGAAATTTTACGACCCTCAACTTAAAATTAATAATGCCCGGAAAGAAGTAAAACAGCTTACTGAAAATGATATTATCAAAGATGCTGATTTAATTTTTCAGACTTCTCTGTCAAGGCAAAGTAAAGCCATTCAGTTGGCAACTAAATCAAAATATTCACATTGCGGATTGATTTTCAAAGAGAATAATGAAGTTTATGTTTATGAAGCTGTTCAACCGGTAAAACGCACACTATTAAAAAAATGGATAGCCAAAGGAGAAAACGGCCATTATGTTATCAAAAGACTTAAAAATGCAAATCAGATTTTAACTTCTGAAACTTTAGAAAAGTTAAAAAAGAATTGCGAACAGTTTTCAGGTAAAAACTATGACCTATGTTTTGAATGGTCTGATGAAAAAATCTATTGTTCAGAGTTAATATGGAAAGTTTATCAAAGAGCTACAGGAATCGAAATTGGTAAACTTCAGCAATTAAGAAACTTTGATCTCAGTAATGATGCCGTTAAAGCCAAAATGAGAGAAAGATATGGAAACAACATTCCCTTAAATGAAATTGTAATTTCCCCATCATCAATATTTGAAAGCGATCAATTAGAAACCGTAAAATCAAATGAGTAATATATTTAAACTTTATTCTAAATGTTCATAAGTTTTTCAAATATTGACATCGTAATTAGATGGAGGTAAGAAATAAGTTGTATTTTTGTTAACAGAAACAATGTAATTGAAGTTAAAAAAGTAAATTTGCTTAACTTTAAATCATCTGATTTACAACAGTTATTTCTAATAACAGAAATTTAATGTGGATTAAGTACCTGAAAAACATTCATCAAACTAAAGAATTATCAAGAGCAGCATTTATTCTGATAATTGGAATTGCTTGTTTAATTATGTATTTCAGTAACAATGGGGCTTATTCAGATACGGGCCTGATTGAAATCAAAGCTAATTTAATCAATCGCAAACTGGAAGTTCATAAAAGATACAGAGGCCCTGATATTTATAATTATATAATTCAAATTCAGAATTATAACAATAATTTCATTATTTACGATGATTTGATCGGTTATTTCGATAAAAGCAGTTTTGAGACTTTTGTAAATTTTGGAGATGCAGTATTTATAAACATTTCAAGAAAAGAGCAAGGTGATTTTAATTCAGGGAGTAATATCAAAATTTATGGCATTTCAAGTTATAAATCCGTTTATCTGAATTATAGAAAAGCACTGGAAATGAATAACAGCAAAGCCCCCATGTATTTAGGCATACTTTTAATAATTTCAGGACTCATTATGTTCTTCTATTATAAAGATAAATTAATAATTGAGGAATCGGAAATAATAAGTCCAATAAAAATTAAAAAATAAAATTATGAACTTCAGAGCTTCCTTCTGTGATCCATTCCAAAAAGATGTAATTGAATTAGGTGAGATTGAAAAAGATAAGATTTTAGAATTGTTTGAACATACAGACTGGGATAAGTATATAGCTAAAATCAAAGAAAATCCTTCATCTGCAATTCACTACTCCCCTAGCCTTGAAATAGAAAATAAAGACAATCGCAATGGAATTTGTATTTCAGCAATAGATGAAACAGAATACTATATTTTTTTTAAGAGACCTAAAATGAGAAACTATTTATTTGGTTTATATAAGCACATGAATCCTGATTATCTGACAGAAATCAGAGATCAAACTGATGAAGATGTTAAGGTTTGTCTCATAGCATTAATGAATAATGATCTGGACTTTCTTGAAAACAAGATAAAATAACATTAATATATAAAATTAGAACAAACGCAATAAACTTAAAACTAATAAAAATGAAAAAGAACATTACAATTTTTACTATCAGCTTCTTTCTATTTCTAACAGCAATTTACTCACAAACATCAGTAAGAGAATATAGAATCGGACATGTTTTTAATGTGAGTTTACCTGATTATATGAGTAAAACAATTGGACTTAACAATGCATCGGTATTTCAATATAAAAATGCTGTAAAAGATGTTTACGGTTTTATTATTGAAGATAGTAAAGAAGAACTAAGTATGGCAGAACTCAATTATACATCAATAAATGAATTTTATGAAGATTTTATTAAAGACTTTTTAAAAGACGAAGAAAACAGGAAAATATCAAAACCTGAAACACAAAAAAAAGGAGAAATTAATATTATTGAATGTGATGCAAGTTATTACGACAAAGATGCTAAAATAGAGATTTATTATCTGGTTGGAATTGTAGAAACAAAATATGCATACTACAAAGTACTTTCATGGTCAGCAGCAGAAAATAAAACAAAATTCAAGGCTGATTTCCAGAAAATAGTTTACAGTTTAAAAGACTAGCTATGATACAAAAACATCAGAATTTAAAATTTACAAAAATCATATTTTTTAGCTTTTGTACGCTGATGTTGGCAACTTCAATTCTGATTGCTCAAAAACCACAAAAAGTGTTAAAATCTAAAAAAGCAGACAGAAACTTTTGCAAAGTTGAAACCATTGAAGACTGTAAAGAAGCAGTTAATTATTGTTTAAACAACTTAAAAACAGACTCGTTAAATTTAGATTTAAGATATCATCTGGCATTGAGTTATTCATTATTAAATGATACAATAGCAATGCAACAATCTCTGTTTCAATGGAATTTTCTTATTAAAAAAGATAGTTGCTATAATTATGCTTTATTCAACAGAGCATTGTGCAGATACTTTTTTCAGGATACAATAGGAATGTGCCTTGATTTAAAACAAGCCAAATTATGCAAGTATCCTGATAAATCGGATATTGATGTATACTTTAAAGAATTTTGTAATAAAACAAAAAATGAATAGATTATGAAAATGAAAATAAAATTATTATTATTTTTTATAATGATATGTTCCGGAATATCTTATGCACAGATTGTTAAAAATATTGGCATTAAAAGTGGAATTACATTTTCAAATCAATATTGGGAGAAAACTCAAATTTCTACTTTTTTTATGTTTGAAACTTCAGCAGCAATGTATGAGGCAATTACACTTGATTTTATAGATAAACAATATTGGGAACTTTCATCAGATTTTGGATGCTATCAAAGCGGAGTTAAAACAAAACTAAATCCATTTATTAATTATAACCCACCTGAGTTACACATGACAGAAGATAAATTTAAGTATGGATTTATTTCAATTAGTCCTGTAATAAAATTCAAAATTCCAGTCAATTCATTTACACCATATATATTACTTGCTCCGAGAATGGATTATTATTATTCTGCATTGGGTGATAAAGTTAATAATGAATCAGATGTTATTAAACCAATCTGGGGATTTACTGTAGGTGAAGGAGTTGAATACAGGAAGGAAAATATAAGCATTTTTGCAGAATACCAATTTATGTATTGTTTTAATAATTTTATTGAACAAATCGTCAGTTATCCATTTAACAATGAAACTGAGACAATAAAAATCAATACCCATGTTATAAGTTTGGGTGTAAAATATCATTTTACAAAAAAATAAGAAATATGAAAGCAAAATTAGTATTGTTCTTCCTATTGATAAACTGTAGTTTAGCATATTCACAAATTGTAAAAAGCATTGGAATTAAAACTGGTGTTTCACTTTCAAATCAGGATTGGCTTCATACTGCCTTCTATGATAGAAATTTCGAAGTATTACCAGGCGTTTATGGAGCAATTACTGCAGATATTGTATCCAAAGAATTTTGGGAATTATCGTTAGATTTAGGATATTACCAGAGTCGAAGTAAAAATGTCCGAAACAAATACTCTCTTAATACACAAGAAACAAATTATGACATTAATTTCCGTTTTGATTTTATTACAATTAGTCCGATTCTCAGATTTAAAACAAAGTTAAAAGCATTTACTCCTTATATTTTTACAGGCCCTAGAATGGATTATTATATCCCTGAATTAAATAATGACAATATTATTTACTTTAAAGAAGATATCAACAAACCTATTTTTGGTTTTACAATCGGAGAAGGTTTGGCTTACGGATTCAAAAATATAAGTATTTTTGCCGAGTATCAGTTCTTTTATAGTTTTACTTATCTTATTGATCAACCTGCATTATTTGCAACATCAACTATTAGCAGGGATCGTGTTAAATTCAATTCTCATATTATCAATCTGGGTATTAAATATCATTTTAAAAATAAGGATTAGTTTTTTTAGAAATATCTGATTGAATAAAATAAGTAATTTTGTATATCTTTTCTACAATACTAAAAGATTAAGTAATAATACCAAGTATTAAAAAATGACAGATTTTATTCAGCAAATACCAGGCCCTATCTTTTTATTGCTATATATTTTGTATGCTGCTGTTATTATAATACTTGCAAAATATTTAAAAGACAGAGATGCTACATTCAACTTGGAAATCCCTGAAACTACAAGCATTTCAGCAATTGATACAGCTTTATTGAATAAAGGAATAAAAGGAGCAATTATTTGCTGTATTTTTGACCTATGGCAAAAAAAAATGATAGATATTTCGAAACAGGGGAAATCAACCTTTATTAAAAAACGATCAGATGAGTATAACATACAAAATCCATTGGAAACTGCTATCTTCAATTATTTAAAAAAACCAAAATTATACCGTCATTTCTTCAATGAAAGTGCAATGATTTCGATGGGTAATATATTACAAAACAATTTATTAAACCTTCAGAAACTTAAACTTGCTGCTGATCAGAAAACAATTAAAAGAGCCTGGATAATATTATCAATAGCTATGATTCTAATTCTTTCAATTGGATTATACAAATTATACCTGGGAATCATACACGAAAAAGCAGTTATCTTTTTAATAATATGTATTATCAGCGCTATTTACCTATTATTTTATTTAATAAATCCATTTCATATATATACAACTGCATTAGGACGAAAATTCCTGAAAAATTCAGCTCAACGTTTTGAATGGTTAAAAGCTGAAAGAAATCCTGAAAATACAAGTAATGATATGAATCTATCTTACTTTGTTGCAGTTTTTGGAGTAAGTGCTTTAAACGGAAATATTTTTTCAAATTTCAAAAACCCGAATGAAATTGCTTCAACTTTAGATTATGGTTGTGGTGGTGGTGGATTTAATAGTGAGAACTGTAGCAATGCAGGAGGTTGTGCCGGAGGTGGTTGTAGTACCGGCTGCGGTGGTGGCTGTGGCGGTTGTGGTGGTAATTAAATTTAAAAAAAATGACGATACAATGGCATATTAATGAAAACTGCAATTTAAGATGTAAACATTGCTATCAGGATGCTTATCAAAATGAAGGATTTTCATTAAATGATTTAATTCTTATTTTAGATAAAATCCAGCTATTTATAGAAAACAGGAAAGAAATTAGTAGTTCGGTTAAAAAGGCTCATATTAATTTTACCGGAGGAGAACCTTTTCTAAAAAAAGAAATAATCGAACTATTAACAGAAGTAAATAATCGAAAAATTTTTAGCTTTGGAATACTTTCAAACGGATTTCTGTTAAATGAAACAGAATTGAAAAGCTTAAAAGAATTGCAGCCCAAATTCATACAGATCAGTTTAGATGGCAACAGATCTCTAAATGATAGTATCAGAGGTAATGGTAGTTTCGAAGCTATAGTTCTTGCTTTAAAAACTTATCATAAATTAAAAATCCCATGTATGATTTCTTTTACTGTTAATTCAACTAATTATAAAACATTCCCTGAAGTAGTAAGTATAGCCAGAAAATATAAAACATTTAAAGTCTGGACTGACCGCTACATTCCTGAAAATATAAAAGATCCTTTAATTTTACAAACTAATCAGTTTAAAGAATTTATGGAAATAGTTTTACATGAACAAAGTAAAACAAAGTATCATTTTCTTTCAAAGACTAAAATAACCTCAAACAGAGCATTACAATTTCTTGTTTCAGGAGGCCAACCATATAAATGCTCAGCAGCAGATCAATTACTTGCTATTATGGCAAATGGTGATGTAATGCCTTGTCGCAGGCTTCCTTTCAAAATGGGTAATATTCTAAACCAGGAATTATCTGAAATTTATAATCATCCGATTAAAGAAAAAATTCATTGTTTAAATTCAGTAATAAAAGATTGTGAACTTTGCTATTACAAAAAAATGTGTAATGGCGGACTTCGTTGTCTAACTTATGCAATAAGTGGTGACTTAGATAATAAAGATCCTGATTGCTGGATATAACACTTTAATGTTATATATAATTGTCCAGTTCACTGTTTTTTATGGAGTTACAATATCTTTCTAAAAGTTATTTTACTATTAATTTTGAACTTTTTTATTAATCAATTCTGTAAACATTTGGTAAGAATAAAAAAAGAGCCTGCATTTCAGCAAGCTCTTTTTTCTGTATAATATTTTTGATTATTTGCCTTTTAATTTATCAAACATCTTATCATTTTTTATAATTTCAACTGCTTTTAAATAAGCATCATCAATATCTTTGATAACCATATAATAAGAATTAGCATCATATAAATTACGTGCTAATAAAGCCTTAATCTGAAAACGTATGTATCTGTCAGAATTCTCAACTGCTTTTATAGAAGAGGCATCTTCATTTGCAGCATATTTTTGAATTTCATTGTTTAAAGTTTGATTGTCTTTTGCAAGATAAGCTGCTAATTCGTTGTAATTGTTAAGCTTTCCAAATAAAACAGTATCAGATTTTATCTTTTGAATATATTGACCGATCATAGTATTTAATTTTTCCGGATTTACGCTATTTTTCTTAACGCCAGCTTTTGTAGCAGCTTTAGCAAAATCATTCATAAAAGCATCATCCAGAATAAATTCTGATTGAAATTTTTTAAATTCAGGATATTTCAGTTTTAAAGTCTCTCTGTTTTTATCAATATAATCCATTACAAAATCGTTAAAAACATTTTTACGACGCAAATCCACATAATAATCGCTGATTTTTGAGGTATCCATCGGAATGAAAATATCCGGCATTATTCCACCACCTCCGTAAACAACACGTTTATTGTTTGTATAATACTTTAATGAATCAGGGAAATGAATTTTATCGGCATTACTTAATTCGCCATTATTATAACGTTTTGCAAAGTCTCCATAATAATCATCCAGTCCATCGCTATATGATTTTTGAATACATCGTCCGGTCGGTGTATGGTAACGGGCAGTTGTAAGCCTTATTACAGATCCATCAGGTAAATCGAAAGGTCTTTGCACCAATCCTTTTCCAAAAGAACGACGGCCAACTACCAGTCCCCTATCCCAATCCTGAATTGCTCCTGAAACAATTTCACTTGCAGAAGCAGATCCTTCATCAATCAGTAACACAAGTTTTCCTTTTTCAAAACCACCTCTGGCTGTTGAGTTAAAAGTTTGTTTTGGACTTGAAATACCTTCAGTATATACAATAAGTTTATCAGAAGTTAAAAATTCATCAGCCAATTCAATGGCAATATCCATAAATCCGCCACCATTTCCACGTAAATCCAAGATAAGATCTTTCATTCCTTGTGATTTTAAATCAGATAAAGCTTTATGAAATTCATCCATTGATGTACGTGAAAATCTATCTAAACGAATATAACCGACTTCAGGTGTAGCCATTAAAATTGCATCAATACTTGTGAGAGGAATTTTATCCCGGGTAATGGTAAAGTCAAGTATTTTGTTTTTATTCTTTCTAAACATTGAAACTGTAACAATAGTTCCTTTTTTACCTCTTAATTTGCTTAGAACAAAATTATTATTGATAGAATCACCTGTTGCAGGTTTACCATCAATTGCTACAATTTTATCACCGGCAATAATACCAACTTTTTCTGAGGGGCCACCTGAAATTACTTCTACGACAATAATGGTATCTTTTAATATTTGAAATTGAATGCCAACACCATCAAAATTTCCAACCAATGGCTCATTCATTTTATCAAGCTCCTCTTTGGAAATATATACAGAATGAGGGTCAAGTTCTTTTAGCATTTGAACAATGGCATCTTGTGTTAACCTGGCGGCATCTACTTTATCTACATAAGCAAGTCTAAAAAGCTGTAATGCATAATTAATTTTTTGTTCTGTATTTTTAGGGTCGTAATTTTGAGCTTTTACTACAGAAATTCCCTGTAATACAAACATAAGTATTATTGCAACCAATTTGAGTTTTCCTTTTATCATTTTTCTATATTTAAAAAGCCAAAATTAGTGATAATATGCAATTATGCCTATTTTTTTCGTCAAAGACGGTCTATATTTTTGTTAAGAATTGTTAAGTTACTAATAATGAATAATGAAATAAAATAAATGTACGATGAATAAGTTTTTATATATTAAAACCTTAATAAAATATCTACCTTCCACAGATTTCTTTAAATGAACAATATAAACAGTTATCTTCATTTTCAGTTTGTTGAAAAGGTAATTCAAAATCGAAAATTTCATGAATTAATGAGCTGAGAATTTCTTCAAATTCTTTCAGATGTTGATCCGATAAAAAATCATTTGCTCCATATTTTATATTCATAAATCCTTTAGCTTGATTTCTAAGTGAAACAATTCCTGCCTGAATTGATTTCTCATTTTCAGGATGTTCCTTTTTATATAATAAAGCATATATCAATAATTGCATGCTTTTTGCAAATTTTGAATCTGTCAGCAATAATTCAGGTGAAATCAGGTTCAACTCATTTTGAAATGTATTTCCTGTTTTATAATCAATAATTCGTATAAAATCAGGAGTACTATCTACTCTATCCACATATCCTTTTAGTTTTAAAAATGGAACATCTTCATTAATAAAACAGTCTAAAATACATTCCAGTTTTTGTTCTAACATATTGATTGTAAGAAAAGTATTCTCATTTGCCATTTTGTTTATTTGTATTGCTTCAGTTTTTAATAAATTCACAATAAAGACTTTTGCCATCTTTACAGTTAATAAATTGATCCCAAAACTTATATCTCCGTCTTTATACCATTCTTTAAAATATTTATCTGTTAATACATCAACTTTAGGTATCATTAACTTCACATCATCGGCACTTATAATTTTAGCTATAAAAGGCTGATACAATTCTGCCAGCACATCATGAACAACAGAACCTAGTGTATTCGCTTCAATAGTTTCTTCTGTCTCTTCCAATTCATCAATACCCGCAACATTTCTAAAATAAAATTGCAAAGAACAATTAATGTAAGTATTTAATCCACTTGCTGAAAAACCTTTTTTTGCCATTTCATTAAGTTGCTTCTGAATTACATCATTTTTAATAATGATTACAGGTTTATTTTGCAAACTGTCAGAAGCTGAAATATTTAATAATTGTTCGTTTATAATAATATTTGGATTGTACTTTGGTAATTCATTGATAATTTGATAAATAAACCGACTCATATCTCCTCCTGAAAATTCATCTGCTTCTGTATTATATAATATATAGACATTTTCAGCTCTTTGCAAAAGTCGATAAAAATGATAAGCGAAAATAGCATCTTTATCAGCATAATCAGGTAAACCAAACTGATGTTTTATATCCAGAGGAATAAAAGAATTAAAACTTCGGGAGGCAGGCAGAATGCCTTCGTTAACTGAAAGCATGACAACATTATCAAAATCAAGTGTTCGTGTTTCCAACATTCCCATAATTTGCAATCCTTCCAATGGTTCTCCATAAAAAGGAATGCTGGTAAGTGCAGCTAAGCGGGAAAAAATCTTTCGAAAAGTTCTGACAGTAATAAAAGACTGATGCATTTCCGGTAAACTATCCAACTGAAATAAGAGTTGAGCAAAATGATACAAATATTCATCTTCCAAAAAATGTTTATCATCAGATTTAAACCTCAAATGTAATCGATCAACCAATGCTTTTAAATGATTTATAGCATCTTTCGGCGTTTCCCATATCAGAAACAAATAACTAATTACAAAGTCATCAGCTGGTATAACACTTTGAATTTTTTTTATCATTTCAGCAGAATCATAAAAAATTCGATTAGAAATGCCAATACTTTTAACTATTCCTTCGAATTTAAATTCATTTACAAGATAAGGATGACTCAATACCTTGCTGATATCCTTAAAATAAAATCCGTTCTGTCCTTTTTCGGGATTGGCAAGCCTTACTCTATTTTCATGCATCAACAAAATTGAATCTACCAGATTAAACAAGACTGCATGCTTGAATGCTAAGCCCATAGTAACATTAAATGCTTTGATTTCTTCAGGAACAGAATGTAGCATAGGAATCAACAAATTTTCATCGTTTAAAACCAATGCTGTATTTTCAATGTTGCCTCTTTTATTATAAATATCTGTTAATAAATTACCTGCATATTTCACCTGACCTATTTTCATAGGAACACCAATAATATTTATTTTTTTTTGTTCAGTTTTTAAATTATTTGAAATCCATTCAAAATTTGAATTTAGCCAGGATTCAGAATACCTTCTCATAAACTTACCAGCTTCCTGTTGTGAATTATTTAAGTAATAATCATCTGCATCCCACAATGTCTTTGCAATCCCTTCTTTCGTAAGAAATTTAATGATTGTTTCTTCAGAAGTTGTCAATGCATTAAAACCAGCAAATATTAAATGCTTCCATTTTATGTGCAGTATCCGATCAGCAATATTATCAGCAACAAAACGGTATAAATTACCTTGATAGGATTGATTTCTAGACAACAATCGTTCGTTCAGCAAATTATAATAAGTATAAAGTGAATTATAAAACTTCAGGTATTTTTTTTGAAAAGGAGTTAGTTCTTTTCCATCAAGATTCCATAGACTAATTGCTTTAGTCTCACTAAGGAAGCTAAATAAACTTTCCGCATTAACAAGGTATAAATCTATTTCGTTAAAATCGTGCAACATCATCTCCCCCATACTCATAAACTCTTCAAAACTCCGGGCTTCATTTTTTTCCAGATCTAAATGTATGTTATATAATTCAAATATTAGAGAAATATTATCTATAATTACCTTATCTGATATTGCAGCAATAAAATCTTCTACAGCAAATATTTGTGGTGAAAATATATTTTTTTGAGATCTTTCAGAAATGAATTTCTTCACATATAAACTTGCCCTACGGTTGGGTAAGATAATACACACATCCTCAAGATTATTTTGATAGTTATCGAAAATGTAGTCTGCTGTTTTTTGTAAAAATGTTTTCATTAAATGTTTATTCTTGAGTTATTATGTATTGAAATATAATTAGTAAGCGATAATATTTTAACTTATACATAAAAAGGATATAATGTATATTTTCCTAAATTACATAAAAGCATAATCCATAATTTTTTAATTAAGTAATAAGGTGAGATTAATACGCTTTATAAATAAAGGTAATTATTTTAAACCTATATTAATATCTTTTAAAAATTCGCTTGCTTCTTCCAATTGTTTTAATGTCCCCAAATCGAACCAATAATCTTTATCATGAACATAAGCTTTTAGTATTTCAGAATTTGCAATACGGAGATAAACATCAATAATAGAAAACCTCCCTACTTCAGCAATCAGCTTAAAAATTTCCGGATCAATAACTTGTATCCCACTAAATGCAAATGGCAGTAAATCTTCTCTTTTACCCTTAGTTAGGCGAACTTCATTGCTAACTATATTTTCCCAACCAGATAAATTATTATCTTTATCAAACAACAAATAACGGGAGCTTTTTCGATTCCTCACTGCTAATGTTGCTATAGATTTATTTTCGCAATGCTGCTGATATAATTTATTTAAATCAATATTAGACAAAATATCAACATTATAAGCAAAAAAAGCTTGTGCATCCTGGAAATAGGAAGCAGCTTTCTTTAAACCGCCACCTGTCTCCTGTAAAAAATTGCTTTCGTCAGAAAAATAAATTTGAATTCCAAACTCATTTTCAGTCAAATAAGTCCTTAATTCGTTGGCAAAGTGATGCAAATTAACTACTATTTCAGTAACGCCTGCTTCTTTAAGTTTTTTAATAACACCTAAAATTAATGGTTCTCCATTTAATTCGACCAAGGCCTTGGGTTTATTATTTGTAAGAGGTCTCAAACGCGATCCTAGACCCGCTGAAAATATCATTGCTTTCATAGGTTAATAAATTAAAAGAAATTGCAAATATCTAAATTAAATTGTAAAACATACTTAATAAATTTCTTTTGCTATTTTAACAATATTATCAGATTTCCCCATTGTATAAAAATGAATAATTGGCACATTATGAGCTATAAGATCTTTACATTGTTGAATACTCCATTCAACACCAAGAGCTCTTACTTCAGCATCTGTTTTACATTTAATCACTTCCTTTGTAAGTTCTTTTGGCAAATCAATATGAAAAGTCTGAGGTAAAATGCTCAAGTGTGATTTTATAGAAACTGGTTTAATCCCAGGTACAATAGGAACATTTATACCCTTCATACGACAATTGTTTACAAAACTATAATACTTTTCATTATCAAAAAACATTTGAGTAACAATATATTGAGCCCCTGCGTCTATTTTATCTTTTAAAAAGTCTAAATCAAGTTCCATATTTGGAGCTTCACAATGTTTTTCGGGATAACCAGCAACACCACAAACAAAATTTGTTGGTGTTGAATTCTCAATATCACTATCAATATATTTCCCATGATTCATATCCATAATTTGTTTGAGTAAATCAATGGAATGAGCATGTCCTCCCTGCTCCTGCTGAAATCTACCTGTTGATTTGTCTGCATCTCCTCTTATTGCTAAGATATTTTCAATCCCAAGAAAATCAAGATCAATCAAAGCGTTTTCAGTTTCTTCTTTATTGAAACCAGCGCAAATCATGTGAGGAACAACAGGTGTTTTATATTTATTCATAACAGCAGCAGCTATACCAACAGTTCCAGGTCTTTTCCTTACAATTCGTGGTTCAAGCAGACCATTTGCATGTTTTTTATATATAACTTCCTCCCGATGATATGTAACATTAATATATTGAGGTATATACTCAATTAATGGATCTATTGTATTATAAATAGATTGAATATTACTGCCTTTTAAGGGTGGAAGTAATTCAAAGGAAAATAAAGTTTTATTTGTATTATTAAGTATTTCAGTAATATTCATATTAACTATAATTTAAATTAGGTTGTAATAATCTTTCTGCTTGTTCGAATGAAATATTTTTACGTTTTGCATAATCTGCTACTTGATTTTCATCAATTCTGCCAACATTAAAATATTGGGACATAGGATTAGCAAAAATATATCCACAAACTGTTGCAATAGGATACATTGCATAACTTTCAGTCAGAAAGACACCTATTCTTTTTTCAGCATCCAGTATCTTAAATAATGTTTGTTTTTCAGAATGTTCAGGACAAGCTGGATAGCCTGGAGCAGGTCGGATTCCTAAATATTTTTCTTTATGAATTTCTTCTATTGAAAGTGATTCATTTTTTGAAAATGCCCAATATTCAGTTCTGATTTTTTTATGTAATAATTCAGTAAAAGCTTCAGCCAGACGATCAGCTAAAATTTTAATCATTATTGCATTGTATTCGTCCCCGGTTTTTTTAAAATCTGCCACATGTTTTTCAATTCCAATTCCCGCAGTTACAGCAAAAATCCCAATATAATCTGTTTGGTCTTGGTCAATAGGCATTATAAAATCAGATAAACATAAGTTGGAAACGTCAGGACTTTTCAGCTCCTGATTTCTTAAGAAATGGACAGTTGATAGTTTCTCTGTTTTCTTATCATCAGCAAACAATTGAATATCATCTCCATTAGAATTAGCTGGAAATATACCAAATGCTGCATTCGCTGTCAGCATCTTTTCAGTTATAATTCTCTCAAGTAATAATAATGCATCATTATATAGTTTTTTTGCTTCCTCACCTTTAACGGGATCCGAAAATATAGCAGGATATTTGCCTGAAATTTGCCATTCATAAAAAAAATAAGTCCAATCAATATATGCAGCTATTTCTTCTAAAGAATATGATAAAAGATATTGTGTTCCTGTTTGTATTGGTTTTACTATTACCTGATTTTCCCATTTGATATTCAACTTGTTCTTGCGAGCTAATTCCAATGAAATATATCCATCGCGTTTTGATTTGGAAAATTGATATTTTTCTCTGATTTCCTCATATTCTTTTTGAGTTGATTTTATCAATGCATCTTTTGCTGTAGCAGACAAAAGTTGAGCACTTACACCAACGCTTCTTGAAGCATCTTTAACATGGATAACTGGGAAATTATAATTAGGAGAAATTTTAACTGCAGTATGAATTTTTGAAGTAGTTGCACCTCCAATTAAAATTGGAATTTTCAAATTCAATCTTTGAAATTCCTTAGCTATATGAACCATTTCTTCCAATGAAGGCGTAATGAGACCACTTAATCCAACCAAATCAACTTTTTCGGATATAGCAGCTTGTATAATTCTATCAGCGGGTACCATTACTCCTAAGTCTATTACTTCGAAATTATTACAAGCCATCACAACTCCAACAATATTTTTCCCAATATCATGCACATCACCTTTAACAGTAGCCAATAAAATTTTACCAGCAGAACTGCTTATTTTTCCTGCATTTTCTTCTTCAATATACGGCAGTAATAAAGCAACAGCTTTTTTCATTACACGTGCACTCTTAACAACCTGAGGTAAAAACATTTTACCTTTACCAAATAAGTCCCCAACTATATTCATTCCATCCATTAAAGGGCCTTCAATAACATTTAATGCTTTAGCAAAGTTTTGTCTGGCTTCTTCAACATCAATATCAATATATTCTGTAATTCCTTTTATTAATGAATGTGTTAATCTTTCATTTACAGACAGATTCCTCCATTCTAATATTATTTCTTCTTTAATTGCAACAGTTCTGCTATTTTCTGCAAAAAATATCAATCTTTCAGTAGCATCTTTTCTACGGTTAAGAATTACATCTTCAAGCAACTGCATTAAATCTTCCGGTATATCATCATAAATCGGCAAATTCCCCGCATTTACGATTCCCATATCCATTCCTGCATTAATTGCATGGTAAAGAAAAACAGCATTCATTGCTTCACGAATATAATCATTCCCTCTAAATGAAAAGGATAAATTACTTATTCCCCCACTAACCTTTGCATAAGGCAAGTTTTCTTTTATCCATTTTATTGTTTTTATAAAATCAACTGCATAATTATTATGCTCATCCATTCCTGTTGCAATAGTAAGAATATTCGGATCAAAAATAATATCTTCAGGAGGGAATTTTAATTGAATTGTAAGTATATCATAAGCACGTTTACATACATTTATTTTTTGTTCAAAACTAACTGCCTGACCTTGTTCATCAAAGGCCATTACGATAACTACAGCACCATATTGTTTGATCTTTAATGCTTTATCCACAAAATCAGCTTCACCTTCTTTAAGACTTATTGAATTAACAATTGATTTACCTTGAAGACATTTTAATCCGGTTTCTATTACTTCCCACTTTGAGGAATCTATCATTACAGGAACACGGGCAATGTCAGGGTCTGAAGCTAAGAGATTTAAAAATATATGCATTTCTTTTTGGGAATCAAGCATTGCATCGTCCATATTTACATCCAGAATCTGAGCACCGCTTTCAACTTGTTGACGGGCAATAGAAAGTGCTTCTTCATATTTTTCTTCACGAATTAAACGATCAAATTTTTTAGAACCTGAAACATTTGTTCTTTCTCCAACATTAATAAAATTAGAAGATTTCTCAATCGTTAAAGATTCTAAGCCACTTAGTTTTGTAATATGATCCAATTTTGATAATTGTCTTGGTTGAGCAAATTCTGCAGCTTTGCAGAATAGCCTGATATGATCAGGAGTCGTACCACAACATCCACCTACAATATTTACAAATCCATTTTCAATAAAATCTTTTATATCAGACACCATTTGTTCTGGTGTTTCATCATATTCACCAAATTGATTAGGTAAACCTGCATTAGGATAAGCACTTGTATAAAATCGGGCTTTTTGAGAAATTTCTTCAATATACGGTCTCATTTCCTTTGCACCAAGAGCACAATTTAATCCAATACTAAGTAAATCTATATGAGATAATGAATTAAGAAATGCTTCAACTGTTTGACCAGATAATGTTCTTCCACTTGCATCAGTGATGGTTCCTGAGATCATAACTGGTAAATGTATATTTTTTTCTTTTAATACACTTTCAACAGCATATAAAGCAGCTTTTGCATTCAAAGTATCAAATATTGTTTCTATTAAAAGTAAATCTACTCCTCCTTCAATTAAACCAAATACTTGTTCCTTGTATGCATTATACAAATCATCAAATAAAACTGCCCGATAACCAGGATTATTGACATCAGGAGATAATGAAGCTGTTTTGTTTGTTGGTCCTATTGCTCCGGCCACAAAACGTGGTTTATCAGGATTCAATTCAGTATATTTATCGGCAGCTGAACGAGCTATTTTGCCAGCTTCAACATTTAATTGAAAAGCCAGATTCTCCATGCCATAATCAGCCATGGAAATACAGTTAGAATTAAATGTATTGGTTTCAATTATATCAGCTCCAGCTTCAAGGTATTGTTCATGAATAGTCTGTATAATTTCAGGACGAGTTATTGAAAGTAAATCATTGTTTCCTTTTAGATCTCTGGGGTAATCTTTAAATTGCTCACCACGATAATCACTTTCTTGTAACTGAAAACGCTGAATCATAGTCCCCATCGCACCATCAATTACTAAGATTCTATTTGATAATTCCTTAAATATATTTTTAATCATAATACAATATTTACTTTAGCATTTGTTTTAACAGAGAATTCTTAAATTTGTTAAATATATTAAAGACTATAGTTTTTATATATTGAATTTCAATCTTCTGCATAAATAAAATATTATTAATCAGGATTTATAAAAATAAAATAATAATAATCTTTCATTAATTTATCAATTCATCAAAACCTGGTATTTCTTCTAAAAAAGAATATGTTGATTCCTGATGATTAATTAAACAACAAAAATGCTGTAAACCATTAGTAACCATCAAGTAATTAACTTTTAACACCATATTATAACGAGCTATCTGATCAAAGACATCATTAGATATTTTAATTTGAGGAGCTTTGCACTCAATTATCAGCTTTGGTAGACCATCTTTTGCAAATACAACAATATCTGTTCTTTTCTTAAGTCCATTTAATGTAAGTCCTTTTTCAACAGCAATTAAAGATATCGGGTATTTTTTTACAATTATTAAATAATTTATACAATGCTGCCTAACCCATTCTTCATCAGTTAGTATTACATATTTTTTTCTGATTATATCAAATATTTCTATGGTTTTTTCTATATTTCTAGCTTTAAATGGAAACTGAGGGAAATTAAGAGAAATCATAACTATTAAAATTATTTTTACAAATCTACAATCTTTTTCTTAATTCAAATACCTTTGTATTAAAAGGAATAGTATTTTTACAAAAAAAACAACTTAAGATATTGCATTATGAATTTTCGCATATTTAACTTCAGTATTATTTTTTTCATTTATCTTTCCTTATTTTCTTCAATTTCAAGAAGCCAGATTGTTTACTCAGAATCGAACAACACACCTCATATATTAAAATTTGATAATTATAATATTACAGAAAAAAAATACGACTCTAAAATTATCGGTTCTGCATATATTTATGAAGACTGGAAAGCAGCTGATATCAAAATGACAACGGATTCAGCTATCTATCAGGACATATTAATAAAAGTTGATATTCTAAATAATCTAATTGAAATTAAAGATGCTAATGAGATAAAAATACTTCCCGAAAAACTAACTGGATTTTTTATAATTAAAGAAACAGATGAAATATTTATAACTAAAAATAAATTAAATAATTGCATTTTAAATGGATTTTCAAAAGTTCTTTATAATGGAAAAACGTCTCTACTATCTAATTATTCAGCGAGAATTAAAAAAGCAAATTACAATATTGCATTAGATGTTGGAAATAGAAATGATGAAATAATAATAGAAAAGAAATATTTTCTTTTAATTAATAAAGAGCTTAAAGAAGTAAACCGGAATAAAAAGAAATTCATTGATTCATTTGCTTTTAACTCTAAAATTCAAGATTTTATTAAAGAAAAAAACATATCACCTAAAAATGAAAATGACTTAATTGCTTTATTAACATTTATTGATTCAATTTTATGATTTTCAAACTATTAAGCAATATTAAACAATATATTTTATTTATAATATTTTTTTATCCAATTGTTGTGAATTGTCAACTTTCAAAAGACTCAACAATTTTAATCCAAACAAAAGAAAAGAAAATAAAAGGATGGAGTTTTGGTGCTATTCCTGCTATTGCTTTTGATTCAGATATAGGATTTAAATATGGGGCTGTTCTAAACCTTTTTGATTATGGAAATGGAAGTATTTACCCGGAATACCGCCATTCCATTTATTTAGAATGGTCTAGAACAACTAAAGGAAGTGGAATTAATCAAATCACCTATGATTCCAAATATCTTATAAAAGGAATTCGCTTTACAGGTGATGCTAGTTACTTTCAGGAACAGGCTCTTGATTTTTATGGTTTTAATGGTTATCAGGCTACATATAATCACAACTTTGAAAATGATGATCCGGAGAATTTTCAGTATTTATCACGTATGTATTATCGTATTGATAGACAATTATTCCGCTTAAGTTTCGATTTTCTTAGTTTGCGTAAAGAAAAATCACTTCAATGGGTATTAGGATATGGATTATATGATATAAAGATAGGTAATGTAGATATTAATAGCTTAAACAAAGGTAGAGATATTAACAAACTACTACCAGCAATTGATTCTACAAATAGCTTATTTGAAAAATATAAAAACTGGGGTATTATTCCAAAAGTACAACAAGAAGGAGGTACAACTCAAATTCTCAAACTTGGGCTAGTATATGATACCCGTGATAATGAATCAAATCCGATGCATGGTATCTGGTCAGAAGCTTTGTTGTTGCTTTCGCCTTCGGTGATTGGCAACAAATACAATTATGCACAATTTGCAGTAAGCCATCGTCAATATTTTACATTAAAAAAAGAAGTACTTAATCTGGCATGCAGGATTGCATACCAAGGCAAAATTGCAGGAGAAATGCCATTCTATATGCTTCCGTTTTTATTTGCATCCAATAAACCAACGCGTGATGGTTTAGGTGGTGCAAAAACGATAAGAGGTGTTTTGCGCAATAGATTGGTTGGTGAAGGAATGCTTTATGCAAATTTCGAACTACGCTATAAATTTTTACGCACTCAATTACTAAAACAAAATTTTTATATTGCAATAAGCACTTTCACTGATATGGGTGAAGTAATTCAAAAATATAGTTTTATAAAAAACAATATTCCACTAAACTATAATATAGATTTGAATAATGAAAAATTACATTTTGGATACGGCAGCAGTTTGCATTTTGTTTTAAATTCAAATTTTATTTTAAATTTTAGCTGGGGTAAAGCATTTGACCCACAAGACGGAAATTCAGCATTTTACATTAATTTAAATTATCTATTTTAAAACTACTACATATTTACTTCTGATATTTTTTAAAAGAGCAATTTCTGTCTGTCAAAAAAAATGTAATTTTGTAAAAATATATATTACGAACTAAGCTAAAGGTATGAAGACAAAAGAAGAAATTGTTGAGAATTGGCTACCACGCTATACAGGAACTGAATTAAAAGATTTTGGTAAATACATTTTACTGGTAAATTTTTCAAAATATCTTGAAATGTTTGCAGAAAAATTCAAAGTAGATATCAAAGGCAATGAAAAAGCAATGCAAAGTGCTACTGCAAATAATATTACCATTATTAATTTTGGAATGGGAAGTGCTAATGCAGCAACAATTATGGACTTACTAAGTGCTGTCCAACCAAAAGCTGTTTTATTTCTTGGAAAATGTGGAGGGTTAAAAAAGAAAAATAATATTGGAGATTTAATTCTTCCAATTGCTGCAATAAGAGGAGAAGGAACATCCAGAGATTATTTTCCGAAAGAAGTTCCTGCTTTGCCTGCCTTTAATTTACAAAAAGCTATTTCAACTACTATTCGCGATTATAACAGAGATTATTGGACTGGAACAGTTTATACCACAAACAGAAGAGTTTGGGAACATGATGAAGCATTTAAAAACTATCTGCGTTCATTAAGAAGCATGGCTATTGATATGGAAACAGCTACAATTTTTATTGTTGGGTTTTATAATCATATTCCTTCAGGTGCTTTATTATTAGTTTCTGACCAACCTATGATTTCTGAAGGAGTTAAAACAGAAGAACTTGACAAAAAAGTTTCAGAAACATTCCTGGCCGAACACCTTGATATTGGAATTGATTCGTTAAAACAACTCATCAATAAAGGGCAAACAGTTAAACATTTATATTTCGATTATAATAACCAATATTAACAATTAATTTCTTAGTTTTTTTATTAAGAAACAAAATTATAAAACATTTTACATATAATCGATTACTTACTTACGTTTTTATTTGTTGATATATAACTAATTCACAAAACAATAGAGCACTAATTACAAATTGATTTTTCAATGACTTTTGAACAAATTCTTACAGATTTAAAAAACAAAATATATAATCCTATATATTTACTATCCGGTGAAGAGCCCTATTATATTGATGAAATAAGTAACTATATCGAAAAATTCATCCTCTCTGAAGATGAAAAAGAGTTCAATCAAAGTATATTATACGGGAAAGATGTTGATGTTGCTACAATAATAAACAATGCAAAAAGATTTCCTATGATGGCTAACTATCAGGTTGTGATAGTTAAGGAAGCTCAGGAAATTGAAAAAATTGAGGAACTCAATATATATCTGGATAATATTCAAAAGTCGACAATATTAGTACTCTGTTACAAATACAAAAAGATTGATGGTCGCACCAGTTTTAAAAAAAATATTGAAAAAAAAGGTGTATTTTTTGAATCTAAAAAACTATATGACAATGAAATACCTGCCTGGATCAATAATTATTTAAAAAGAAAACAATTACAAATAACTCCCAATGCCTGCAAATTACTTTCTGATTTCTTAGGAACTGATTTACAAAAAATTGTAAATGAAATTGACAAACTTATTATTAATATTCCGGAGAACTCAAATATTACACCCGAAATTATTGAAGAAAATATTGGCATAAGTAAAGATTTCAATATTTTCGAATTACAAAAAGCATTGGCAAATAAAGAAATAATTAAAGCCAATCAAATAATCAATTACTTTGCAGCTAATCCAAAAGAAAACCCATTGGTAAAAATTATTCCAATTTTATTCTCCTATTTTATTAAAGTATTAACCTACATTGAATTACCTGACAAATCACAAAGAAATGCTGCATCAATATTAAGTGTAAATCCATATTTTATTAAAGATTATGAATCAGCTTCACTTAAATTTTCGAAAAAAAAATTATATGAAGTAATATCTATACTAAGAGAATTCGATTTAAAATCTAAAGGAGTTGATAATGTTTCTGCTACTGATGGAGAATTAATGAAAGAAATGGTATTCAGAATTTTACATTAATAGATTTATCTTATATAAAGAGATATACTTTGCAATTTATTTGTCTTAAAAATAAATGCTTCTTTAATTAATTCCTCAATAGTTTGCTACTTGATATGAATCTTTTTCAAATTTAATTTAGGAAGTTATTAAAAAAAATTATTGATATTACTTATTTTCTTTAATTAAAACATAATCATATAATCGTCAAATTAATGAGTTTTATTAGAATTGATAGTTTGCCATATTACAAAAAAAATTAACTTTGCTAAATTAAAAAAAACAAAATCGTTTAAACTAATTTTCACTATGTCAATCATAAACAAAATATTTAAAATACTGCTAATATTTACTTTTATTTACTCCTTTTCAAGTGAATGTTTATATTCTCAATATGCCACTATTAAAGGTTTTATCTATGAAAAAGAGACAGGAGAGCCTATAATTTTTACAAATGTTTTTTTAAAAAAAACTACAATAGGAGGCGTAACTGATGTAAATGGATATTTTGTTATTTCAAAAATACCTCCCGGAAACTATACGTTGATGGTTACATTTTTAGGATATGATTCATTAGTAATGCCTATCTCTTTAAAAGCCAATGATATAATAACAAAAAAACTTATCCTTACTAAAGCTTCTTATAACCTGGATGTAGTAAATATATCTGC
This sequence comes from Bacteroidales bacterium, assembly GCA_049315385.1. Taxonomy (GTDB): domain Bacteria; phylum Bacteroidota; class Bacteroidia; order Bacteroidales; family JACABE01; genus JACABE01. Next base: position 136,873 of record JBMOKG010000002.1, read on the forward strand.
AGAAAAAGAAGAAACAAGGCAAGAAACGAAAATATCTGTAACAAAAGTAACTCCAAAGCAATTAAAACAAATACCCAGTATAGGAGGACAAGCAGATTTAGCTCAATATCTTCAGGTTATACCAGGTGTTATTTTCACAGGAGATCAAGGTGGTCAACTATATATCAGAGGAGGGTCGCCAATACAAAACAAAGTACTTTTAGATGGAATGGTAATATATAATCCTTTTCATTCTATTGGTTTATTTTCAGTATTTGAAACTGATATCATCAGAAATGCAGATGTATATACAGGGGGTTTTGGCGCTGAATACGGTGACAGAATTTCTTCAGTTATGGATATAACTACCCGGGATGGAAGTAAAAAAAGATTTGGAGGAAAGCTTAACAGTAGTACATTTGGTGCCGGATTATTGCTTGAAGGTCCATTATCAAAGGAAAAAGACAATAATTCTAATTCAACTTCATTTATTATTTCGGCTAAGAATTCATATTTAGCGGAAAGCTCAAAAATTTTCTATAAATATATTGATACTGCTGGTTTGCCATTTAATTTCAATGATCTATATGCAAAGTTATCCTTTAATGGATCTAATGGAAGCAAATTGAATATTTTTGGGTTTCATTTTAATGATAATGTAAAAAATTATCAGGCGTTGGCAGATTTTAATTGGAAAACAACAGGTGTTGGAGCAAATTTTGTAGTTGTACCAGGAAGTTCTTCTGTATTAATGGAAGGTGTTGTTGCCTATTCAAATTATTTAATCACAATGATTGATAAAGACGCTTTACCCAAACAAAGCGAAATTAATGGCTTTAACATGGGTTTAGACTTTAGCTATTTTTTAGGTAAAGATCAGTTTAAATATGGAATAGAATTACAGGGTTTTAAAACAGATTACACTTTCTATAATGCAGTTAAAAGAGAACTTAGACAATCTGAAAATACAACTGAAATAGCTGGTTATCTCAAATATAAATCTACAGTAGGTAAATTTTTATTCGAACCAAGTATCAGATTTCAATATTATGCATCACTTTCCGAAATGTCAATAGAACCAAGGTATGCAATGAAATTTCTTGTATCAGATAGATTGCGTTTAAAACTTGCTACAGGTATATATTCCCAAAATTTAATTGATGCAAAATCAGACAGAGATGTTGTAAACCTTTTTTATGGTTTTTTATCAGGGCCTGATAACTTACCTGAAAAATTTAAAGGTGAAACAGTTACTAGTAAATTACAAAAGGCACAACATGCTATCTTTGGAATAGAATACGATATTATGGATCATCTTACAGTTAATTTAGAAGGTTATTATAAAAACTTTTCTCAACTAACTAATATCAATAGAAATAAAATATTTGATGATACTGATCCTTATAATGACAAAACGAGTTTGAGTTATAAGCCTGAGTATTTACGTAAAGATTTTATAATAGAAGATGGTAATGCTTATGGCCTTGATTATAGTATGAAATATGATTTCAAAAGAGTATATATATGGGCTGTTTATTCATTAGGATATGTTAACAGAAGCGATGAATTGCAGGATTATGTCCCACATTATGACAGACGTCACAATGTCAATTTATTACTTTCATATATTATTGGTGCAAAATTAGATTGGGAATTCAATATTCGTTGGAATTATGGTTCTGGTTTCCCTTTTACAAAGACAGCCGGATACTATGAAAAAATACCTTTCTCAAGTATAAATCAAAATATTACAACTACTAATGGTGGAATCGGTGTATTATATGATGAATTAAATACAGGAAGACTTCCTGAATATCATCGTTTAGATTTCGCTTTGAAAAAGAAGTTTGAAATTGCTAAAAATTCACAACTAGAACTTAATGTAAGTATTACGAATGCTTACAACAGAGATAATCTTTTTTATTTCAACACCTTAAGAAACGAACGAGTAAATCAACTTCCTTTTATGCCAAGTTTTGGATTAAGTCTAACTTTTTAATTATCATTTATGAATAAATCCTCGGTAAAAGGATTTTACATATTTTTCTTTATTTTAATTTCCTTAAAATCATTTGGAGAATTTGAATCTCAAGATTCAACAGATTTCAATAAATTTAAATTTCTTGAAGGGAAATGGGAAATTGATAATCTTAAAGATAGTACTTATGAAGAATGGGTTTTTATAAATGACAGTTTATTGTCAGGGAAGTCTTTCACTGTTATTTATCCAGATACTATCGTAAATGAAAGATTATCAATTTCAAAAAAAGAAAATGCAATTTTTTACATTGCCGAAGTCAACGAACAAAATAATGGAGAAGCTGTTTATTTTAAATTAAATGATATTATTACAAATGACGTATTTACATTTGAAAATCCACTGCATGATTTCCCAAAATCTATCAATTACGTCAAGATAAATGATATTACGATATTGGTTTGGATTGAAGGAAATGGAAAACGAATAGAATTTAAAATGAAGAAAAGAAAATAACATTAAAATCAGAAAATTAATGATAGCATTTGAAGATGCATTAAAAATTGTATTAGATTCAGCACAAACAATTCAAACTGAAAAACTTGAATTATTAAATACATTAGACAGGATATTAGCTACAGATATTTTCTCTGATGTAAATATGCCTCCATTTGATAAATCAGCGGTAGATGGATTTGCTTGTTGTAAAAATGACTTTGATCATAAAAAAGAATTAAAAATAATTGAAATTATTCCAGCAGGGAAATGTCCTGAAAAAGAAATTACTAATGGTTTTTGTTCAAAAATTATGACAGGTGCTATGCTTCCAAAAGGAGCTGACTGTGTTGTAATGATTGAGGATATTGAGATTAATAATAATAAAATCAAATTCATTAAAGAAAATACAGCATTGAATATTTGCTATTTATCAGAAGATATTTGTATTAATGATTTAGTTTTAAGTAAAGGCTGTCTTATTCAACCACAACATATCGCTGTTATGGCATCTGTTGGAGCCTGGAAACCTGAAGTTTATAAAATGCCTAAAATTGGTGTAATTTCTACCGGTGACGAACTGGTAGAACCTCATATAAAACCTGCACTCTCACAAATCAGAAATTCAAATGCCTGGCAATTATTGGCTCAAGTACAAAAAGCCGGAGGAATTCCGAATTACGAAGGAATAGCTGCTGATAATAAAGTATCTACTTATGAAAAAATCTCAAATGCAATGCAAAACAATGATATTGTTTTGCTTACTGGAGGAGTTTCTATGGGTGATTTTGATTATGTTCCTGAAATAATGAAAGAAATTGGTATAAATATTTTATTTAAAAGTATTGCAGTTCAACCAGGAAGACCAACTGTATTTGGCATTAAAGATGATAAATATATATTCGGATTACCTGGAAATCCTGTTTCATCATTTGTACAATTTGAAATGTTAGTAAAACCTCTTATTAAAAAGATTTGTGGAGGTCAATACAAAAGTTCTGAGATAATTCTTACTATGGGAAAAGATCTTTTACGAAAAAAAACTGAACGTAAATCATTTATACCTGTTAGTATAATGAATGGTGAAATACTCCCTGTAGATTATCACGGGTCAGCTCATATTCATTCTTATGTTTATGCAGATGGGATAATTTCGATGGAGAAAGGTGTTTTATCTTTGAAAAAAGGAGAAAAAGTAAATGTTAGACAATTATAACCGCAGATTAAATTACTTACGAATATCAGTAACAGACAGATGCAATCTTCGATGTAGCTATTGCATGCCTGAAGATGGCGTTAAACTTCTTCCTCATAGTGCAATTTTAAGCTTTGAAGAAATTCGGGATATTGTATGTGAAGCAGTTTTATTAGGAATTGATAAAGTGCGAATTACCGGAGGTGAACCTTTAGTTAGAAAAAATATTCTTTGTTTAATAGAAATGTTGGCTTCGATTAAAGGTATTAAAGATTTGAGTATGACCACTAATGGAATTTTCCTTTCTGAATTTGCTGAGAGTTTGAAAGAAAAAGGTTTGCATCGTATCAACGTCAGTCTTGATACTTTAAATGCGGCTAAATATAAAGAAATAACACGAGGAGGAGATATTGAAAAAGTAATTGCAGGTTTATTAACTGCAAAAAAAGCAGGCTTCACTCCTATTAAGATCAATTGTGTTATTAAGGAATCTAAAGAAGAAGATGATGCAAAAGCAGTTTATGAATTTTGTCAAAAAAATGAATTGGAAATTAGGTATATACATCAAATGAATTTAAAAACAGGCCATTTCTCAATTGTCGAAGGAGGTGATGGAGGAGATTGTGAGAATTGCAACCGACTTCGGTTAACTGCAGATGGTAAAATAAAACCCTGCTTATTTAATAATCTTGAATTTGATGTTCGGAAAATGGGAATTAAAGAAGCTTTATATGCTGCTGTTGTTCAGAAACCTGAGTGCGGATCATTTAATGAAATCAATTATTTTAGCAATATCGGCGGTTGATTATATTAAATATTAGTAATTTAAACTTTTAAAAATAAAATCATTAGACCATTAATATTTTTACAATGTCACAGTTAAGTCATACCGATGATTTCGGGAAAGCCAATATGGTAGATATAAGTTCTAAACCTAGTCAGATAAGAACTGCAATTGCAAAAGGACACATTCGTCTAAAAAACGAAACTTTATTACTAATCAAGGAAAACTTAATTAAAAAAGGAGATGTTCTTACTATTGCTGAAATTGCAGGCATACAGGGTGGCAAAAAAACCAGCGACCTCATTCCATTATGTCATCCATTAATGATCAGCAAATTAGAAGTTAAAGCCAGTCTAACAGAAACAGGTATAAACGTGCAAAGTTTTGCTAAATGTACCGGACAAACTGGTATTGAAATGGAAGCTTTAACTGCTGTAAGTATAGCATTACTCACTATCTACGATATGTGTAAAGCTGTTGATAAAGAAATGTGTATCGAAGAAATTGTATTAATAGAAAAGAAAAAGGAAACAATCTAAAATTATTGTTTACATTCAATATTTTTCCATCTTGGATGCTGCCAATTCTTCTTCAGCATTCTCAAAAAATGTGTTAGCATTTTCTGAATCGCTTACACCATAGCAAAAACTTATTCTATAATCTTTCATTTCAGCTAAACAACTGAAAGAATAATTATTAAAATAAAATATTATATTGTTGATTTCTTCAATTACTTCAGCTTTCGTTTTATCATGAAAAACCAACGCAAATTCATCACCTAATCTATATCGGCATACAATATCATCTTCAGTTAAAAGAGTTTTCAGTTGATATGAAAACTCTTTTAAAACTTCATCACCCTTGTGAATATTAATATTATTGAATTCTTTAAAATTATTGATGTCAAGAATTGAAATCCTGAGCTTTTTTCTCTTAAGATTTTTTTTCAAATATAAATTCAGATATCTATAATTTGGTAAATCTGTAAGCTCGTCTTTCATAGATTTTCCACGAAAATAAAGCATCGATAAATACAAAGCAACATTTGAAAATAATAAAAAGAAAGAAAGAATAATTAAATAAATCATAAAATGAGTTTATTTTTATTAACGAGTTCGCAAAGGGAATTCTTTCTTTTGAAGATAATCATAACGTAGATTTCTACCAGGCTGATAACATAATGCTATGATTGAATCCTGTGCTTCTTTTATAGTACTGTATTCTGCAAAGTCAAGAGTTCTTATGATGGCTTCAAAAACACGTATTGCACCAGAATGGTCAACCAACATTATTCTTTTACCAAGATTTCTATTCAAAAGATCAACAAAACTAAAAGCAATTCTCCAATCGGCTTCAAGTAAAGTTTCACCTTCAGGATAATGATAAAAACGGTTTTTAAACATCTTTGACACTTTAGCTTTAACATCAGGAGTTGGTTCTTCTCCATGACTGTATATCTTCATAGCTGCTTCAGTAACTTCTTTCTTATGCATAAAAGTTAAACCACCATATTTTTGTGAATTCAAACCAAATAATGCATTGAAGGCAATATTAAAATAACCTGCTTCCTGTAAAAAATATCGTGCAGTTTGTTCAGTATTTTCTGATTCACTTCCATAAACAGGTACCGGCATATCTTTTGACCATGACCAAAGCGGGAAACCACTTTTATCGAGTATATCAACGGCAATTTTAAAATCTCTTCCAAGTTCTTTGGCTGTTGCAATGCCTTCTTCTTTTAAAAAATTACTTTGAGCACCTGAAATTCTTCTGTTTTTATCCCATATATCCCAATAACCGGAACCTACAAATTCTGGATTTTCTCCACCCGATTCATGAATAGATTTACCGTGGCGAGCAAGAATTACATGTGTTTGATTTAATGGCACATATCCTTGAGGAAATAAAGGTAATGCTTTTTCATTTGGTAGCCAAACTATACCTTCTGTCATATTCAAACCACTTCCATCTTCAAGTAATCTACCAGTTGTCCGTCTTGAACCATCTTCATTAGTTGCCATATCATTAGCCAAAACCAATTTTGTTCTGTAACGTGTCATATTAGAACCAACAACCGGAATATTCTGTGGACATAATAAATCGTTAAATTTATTCAAACTGAAGGTTTGAAGTAATAAACGACGGAAACTATCATTTTTTATTAAACCATTCCAGGCCAGATAAAATAAATGAGGATCTCCATTGGGGATTTTATGACGAATAAATTCATATTTACTTTTAATGTAATTCTGTGGAGTAAGATCATATTCTAGTGTTTTCAAAAAGAAATATATATCCTTACTGATTATTTTCAGGTTATTTACTAAATCAATATTTACGTCATTTTCAGAAAGTTGTAATTTATCTTTATATATCACTTTCAGAAAAGCAATATCATCTTTTACACTTTGCTCTGTATGACAATTGTGAAATTCAGCATGTTCACGTTGTTTGTATGAATGAACATATTGACTGTTATTTCCTGAAATATCAGGGATTTTTGATGTTTTTGTAATTTTATCTTCTTTCATTTTATTGTATGATTTCAAAATAATTTTAGAGCAAAATTAATATTTTTTAATGAGATAAAATGTAATAAAAAGTTCAAATATTTAAAATTAAGCGTAAATTTTATTTTATGATAAAAAAATTAATTTATACTTCAATCTAACAATGTTTTATAAAATAATAAACTTAATCGTTTTAGTTTTTGCAGACTTTTTTGTAAAAAAAATATCGTATGATTAAATTTTTTACTTTCCTGTACTAAAAACAATTTGGAATAAGAATTTGTTTCAGAACTGTAAACGTAAAAAACCCGTAAATTAGATTTACGGGTTTAAACAAATTACTAAAATTAAAACACTTTTATTTGTAACACATTATCTTTTAATAAATTTTATCGTTTTTGTTTTGCTTTCTGTATAGATTTTAATAAAATATATACCTGAATTTAAACTGGCTATATTTATTTTTGAACTGTTATTAACCAAATTTCCGGCAATAACAGATTGTCCAACAATATTAAAAATTGTGAAGCTAAGTTTTTTAAAACCTTTTCCTTCAATAACTAAATAATCAGAAGCAGGATTAGGATAAATATTAAACATTAAGGGCTCTTTTTCTATAACACCAACATAATCCTGAAATATTGAGGGATAATTATTATAAAAATCCCGGATATGATCAATTCTTTGTTTCAGCACATCTACAGAAGAAGATTTAAAATTATAAGCTGTAGCTGTAGTATAAACAATATCAGCGTACTGTGTAGCTCCGGCAATAAAAGTAAATGGCCCCATTGAAGCCAGTCCACGTCTATCACCAGGTGCGTTTTGCAAATCAACTTCAGACCAATCATTTGGAGTAGGTCTAACACCACAGCCAGTTCCCCAATTTAAAGAATCTGATAATCCGGGAAACATAAATCTTGCTGTAGAACCAGATGTAGTATTTACACCGTCTGCACCCCAACTTAAAGCTTGTCCATTTTTCCAATATCCTCTCAAATAATCGTAATAATTTGTATCTGTTCTAGGCTCTCCATTTGTAGGATTGTTACTATTATTATAATACAAAAACCTACACATTCCCAAACGCTCATTATCAATAATATTATCACCAAAATTTATTCCATTTACGCTATAATCACATCCTCCGCTAGCGTTATCTATACCATCTGCATCCATTTTAGGTCCTGCAAGTATAGTCACACCTTGAGCGGGTGGATAACTTCCATAAATAGGATCAGCTGACCATCCATTGTAAGCATAATAGGTAGCTCTTTCAACATCACAAGCTACATAATCATCAAAAGCATAACCAATATCCAAATCGGTGAATAAGCCTAAATAAAAGTCATTATACGTATTTGAAGAACGATTAATAATTTTATACTTATAAAAAATCGAATTATGCAAAGCGGAATCAGAAGGATTATTGAAAGCATACGCAAAAACATGAATTTCAAGTCCAATTGGAACACCATGAGACTCATAATGAGTTTTGCTATCATTTAAAATAAAAAATATACATTGGTCACCATATATTTTAGGATAATCGCCTAAATAAGGTTCATATTTCCCATTGTTATTAATATCAACAAATGGTGCAAGTTGATAACTTTGTTGTAAAGATGTATCACCATGGGCAGGCCAATTGAGTACAAATAAAGGCGGATTCGATGGATAAGCAGTACTATTCAAATAATTTAGCAAATCTTGTTTATTGATTTTCCATAACTTATTCCATGAAGATGCTGTTATTGAATCTGTACTTGCTGTTCCATTTGTTTTTAAAGGACCCGTCCAAAAATCATAACCAGTTGTGTTATACCTTTCCCCTGCAAAATGTAATTGTCCTAAATTATCTTTTGCACCATACCACATACTACTTGAAAAAATTGTATTTTTTCCACTTCCATTAGGGTATTGATAATATGGGCCAACAAAATTTGTAAACTGTTTTCCTATAGTCCAAATCAAAGTTTTAATATTATTAGTTGAAAGTGTATCACAAACAGGAATTTGAATTTGTGAAAAGCTTTGATTAACAATCAAAATTAAATAAAAAACGAACAAGGTAATTTTTTTCATCATTTAATATTTTAAGGGATTAACTAAGTAAAAGGTTCTAAAATTTAAGAATAATAACTAAAAATAATAAGCTGGTATGTGAGCGTTTAAAAGGATAACCCTTTTAGAACAACTTTTTTAGATGAACCAGTGTTTTTTATTTGTTCTGAAAAATCGGGAATGCCAAATCATTTATTGGTTTTCCATTAATAATTATCCTGATATCGTCGAACCAGGCACGATCTTTAGAAACATAAATTCCAATCATTACTTCTGTTGGATCTTTATCTGTTTTAATATCAAAACGATAGGGTGTCCATGAAAAAGGCATTATAGGAATATATCTAGCAGCGGATCGAACATCAGAAAGTACTGGAAATTTCATATAGCCTTTATATGTTGACCCTCCACCCAAATACTCTTTATTATTATGTAAAGAACACCAAATACCAGCATTGGGTTTTTCATACGGCATCTTTACATTCACTGAAATTTCTATGGTTCGCAATCCCTGATAATAAACTTTAGGAAGAATCATATAATAAGTTGCGCCATCAATTGAATGATTTACTCTAACGAATAAACAATTCTTAGCTAAGGATGAATTTGTGGTATCAATACTTAATATTGCCTCATCACCGGCATTTTCCCATTTAACTATTGATTTACCTTTTTGGTCAGCTTTTTCAAAATTAAAATCCAGGTATTCTTTTTGCGCAAAAATCATAGCAGGTGAAAATGAAATAAAAAATCCAAGAAAGAAAATTAAGTTTTTCATATTTATTATCTTTTAAATTATTAATGAGGTAAAGGTAATATATTAATTCCAGAAACTATTAATAAAAAGTTAACGGTAGGATTTAATCAGTTTAAGGTAATTAATTGTCAAGAGATTACTCACCCACCCTTCTCGCATCATTGAAAACGATCAAGAAAAGGCGTTCCTTAATTTTCTTAATATTCTGACATTGATTCCAACTAGCAGGTTCATTTAGAATTTACAACCATTGGATATAACTTATAAAACATTAAGACAAAAAAAAGAGGAGTTTTACTCCTCTTTTAAACTTTAACAAACAAATTATTTTATTTAGAAAGACCAACCTAAGCGTATAGCAGAGTTATAATTAACGCCTAAAGTGGTAGATGAATTGCCAAGAGCAGTTACAGAAGTGCTAGCTCCAGAAACAACATTAGTTGTAACAACATCTTTGTAAGACATTGAATGGAATCCAAATCCAAATTCAGCACCCATATAAATATGTTTTGTAAAATAATAATCAGCACCTACTAGGAGATTCAATCCTACATTCGTAAATGCTGGATTTGATCCACCACTCCATGATCCGTCAACATTAGATGTTTTAGTTGCATCGTTTCCAACACCAGTTACATCCGTAGAAGCTGATTTCATTGTAAAATCTATTTCAGCTCCAATATAAGGTGAAAATCTCTCAGCATCATTCGCTATATGCATTTCGATTCCCGGATGTAATCCAAAAACGAAATAAGAATTTTTAGTTACTTGTTCTACTTTATTTGTAGATCCAGTAGGAATAGCAACTTTATTTGTTTCACTATATGAACTAAGTTCTAGCCCCAAACGGATTGCCATTGTTTCATTTAAAAACATTCTAGCTTTTAAATAGTCTAATTGAATTGGACTGGCATTAAAAGGACGAAAATTAACTTCAACATCAAATCCTGAAGTTGGTTTGTATTGGGCACTCACAATAGTTGCAAATCCTAATACCATAACTAAAATTAAAATTGTTTTTTTCATGTTTTATTTTTTTTGTTTATAATGATGTTTATCATAGACAAATTTAAGCATAAAAAATGCCAGCATTTTTATCGTTAACAAAAGTTATTAACACTTAACTGTTTATTATAAAAAATCCATTTAAATAAAAATCAAATAAATACATGAATTTATGCTACAAAATATGATCAACAAACAACTTATTAAATTACTTGAAACGAGGATTATTCAAAACCAAAAAAAAAGCAAAACCTATTTATTGAATAGGTTTTGCTTACATCATTCTTAACTATTTGAATATATATAAGTTGTTTTACAACAAGTCTACTAGGACAATCCACTAATAACGCCATTATCATCAATATCCATTCCTTCAGAAGCAGGAATTGCAGGTAGTCCGGGCATTCTCATCATTGTACCGAGAATAGGAATAATAAAACCGGCACCAGCAGCAATTTCAAATTTCCTGATAAAAACTGTAAAACCACTGGGTCTGCCAATTAATTTTTCATTATCGGATAATGATTTCTGCGTTTTTGCCATGCAAACAGGTAAATGTTCCAACTCCAGCAATTTTATTAATTTCAGATCACTTTCTGCTTTTGGAGAATATTCAACATCTTTAGCTCCATAAATTTCCTTTGCAATTGTTTCAATTTTTATTTTAACAGGTAGATTCCAATCATAAAGTGGTTTCATCTTATTTTGATTCGATTCTATGCTTTTAACGACTTCTGACGCAAGGTCTTTTGTCCCTTCGCCTCCCAATGCCCATCCATTAGATTCTATTGCTGTAACATTTAGCTTAGCGCAAATTTCTTTAACAACTTTTATTTCTTCATCAGTGTCTCCAACTCTCATATTGAGAGCTACGACAGGAGTTATCCCAAATTTCTTAATATTTTCGATATGTTTCTCAACATTTGCCATACCGGCAATTACCTTTTCAACACTTGGTATATTAAACTCATCTGTTTTAGCTCCGCCATGATAACGCATTGCTCTGATAGTAACAACCAATACAACAGCACTTATATTTAAACCACTGTAACCGCATTTAATATCAATGAATTTTTCCGCACCCAGATCGGCACCAAAACCAGCTTCAGTAACTACATAATCAGAAAGAGATAAACCCATTTTAGTAGCAACGATAGTGTTGGTTCCCTGTGCAATATTAGCAAAAGGGCCTGCATGAATAATAGCAGGATTGCCTTCCAAAGTCTGAACTAAGTTTGGTTTAATTGCATCTCTTAATAAGATTGCCATTGCACCCTGAGCTTTAAGATCTCGTGCAAAAATTGGTTTTTTATCAAAAGTAAAACCTACAAATATATTTCCTAATCTTTCTTTTAGTTCTCTTAAATTATTTGACATACAGAGTATAGCCATTATCTCAGAAGCTGCAGTAATATTAAAGCCGGTTTCGCGCGGAATACCTTCAGTGGTTCCACCAAGGCCAATAACCATCTTTCGTAATGAACGGTCATTTAAATCCATCACCCTTTTCCACATAATAGTACGGGCGTCAATATTTAAGCTATGCTGTTTGTTTTGAAGATTGTTATCAATGAGTGCTGACAATAAATTATTTGCTTTTTCAACTGCAGCAAAATCACCTGTGAAGTGCAGATTTATATCTTCCATTGGAACTACCTGTGAAAAGCCACCTCCTGCAGCTCCTCCTTTTATCCCAAAAACAGGTCCTAAAGAAGGTTCTCTTAAAACGACAGTAGTTTTTTTACCTATTTTATTCAACCCTTCTGTTAATCCGATAGATACTGTTGTTTTACCTTCTCCGGCAGGTGTTGGAGTCATTGCAGTAACTAAAATTAATTTACTTTTCTTAATTTTTTCTTCATCGATAAAACTTAAGGGTATTTTGGCTTTATATTTACCATATAATTCCAAATCATCTTCGCTTATAGCAAGATTTGCAGCTATTTCTCTTATTGGTTTAAGTATGGCTGCCTGTGCAATTTCAATATCAGAATTCATAAAATTAAAATTTAATTAGTTTTTTTTGGTAAAAATATTAAATTTGCATTATAATACCTAAATAATAAATTAAATTTATTAACAATATTTCTTTAATTAAATTTTGAAAAAAATGAATGAAAATTTAGAAAAAATTTTTTCATACTTCAAAGGTAATGAAGAAGAACTAATTCCTTTATTACAGAAAGTTCAGGAAGAAGCTGGTTTTTTGTCAGAAAAAACAATGAATAAAATTGCAAAATTTCTTAATATACCTAAAAGCAAAGTTTATGGAGTTGCTACATTTTATGCACAATTTCGGTTTAAACCCAAAGGGAAACACCATACAATGTTATGCAGAGGTACAGCTTGTCATGTTAAAGGTGCTCCTAGAATCCTGGAAGAAATAGAGAATATACTTGGAATTAAAGAAGGTGAAACTTCATCTGATTTAGAACATTCAATTGAAAGCGTTGCTTGTATAGGAGCATGCAGCTTAGCTCCTTGTATCACTATTAATGACAAAGTACATGCAGCCTTAACACCTCAAAAAATTGAAGGATTATTTAAGAAAAAAAAATAATTATCAGTCTGTTTTTTTAATTCACCAAAGTCTAATAAAATAATTAAATGGATTTAAAAAAATTAATCGGCGATGCAACTAAAGAATGGCACGAACTTTTAAATGGCAGTGTTCCTGCAGTTTTCATTGGAAATGCTACCTGTGGTCGTTCTGCAGGTTCTCTGGAAGTTATTGACACATTCAAATCTGAAATTGAGAAACAAAATATCAACTGCAAGATAATTGAAGTTGGTTGTATAGGAATGTGCTATCTGGAACCTATAGTTATAGTATACAAACCAGCTACTCCAATTGCATGTTATTCTAAAATCGGATCTAAAGAAGCTATAGAAATTATTGATTCACATATCCTTAAAGACAAAATTTATAAAGAAAGGCTTATTGGTGTAATGAATAGTTCTGGCCAAGATGATATGATTGAACTTAAATCAACACCTGTAATGAAACCTCAGGTTAGACTTGTTTTGCAAAACTGTGGAATCATTGACCCGGAAAATCTAAATCATTATATCGCTAACAAAGGCTACTCAGGTATTCAAAAGATGTTTTCGATGCAGCCAGAAGAAGTTATTGAGGAAATTAAAAATTCAGGACTTAGAGGCAGAGGTGGTGCGGGATTTCCTACCTGGAGAAAATGGTTGTTTTGCAGAGAAGCTAAGGGTGAAAAAAAATATCTGATTTGCAATGCAGACGAAGGTGATCCAGGAGCATTTATGAATCGCTCTTTAATAGAGGGAGATCCTCATGCACTCATTGAAGGAATGCTAATTGCAGGATATGCAATTGGAGCTTCAACCGGCTATATTTATTGTCGTGCAGAATATCCACTTGCATTGGTTCGTTTGCGTTCAGCTATAAAACAAGCTGAAGAAAATAATCTCTTAGGTGACAATATTTTAGGGAATGATTTCTGCTTTCATATAAAAATAAAAGAAGGAGCAGGCGCATTTGTCTGTGGTGAAGAAACAGCTCTAATAGCTTCTATTGAAGGAAGTCGTGGAATGCCCAGACCAAGACCTCCTTTCCCTGCTATATCCGGATTATGGAAAAGTCCAACAATTATTAACAATGTAGAAACACTTGCATCAGTTGCCAGAATAATGCAGAATAATGCAGTATGGTTTTCTCAATATGGTTGTGAAAAAAGTAAGGGAACAAAAACATTTGCTTTGGTTGGAAAGATTCAAAATACAGGATTAATTGAAGTACCGCTCGGCACATCGTTAAGAGAAATTATTTTTGATATTGGTGGAGGTGTACCAAATAATAAAAAATTTAAAGCAGTACAAACCGGAGGCCCTTCTGGCGGTTGTATTCCAGAGGATTTACTTGACATTTCAGTTGAATATGATTCATTAATGCAAGCAGGAACAATTATGGGTTCCGGTGGGTTAGTTGTAATGGACGAAGACACTTGTATGGTTGATGTTGCCAGATATTTTCTGGATTTTGCACATAAGGAATCGTGTGGTGAATGTACTCCATGTAGACTTGGCACAAAACAAATGTTAGATATCCTCGAAGATATAACTTCTGGAAATGGAAATTTAGAAGATATAGAACTTCTGGAAAGTCTGGGTGAGGGAATAAAAAAAGCATCTCTTTGCGGATTAGGACAAACTGCTCCAAATCCGGTGCTTACAACAATAAAATACTTCAGAAACGAATATGAAGACCATATTATAAATCAGAAATGTACAGCCAGGGTTTGCAGAAATTTAAAATATTATGCAATTTTAAAAGATAAATGTACGGGTTGTCATATATGCTTTAATACTTGTCCTGTAAATGCAATAAGCGGAAAGCCTAAAGATATTCATTCGATTGACCAAACATTGTGTATAAAATGTGGAATGTGCCTGGATAAATGTCCGGTTAAATTTAGTGCAATTGAATGTTATGCGGGAAATAAATAGTTTAAAATGAATAATATAAAATTATATGAGTATTGTACATTTATCAATAGAAGGAATTCAAATAAAAGCTGATTCAAACAAAACTATTCTTGAAACAGCATTAGAAAACAATTTGTACATTCCTCATCTTTGTCATCATGAAGATTTGAAACCATCTGGAGTTTGCCGGATGTGTCTGGTAGAAGTTGATGGTCAAAAAGGACAAATTATTGCATGTAAAACCAATGCTGCAGAAGGAATGAAAATAAGGATAGATAGTGCTGAAATCAATGCTATCCGCCAGACAACACTAGAACTGCTTCATGCTAATCACCTTCAGGATTGCAATTTATGTAATCAGAATAATAATTGTCAATTACAGGAAGTTACTGCATATGTTGGGATCAATCAAAAGCGATTTGACAGAATGCGAAAGACTAAAGATTATATTGAAGTGGATCAATCGAATCCATTCTTTAATCTGGATCACAACAAATGCATTTTATGCGGAATATGTGTTAGAACTTGTGATGAAATTCAAGGTGTAAATGCATTGGATTATGGGAAAAGAGGTTTTAACACTATAATTAGTACCTATGGGAATAATCTAATAAAAGATTCCGACTGTGAATCCTGCGGTGAATGTGTAGTTCGATGCCCTGTTGGTGCTTTATATACTAAAAAGACACAACTTCCATCTCATGAAGTCAAAACAATCTGCACTTATTGCGGTGTTGGCTGCAATATATACTTAGGAGTAAGAGGTGAAAAAATTGTCAGTTCGAGAGGTGATAGAAAAAGCATAGTTAATAAAGGAAGACTCTGCGTGAAAGGTCGTTTTGGATATGAATTCATTCATCACCCTGATAGATTAAAACATCCACTTATTAAAAAAGAAGGTAAATTTGAGCAATCCAGCTGGGATGAAGCACTAAATTTAATCGCTGAAAAGTTCTCTGAAAGAAAGAATCAAAATTTTGCAGCATTTTCATCAGCAAGAGTAACTAATGAAGATAATTATATAATTCAAAAGTTTACACGTGCTGTAATGAGAACAAATAATATTGACCATTGCGCTCGTTTATGCCATGCACCTACTGTTTCAGGATTGGTTCAAACTTTTGGAAGTGGTGCAATGACAAACTCTATAGATGAATTTACGAATACAAAAACAATTTTATCTATAGGCTCAAACACTACAGCCGCACATCCAATTATTGCACTGCATATTAAACAGGCAAAAAGAATGGGTGCAAAAATCATTGTAGCAAATCCTAAAGAAATTGATCTTTGCAGATATGCAGATATATTTCTCCAACAATACCCGGGAACAGATGTAGCTTTATTATTGGGAATGATAAGGGTTATAATAGATGAAAATTTATATGATGAAAAATTTATTCAGGAAAGATGTGAAAATTATGAAACTTTTATTCAATCTTTAGAAGATTATTCACTTGATCAAGTTGAGAAAATTACAGGTGTTCCTGGAAGCAAAATAGCGGAAGCAGCCAGAATATATGCAACTAACTCTCCATCTTCAATTGTTTATGCTATGGGTATAACTCAACATACTCACGGCACAGATAATGTACTTGCAATCAGCAATCTTGCTTTACTTACAGGAAATATTGGTAAAGAATCATCCGGTGTAAATCCTTTAAGAGGTCAAAATAATGTTCAAGGTGCTTGCGATATGGGTGCATTACCGGATGTTTTTCCCGGTTATCAGAAAGTTGATAATCCTACAGCTCAAGATAAGTTTGAAAAGTCATGGGGTGTAAAACTAGATAATAAATTTGGAATTACCCATACTGAAATCATTACAGAAATTGAAAAAGGTAATATTAAAGCACTTTACCAAATAGGTGAAAATCCTGTTTTAAGTGAGGCTGATTCAAATCATGTAAAGAAAGCACTGGAAAAACTTGATTTTTTTGTTGTACAAGACATTTTCATGAATGAAACAGCTCAATATGCAGATGTTATACTTCCAGCTGCATCATTTGCAGAAAAAAATGGGAGTTTTACAAATACAGAAAGAAGAGTACAACGTATTAGAAAAGCAATTGAACCAATTGGAGATTCAAAACCAGATTGGTGGATTTGTTGTGAAATTGCCAAAAGAATGGGTGCAAAAGGTTTTGAATTTTCGTCCTCAGAGGAAATATTCAGGGAAGCATGCAGCCTCACTCCTATTTATGCCGGGATTTCGTACAAAAAAATTGAATCAGAAGGAATACAATGGCCTTGTCCAACAAATGATCATCCAGGTACAAAATTTTTACATGCAGAAAAATTTGCAACCCCATCAGGAAAAGCTAAATTTATTCCCTTAACCTATAAAATATCAGCAGAATTACCTGATAAAGATTTTCCTTTATTGCTGACAACAGATAGAAGCCTTTACCATTATCATACCAGCACTATGACAAGGAAAGTTGATGGCCTGCGTTTGCTTGATAAAGAAGAATTATTTAAAATAAATCCTGCAGATGCAAAAAAATTCAATGTTACAGATGGTGAAATGATTAAAGTTAAATCAAGACGAGGTGAAGTGATTGTTAAAGTAAAAGTTACAGAAATATGTCAGGAAGGAGTTGTATCAATGACATTTCATTTTTTTGAAACACCAACAAATGAATTGACAATTTGTGCAGTTGATCCAATCGCTAAAATTCCTGAGACTAAAGTATGTGCAGTAAATATTGAAAAAATTTAAAAACTAAAATTTTTATATACAATAAATCATACTAATAGAATGAATTAAAAAATAAATTAAGATAATTTAACTTTTAATATTTTTTTTCTTTATCTTTGTCATTCAATTAAAAACCAAAGCTATGTTTTCATTAAGTCACATTCATCCTTTAATCGTTCACTTTCCAATTGCATTAGTTATAATAGGATTTATCACAGAAATAGCTTCATTTATTTTTAAAAAAGAAGAATGGATATCAAAAGCAGGATTTTACCTTTTAATTATCGGTACATTATCAGCTTTGGCAGCACTTTTAACAGGAAGTTTATTTACCGATGAAATGAAAGGAATTGCAGGAGATGTTCAAGAAACGCATGAAAATTTTGCCTGGGTAAGTATAGGTGTACTCTTATTCGTAAGTATTCTTCGTTTTTATATTTTACGTCTAAACAAAAAAAATACGGTTTTAAATCGTTTAGCATTTGCATTATATGGCTTAGCTGCCATTTTAGTTGGGATTACAGGATTTTACGGAGGGACTCTAGTTTATAATTATATGATGCCACTTTAATTTTAACCTTAAATAAACAAACCTATGAAAAAAGTTCTATTTATCACAATCGTAAGCTTAATGGCTTTTACAGCATGTAAACACAGTAATCCAGTTAAAACAATTGAAAACCTAAAGGCTGGTATTAAAGGAGAAACAACAGCAAGTGCAAAATATGCTGCATTTGCACAAAAAGCAAAAGAAGAAGGCTATATGAATATATCAAAACTTTTTGAAGCTGCCTCTAAATCAGAATCCATACATGCTGCCAACCATACTAAAGTATTGGAAGAATTAGGCGTTAAAATGGAAGATTTCACACCTTCTTTTGAAGTAAAAACAACGGTTGAAAATTTACAAGCTGCCATTGAAGGAGAAACCTATGAGGTAACTACTATGTATCCTCAATTTTTAAATGATGCAAAGACAGATAACGTAGAAAAAGCAAGCAAATCGTTTACATGGGCTTCTGATACTGAAAAAAAACATCAGCAATTTTACACCAAGGCATTAGAAGCATTAAATTTAAAAACAGAAACCGCATTACCGATGGAATATCTTGTATGTCCTGTTTGCGGTAATACTTATGACAAAACAAGTGTTGACGAAAAATGTGCTTTCTGCCAGACAAGCAAAGAAAAATTCATTGTAATATAATCAGAAAACAATTCCTTATTACTCCCCTTTGTTTAATGCAAATCATTTGCTGAAATAAAGGGGTTTTTTATGTAAATTTATTTGAATTAAAATTCTGTCTAAAATATAAAAAAATAAAGAATAAGTAGCGAACGATTTAAAAATTAAACATTTATGATATTTTTAACAAAATAATTTTGCACTTATATTCTTTTTTATGCTATTTTTACAAAAACTTTTAATCTTTTAAACTTTTAAAAATATGAAAAAAATTACATTAATGATGTTAGCACTTGGATTGATTGCAGTGAGTGCATGCAAAAAAGAATCAACTACAACTACAACGACTACTCCAACTGTTGCATTTTTAGCTCCCACTACTCCAATGAAAAAAGCTGCTGTATTAGAAGATTTCACTGGAGTTCGTTGCGGGTACTGTCCTGATGGTCATGCTGTTGCAAAAGCTTTAGAAACAGCCAATCCAGGCAAAGTTGTTGTAATGTGTGTTCATACAGGTCAATATGCAGACCCATCATCAGGTTGGGCAAATTTTACTACTGCATTTGGTGCTGCTATTGCAGGTCAAACTCAATTGACAGGTTATCCTGCCGGTACAATGAATCGTAAAGTATTCTCTGGTTTGGGCATGACAGCTGGAGGAACAGCTATGGGAAGAGGAAACTGGACAAGTGCAGCTACTCAGGTAATGGCTGAAAATTCACCTGTAAACATTGGAGCTAAAGCTACTTATAATGCATCAACAAAAGTTATTACAGTTAAAGTAGATTTATACTATACCGCAACAGAAACCGTTCCAAATAGTATTAATGTTGCTTTCTTACAAAATAAACTGATTTGTAAACAGTCTGGCGGAACTCCTGATGCAAATAACTATGAACAGAACAACGTTCTTCGCCATTTATTAACAGGACAATGGGGCGAATTAGTTCCTACCGCATCTACTAAAACAGCTACAAAATACTCAAAAACATATACTTATACTGTTCCTGCTGACTATAATGGAGCAACCATTCCACCTGGAGGTGGTGCAGTTACTATTGCAAATTGCGATATCGCAGTTTTTGTAGCAAGAGGACAAGGTGAAATATTAAACGCTATAAAAGTAAAAGTGCAATAATATTTTTCAAAATTAAATAAAAAAGGCTGTCTCAAAATGACAGCCTTTTTTTATTTTACTTTATAGCAGTATGATATATATACCAATCCTAAAAGTTTTCAGTTCTATTCTGAAATTTCATCATTAGGAATATCGTGTTGAATGGCTCTTTCATCTATTTTTAATATCGTATTTTTCAACAATCCAATATTTTGCATATTCTGAACATTAAAAACTTCGTTTAAAACATTAAAGCTGATATTAATTGAAGTTTTTCTAACAACAATAGCAGCTTTCTCAAGCTTACTAATAGCATCATAAAGTAAATTTGCATTACCTGCCAGTGAAGCTAAAGCAGCTAATACAACCGAAGTTTCTTTAATTTTGCCGAAAAAGCGCGTCCAGTTGGTTCGTTCACTATTTAAATCGCGAATAGCTTTGTCAAGATGATTTACCAGTGCTTTCTTACTTGATTCAGTTATAGATACATCTTCAGATATTAATTCAATAGCATCTTTTATTAGCTCTGCAATTTCTGCTTTATTTGATTTTCGGGGATCATAAAAATCACCCAACTCAATTTTATCATAAATATATTCTTTCTGAATTGAATCATTTATTAAGGACATTGTAGCTGAATAAACTTCCCGGAAACTATCCTGTACACGATACATTTGTTTTTTGTGATTATTGATAAATGGAATGATTTTAAACAAAAATGGTTTTCGTTCTACGTTTTTCAATTCCTGCAATTCTTTTTCAAAATCAGTCAACAATTCCTGGTAATCTTCCCGTTTATAAGTTTCAAAATAGGTAAATCTTTCAATAGAATTAAGAAATTTATCACTTCCTCCTTTAAACTGAAGCTGTTTTTCTTCCAGAAAACCAGTTGATGATAATTCTCCAAGAAATCCTAAATAATAATTGAAAATCACTTCAATATCCTGTGCATCTGTATATAAATATTCATTAAAAGTCATGTTAATTCAATTTTTAAATTCAAGGCAAATATATCAAATTTAATACCATAGTGTATTAAAAAGATTTTATTTGAAGATAAGAGGAATATGTCGTAAGTTTGTAAGATAATATCAGAAGAACTAAAAGTACATAAAGTAACTAACTTATTGAGTTAATAAACAAGTTGTAAAATGAATTGGATGAATAAAATATATAAAATTATATTGGGTGAAAATAAAAAAAAGCAATTCATTAAAATCTGTCATTCTAATGATATCCAACTGGATTACTTATTGAATAAAAATGAATTCCACATACTCACTGATATTTTTGAAAACAGGGAATATTCTGATTATTTTCCATTTTACCAAAATGCAATTATAATTGATATTGGAGCACATTATGGTTATTTTTCAATTTTCGCTAATAAAAACACTCATCCTTTGTCTCAAATAATTTCCATTGAACCTGCAATATCAAACTATAAACAAATGACTGCAAACTTAACGGCAAATAAAATTGAAAATGTAATTGCCGTTCATGCAGCATTGGGAATTTCAAATGGTTTATCTACATTGTATACCGGCAAAAGCTCCAATCATTCATTAATAAGCAACTACAAACTAATAAATGAAAACAAAAATGAAGAAAAAGTTGAATGCAAAACACTGGAAACAATTCTGATTGAGAATAAAATAGAAAAGGTAGATTTTTTAAAAATGGATTGCGAAGGGTCAGAATATGCAATTTTAGAAAACCTTAGTAATACTTGTTATGATAAAATCTCAACAATTTCACTTGAATTTCATGATCTAAAAGAAGAAAAATATACTGGCAATTACTTAATTGAGCTTTTAAAAGAACATGATTTTAAAATCACAAAATACAATTATATGCCAACAACTATGGGCTTAAATTATGGGAAAATAATTGCAACAAAAATATAAATTAATATCTTCGAATGTTTTGAATTAGAAAGATTAAAAAAAAAGAAAAAATATTAATTTAAAAACTAACATCTGTAAATTACAAAATATTACAATATAATTATCTGATATCATTACTTTTGAAAATTTCAATGACTATATAAAAACTTATAATGATAAAAAAATTGCTTTTTGTTTTCATATTTACTCTAACAGGCTTAGTTGGGAATGCTCAAAATAATGTTATTGACAAACTACTTGATCATCCATTAACAACAAAAATTATAAAAGGAGATACATTTTTACAAAAAGATCTGACTGAATATTTAAATTATACTCAACAGACAAATAACGACACAAACATTAATCTTTTAAGTGATTATTTTATGCGTCCGCATCCAAGTGTTTTTACAATTCAGAAATACTTCAATCAGGTTGCTTCTGAATTTGATCTACCAGTTTCATTATTAATGGTAATTGGACAAATTGAAAATAACTGGACTCAGACTGGACCTACTATCGATCAGGGATGGGGTATAATGCATCTTGTGAAAAATAATTATTGTAATACATTGGGTGATGCTTCAAAAATATTAGGTGTTTCTGAACAAGTATTAAAAGACGATGCGTTTCAAAATATCAGAGGAGCAGCAGCATTAATCGTCAAATATGCAGGGAAGAATAAAAAGAAATTTAAAAAAATTGAAGATTGGTTTCATGCTGTGGCAAAGTTTTCTGGATTAATTAATGAAGAATTAAGAAACATTCAAGCTTTAACATATTACGAAACACTTAAAAATGGTATAATTTCAAGAACAGTTTGGGATGAAACTATCTGTATTTTACCTCAAAGTTCTATCAATCTTGAAGAACTAAGTAAAAACCAAAAAAAAAAGTCAAAACTGGCCATTAAATCAACGGATTATGGGCCAGCATTATCAAATTTAGCACCAAGTTGTAATTATGCAAGTTCAAGAACACATACAATTGATACCTGGGTTATGCATTACGTGGGTACTGGTACTTATTCAGGCGCAATTTCGTGGTTTCTTAACTGTGCATCTGGAGTAAGCGCCCATTTTGTTATTCGTTCTTCGGATGGACAGATAACACAATGTGTAGCTGTAGCAAATACTGCCTGGCATTGTGGAGCATCTGCATATCCTTATAACAATCCCCGTAGTATTGGTATTGAACATGAAGCTACAGCTGCAAATCCCGGTTTATGGAATTCAATACCAATGTTACAGGCTTCTGCAACGATGGCATGTTATTTTAAAAACGTTTATGGATTTCCTTCAACACAAAACACTTCACCCGGAATATGTGGCCATAGTTCTATGCCCGGAACTTCAACCGCTTGCCCTGGAGCTTTGCCATGGTTAACATGGTTTACTTTTTTCAATTCTGCTTGTTCTGTTACTCCACCTTCTAATGATGGATGTCCCGGGGCTCAATTAACAGTTAACTCGACTTGCAATTATGTAGCAGGAACTACAATAGGCGCGACTTCTTCCGGATTCTCATCTTGCTCAGGAGATATGAATGATGATGATGTATTTTATTATTTCAACACAGGAACTTCTACTTCTGTAACAATTAAAGTTCTCGGTTCAGGAAATTTTGATGCTGCATTTCAAGTTTTAGCCGGAAGTTGTGGAAGTTCAATGTCTCAATTACCTAACGGATGCGTAGACAATACTTCTAGTGGATTAGAAACTCATACATATACAGGTTTAAACACTAACACAACTTATTATATTCGTATCGGGAGTTTTGGTCTTGGTTCTTCTAATCAAGGTGATTTCCAGTTATGTGTTTATGATTCTGTTAATACTCAACAATGCATTATTACTTCATTTAATCCATATTCAAAAACGCATGGTTCTGAAAGTTTTTCTACAACTCCCGGAATAGATAATATTATTGTAAATACTCAGGCAAACTGTGCATTTTCAATTACTGGAATTAGCTCCTGGCTTACAGTTACACCAATGAATGGAACAGCTAATA
This sequence comes from Bacteroidales bacterium, assembly GCA_049315385.1. Lineage (GTDB taxonomy): Bacteria > Bacteroidota > Bacteroidia > Bacteroidales > JACABE01 > JACABE01. The sequence continues at coordinate 160,998 of JBMOKG010000002.1, forward strand.
TCTCCGGACAGTTTTTCTTAAACTATACTCTTCAGGCAAATACAACAGCATTAGCAAGAATATGTACTTTTTATGTTAATGGAATTCCATATACAATAATTCAAAACGGATGTAGTAATGCTTATAATCCTACAATAAAAAATGTTTCAGTATCTGGGACAACATATAATTTAGAAATAGCAGGCGATGTAACTATTAACTGGAGTATTTCAAATAACTGCAATTGGGTACATTTAAGTCAGAACAATGGAAACGGAGCAGACACTATTATTGTAACTGTAGATTCCTCAGAATTATGTACTTCGCGAATTTGTACATTTTTATTCAATAATTGTAATGCGACTCATACAATAACTCAATCAGGCAATATTATACCACAAGCTCCTGGTATTACTCAAAATGGGAATACACTTTTTTCAAATTACTCTTATGGTAATCAATGGTATAATGAATTTGGTTTGATTCAGGGAGCAACTAATCAAACTTATTTAGTAACTTCAAATGGAAGTTTTTATGACATTGTTACGATAAATGGATGTAGTTCCGATCCTTCAAATACAATTCAATTTGGAAGCAGTATTGAAATTAATCAAAATACTATTAAAGTAATAAAAATTTATCCAAGTCCAGCATTTGAGAAATTTATTATTGAAATTTCTGGAAATAAAGACAATTTTAATTTTGAGATTTTAAACTCTATAGGACAAATAGTTTATAAAGGAAATGTTATTGAAAATGCAATTGTCCAAACAACAAAATTAGCGCCAGGTGTATATTTTATCAAACTTACTGATGGTAAAATTATTGAATTCAGAAAAATAATAAAAGAATAATACTCACTTTTGATTTAATCAATGAATAAGTTTTTAATAACATTAACAAAAGCTTCAAATACAATAGGTTTTATAAACAATATCATTCTTAAAACATTCTCTAGTTTATGTATTTTTATAATACACAACTCGATTAATAATAAAAATATCTTAATTAAAAATTTTCAGATTAGCTTTTTTTTTATTTCCTTTGCACATTAATTTACTAAATTGGAAATTGAAATTAAACATTTGAAAATATGAAAGAACTTGTTCGTTGTCGCCCTTGTGGATTTGTGATGGAAGCTGATAAATTAGGAGATGTATGCCCTGCATGTGGTTTACCACGAAAAGTTTTTGAACCTTATAGAGAAAAAGTTTCACTTAATAGATTATTTATTTTAAATATTGACCTTCATCCAATTGCTATTCATCTTTCACAGGCATTAGTAATTGCAATTCCAATTATTGCAATCCTTATTAATCTTTTCAGTAATTTTCATACCGAAGTATTAAGAAATGTATTGATTTTTTCAGTTGCAATTTTCCCTTTTACACTAATTTTATCAATACTTACCGGAATAGTTGACGGACTTACAAGATTTAAGACCTTAGATACTCCTTTATTGAAAGGTAAGATAATAGCCAGTATTATAATATTAGTATTAGCATTTACGCTTTTCTATATCGGTCCTGCTGAAAACTATAAGTTATGGACAATTATTCTTGGATTTGCTTGTCTTGCAGTCGGAGTTCAACTTGGTTTATGGGGCAAAAAACTGATAGATGTCATCTTACCCGGCACCTATCCTCAAAAGAAAAGCTCAAAAACTAAAGTTGTAAAAGAAGAAGCCTAATATTCTCCATTTTTTATTAATTCCCTCTCAGACATTCAATTAATAAACAATGTCTTAAGTAAATGTAATCTGCTTTGTAGTTTAAAAGTTATTGATATAATTCTAAATTTACAAGCATTTGCAAAATCACCAAATCATTAAATACTGATTCAATAAATATCATTATCTTTGTAGCACTAATTTTACACGAAGATTCAAATACAAAACATGCAATTTGTTAATCCATATTTTCTCTGGGGGCTATTAGCTATAGGGATACCTATTATAATTCATCTATTCAATTTCAGAAAGTTCAAGAAGGTCTATTTCTCCAATGTAAGTTTTTTGGAAGAATTAAAAGTTCAGACTCAAAAATATTCACGTTTAAAGCATTTATTAATACTTGCTATGCGAATATTAGCAATTATATGTTTGGTTTTTGCATTTGCACAACCTTATATACCTTTTTCAGGGAATAAAAAAGCTGTTGCAGGCAAAAATGTTGTTAGTATTTATGTTGACAATTCATTTAGTATGGAAGCCATTTCTGATGAAGCCAAATTGCTTGATATTGCCAAAACAAAGGCCCGTGAAATTGTAACAGCATACCCCAACACTGATCTCTTTCAATTACTTACTAATGATTTTGAAGGAAAGCATCAACACTTATTTAGTAAAGAGGAATTTTTACAATTATTGGATGAAATTGAAATTTCACCTTCAGTTCGTAAATTATCAGAAATAATTAAACGTCAGCAGGATGTATTGAATCTCATACCTCAAACTAATAAAGCGTCTTATATTATAAGTGATTTTCAAAAAAGTGTCAGCCAAATTGAAGATATACAAAATGACACGTCTATCTCTACCTATCTGATTCCTTTGATTCCACTAAAAAGTAACAACCTGTATATTGACAGTTGCTGGTTTGATTCACCTATATTGCAACTCAATAAAAATGTTAAACTCAACGTAAAAATTAAGAACGCATCTGATCTTGCTTATGAAAAAATCCCGTTAAAACTAATGATAAATAATAATCAGCGGGCAATTGCAAGTTTTGATATCAAAGAAAAGGATGAAATTACGCTTAATCTTTCTTATCGCATTAACGAAAGTGGCATACAGAATGGATATGTAGAACTTACAGATTATCCGATAACTTATGATGATAAATTTTATTTTTCATACAACGTTGCAGATAATATAGCTGTACTTCTAATCAACGGAGGAGATGAAAATCAATATCTTAATAAAATTTACCAGTTAGATTCTGTTTTTTCTCTCAGTAATGTTAGCGAAAGAAATATTGATTATGCTGCTTTTCGCAAAAACAATCTGATTGTATTAAATGGATTAAAGACAATTTCCAGTGGTTTAGGTCAGGAATTAAAACGATTTGTTGACAATGGTGGAAGTTTGCTGGTTTTTCCTTCGACTACTATCGATTTCGAAAGTTATCGTCAATTTTCTAAAACATTAAATATTCTTTCTTACGAATCAAAAGATTCAACAGATACTAAAGTTGAGCAATTAAATATACATCATCCGATATTTGCCGACGTTTTTGAAAAACTACCTGAAAATATTGATTTACCAAAAGTTTATTCATTTTATACCTTTGCTGTTAATCAAGTTATGCGAAAAGAATATTTGCTAAAAATGCTCAACGACAGAGACTTTCTTAATGTGAATAATTCGGGTAAAGGAATTGTATATCTTTCTGCAGTGCCAATAGATGTAAAATGGAGTAATTTTCCGCGTCATGCTATTTTTGTACCAGCACTATTCAACATTGCTTTACAAAGTTTGCATGTTAATAAACTATTCTATACAATCGGGAATGATGAATCTCTTTCTTTAAAAAACATAAACCTTCAAGGTGAAGATATATTAAAACTTAAAAGTATACAACCTGGTTTCGAATTAATTCCTGAGCATAAAAATATGGATTCTAAATTAGAAGTCATGTTCCACAATCAAGTAAAACAAGCAGGAAACTATATGTTATTTTCTGATCAAAAATCAGTTACAGGAATATCATTTAATTATGATCGCAACGAATCCCGTCTTGATTTTTTAAGCATCAAAGAAATTGAACAAAAAATAAAAGATAAACAACTGAATAATTTCACCTTAATTGAAAGTGAAAAAAAACACCTTGGATTGTTAATAAAAGAAATCAATCAAGGCATTAAATTGTGGAAATTGTTTGTAATTTTATCCCTGATTTTCCTATTAGGAGAAGTTGTATTCATAAGGTTATGGAAGTAATAGAATTATTGACAGACAGATGGAAGAAAATACTGAAATAAACGAAAGCGGATTTGTAACAGATGACTCTAACAAAGAAATCCGGAAAACTGTGCATTTATCAGGCATGTATAAGGATTGGTTTTTAGATTATGCTTCTTATGTAATTCTAGAACGTGCTGTTCCTGAAGTAAATGACGGATTAAAACCAGTTCAGCGAAGGATATTACATGCAATGAAAGAGCTGGATGATGGTCGTTACAATAAAGTTGCAAATATTATAGGCCACACGATGAAGTACCATCCTCATGGAGATGCTTCAATAGGTGATGCTTTGGTTCAGTTGGGACAGAAAGATTTATTGATTGACTGTCAAGGGAACTGGGGCAATGTTCATACCGGTGATAGTGCAGCAGCTCCACGTTACATCGAAGCTCGTTTATCGAAATTTGCATTGGATGTTGTTTTTAATCCAAAAACAACACGCTGGAAACCATCTTATGATGGCAGAAATAAAGAACCTGTTACATTACCTGTAAAATTTCCCTTGTTGCTTAATCAGGGTGTAGAAGGTATTGCTGTGGGGCTGGCATCTAAAATTCTTCCTCATAATTTCAATGAATTAATTGATGCCTCAATTAATATTCTTGAAGGAAAAGAATTTGAATTGCTACCTGATTTTATGACAGGAGGAATGGCTGATGTTACAAAATATAATGATGGATTAAGAGGCGGAAAAGTAAGAATCAGAGCAAAAATCAGTCAGATAGATAAAAAAACATTGGTAATCACAGAATTACCTTTTGGCGTAAATACTACATCTCTTATTGAATCAATTATTGTTGCCAATGACAAAGGCAAAATTAAAATACGGAAAATTGATGATAATACAGCACGCGATGTTGAAATCTTAATACATCTATCACCTGGAATTTCACCTGATACAACTATTGATGCATTGTATGCTTTTACAAATTGTGAAGTTTCAATTTCACCCAATTGCTGTATTATTGATAATGGTAAACCTAGATTTATCGGAGTCAGAGAAATTCTTAAAATATCAACAGATAATACAGTTGCTCTCCTTAAACTAGAATTAGAAATTGAAAAAGGCGAATTACTCGAACAATGGCATTTTGTATCTTTAGAACGCATCTTTATTGAAAAAGAAGTGTATCAGGATATGAAAAAGTGTAAAACTGATATTGAAATCAACGAAGCAATTGATTTGGGTCTTAAACCATATACACAAAATCTGGTAAGAGAAGTTACGCTGGAAGATATATTAAGATTACGAAAAATACCTATCGACCGTATCTCAAAATATAATTCAAACAAAGCAGATGATGTAATCAAAGCCATTGAAGACGACATCAAACAGGTTGAATATGATTTGGCTCATTTAACGCAATATGTAATTGACTTTTTCCTGCGTATTCAAAAGAAATATGGGAAAACCAAAGAAAGAAAAACAGAACTTCGCAATTTTGAAGTAATTGAAGCTACTATGGTTGCTGTAGCCAATGAAAAGCTTTACGTAAATAAAATTGAAGGGTTTGCCGGAACAGGACTAAAAAAAGACGATTATGTCGGAGATTGCTCTGATATAGATGATATTATCGTTTTTAGAGATGATGGAACATTAATAGTTACTAAAGTAGCAGAAAAAGTCTTTGTCGGACAAAACATCAGGCATATTGCAGTATTCCGCCGTAATGATGAAAGAACCATATATAATATGATTTATCAGGATGGTTTAAAAGGCAGTACTTATGTAAAAAGATTCGCTGTAGTAGGTGTAACACGCGATAAGGAATATGACTTAACTAAAGGCAGCAAGGGAAGTAAAATTTTATATTTTACTGCCAATCAAAATGGACAGGCAGAAGTCGTAAAAGTAATTTTAAAACCTAAACCAAAATTAAAAAAAACCTCCTTCGATTTTGACTTTAGCGAACTCGCAATCAAAGGTAGAAGTTCTCAAGGGAATATATTAACTAAACATCTTGTAAAAAAAGTAGACTTAAAAGGTGAAGGAGTTTCAACATTAGGTGCCAGAAATATTTGGTTTGACGAAACGGTTATGAGATTAAATACTGAAACAAGGGGGGTTTATCTTGGTGCATTTAAATCTACTGACAAGATTTTAACCATCATGAAATCCGGATATTACAGATTATTAAGTTTTGATTTATCAAATCATTTCGATGAAGATATGATTATTATCGAAAAATTTAATCCTGAAAAAATCATCACTGCTATCTATTTGGATGGTGAAATAAAGAAACCTTATATCAAAAGATTTCTTGTTGAAGAATCTGATAAGAAACAAGATTTTATGGGTGAACACCCCGAATCTTATTTATATGCAATTTCTAACGATTGGCTTCCACAAGCTGAAATTGTTTATGATGAGAAAAAGAATGGCAAACATATTGATAATGAAATCATTTTGTTAGCTGATTTTATTGCCGTAAAAGGATTTAAAGCAAAAGGTAAAAGATTGTCTAATCATTTTGTAAAAGAAGTAGTTATGCTTGATCCCCTACCCTATGAAAATGAAAACACTATTGAGCTGTCAACTGAAATAGAAGAAATCGAAATAAAACCTGATCCATTTGAAGATTTTGGAAAAGCTTCTGAAAAAAGAGGCGATGAAGATGAAAGTGACGAACCTATTCAAATGACACTTTTTTAAAAATAATAATTAAATTAAAACATGACTGATAATAAAATTTTAAAAGTAACTGAGGATGTTACATGGATAGGAGTACTTGATTACGACATAGTTACATTCGATGTAGTAATGGAAACCAAATATGGGACTACTTATAATTCATATTTTATTAATGCTGATAAAAAAGCAATCGTTGAAACTACCAAAGAAAAGTTCTGGGATACCTATTTACAAAAGATAAATAACGTATGTAATCCTTCAGAAATAGAATACATTATATTAAATCACACGGAACCTGATCATTCCGGAAATTTAAAAAACTTACTTAAAGTTGCACCTAATGCTACAGTAGTTGGTAGTGGAAATGCGATCCGATATTTAAATGACTTATTAGGAGAAGAATTCCCTTATATTACTGTTAAAACTGGTGATATTTTAGATTTAGGTAATAAAAAAATTCAATTCATCAGTGCGCCTAATTTGCATTGGCCTGATAGTATGTATTCATACTTAGTAGAAGATAAAGTTCTCTTTACCTGCGACTCATTTGGTGCACATTTTTGTGATGATAAAATGTATGATTCAGAAGTTGAAAATTGGGATGAAGCTTTTAAATATTACTTTGATGTAATTATGAAACCTTTCAGCCGTTTTATGCTTAAAGCAATTGAAAAAATACGACCATTGGAAATATATGCTATTTGCAACGGACATGGTCCCTTACTAATTGAGAAATGGAAATATTACTTAGACAAAACCGAAGAATATGCAAAATTAGCAACTGTTGACCCGGGTGGTCATAGAGTACTAATAGCCTATGTTTCTGCTTATATGAATACTGCTATGTTAGCTAAAAAGATTGCTGAAGGCATAAAACTTTGTGGAGATATTGAAGTTGATCTTTGTGATATTGAAAATTTATCCATGACAGATCTTGACGAAAAAATAGGAAAAAGTAATGCTGTAATAGTAGGTTGTCCAATTATCAATCAAAATATTTTGCTTCCTGTTTACAATTTATTTGCTTTAATAAATCCAATCCGGGATAAAGGGAAATTAGCAGGTGCTTTTGGATCCTACGGATGGAGTGGTGAAGGTGCAAAAATAATTGAAAGCAATTTAAGTAATTTAAAATTAAATTATTTTGAAAGTTTATTTATTAAGTTTACACCCCATAATGAGCAATTAGCTAAAAGTATTGAATATGGGAAAGCATTCGGGGAAAAATTGCTTAAGCAAAAATAATTTAAGTTTTCTACCGTTAAATATTTACATAAATATATAAACAAGTAAACTATTGAACTACAAAAAAATAGATATTATTTATCTAATATTCTTTCTAATCACTTTATTATCATCCTGCTCTGCAGAACGTGAACTAGCTAGAGAATTTGTTAAAACAAAAAAAGACATTCCAATATTATTATATTGTACTGATAAATTAGTACTTACAAACGATAAATTAAAAAAAATAATTAATTTTGATTCTCTGGATGTTTCAAAACAAGATTCTTTATGGACTGCCAAGACATTATATTTAGATTCAGTAAATGATGTAAAACTTCTGAATAAATTTTACACAACGATGAAATCAGAGTTGCAGTCATATGGATTTTTGGTATTTACAAACGACAGCATTGACAAATTTAATTCTCTAGAAACGTCCAAATATTCATTAAATATTGCTCAGGTTGAAATAAGCGAAGATGATTATATTTACAGAGACCAGGAGGTTTTCCCTAACTCCCTGGTCTACTATCACGACAATACTTTAAATCTGATAAATTTAAATCTTTGGTTCGAATTTTCCTCTACTGGATTTAAAACAGAAAAAGTTTTTTATAGTTCATTCCCTTTAAATGATCAATTGGAAAGTCGTTTTATTATTGATAATAATACTGATAAAGTATCCTATCAATACAAAATAACTCCTTTCAATTTAAATGACATCTATCAATTGTGTGATTTTTCAGCTAAAAAATCAACAAATTACTTATTTAATTTTCTGATGAATAAATATGTAAAAGATAATTTACCATCAAATGTAGCTATTCCAAAGTATTTTTCATTCGATCACAATACCGGGTTTTTATATAGTAATTCAGAAGATCGATTTGAAGAGTTAAATTCAAATTAATTTTCAAAACTGTTGGAATTAAATCATAATTTTACTTTTTAATCCCAGATGATAAATTATTGAATCTGCTATCTCCTCATTATTAAACGACTTACAATTATATGTAATGTCAAAAAAGGATTCATTAAAACAATTATTACTCATTATTTTTAACAATTCAATTCGCTTACTATCAATATCTAATGCAAGTTTTTTTGCTTCCTCAATGTCCCTGATATGATTTGCTTCTAAAATTTTCTGAGCTCTCCATTCAAGTGGTGCTTTCAACCTTATATGAATACCATTTTTTAAATTATTAGTAACACAAACACCACCCCTTCCGACAATAACAACATTTCCCTTTTTAGCAAAATCGGAAATAACAATCGTTAATGTCTTTTTTACAGTTTTATCTGATTGATAATATTTTGCTGATAATGAATCTAAGATTTCATCTATTGTCGTTCTGTTTTGAACATCAAAAAATTTCTGAATCCGCTTTGGATCAACACTTAGTTCTTTAGAAGTATTTTCAAGAATTTCTTTACTGATCATTTTCCAAACTTGAGCGTTGTTTTTCAGATATAGATGTTTATTAATTTTTTGAACTAATAATTCAGCTATATCTTTTGAAGGGCAGCCATATTCTCTTGAAATTGTGACAAAAGGAAAATCAGTATTAAAAATTTTATATTCAGTATCGTGTTTATTGAATCGTTCAACCATGTATTTTAAAAGTATGTTTTCCATAATAATCCTTTTTTTTAATTAATATAAAAACTACTATTCTCATTACAAATTTAATATATAGAAAAGGAAATCCTAATAATATTTCTGAAATTTTACTTAGCTGAATCAATATACAATTTACCTTGCCAGGTATCTCTTTCCTCAAGTCTTTTCTCAATCTTTTGCAAGATCTGATCGTTACGGATTAAGCCCCAACCAGGTCCTGCAAGATAACGTGGTGGAACTTCACCTGCAAAACGTTCTATCACAAAAGAAGGATTTAATCTTTCAAGAAAATCAACGATGAAATCAATATACTCCTCAAGTGAAAAAAAACTAAAATCCTCTGGATGTTGGATGAATTGCTGCTGCATTGCAGTATCTTTAATAATCTGTAGTTGATGAAACTTAATAGTATTCAAAGGAAGTTTTGACAGTATCTCAGCTTCAGCTTTCATTTCCTCTTTTGTTTCGCCTGGTAAACCAAAAATGATATGTCCGCCAGTTTTAATACCTCTTGAAGTAGTTAATTCTATCATTTTAGCCAATGTGTCAAAATCATGTCCCCTATGAATCGCCTGCAAGGTTCTATCATAACAACTTTCGATACCATATTCAATAATTAAATATTTCTTTTTTGATATCTCTGCAAAATAATTTAATTTCTCCTCGTCCATACAATCTGGGCGCGTGCCTATTACCAGACCTATTATTAAAGGATGATTCAGTGCCTGATTGTATAATTTTTCCAATTCAGAAAGCGGAGCATAGGTATTGGAATAAGCCTGAAAATAAGCAAGATATTTATCTGCTCGTCGATATCTTTTAGCATGGAATTCGATTCCTTCTTCTATTTGCTGAATAACTGACTTTTCTGGTAGACAATAAGAAGGATTAAATGCATCATTGTTACAGTAAGTACAGCCTCCAAATCCTAAAGTACCATCACGATTTGGGCAGGTAAAACCAGCATCAATAGATAACTTCTGTACTCTTTCGCCAAAATGCTGACGAAAATAATTAGCATAGGCATTAAATCTGCGGGAATGTTCCCAGTAATAAGGCATTGTAAAAAAATTTGAGGATTAGGTGATTTATTGTCTTTCGATATTTAATTTTCTGAACGGAAACTAATATTTTAAAACCATTCTCGCTTTTTTAAATAAATCAACATTCCAATAGTGAGCAAAATCATAAAAATCCAAATATACAGATAACCATACGCCATGTGAATTTCAGGGAAATATCCTTGAAAATTCATTCCATATAGGCCAACAATAAAAGTAAGGGGAATAAAAATAGTTGAAACTACTGTAAGTCGCTTCATTACATCATTCATTTGAATATCATTATTGGCAAGATATAACTCAGAAAGATTAGAAATCATTTCCCGAAAAGTATCTAAATTTTGAGTAACTTGCAATAAATGATCAATAATATCCTGAAAATAAATTAAAGTTTTTTCATTTATCAATAATGATTCCGAATGGTGAAGTTTTCTAACTTCTTCTAAAACTGGAATTACTGATTTTTTTAAAGATAAATGTTGTTTCCTTTTATTTAAAATTTTATTGAGAACTAATTTAGAACGATTGTTAAGTAACTCTTCCTCAATTGATTCCATATCATCATCCATATTATCAATTAACTTCAGATAATTATCTGTTATAATATCGGTTAAAGCATACAAAAGGTAATCATTCTGCATCGTTCTTATTTTACCTTTATAAGTTTTTATTCTGTCGATAATCGGAGTAAAAAGATCGCTTTTATGTTCTTCAAAACTAATTAAATAATGGTTTCCCAGAATAAAACTAAGTTGTTTTTTATCAACAATATTCTGTTCATTTTCCATTACTAAATCTTTTAAAGTAAAAAATAGTTGTTCTCCATAATCTTCAAATTTAGGTAAATGATGGGTATTTAAAATATCTTCAAGCATTAATGGATGTATTCCAAAATGTTTCCCAAAATACTCAAAAATGCTGATATCATGTAAGCCTGTTATCTTTATCCAGTTAACTTTTCCCGGTTGTAACTTTGTTAATATTTCCCTGATATTATTAGTTTCTAAAATGGAAAAATCATTTTCATCATAGCAAATATATTCAATACCAGCATTTAATTCATAAACTTTACCTGTATGAACCAAAGAACCGGGAGGTAATCCTTGTTTATGACTATATTTTTTTGCATTGTTCATTTTAATCGTATTATTATAAACCTAATTCATCACTGATTGTATTCATTGCAGAAATTGCTATTTCGGCTAATTCGGAAATTGGAATACCGATTAATTCGCATTCCATTATACTTTCGCGTTTAACTGATGCGGCAAAGTTCTTTTCTTTCATTCGTTTTACAATGGATTTTGGTTTAACTACTGAAAGTTTCTTTTCAGGATAAACCAGTGTTGTGGCAGTAATTAATCCTGTTATGGTTTCTCCGGCAGCCAGTGCATGATGAAATACAGTAGTTCGCTCAGTTTTAGCAGAACACTCATTGTGCATACTGATTGCATCAATTATATCTGCATCAATACCAAATGGTGTAAGTATTTCTATTGCTTTCTGTCCGTGAATCAAAGCATCTGCATTCGTAATTTCCACATCCACATCATGAAGCAATCCGGCCAATGCCCATTTATCAGCGTCTTGATTTAATCTAACAGCTAAAGCACGCATAACAACCTCAGATGCAAGGCTGTGCTTAATCATATTATCCTGTTTGATATATTGTTTTAGTATTTTAAAAGCATGGTCTCTATCCATTATTCCGAATTAGTTATTGATTATTAAGTTATTATGAAAAATATTTTGAGTGTAAAAATAACATTATATTAGAATTAATGCCTCAAAGTTATTAATTTTCAGAGAAAACAGAAAAAATATTTAAAGTTTTGGAATTCAAATGAAAGAATATCTATATTAAACAGTTTCAATTTAAATAGAATAAATAAAAAAAATGTTTATAATTTCAATACCATCTGATCATTTTTAATATCATTCGTTTTGAAATTTGAAACACTTAAACCTAAAAGTCTGATCTTATATTTTTTATCATCAAACAAAATTGATTTAAGTAATTCCTTTGAATATTTATGTAAAACCTGGAAATCATTAATTTCTATATTTAACGTCTTACTTTTAGTATGTTGTTTAAAATCAAAATACTTCACTTTCAGCGTTAAAGTTTTTCCATAGCAATGATATTTATCTATCATTTCCATCAAGTGCTTTTCTATTTTATACATTTCTGTAATTACTTCAAACTTTTTTGTAAGATCTTTGTCGAAAGTGTTTTCTGATCCTAATGATTTACGTTCTCTTTGAGCAATTACTTCTCTGTTTTCAATTCCATTTGCAATGTCAAGATAATATGCAGCTTGTTTTCCAAGTATTTTCTTTAATTCATTTTCGGGAAATCGTTTTATATCAATACCTTTGTAAATACCATATTTGTGCATTTTTTGTGCAGTAACTTTCCCTATTCCAAAAAACTTTTCTATTTCCAATTGTTCAATAAACGAAATAGCATCTTTTGGTTTAATCACAAACAAACCATCCGGTTTTTGATAATCAGAAGCAATTTTAGCAAGAAACTTATTATAAGAAACTCCTGCAGAAGCGGTTAAACCCGTCACTTCTTTTATCTTTTCTTTAATTTCTCTGGCAATTAAAGTTGCTGAGGCAATGTTTTTTTTGTTTTCAGTAACATCCAGATAAGCTTCATCCAGAGACAAAGGTTCGACCAAGTCAGTATAATCCAGAAATATTTTTCTAATCTGTTTAGAAACCTGTTGATAAACTTCAAAATGTGGTTTTATAAAAATCAAGTCAGGACATTTCTTTTTAGCTGTTACAGAAGGCATTGCAGAATACACACCAAACTTACGAGCTTCATAGCTGGCAGCACAAACAACACTTCTCTCTTTATCCCATCCAACAGCAAGTGGTTTTCCTTTTAATTCGGGATTATCCCGCTGTTCAACTGAAGCATAAAAAGCATCCATGTCTATATGTATGATTTTCCTAATCATCATTTAAACCATTGCTTTTTTGAGTGTGTCAATTTCACACTTTAATTCAGTAAACATTGTATTTAATTTAAAGAGAGATGGCACATCGGAATCTGGTAATTGAAAACTGATTAATCCAATTGCTTGCCATACTTCCATAACATTTTCAATATGCACACTGAAAGGTGGATATATATGATTGTCAGAAATCAGTTCCAGGGTTTTAGATTCTTCAAGACGATTGTATAATCTTTTATAAACGATGCCATCATCTTTAGTTAGTATTATATAAGTTTTACCATCTTTAATATTATACCAGTTATCAAGATACCTGCTAATTACGTATGTCCCTGAAGGCATTGGAAGCATACTATCTCCTTTTATCTGAAAAATACGGTAAGTACGATCATGAGAAATTTCGGGTAAAGGTAAAGAAAATGCAGATAAACTTTCAACAAACTCAACATCAGAATATCCGTTCAAATATCCTGCTGAAGCTTTTTCCGGAACAATCGTGATGAGTTCCTTATCATCTTTATCAACAATAGTTGATAATACTCTTAAATTATTACCTTCCAAATCAACTTTCCGTGTATTATCGTTAGATTTTAAAGTACTCAAATCTTTGTCTAATAAATCATTCAAGGATACATCAAAATAAAAAGCCATTGCCTGCAACAATGGAAGTTTTGGAATAGCCCGCGACTCTTCATAAGAACCAATCATCGATCGTTTTACACCAATTTTTAATGCTAATTCATCTTGAGTTAATTCTTTTTGCTTACGTAAATACTTGATATTCTCTGAAATATATTTCATATTTATAAATTTTACTAAATTAACATATATTACTAATTTTATTAGTATTTTTGTTGCACAAAGTTAGTATTTATTTTTTCAATTCCTAATCTTTATTATTCAAAAATTCAAAGATTCAAAGATTCAAAGATTAAGAATTTAAAGATTTAAAAATTCAATAATTAATTTCATAAATGAACGAAACAATTCTTAAAAAGTTGAATATTCTTTCAAATGCAGCAAAATATGATGTATCATGTTCTTCAAGTGGCAGTAGCCGAAGCAATAATGGAAAAAATATTGGGAATACAGTTTACGGTGGTATTTGTCATAGTTTTACTGAAGATGGAAGATGTATTTCTTTATTAAAAATATTATTAACCAATCATTGTATTTACGATTGTGCCTATTGTGTAAACAGAAGCAGTAATGAAATACCACGCGCCGCATTTACTGTTGATGAACTTGCAGAACTGACTATCAATTTTTACAGAAGAAATTATATAGAAGGTCTGTTTTTAAGTTCAGGTGTAATGCGAAATCCTGATTATACTATGGAGAAATTGATGAATGTGGCTAAAAAGTTGAGGGAAGTTTATAAATTTAATGCTTATATTCATTTGAAAGCTATTCCCGGTGCTAATCCTGATTTAGTAAAACAGGCAGGAATATATGCAGATCGCTTAAGTGTAAATATTGAAATACCTACAGAACAAAATCTAAAGTTATTAGCACCCGACAAAGATTTCGCCAGTGTATATCAACCCATGGCTTTGATTAAAGAAAACATACTAATCAGTAAAGAAGAACGAAAAAAATACCGGAAATCACCTGTTTTTTCACCTGCAGGACAAAGTACTCAGCTAATTATTGGTGCAAGTCCTGAGAACGACAGACAGATTCTTCAACTGGCATCAGGTTTATATGACAATCAAAAACTAAAAAGAGTATATTATTCAGGTTATATACCTGTAATAATGACAGATAACAGACTCCCTGCTTTGATACAACCTCCTTTAATAAGAGAAAACAGACTTTATCAGGCAGATTGGTTATTAAGATTTTATGATTTCAAAGTAGATGAAATCGTTAATGAAGAATTCCAACAATTGGACCTGGAACTTGATCCAAAATTGAACTGGGCATTACGTAATCCACAGATTTTTCCTATTGACATAAACAAAGCCGATTATGAAATGATATTGAGAGTTCCTGGAATTGGGGTACGTTCAGCTAAATTAATTGTCCATTCACGAAGGTTCGGAAGTTTAAACGAAATTCATTTAAAGAAAATGGGTATCGTATTAAAAAGGGCTAAATATTTTATAACTTGTAATCAACTAACAGATGGACATCGAGATATTCTACCTTCTCTTATCAGAAGAAATATACTCAATGAAAAACATAAAATATTAAATCGATTTAATGTAAATCAGTTATCGTTATTTGGAGTTTAGTTATTGGTTATAATTTTAAAAAATTTAGTTTTCATTCAATAACAAAGCAAAAACCTAATAACCTAATAACCTAATAACCAAAAAGAAAATATTTTATGAACATTATAAACTGACTTTATGAATATTTTTTTATATGATAAAACTTTTGAAGGACTATTAACAGTTGTTTTTGAATCTTTTAGCAGAAAATTGATACCAGATATTATCGTTGAAAAAAATAGTTATCAGGCATCTTTGCTGGATATTCCATTTGAAATTGGAACTGATGTGCTTAAAGCTGAAAGAGTTTGGAAAGGTTTACACACAAAAACGGACACGAAAGTTTGTGATCGGATTTATCATGCTTTTCTCTCTGAAATGAAAGGTGTTGAAATGATGATTTATAAATATTTACAGCTGATTTTTACATCTAAATACAATATTTCTGCAAACTATCGGGAAGAAAATATTTTAGAAATTTCACAAATTCAACAAAAAGTTTTAAAGGAAGCACATCGTATGTTTATGTTCGTTCGTTTTCAGAAAACAAATAGTGAAATATATTTAGCTCCTATTGAACCTCAGTATGATATAATACCGCTGATAGGAAATCATTTTAAAAATCGCTTCAGTGATCAGGTTTGGATTATATATGATACTTTAAGGAATTATGGATTATATTATGATTTAAAAACTGTTGCGGAAATTAAATTAGAGCCAATAGGTTTAAACAAATCTAACGGGAAAATAGATGCTTCGCTATTGGAAGAAAAAGAAGAGACCTATCAAATTCTATGGAAAAGCTATTTTGATAACATAAATATAAAAGAGCGTAAAAATCTAAAGGTACAAATGCAGTTTATGCCTAAACGATTCTGGAATTATTTGCCGGAAATTGAAAAGCGAAATTAGCGAAGGAGCGAAATTAGCGAAGGAGCGAACTAAGCGAGGGAGCGAAATTAGCGAAGGAGCGAACTAAGCGAGGGAGCGATAGAGCGAAAAAGCGAACTTAACGAACTTAGCGAAGGAACGAGTGCTTGGTGTAAAAAACTTTGATTATCTGATATTTAACTAAATAAATTAAGATTTAAATACTATTAGAATTTGTTTCAATTTAATGATTCTTAAAATTTCTAAAAGATTAAATTTCCACTAAATCATTAAATTATATTACTTTTGGATTTAATATACCTAAAATGGATTCAAAAATATGAAAAATCAAAAAAACTGGCATCAAAAACACATAGAAAATTCATCTTTTGGTAATCGTTTAGCTGATTATGTTGCTGCCGGGATGGGTTCGTGGAAGTTTATCATCATTCAGACAATTCTGGTATGTCTTTGGATGGGATTAAACGTTATAGGTTTTATATCTCATTGGGATGTATATCCATTTATTTTACTTAATCTTGTTTTTTCTACTCAGGCTGCATATGCAGCACCTATAATAATGATGGCTCAAAACCGTCAGAATGAAAGAGACCGAATGCATGCAGAATCTGATTATCAGACAAATAAAGATGCAAAACTTGAAATCGAGGCACTAACACAAAAACTGGATGCATTGGATGTTGAGAAATTAGATAAAATTATAAAGATGCTGGACGAGATGAAAAGCGATCCTGTGAAATAAACATAAATTCATTCCGATTCTTATGAACCTTTCTGGTATTTTTTTGTTCTTTATACGACTTTAAAAAACCAAAATATTACATAATGTTTGAAGAATATAATCCTATCAACGAAAAAATATTCAGGGTAATTGACAACGATGGAAAAGTTATCAATAAGAAATGGATGCCCGAAATAAGCAACGAACGATTGATAAAAGCATATAAAGATATGCTTTTTGCCAGAACCGCTGACTTGCAAACCGTTTCCTACCAGCGTCAGGGACGAATTTACACCTATCCACCTAATTATGGACAAGAAGCAATTTCCGGAGCAACAGCAATGGTAATGCGTAACGAAGATTGGTTAGTACCAGCTTTTCGTGAAATGGGTGCATATCTGGCAAAAGGTGCAACCTTAAAAGAATTATTTCTTGTATTTATGGGACATGAAGACGGGAATGTATTTAAAAATGCCAATAATATGTTACCAACTTCAGTTCCAATTGCATCTCAATTACTCCATGCAGCAGGAATTGGATATGAAATAAATTACAATAAAAAGGAGCAGGTTGTTTATGCTTTTGTAGGTGATGGAGGTACTTCTGAAGGCGATTTTCACGAAGCACTGAATTTTGCAGCTGTATGGAAAGCACCTGTTATTTTTATAGTTCAAAATAACCAATACGGAATTTCTACTCCGTTTAAAATGCAGACTATGTCCAAAGGTATTGCTATCAAATCAATAGCTTATGGAATGAAAGGCATTCAGGTGGATGGAAACGATATATTTGCCATGTATCAGGCTGTTAAAAACGCATCTGAATATGCTTTAGCAGGTAACGGGCCTGTATTGATTGAAGCAGTAACTTATCGTAAAGGAGCACACACAACATCCGATGATCCAACAAAATACAGAACAAAGGAAGAAGAAGAAAAATGGGATTGTACAGATCCTTTAAAGAGACTTAAGGCTTATTTAATTACTAAAAAGCTTTGGTCGCAGAAAGAGGAAGATCAACTTTTAGAAGAATACAAACTAGAAGTAGACCGTCAATTTGAAGAAGCAGAAAATTATCCGGCATATAAATTAGAAGATGTTTTCAAATACATGTATGATGAAATGCCTGATGATCTTAAAAAACAGCAAAACGAATACGAGAATTTTATGAAATGGAAGGAGGCGAGAAAATGAAAGTAATGAATATGGTAAATGCAATTAATGATGCATTAAATATAAAATTAGCAGATGATAGAAATGTAATTGTTTACGGTGAGGATGTTGGTGTTGAAGGTGGCGTGTTCAGAGTTACGGAAGGTTTACAGTTAAAATACGGAGTTGAAAGGGTTTTCGATTCTCCCTTGGCAGAATCAGCCATAGTTGGAACAGCTGTTGGAATGGCAGCTGCAGGCCTCAAACCTGTTGTTGAAATGCAGTTTTCCGGATTCGCTTATCCTGCATTAAATCAAATAATATCTCATGTTTCAAGACTTCATAACAGAAGTAGAGGCAGATACAATATGTCAATGGTTATTCGTATGCCTTATGGTGGAGGAATCAATGCACTGGAACACCACTCCGAAAGTATGGAGGCTTTTTACGGCCATATTCCTGGATTAAAAGTTGTTATCCCATCTACACCACACGATGCAAAAGGACTATTAATTTCAGCTATTGAAAGTAATGATCCAGTAATATTCATGGAACCTAAAAGAATTTACAGAGCTATCAAACAAGAAGTTGCAGAAGAAAAATTCAGCGTACCAATTGGAAAAGCTAAAGTTCTTAATTCTGGAACTGACGTTACTGTGGTTGCTTATGGAGCTATGGTTCGCGAAGTTCAAAAAGCAATTCAAATGGCAAAAGAAGCAGGTATTTCAGTTGAATTAATAGATTTACGTACAATCTATCCTATCGATAAAGAAACTATTACAGCTTCTGTAAAAAAAACTGGTAGAATTATAACAGTTGCTGAAGGGCCGACCAGTTTTGGTATGGGTGCAGAAATTGCAGCTATTATAAGTGAAGAAGCTTTTTTACATTTGGAAGCTCCACCCAAAAGAGTTACCGGATTTGATACGATAGTACCACTTCCAAAAGGTGAGCACTTTTATCTGCTCACACCTGAAAAGATATTTTATGAAATTGAAAGAACAGTCAAATACTAATTAACTATGAGATATATATTTAATTTCCCAGATATTGGTGAAGGCCTTGACGAAGGTACTATTGTTGAATGGTATGTTGCAAAAGGACAACAGATAAAATCAGGAGATTCATTAGTAAAAATGGAAACGGATAAAGTTGTTGCTGACATCCCATCTCCGAAATCAGGCACTATAACAGCAATTTATGGTAAAGTAGGAGAAACTATACATGTAGGAAATGCTTTAGTTGAAATAGAAATTGAAGGTGTTTCAGGTGCTGCAGCCGTTGAAGAAGCTAAAGTTACTGAAGCTGTAAAAGAAGAAGGAGCCGGAGTTGTTGGCACACTTGAAATAGCAGGTAATAATGCTTATTTGCCTGCAAGTGAAGAAGGTACATCAGAAACCAAAGTAGAATCTCAAAAATCAACTAAGAAAGTTCTAGCAACTCCTGTTGCCCGTGCTATTGCTAAAGATTTGGGCGTAAATATTGATTTGGTTAAAGGAACTGGTCCAGCAGGGAGAGTTATGAAAGAAGACATTCATTCATATCTTCAGAAAAATACAGTTACATCATCAAAATCATATACCGTTGTTTCTGATGAAGAAAGAGTTGAATTAAAACCACTTACACAATTACGAAAAGCTATTGCCCGTAATATGATTCAATCGAAACACAATGCTGCCCACATGACTGTATTTGATGAAGTTGAAGTAAGTGAACTTGTACGTGTCCGTGAAAAATATAAAAGTAAATTTCTTGAAAAACAAGTTAAACTTAGTTATTTACCATTTGTATTAAAAGCTACTGCATTGGCATTGAAGAAATTCAAAGCATTGAATGCTCAAATGGATCTTGAAAACAATCAGATGATCTATAAAAATTATTACAATATTGGAATTGCGGTTGATACTGAAGATGGTTTAATTGTACCTGTAATTAAAGATGTTGATAAACTAAGTATCTTCGAGATTGCTCAAAAAATCAATGAAATATCTGAAAAAACGCGTAAACGTGAAATTACAATGGAAGATATGAAAGACGGTACTTTTACTATTACTAGTTTTGGCTCAATTGGCGGACAATTTGCTGTTCCTGTAATTAATTATCCTCAGGCTGCAATATTAGGAATTGGCAGAATTTTAAAGAAACCGGTTGTAAAAGGAGATGCTGTAGTTCCTGGTACCATTATGCCATTGTCACTCTCAGTTGACCATAGAATAGTTGATGGCGGTGAAACTGCACGTTTTGTCAATCAGATTATGGAATATTTATCAGATCCTGTTTCATTGATAATGGATTAACCAAATTTAAAAAAAAAATAATATGCAATACGATATAGTTATAATTGGATCAGGGCCTGCAGGATATGTAACAGCTATCAGAGCCGGACAAGTAGGACTGAAAACTGCAATTATCGAGAAAGATAAGATTGGAGGAATGTGCCTGAACTGGGGTTGTATTCCTTCCAAATCAATTATCGAAAGTGCTAAGTTTTATCAGAAAATAAAAAAAGATGCAAACAGCTTTGGTGTAACAGGAATTGATACTAAAGCAATTGGCTTTGATTGGAAACAAACCATCAAAAGAACTGATGGTATTGTAAGAAAATTAGGAGCTGGTATCAATTTCCTTTTCAAAAAAAATGGAGTAGAATTAATCAATGGTACGGCTAAAATAGTTTCAGAACATTCTATATTAGTGGATAACAGGCTTATTGAAACTAAGAATATAATTATTGCTACAGGTTCCAGACAAGAAAAAGTTAACAATTCAACGTTAGAAGATATTACAGTTAACATCTGGGATTTATTCAAAGACAGAGAATTGCCGGAAAATATTGTAGTTTTTGGTCAGAATACTGTCGCTATAGAACTGGCACAGTTTTTTAATATGATTGAGAAAAAGGTAACTTTACTGGTACCTGATCAAAAAATTATGCCATTAGCAGATGTTTACGTTTCGGATTATATGAAAAACTTATTGCAAAAAAGTGGGATTAAAATCATTTTCGATGTAGATTCCGATCTTGCACAATTCAATTATAAAGATGGAATATTGACTTGTGGTGAAATGAACATTCCATGTAATTTATTCGTCAACAGCAAAATGAGAAAGGGTGTAATTCCTGAATCAGATATTACTTTAAAAACTGAAAATGGATTTATTACTACTGATGAACATTTTACTACTAATTTCCCATCAATTTTTGCAATTGGTGATGTAAATGGAAAAAGCTTTTATGCCCACATTGCTTCAGCACAAGGTCTTAATGTGATTAATCATATCAAAGGAATCAGTGAAATCATTGATATCAAAAAATTTCCAATGAATATGTATACTGTACCTGAAGTTGCTCAAATTGGTCTTACCGAAGAAGAAATTAAAGGAAATGGCATTGAATATAAAGTAAGTGAATTTTCACTTTTCTCAAATGGAAAAGCCATTATCGAAGGTGAAAATGTTGGTTTTGTAAGAATGCTTTCCGATAAAAAATACGGTGAAGTTTTAGGTGTACAAATTGTTGCATCAAATGCTACAGATATGATAGCAGAAGCTGCTGCATTTATGCAGGTGGAATCTACAATTTATGATGTAGCTAAAACTGTTCATGCTCACCCTACAATTTCTGAAGTTTTTATGGAAGCTGGTTTGGATGCAGTAGAAAAGGAATAGTTTAGAGTACTTAGAATACTTAGAGTATTTAGAGTACTTAGAATACTTAGAGTATTTAGAGTATTTAGAGTATTTAGAGTATATAAAGTATATAAAGTATTTAAAGTTATAAAATAATTTGAGTTAAAATAATTCCTAAAACTTAACACTTTAAGCATTCAATGACAAACTAATATACAATAAATTTCAAATCCAAACCGTCTATGAACATAGAAATAAAGGAATATAATTTACCGGATATTGAAATTTTTCATACCGTTCAATCGGGTTATGAGTTTTCAATCTGGCATCCAGATAAAACCTATCTGATTTTAGGACAGAGTAATAAAATTGAAACATCTTTATTCCTCGACAAAGTTGAATCAGACGACATTACAGTCTTAAAAAGACCTTCTGGAGGAGAAACAGTTATATTAACACCTAAAACATTGGTTATTTCTGCTGTATTCGTTAATTCTGAAATAAAAAGACCTCATCAGTACTTTGCCAGATTTAATGATTTTATTATTAAAGGTTTATTAATAAGTGGTATTGAAAATGTAAGTCATAAAGGTATTTCTGATTTAGCCATTGGTGAAAAAAAAATTTTAGGTTCCTCAATTTATCATAAAAAAGATAAAATCTTTTACCATGCTGTGTTAAATGTAGCTGAAAGTATTGAGATAATCGAAAAATACATACAACATCCTAAACGTGAACCAGACTATCGTAAAGGAAGAGAACATGGTGAATTTGTAACATCCATAGTTCAACATTATCCAGGAATATCCATGAATAAAATTTCAGATGGTTTGATAAAATCTTTAAAAGAGTTTGTAAATTAAGTTATTAGGTTATTTAAAAAGAAAAAAGAAATTACAGCAACTTTCTTACTTAAAATTCAAAACTTAACCATTTAAAACCAACCTTTTACATATATTACAGAATCCAAATGAAAAATACTTTCATATTAGCATTTAGCTTTTTAATCATTTTATCAGCTTGTGCTCAGCAAAATAAAAAAGACAATACCATGAATTACAACAAACTTACACCTGAAGAAGAAAATGTTATTATAAACAAAGGTACTGAAAAACCTTTTACAGGAAAATATTATAAATTCAAAGAAAATGGCACATACAACTGTAAACGATGTAATGCAGCACTTTATAATTCAACTGATAAATTTGAGTCAAATTGTGGCTGGCCAAGTTTTGACGACGAAATTAAAGGAGCTGTTAAAAGAGTTTTGGATGCAGATGGAAGACGAACAGAAATTATTTGTGCAAACTGCGGAGCTCATTTAGGTCATGTTTTTGAAGGTGAAAATCTAACAAAAAAAGACACTCGTCACTGTGTAAACTCTATTTCACTCAACTTTGTTTCAACAACAGACTTGCAAACAACTGATACTGCAATTTTTGCAGGAGGTTGTTTCTGGGGTGTAGAATATTTCTTTCAGAAAGAAGTCGGTGTACTGTCTACTGAAGTCGGTTATATTGGCGGAAAAACAACAAATCCAACTTATAAAGACGTTTGTAATCATAATACCGGACATGCAGAAGCTGCCAGAATTATTTTTGATCCCTCCAAAACTACTTATGAAAAACTCACAAGACTCTTTTTTGAAATACACGATCCGTCACAGATAAACAGACAAGGTCCCGATGTTGGAGATCAATACCGTTCAGAAATCTTCTATTTAAATCAACATCAAAAAGAAGTAATTGAAAAACTAATCCATATTTTAAAAGTAAAAGGATTTGATATTGCAACAAAACTAAGTCCTGTCTCTACATTCTGGAAAGCCGAAGATTATCATCAACAGTATTATGAACACAAAGGAAGCAGACCATATTGCCATGGATATGTGAAAAGGTTTTAATTGCATTATAAAAAAATAAATTACAACAAAGCACTGACTTTTTACTCTTTTTAGTCGTCTGATACTATTGATTTATGAATGCTTTTTTTGCACCATTTTTGACCATATTGTCTTAAAATGAATACAATCAGTAATCTGAATCCGATTTCCAATATATTAAAGCATCTATTTTACTAGCAGTAATAATTCCTGAATTTTGTTATAGTCATAATTCTTTGCCAGAGTAATAAGATATTGTGTAAGTTCAATATAATTTTGATCAATTTCATTTATATGTTCAATTAACAATTCAATATCTGCAACTGCTATAGCATCCAGAATTTTAAATTTAAGGTAATCAGGTATTGTAGAAATATCTTTTGCAATTAATTCACTGTCATATTTATTCTCTTTTTCTTCGGTATTATTTTCATTCTCATATAAATATTTTATACCTAAAACATTTCCTATAGTGTTGAATAAATCATTTTCCCTAAAAGGTTTTTGAATATAGCCCTGCATTTTTAAAGATGTAATTTTATCCTGTTCTTCTTTAAGAACACTAGCTGTTAAAGCAATAATTGGAGTATTTCTACCCTTTTCAGTTTCTTTAATCCTCATAGTTGCTTCATAACCATCCATCACAGGCATACGCAAATCCATTAAAATCAGATGAGGGTTCCATTTCCCGAACTTTTCTATAGCATCAATACCATCATAAGCTTCATTGGTTTCAAATCCTATATGTTTAAGAAGTCTAACAGCAACCTGTAGGTTTTCTATCTTATCATCAACTACTAGTATTCGATAAGGTTTCTGATTATTTTCTATTCCAATAACACGTTTTGTTATATTAGATTTAACTGCTTTTGGCTTCCCATTTTTAATTTCGACTGTAAAAGTAAAGATTGAACCTTTATCAACTTCACTTTTAACGATAACATTACCACCCATTAATATTGCCAGTTCGCGACTTAAAGCAAGTCCTAATCCGGTACCGCTTGTTTTTTTAATCCCACTGCTTGTTTGCTCAAAATGTTTAAATAGTTTATTTAATTCATTTTCCGGTATTCCAGGCCCTGAATCTTCAACATCGACAAACAAAATACCTGTGTCAACTGTTTTATTTTCAATACGTATACGAACAGTAATCCCTCCTATTTCGGTAAATTTAACAGCATTTCCAATTAAATTAATAAATATTCTACGTAATTTGTTATCATCGATAAATACAAAACGAGGTATATTTTCAGCAACATCAAAAATAAATTGAAGTTGTTTTTGTTGTGTTGGTTTTTCAAAAATCATCTGTATATCAGCAAATAAAGCATACAGATCAACATGAGTAGGATTTAACTCTAAACGACCAGCTTCCATTTTCGACAATTCAAGAATATCATTAATGAGCGACAAAAGATGTTCTCCTGCACGAATAATTGAGAAATTATATTCTTTTTGATTGTTTGTTAAAAGAGGATCGCGATTCATCAACTGAGAAAAGCCTATAATTGCATTCAAAGGTGTTCTAATTTCATGAGACATGTTTGCAAGGAAAACACTTTTTGCTTTATTAGCCATTTCTGCAAGTTTTGCCATCTCATTAGCCTTCATTGTAGTAGATTCAAGATTAGCATTAATCTCCAGCAATTCATTTTCAGCTTTAGCTCTATTCGTAACATTTACCATCATGTGAGAAAAGAGTTCTAATAATGAAATTTCATTCTCATCATATTTATGTTTCATCTTAACAGAGTCAAAACCGACAAATCCTATACATTCGTTTCCTGATATCATTGGAACGGTAAGTAAGCTTTTAATTCCCTGAGGTTCTAATATGTTTTTCAATTCACTCTCAGGTAATGCATCAACATCCTCAATATAAAGATTATTTCCCTGAGCATGCGTTTTTACCCATTCTGAAATCATTTGCATTGGCACATCCTTCAGTAAATCAATCTGAGGTTCGATACCATTATTACACCATTCATATTCATTCGTGGTTATTTTTTTCACAAAATCATAACTAAAAATATAGCTTCTGTCAGCTGCTACAAATTCTCCCATATCTTTCAGAGACTTATCAATTGCAAATTTCACCTGATTTAATGGAATATTAATGTAACCGGAAGCCATATCCATCAATACTTTTTGCATTTTAGTCTGTTGAATCAACTTTTCTTCAGATTTCTTTTGTTCTGTAATATCCCAATTTGTTCCAATCATCCTAAGAGGAGTTCCAGATTCATCTCGCAGAACTGTTGCCAGTGCTTTGATATTCCGAACTGAACAATCTGGCCATATTACCCGGAATTCAGTATCAAATTCTTTTTCACCACGAATTGCCATTTGGACTTCTTCATTTCCTCTATTCACATCTTCAAAATGAACACCATTTTGCCAAACATCATAAGCATTCGCATTTTTTTTATCGTACACACCATAAAGTGCAAACATCTGATCATCCCATAAAAAAACATTGTTTACAATATCATAATCCCATACTCCCACTCCACCAGCTCGTGTAGCTAATTCCAGACGTGTAGTTATTTGTTTTAATGCTTCTTCAGCTTGTTTTCGTTCTGTTATATCACGCTCAACAAAAAGAATACTTTTTGGTTTTCCATTAGAATCAAGTAAAACAGTAGAATTAACATCTACATAAAATCGGCTGTTATCTTTTTTTACAGCCATGTATTCAGTAATTTTATTATTACTTTCTCCTGAAATCAATTTGCGGATATTTTCATTCAACAAATCATGATTTGAAGGATCAATGAAATCATAAATTCTTTTTTTAAGGTATTGATCTTTCTGTTCGATTGAATAGCCATACATAAGAGCCAATTTCTCAGATAACAATTCTAATTTACCATCCAATGAAGCCATACCTATTCCATCAGGAGATGCTGATATTATTGCTTCCCATTTTTGACTACTTTGCTGTAATGCCTCTTCTACTTCTTTCTGAACAGTAATATCCACGAAACTTTCCACAAGTTTTTCCTTATCACCTATTTGAATTCGCTTAACAGTTTTTAAAACATTTAATTGTGTTTTATCTGAACGAATCAAAATTCGTTCAGAATTATCTACTTCTTGATTGTTATCACAGACTGGACAGGAATTTACTTCTGCAGGACATATAAACTGATGACATATTTTGCCAACAATATTTTCCATACTATCACCCATAAGTGAGGTCGCAAATGAATTTGCACGTTCAATAATTCTTGTTTCAGGATCAATAATAATTACACCTACAGCTATATTTTCCAGCAATGATCGTTGAAGATTTTCACTTTTCAATAAAGCTTCTTCAACCTGTTTACGTTCGGTAATATCACGTAAGGTTCCATAAGTACCTGTAATTTCATCTTTTTCATTCAAACCCAAACGGGCAAATACTTCTATCCATTTGAAACCACCATCTTTAGTAAGATAGCGTATCTCATGACGACAATAATCTTTTTTTCTAGAAATCAGCGGTTCAAACAATTCCATATTTCGTTGCCTGTCGTCTGGATGAACATAATTAACGAAAAGTTGCCCAATTGATTCTTTAACACTAAAACCAGTAATTTTTTCCCAGGAATTATTTAAAAAAACCCACAAACCATTTGAATCAGTTTGAAAAATGATTTCATTCACATTTTCTACAACTGTTCGATAACTTTTTTCACTTTCTCGTAATGCTTCTTCAGCTTGCTTTCGGGCAGTAATATCAATTACAAAACCTTCAAAATAAAGAATTTTACCATTTTCATCTTTAATAGCATTGGCATCTTCATAGAACCAAATTTTATGACCGTCTTTATGCTTTACTTCATATTCATATCCTTTCACAAAGCCCTGCTCCTCCATCATTTTCAAAAAATGATTCCGCTCCGTATTATCAAAATATGCATCTTTAGATATATCAGTCCTAATACTCATCAATTCTTCAGGTGAGTCAAAACCATACATCTTTGCTAAAGTTTGGTTTACAGATATATAAGATCCATCAACATTGGTTTGAAAAATTCCTTCCTGTGCATTTTCAAATATATAGCGGTAATTTTTCTCACTATCAATTAAAGCAGCATCTAATCTTTTTCTATCTTCAATTTCTTTTATCAAACTCGAATTTGTTTCAGCAAGCTGAGAGGTTCTTTGTTTAATTCTAAGTTCAAGGTTTGCATTTAGATCCAGTATTTCTTTTTCTGCTTTTACACGTTCAGTGATATCAATATCTATACCTCTATAACCTATAAATACACCTTCATTATTAAACAAAGGAATACCATTGGTACTAATTACAATTTCTATTCCATCGTTTCTGATTGCATTACTGACTGAATTTTTAATACTCTCTTTTCTTGAAAATTTATCAAAAATTATTTTTTTGAATTCCCCCCTTTGTTTTTTTGGATACAGATCGTAAAAGTGAAATTTCCCTGTCATTTGCTCAGAAGTATAGCCATAAACCTTATGAGCCATTGGACTAACATAAGTAAACAATCCATCAGTATCAATTTCCCATACTACCTCCTGACTCTGTTCAACTACCTGACTAA
This sequence comes from Bacteroidales bacterium, assembly GCA_049315385.1. Classification (GTDB taxonomy): domain Bacteria; phylum Bacteroidota; class Bacteroidia; order Bacteroidales; family JACABE01; genus JACABE01. Next base: position 189,501 of record JBMOKG010000002.1, read on the forward strand.
ATCGTTTCTCACTTTTTCCCAGTTTTTTTCTGGATTCTATACTTTCTGTGATATCTCTGTATTTCCAAAGATGACCATTGTATTTATGATGTATAAATGTTGGTATGTAATCTCTTTCAAAAAATCTTCCATCCTGTAGCTCAAGTTGATCATTAAAAACAGGTTTTCTCGCTTTAAGAATTCTTTTAATATCTGCAATAAATTTATCCGGATTTTTAAAAAAAGCTTTACTTTGTTCAGCCGAATCTGAACAATCCGCACCAATCATTACATCCGGCGAAGCTGAGATTGCAAACATATCACAGAAAAGTTGATTAGTCAGTACTATTTTCCTTTCAGCATCTTCAAGTAATATCCCTTCCTGTAAATTGACTATAAGATTTGACAATAGTGTCGTTTTATCTTTTAATTCTTTTTCTGCAAGTTTTCTTTCTGTAATATCATAAACAATAGAATACAAAAGAATACGATCATTTATTTTAATAGGTCCTGAAAAAACTTCCACATCACGAAGGCTCCCATTTGCCAAACGGTGAATAAAATTAAATTGATTATGATTCCCCTTCTTTGCCAGTATCATTTTCTTTTTAATTTCATCTTCTGACAGTGAATTTAAATCAAAAATTCTCTTACTGCAAATAATAGAATGAGACCATCCATAAAATTGGCATGCATGTTTATTAGCATCTTTTATTTCTCCCGATTCAGGATCAATAAGAAGCATAACTGTATGATTACTCTGGAATAATGATTGATACCATTCTCCATTTTGATTCATATGATTACTGCTGCTATTTTCAAAAAAAACTGAATCAGTTTTGATATTATTTTGTTTTTTCATAAAGCAAAATTAATTTTACTTTACCTGAGTCTTTATATGTTTTAATATTAAACTCTTTAATAAAGCTATATTTATTGGTTTTGGAATATAATCATTACAACCTGCTTCAATTGCTTTTTCTTTTTCATCAGATAGCGAAAAAGCTGTTTGTGCTATTATTATCACATCTTTATTAAACTGACGTATTTGCCGTGTTGCTTCATAACCATCCATTTCAGGCATTTTTATATCTGTAATTATTAAATCAAGATCAGCATGATTTCGACAAATTTCTACTGCTTCTAGTCCTGTTTTTGCATTTAAAACTTCTTTAGCAAATTTTTTAACTGTAAGATTAATAAGCATCATAGATATTTTGTCATCTTCAACAATCAGTACTTTTAAATTTTTAAGTGATAAATCAAGCTCATTTTTAGTATTTTCATCTTCCAATTGTGATATATCTTCATAAGTGGGAGGTATTGAAATTGTAAAACAAAATTCAGAACCTTTATTTAATTCTGATTTCGCCCAGATTTTACCACCTTGCTTTTCAACAAATTCTTTACAAAGCAACAATCCTAATCCTGTACTTGGCTCACCTTCAGTACCGGGACGGCTAGTTTTAGTATCTATTCTAAAAAGATTGTTCAAAATTTCATCTTCCATTCCTATACCATTGTCCTTTACTGTTACTAATATGCTAGAGTTATCATCTTTGCTGGCTATAATGCTAATTTTGCCACCTTGATGTGTAAATTTTATTGCATTTGATATGAGGTTTCGAATGATTATTTGAAGCATAACAGTATCTGCTATTACATCGAAATCTTCATTTACATCAACTTCAATTTTGATAGACTTATTTCTGGCTGATTCAGTAAGCAATGTAACACATTCATTTATTGATTTTTTCAAAGAAATAAGCAAAGGTCTGAATTCAATTTGTCCTTGTTGCATTCTTGACCATTGAAGTAAATTTTCAAGTAAATTGTAGATATTACGAGCAGAATCACTTAAATTGATTGTTAAGTCTTTCTTTTGATCCGAAGACAAATCAATTGAATTATCCTTCATCATTTCCGCTAACATCATCAATCCACCTAATGGACCCCGCAAATCATGAGCAATAATGGAGAAAAATTTAACTTTTTCTGATATCAATTCCTGAAGTCTTAATTTTTGTTGACGCATTTTAAGATGAGTGGCCACTCTTGCCTTAACTTCTTCTGCTTTAAATGGTTTTGTTATATAATCAACACCACCTGCTGAAAAAGCTTTTACTATATCATTGATTTCATTTAAGGCACTTATGAAAATGACAGGAATATCTTTTAGTTGTTGATTCTCCTGCAATCTTTTAGAAACTTCATACCCATCAATATCTGGCATCATTATATCTAAAAGTATAAGATCCGGTTTTTCTTTTTCAGCAACCTGCAATGCTAGTGTTCCATTAAGAACAGGTCTTACTTTATAACCTTCACCTTTTAACATATCACCCAAGACTCTCAGATTATCAGGTATATCATCTACAATAAGAATATTAGGAGTTTTTTTACTTAAAATTTCATTATTCATTATTTTGTCTCCTTATTTTTTAATAATTGTTGCAAATAGTCGTAGTTGTAATTATTGGCTTGTATTAATAGAAATTCAGCTAAAGCAGTATGTTCCTTTTCAATATCACTAATGAGTTCTATTAAGCTATCTAAATCAGCTATTGCTATTGAATCTAACATTTTTATTTTAATAATATCTGGCAATTCTATTATCGCATTAGCAATTGCTTTTTCATCTTTCAAGCATTTCTTTTCTATAATCGGGGAATTTTCATTATAAACATACTTAATTCCTAACACCTTCCCAATCATATTAAACAATTCACTTTCTCTGAATGGTTTGCGAATATATCCCTGCATTCCTATAGATTCTATCCTGTTTTTTTCATCTTCAAAAGAACTGGCTGTTAAAGCAATTATTGGTGTTTGCTTTCCTTTTTCAGTTGATTTAATTTGACGGGTAGCTTCATATCCATCCATAACAGGCATTCTCATATCCATTAATATTAAGTCGGGATTCCATTCTTCAAATTTTTCAATTGCATCTTCACCATTTATAGCTTCCTTTGTTTTGAATCCAACTAAGTTAAGAAGTCTGACTGCTACTTTCAGATTTTCTTCTTTATCATCTACTACCAAAATAAGAAATGATTTTTGTCCTTTTTCAATGCATTTTATCCGTTTTGTATTTACTTCAGCAACTACTTCCTTATCAGATTCTTTAACCTTGACTTGAATTGTAAATATTGAACCTATTCCGTATTTACTACTTACTTTGATATCTCCACCCATTAATATAGCTAACTCATGACTAAGAGCTAATCCTAAACCTGTACCACTGCTTTTATTGATTCCTGAAGATGTTTGTACAAAGTGTTTAAAGAGTTTGTCTATTTCGTTTTCAGGAATACCACATCCTGAGTCCTGAATTTCAACTATCAGCATACTGCTTTCATTATCTACATTATCAACTCTCACTCTTACAGCTATTCCACCTTCATCAGTAAATTTAATAGCATTTCCGATTAAGTTGATTATTATCTGTCGTAATTTATTTTCATCTATAAAAATTATACGTGGTGTATTGTTGGCAATTTCAAAAATAAACTGAAGTTGTCTTGACTCCGCCTTTTCTTTAAATATCATGTGAATATCTTCGAAAAAGGAAAACAAATCAACATTACCTGGAGTTAATTCCACCCTACCTGCTTCTACTTTAGACAATTCCAGTATGTTATTAATAAGTGTCAGAAGATGTTCTCCTGCTCGAATAATTGAAGTTATGTATTCTTTCTGAACAGATGTTAATGCTGAGTCCCTATCTAATAATTGAGAAAAACCAATAATTGCATTCAAAGGTGTTCTAATTTCATGAGACATATTGGCAAGAAATAAACTCTTCGATTTATTGGCAATTTCAGCTTCTAGTTTAGCATTTAATAATACTGCTTCCGTTTTTTTCTGTTCAGTAATATCCCAATTGGTACCAATCATACGAATTGGTTTTGCCTTGTCATCATATTGTACAGTAGCAAGAGCTCTAACATTATGAATACTGGCATCAGGCCATACAACTCTGAATTCGGTATTGTATTCCTTTATACCATTAATTGCCATTTGCATTTCTTTTTCAGCAGCTGAAAGATCTTCTGAATAAACGCATGTTCGCCAAGTATTATATGCATTAGCAAATTCAGTTTTTTCAATACCATATATTTCTAACATCTGATCATCCCAGAAGAGAATATTATTAACGATATCGTAGTCCCAGACCCCAACACCACCGGCACGCGTAGCCAATGCTAAACGTGTTGAAAGTTGTTTCAATTTACTTTCAGCTTTTTTCCGTTCTGTAATATCCTGAATAATTGAAGAAAAATGAGCAATACCACCTTCTGAATTTCTGACAATACCTGTTGAAACTGATACATCAATCAATGAATTATCTTTACAGATGTATTTCTTTTCAATATTAACAGGGATCCTCCCATCTGCTACTTCATTATATAATATTTTCTCGTTCTCTAAATCTTCTTTCGGAGTAATTTCTGCCCAACTCATTTTTTCTAATTCTTCTTTAGAATAACCAAGCATATCACAAAGCTTTTCATTGAAATACAACCATTTACCTTCAACCGAAGTAATTGCAATTCCTACAAGAGAGGAATTGAAAATTCCGCGAAAACGTTCTTCACTTTCTCTTAATTCTGATGTTCGTGATATCACTCTAAGTTCTAAGTCAGCTCTGCGTTTACTCAGAAAAATAGTAAAAGCTGACAAAATTGCAGTTAAAAAAAGCCCAATGGCAAATGCAAAATAACCTGTATAAACTGGTGAAGCAGTTATAGATCCAGGGAAAGGACTAATTACAATTGCAAATGATTTACCAAAAACGAAGACAGGATAAACTGACACATATGTATTTTTGAATTGAGAATTAATATTATTGTAGATTAAATTATTGGATAAACCATTTACTTTTGAAGTAGAAGCAAGATACAGTGGGGGATTTTCTGTTGAAAGTTCATATAAACTCATTATTGTTTGTGGTCTTTCAACGGGTTCTGATGAGATTGCCTTCTGAATAAACAATTCAATTTTTAATAATGCAACTAAAAAGCCATTTAGCTTTTTACTAACACCCTCAACATTGTAAACAGGATAAAAGACAATAACTTCTTTACTTGTTGCATTCTTTGAATATAAAAAAACGGGATCAGAAATCGTTGTAATACCTGTTTTTATTGCACTGTTAATTGCTTTCATACATACAGAATCTGATGCAAAATCATAACCCAATAATTTCTCACTTTCGGGATAAGGTTCTACATACCAAAAAGGATAATGAATTTCTCGCTTTCTTGCTGAAATTTTTTCACCATCTGCAGATTTTTGCCAGATTTCAAAATCTTTCAGGCCTTCTGATTGCCCCTTATTTTCCAGATTTATTTTGTCTTTTTCAGCTACAGGAATAACCCAGCCAATTAATGTCTGATGTCCACTAAATTGAAACATAGGTGCTAACAATGAATGAAATTCAGTTCTCTTTATTTCATTTGATGAAGTAAAATAACGACTTAGTCCACCCAACTGATAATCGCGAAGGTTTCTAAATGTTTTACAGACACTTTTCGCTTCAGGTTCTGAAACTTCAGTGAATATCTCTTTTTGTTTTGATTTTTCATTATTATGTAATGATAAAGCAATTATAAAGCTTAGTGCCAATCCAAATATTGTAATAATTATTGCTTCAGTATACTTCCAGAGAAAATCATTCCTGTTTGTTTTATTTTTACGTATGGCAAGCAAAAAAGCACCTGCAAGTAAAACAAAAACAAGTAGAATTACACATAAAAAAGTAATCAGGCGTGGAAATGTAATCGCTTTCTGAAACGATGAATATTCAATATCCATACCTATAATAATTAGTACCCGTCCACTTACCGGATCAAATACAGGAGCAAATGCAGAGATAAATGTTCCATATTCATCAGTACAAGGTCCTTCAATAAAAGCTTTTCCATTTTTAAAAATCTCCTTGTCTGCTTGAGTTGATTTTTGATATACTGTTCCTGGTGGAGATGCAAAGGAATCGCTTTCCAAATAGCTTTCCGGTCCAAATACTAATGTATCATTACGCATAAATAAAGTATAAATACTCAAGTCAGAGACATTAAAACTTTCGTGAACTGCATTTTTATAAGCTCTCATTTGCTTACAGATACTTTGATAATTTGGATTGTATTTATCAGAAATTGTAAATGTTAATGCTTTTAATTGTTTTTTATCAAAAGTACGTGCAATAGCTTCTACTTGTTTAAGTAGATTTTTCTTCAAATCATTTTCAGTATTCTTTCCCTTCCAGTGAGCAATGAAGTATCCTGACAGATAAAGGATAATTAAAATAACTGAAAGAAACAACGTTGTGCGTTGATGCTTTCTTTTCCATAACATGAATAAAGTAATCAATGTTATAAAAAATGAAATAATTAAAAGATAAAAAACATAATCAATTTGTAATTTCATAGTATTTCCTCCAATAGTATTGCCAAATGATAATTACATCACTTCGTTCTTTAAAAAAAACTGTTGTATATATTCATAATTATATTTGTTTGCCTGTACTCTCAAATGTGCAGCTAATTCCTGATTATTTAAATCAATACTTTTAATTAATTCTAATAATTGATCAATATCAGCAACAGCTAGTGCTTCAAGAATTTTTATTTTGATATTGCTGCTAAGATTTTCAATATCATTGGCAATATCGATATCGTTATAATGATGTTGAAAACTATCTTGCGTATCATTATTTTCATATACATATCTTATTTTCAGTATTTTACCAATAGTATTAAACAATTCGCTTTCTCTGAATGGCTTACGTATATAACCTTCCATTCCAAGCGTTTCTATTTCTTTTCTTTCATCTTCAAAAGAACTGGCTGTCAATGCTATTATAGGAATTTGTTTCCCTTTTTTGGTTGCTTTTATTAAACGGGTTGCTTCATATCCATCCATAACAGGCATTCGCATATCCATTAAAATCAAATCAGGATTCCATTCTTCAAATTTTAATATTGCATCCTTACCATTTACAGCTTCTTTAGTTTCAAATCCAACTAAATTAAGCAGACTGACAGCAACCTGTAAATTTGCCTCTTTATCGTCTACAACTAAAATGCGGTAATTCTTTTGTCCGATTTCAATACATTTTATTCTACGACTACTAATATCCTGAATATTTTCAGTGTCTCCTTCTTTAATTATTACATTAAAAGTAAATATGGATCCTACACCTAAAGTACTGCTTACATTGATATCTCCTCCCATTAAAATTGCAAGTTCACGACTTAATGCCAAGCCTAAACCTGTACCGCTACTTTTTTTAATGCCTGAAGTTGTTTGAACAAAATGTTTAAAAAGTATATTCAATTCATTTTCTGCAATACCACATCCTGAATCCTGAATTTCAACTACTAACATACTTTTATCTGCATTCATTTTATCAATTTTCACTCTTACAGCAATTCCACCTTCATCCGTAAATTTAACAGCATTTCCTATAAGATTGATCACTATCTGACGTAATTTATGTTCATCAACCCATACAATACGGGGAAGATCGTTTGATAATTCAAATATAAACTGAAGATTCCTTGATTCAAGCTTTTCTTTGAAAATTTTCTGAATATCTTCGAAAAATGAATACAAATCAACATTATTAGAAGCTAAAACAACACGACCTGCTTCAACTTTTGATAATTCAAGTATATTATTTATAAGCATTAAAAGGTGTTCACCTGCCCGGATTATCGACGTAATATATTCTTTTTGAACATTAGTAAGTTGTGTATCTCTATCTATTAACTGAGAGAAGCCAATAATTGCATTTAATGGTGTTCTGATTTCATGTGACATATTAGCAAGAAATAAACTCTTCGATTTATTTGCATTTTCAGCTTCTTGCATAGCATTTAAAAGCACAGTTTCTAATTTCTTCTGTTCCGTAATGTCCCAGTTAGTTCCAATCATATGTAAGGCAACTCCTTTATCATTTCGTTGAACAGTAGCTAAAACTCTTACATTATGAACAGAACCATCAGGCCAGATGATCCTATACTCTGTATTAAATTCTTTTTCCCCATCAATTGCCTTTTTGATTTCAGAATCGGTTCTCACGATATCTTCCGGATGAACTCCAGTCCGCCATGTTTTATAGGCATTGCATGCATTCTTTTTATCAACACCATAAATTTCAAACATCTGGTCGTCCCACAAAAGTATGTTATTAACAATATCGTAATCCCATACTCCAACGCCACCTGCACGTGTTGCCAATGCTAATCTGGTTGAAATTTGTTTAAGTGCTTCTTCTGCAAGTTTACGATCAGTTATATTCCGGCTGATACCTAGCACTCCAATAAGAGATCCATCAGGACCCAAATAAGGTGTTTTTAGTGTATCTACCAGTATTTTACGACCATCAGGATAAGTAATCCATAAATCATTATGATTTGGCTTTCGTAATTTAAGCATTATTTTATCTTGCTCTCTGAAATAGTCTGCAGTTTGTTTATCAAAGAAATCGTAATCAGTTTTCCCAATAATTTCTTCTCTTGTTTTTCCAGAGAATTCAAAAAATGCTGGATTCCCACCCATATAATGTCCGCATGTATCTTTAAAAAAGATAATATCCGGAATTGAATCCAATAAAGAACTGATCAGTCCTGCATGATAAGTTATTTCCTTTTCGGCCTCTTTACTTTTGGTTATATCCCTGAATGTCCATATCCTACCATAATTTTTCCCATCCATTCCCAAAACAGGAGCTGAATACCTATCCAGTATCATACCATTTTTAAATTCAATTTCATCATGACTTATTTCACGATTATGTTCATATAGATACATTACTTTTTCAAGAAATTTCTCGGGAAACTTAGTTAAACTTACAACATGCTTTAATAAAACAGTATCATCTTCATCATCAAGAATATACTGTGGTATTGCAAATAAATCAATAGCTCTTTGATTGATAAGAACTCTTTTCTGATTTAAATCTATAATTAAGATTGCATCTATTGTTGCATTTGTTTGTGCTTCAAGTAAAGAAGTTTTCGATTGTAGCGCTTCTTCAGATTGTTTACGTTCTGTAATATCTCTTTCCACAAAAAGAATACTTGAAGGTTTTCCGTCAGAATCCAGCAATATTGAAGAATTAACATCTACAAAGAATCTGGTATTATCTTTCTTTAATGCGATATATTCAGATATTCCTTTGTTTTTTTTACCACTTAACAATCTTTGAATATTATCTGACAGTATTTCATGATTAGATGGATCTATGAAGTCAAAAATTGTTTTATCAAGATATTCATCTCTCTGTTCGATAGAATAACCGTGAATTTGTGCTAATTTTTCTGACATCAGTTGAATTTTCCCATCCAAAGAAGCCATACCTATTCCATCAGGAGAAGCTGAAATAATAGCTTCAAATTTTTGACTACTTTGACGTAATTCTTCTTCCGCTTCTTGTCTTTTTGTTATATCCCTGCTTACCCCCAATATTCCTATCAGACTACCATCACTCGCCCAATATGGTGTTTTTAAAGTATCTATCAGCACTTTATGTCCATCAGGGTAAGTAATCCATTCTTCATTATGACGTGAAAATTTTTGTTGAAGCATTTCTTTATCATTATACCTAAACAAGTCAGCAATATCTTTATCAAAAAGATCATAGTCTGTTTTGCCGATAATATCCGTTTTTGATTTTCCAACAAAATCTGCAAATGAAGGATTACATCCTAAGTAAACACCATCGATGTCTTTAAAAAATATGAGATCAGGGATTGAATCCAACAATGAAGTTATTAATCCTGCCTGTTTAATTCTTTCTGATTCAGCTAATTTACGTTCTGTTATATCTTCTTTAATCGCAATAAAATGGCTGATTTTCTGATTATCGTTTATAATTGGAGCAATAAGAGCTGTTTCCCAATATAAGTCTCCATTTTTCTTCTTATTTTGTAATTCTCCATGCCATTCATTACCGGATAAAATTGTTTCCCAAAGTTCTGCAAAATATTCTTGAGGAAATGTTTTTGTCTTTAAAATCCTTGGATTTTCACCAATAACTTCTTCCTTCTTATAACCAGTTAAATTACAAAATTTTGTATTTACATATTCAATATCACCATTTATATCAGTAATTACAATTGAAGCAGGATTCTGCTCAACAGCTTTGGAAAGTTTCAGGATTTCATCCATAGCCTGCTTTCTCTCTTCAATTAGTTTTATGAGAGAGTCGAAAAGATTGCTGCTATTTGAGTGAGAATGTTCATTAATTATTTTATCACCCTGATCAATTGGGTTTAATGCAATAATAGCTTCATTAATTTTACGAATCGTTTCTTTTTGTGATTCAGCATCAACTTTATGTTTCTGATAGGCATCCCTTAGTTCCATTGAACTTATCTCAATTGAATTCTGAAGTAATTGACTATCTTCCTCATAATTATTATATGAATTATTGACATCTTCAATTATTCCTTTCAATTCTTCAGGAATACTATCTATAGAGCCAAAATGTCTCTTAATTTGCCTTAATAACAGTTTATTAAAATCTTTTTCCATTATAAAAATGATTTAAACTTCCTTAAATAAAGTTATTGTCATGGTTTGATTATGCAATTCACAATTCATTTCAAAAGGTTTAAGAGGACATATTTCACCATAAGAATAAAACCCTGTCATTGAAACATTCCCTCCCAATATATCTCTGATAACTTCAAGTTCTTCTTCAACTCTTTGTTTAAGCACTAATTTGCGTCCTACACAACTTATCAGAATTGCAAGATCAGCATCTGATTTTTCAAGACTTAATACTGACATTTCTGCTGCATCATTTGCACCATCTATCAATTTATCAGAGCTGGCTTTCATAAGTCTTACATATTCTCCCTGAGGAATATCACCTGCAAAAACCATGCTTCCATCTGCTTCATTTACTGATAATATAGTACGTACAAGAACAGTTTCTGCATTTTTCAATCGAAGACTTAATGGAAACAACAAGGCTGAAGCTGGCAGATTTGCTGCATGCTCACCTAAATAACGTTTATAAAGTTCTAAAGCAGGTTGTCCATCCAACTCATAAAGTATATTTCCTTTGGATTTGGTAACTTCACGATCTACACCAAATGAATCCCAGCCCCCCATTGAGCCACAACCAACTTTTAAATTTTCACCATAAAAGCCTATTGCCAATACAAGATTTTTTTCTCCTGCTTTATTATGTACAATTACAGTTTCAGCAAAATTGTCCTGATCACCGGCTAAGCCTCCGGTTACAGATGCCTTATTATTTAGCTTTAAATTCAGTCCTTTGGTTAACTCACTTCCATTAATATTCAAGCCATCAGAAAGAACCATTATATGAACAAGTTTTTCTTTGTCTAGACTTTCAGCAAGTTTCTCACCTATAGAAAAACTTTCTTCCATTGAACTAATAGAAGCTGATGCTATTTCAACAGAAGTTTTCTCAAACCAGACTGCTGTACTCACTATATTGTTATTATAAATAGTTTCCTGTGAAATTTCTCCGGCAGTTGAGCAACCTACAATTTCTGCATTTGGATATAAAGTCCTTACATGGTCAATTTTTTCTTGTTGTTTTAATAAATCCTTATTCCCAAACAAAAAAACAAGCTGCGCCTTATGGCTCAGCATATTATCACTTATTTTCAGCCATCCTTTGGCTTCAGAAAAAACACTTTGTTCTATTTTCATAATTTAATAATCAATTTTAAATTAAAAACCATTTTGATTAATATAATAAAATGTCAATATATATTTTTATAAAAAGTATAATTTTAGTCTATATTTCAATGCATCCTTTATACTGATTATTTTAAACTCTTTTTTCTTAATAATTCCTGAATTTCATAATAATTGTAATCATTCGTAAGATTTAGTAAATATTGAGCCAGTCCCGGATTTAAAGGTATAATACCTTTAATGAGTGCAACCATCAAATCAATATCAGCAACAGCAATTGCATCAGATAAATCTTTAGTAATAGTATCGGGTAAGTTTTCAATTCCAACAATAATTTGTTTTTCACTGAATTGTTCATTTTCATCCTGGGAAAGCAAAGCTTTTCCAGGATTGTTTTTTTTAGATATTTCGCTTCTGATAATAGTAAGCATATCCTCTTTATTAATTGGCTTACTCAGGTATTGATTGCATCCTGCCTTGATTGCTCTCTCTTTGTCACCGGAGAAGGCATAAGCTGTCTGTGCAATAATAATGATATCCTTATTGAATTCTCTTATACACCTGATTGCTTCAATACCATCCATTTCAGGCATTTGTATATCCATAAGAACCAAATCCAGGTCTACAAAACTGCGGCAAGCTTCAACGGCTTCAATACCGTTATTGGCGATTAAGATTTCTTTGGCAAACGCATTAACTTCAATACTGAGAAGCATTTGAGACATTTTGTCATCATCTACTATTAATATCTTTAAATTTTCTAATTCAACTTCTTTTTTCTGAGATATAACATTGTTTTCAATAGATTTTTCTTCATGAACATATTCTTTGTAAGGAATTGAAATACTAAAGATGGACCCTTTTCCTTCTACACTATCCATATGTATATCCCCCCCGAGTATTTCTGCATGAGCTTTAGCAATTGACAAACCTAATCCTGCACCTTCAAATTTTCTTGTACTGGAAACATCAGCTTGCATAAATCTATCAAAAATTAATTTTTGCTTATTTTCAGGAATTCCCAATCCTGTATCTTTAACAGAAAAAACTATATATTCTGATTCCTGCTTAACGTTTATTTCCACTTCCCCTTTTGTAGTAAATTTCATTGCATTTCCAACAAATATTGAAAGAATTGAATTAAGTTTCAGACTATCAGTTGATACATATTTAATTGTGCCAGCCAGTTCATTTTTAACTATAAAATTTAAGCTCTTTCTATCAGCATTTTTCTTATGTTGAACATAAATATCATCTAAAAGATTTTTAATATTTGTTTCGGATTTATTCAGTTTTATAAGACCTGCCTGAATTTGTGAAATTTCGATAATGTCGTTTATTGTATTCATGAGACGATCAGCACTTTTGTTTATAATGCGAATATATTCATCTCTATCCTCAATATTTAGTTTTTCGTTTTGAATCATCGAAATAAAACCCAGCAAACCATTAAAAGGGGTACGTATTTCATGTGATATATTATTAAGAAATGCAGTTTTCAGACGGTCACTTTCTTCAGCTCTATTTTTAGCTAAATTCAATTCTGAGTTCAAAAATTGCAGTTCACTTGTTCGTTCTTTTACCTTTTCATCCAATATCTCATTTTGATTTTTAAGTTGCTGATGAAGAAAGCGTGTTTCCAATAAGTTTTTAATCCTGAGATCCACTTCGTTCAGATTAAATGGCTTGGCAATAAAATCTTTTGCTCCGCCAGCCAGTGCTTTTTGTTTGGCTTCCTCGG
>JBMOKG010000240.1:0-2004 GCA_049315385.1 Bacteroidales bacterium
AGATATTGCAGTATAATATTTAATTTGGACTTATTACTCTCAAACACACTTTTTTTAATAGAATTAAAAAAAAATGAAAAGAATGATAATTGAGATGATTGACGGAATATAAACTTTATATATCTTTGCAAAAAAAACTCCTTCTTGACTGTAGAATATAATATATCAAGGCTTTATTATCTTTTAGACATTTATAAAATGTCTATAGATGATTTACTAATGACTATAAATGTAGGCAGGAAAACTCTTATTGACCGCGATGAGATACTTACAGAAGAGATAAAATTAAGTTATCTTAAAAAAATAGATAGTATATTCAATAAAGGAATAAATTTCTATCTTGATCCCAAAGCACCTGATAAATCAAAAGAATCTAGTATTTTTTTCAGAAAAGAGAGCTTCAACTCAGATTTAAATTTGGGTACAAGAAAAATTGTAACCCATTTTGAGGAATTTAAAATATCGTTTTCTGCCATTGCTAAATTGTCAGATGTTAATTTGAAACGGACAATTCCTGTATTCTCATTAAATCACAATCCACAAGAAGTTGCTAACTCAATAAGGACTAAATTATATCCCGCCTTTAATGTTAATAAGAGAGATTTTCTTAAAGCACTAATTGGAAAATTAGCAGAAGAAAATATACTAGTCTCGGAATTTGTTGAAACATGGAATAAGAAAGATAGAGTCAATATTGATGGATTTTTCTTAGCTCCAAATGTTATTGTTTTAAAAAGACAACAAACAAAAATGCGTCGTGAAATTTTTACTTTCGCGCATGAGTTAGGTCATTATTTGATTAATGAGGAAGAAATTGAGAGTCTTAATTTCGATAATTTAATAGGCAATAATGAATCAGCAACTGAACATTGGTGTAATGACTTTGCTTTTTATTTTTTGGCTGGAGATTATTCCAAAGTTATTGAAAAGTTAGATATTGCAAATTCTACAAACGATTATCACATTGAATTAATTAACTCCATATCAAACAATACTCATTTAAGTCGTTTGGCATTATATACAAGACTTTTGCTCATCAAGAAAATTTCACATCCTAACTACTTACACATTAAGCAAGATTTAGATGAACAATTCAGACAAAGAGAGGCTGCATTATTGAAGCAAAAGGAATTAGATTTGTTGAAAGGTATCAAACCTGAAGGCAGAGCACCAAAACCAATCCAATCTCCGTTATTGATTTCAACACTTCAAACAGCCTATTACGAAGGTGTAGTAAGTGAATTTGATGTATGCAAAACATTGAATATTCCTGCTGAAAAATTTCAAAATTTTATTCAATGAAAGTAGTAATCGATACAAGTTCCCTTATATCGCTGGTTCGTTACTACTTACCATTCGATAAAGAAGGCAAATTATTTCAAACAATACAATCAAAAGTCGAGTCAGGAGAGATAATTGTTTTAGATAAAGTTGTTGAAGAGTGCAAATATATTTCAGGTGGTATTATTGTTACAACATTATCATTACTTTTAGAAAAGAAAAATCAAGAAAAGACTAACGAATTGCTTCCTAACAAAGCATTCTTCAACATGTTGGAAAATCAATTTGTTAATCCTGCAATTAAAAGAAAACTTAGTCCAACTGAATTTGAATCTAAAAAGATTGGATTTCTGGAATCTGCTGATGCTAAAATTTTGCTTTTTAGTAATTCCCAAAAAAAATCAGGTGCAGATATTGTTGTAGTAACAGAAGAGTCTACTAACAATAATGATAATAAAGCATTTAAAAAGATTCCTGCTATTTGCGAAATACTGGAGATTAAATGTCTATCTCTCCCACAATTACTTCAAACTTATCAAGAAATTGAAGTTCGATTTTAGCTCTATTGAAATATTTTTATTTTTTATATATTTGAAGTTTTTAATTCAAATATAATGTCCTATAAAAGCCATCTATTTAAATTATTGATCATTCCATCATCGATAAAAAACATCATTTAGAGGAAATATCGCAGAAATTGAATTTAGTTTAAATGTGAAAATG
>JBMOKG010000130.1:0-8795 GCA_049315385.1 Bacteroidales bacterium
GGCGAATATATGGGATATACCGAATTATCCTTAATAATTCCTATGGAATTGAAGCATTTTAAAAGAAATCCATAACGCTATTGGTGTCGGATTAACTCCGATTTTATTTTGCTATCAATAATAAGTGGAACTTGTTCAATTATTACGTTACTAGTATCTAGTCCTAGAGAACGAACTTCAGTTATTCCAAACCTTTTAACAAATGAATACAAATTCATTAAAAATTGTTTGAAAGGTGCAAAATCAAAGTCGTAGTTTTGAATGCGATCGATAATAACAAATCTAAAGTCAGCCATAATATTAAACTGACGTAATGAATGGTAATGGCTTGAAACATCAATTTCATTGTTTTTAGCCATTTCTTCAATTACCTGACGGAAGTATAAGTTTACCCTCGGCTGTACCTTAAATCCTAATTTAAAATCAATACGATATAGTATTTTTGGGATTAATTGGTTTACAGAATAACTCATTTCATAAGGCTCATCTACTATATCTACATGTATAAGCCAATATACATCTGCACGTTTGGGTTGTTTGTTGAAAATAGAATACATTATTTTCGACTCAATTTCCGATTTTCTAGCTGCTCTTGTAATATAAACCAAATTGGTGGAAATTTTTGGAATAGATTCATCGCTATGTAAGCTTTTCAGTATTTCCAAATATTTTTGAATATGAACAAATTCAATAAAACTATTTTTAATTCTTCTTCCATGAAACCAAATATACATTACTACAAACAAAACACCTGCAATTAATAAGGAAACCCATCCTCCATGCATAAATTTATTCAAGTTTGCAGCCAAAAAAGAACCTTCAATAGATAAATAAACAAGAAGAAAAATAGAAATTATATATTTAGGTACATGAAGATAATGCAAATAAACACCCAGCAGTAAAGTTGTCATAAGCATGGTAATGGTAATTGCCAAGCCATAAGCAGCTTCCATATTGGAAGATTCTTTGAAATGAAAAATTACAAACAAACAACCTGCCCAAAGTAACCAATTAATACTCGAAATATACATCTGACCTTTAATATTGGTAGGATAATTTATTCTTACTTTTGGCCAAAAGTTTAGTGAAATAGCTTCGCTTATTAATGTAAATGAACCGCTTATTAAAGCCTGACTGGCAATAATAGCTGCAATGGTAGATATAATAATTCCAACAATCAAAAACCAAGACGGCATAATAGCAAAAAAAGGATTTGTAGCTCTAACCATAGTTTCAGAGTTGCTTAAAATCCAGGCACCTTGTCCTAAGTAATTTAAAATTAATGAAGTTTTCACAAAGATCCATGTCATTCTAATGTTCTTAATACCACAATGACCTAAATCGGAATACAAAGCTTCTGCACCTGTTGTACAAAGGAAAACTGCACCCAATAATATAAAGCCATTTGGATTTTCGGCCAAAAACTTATAAGCGTAATAAGGATTAAAAGCATGAAAAATGGTTGGATACATTATTATTTGAGAAATGCCAAGTATAGAAAGCATGGCAAACCAGATAAACATCATAGGTCCAAATGATTTACCTAAGAAATTGGTTCCAAACTGTTGTATAACAAAAAGAAAAGTAATAATTACAACAACTATAGGGATTACATTTACTTTTGGAATAATCATTCGCAATCCTTCTATTGAAGAAGTAACGGTAATGGCAGGTGTTATGATACCATCTGCTAATAATGCACAACCTCCGACTATGGCAAGAACATAAGCCCATTTTGCTCTTTTTCGAATCAATGCAAAGAGCGAAAAAATTCCACCTTCACCCTTATTGTCTGCACGTAATGTAATAATAATATATTTTACGGTAGATTGTAAAGTTAAAGTCCAGATTACACAAGATAATGCTCCGAAAATATTATTTTTATCTATAACTGAACTTCCGGCAATAATTGCTTTAAGTACATAAAGAGGCGAAGTTCCGATATCGCCGTAAACAATGCCCAATGTAATTAATAAGCCTGCAGCACTTAGCTTTGTAATATGCCCGTGTGCCGTTTTTGATCTTCTCATTGTGTGATGCTATTTTTTCGAAAACTTTTGTTTTATGATTGCCACTACAGGTGGAAGTAACGAGATAAAAATAATGGTTAGTATTACTAGTGTGAAATTTTTCTTTACAAAATCGATATTACCAAAGAAATAACCTGCAAGTATAAACGAAAAGACCCACAAGAAATTTCCAATAACACTAAATGAAATAAAACGGAAGTATTTCATTTCGCCAACACCGGCAACAAAAGGAGCAAAGGTTCTGATAATTGGCATAAAGCGTGCAATTACCAATGTTTTGCCTCCATGTTTTTCATAAAAAGCATGGGTTTTGTCAATATATTCTCTTTTGATAAGTTTATAATTTTTTTCGTAAACTTTTTTGCCTAAAAATCTACCAATAAAAAAATTGGTGTTATCGCCAGCAAAAGCAGCAACAAGAATTACAACAATAAGTACTGTAACATTTAATGGATTACCATCCATTGCAGCAATGGTGCCGGCTGCAAATAGCAATGAATCACCTGGTAAAAAAGGTGTTACCACCAAGCCTGTTTCGCAAAAAATAATGATAAACAAAATTAAGTAAGTCCATGTTTGATAGGCTGTAACCCATTCGTTCAGGTATTTGTCGATGTGCAGGATAAAATCAAGCAATAAATGCAAAAAGTCTAACATAAAAAAGATTGTTTAAAACAAGCGGGCAAAAGTACACAATTTTTTAAGCCAATATCAATCTTAATAATAAAAATAATACACCCGACATAAGAATAGTTACAGGAAGCGTTACCAACCATGCAATGGCAATGTTTTTAACTGTTTTCATCTGGAGATTTTTTTTGCCTTTACCTGCAACCATAGTTCCTGCAATACCTGATGATAATACGTGAGTTGTACTTACAGGTAAACCCAACCATGTAGAAGCACCTATAGTACTTGCCGCAATCAATTCAGCAGTAGCTCCTTGAGCATAAGTTAAGTGCGATTTGCCAATTTTTTCGCCAATAGTAACTACGATTCTTTTCCAACCAACCATAGTTCCAAGACCTAAAGAAATTGAAATCATTAAAATAACCCACCATGGGGAATATTCGGTATATGCTTTCATACTCTTTATGTCAGCTTTTATTGTTTTTACACTATCTTTATCAAAACTTTTTGTTGCACTTTTAGTTATAAAAGCTTCTGTTTTTTTTGCTATCAATAAAATATCTTTGCGTACTTCAAAATGCTTTTTGTCTTGTAAATCATTAAAAGATTTTACATTACTTAATATTATTTGAAGTGAATCTATTCGAGAAGAAATTTTAGAATATTCTATTTTATTTTCAACGCTAAATTTTGCTGAATCAGATTGGTTTAAAACCAATTCTATATTTTGTACGTTTTTAAGTAATTGTTCTGGTGATTTTGAATGATCTAATGCAAAGTGAGTAGGAACAATTCCAATTAATATTATCATTATTAAACCAACCCCTTTTTGACCATCATTTGAACCATGTGAAAAACTTACGCTTGTGCAGGTTAATACTAAAATTGATCGTATCCATAAAGGTGGTTTTTTATCCTTTGGTGGTTCTCTGAATATTAATTTGTTTTTCACTACTTTTTGCAAAATAAACATCAATAATAGTGCCAATCCAAAACCAAAAATAGGTGAAGCCAATAATGACAATCCAACATCTTCAACCTTTTTCCAATTTAAAGCTATCTCACGGCTACCTGGTAACAACATGTATGCAATGCCTACTCCAAAAATTGAACCTATCAATGTATGAGAACTTGAACAAGGAATTCCAAAATACCATGTGCCTAAATTCCATATTATAGCTGTTAATACCAATGCCAAAATCATTGCTACAGCATGATAAATGTTTTGGTCAATCAATGCTTCGGTTGGTAAAAGATTTACAATTCCCATCGCAACAGCAATACCACCAACATTTACACCAATAAAATTCCAAATGCCTGACCAAACAACAGCCACATTTGGTTTTAGTGTATTTGTGTAAATAACTGTTGCTACTGCATTGGCTGTATCGTGAAATCCATTGATAAATTCAAAAGCTAACGTAGCTATTATACAGCAAAGTAATAAAATGGTTAAACCTGTATCTAATCCAAACATAATATTTATTTTAAAATCCAAAAGTATTTAAATAAACAAGAATAAGCAAATTATTATTGTTTATTTTCAATAAACATATTAACAAAAGAATAGCCCTATATTAAATTAACATTAATTTGTTTGCAAAATTGCACAAATGTTTGAAAATATCACTATCAAATCATTATCTTTGTCTGATATTTAACGTTAATTTAATATTGAATAATTAAAAGTAATAATTAATTACTAAAAAGTATTATACCATGGATGAAGAAAGCAAAAAAGTTAAGAAATTAAAACTAAGAAAAAAACTCTTAGTAGTTAGAGATATATTAATAGTGATGTTAGCAATATTTTTTATCATCAATGGTTTTATGTACGCTATTGATAATACCGATATTGCCGGAGATGGGTTTAAAAATGTAAGATACGGTTTGTTTTCGCTGGGATTAATTGTTTCGGCTACGCTATTGATTATTGCTGTTTACAATAGTAAGAAAAAAAGATAGCTTAAAGTTTTTACTGAAAAACATCTCATTATTAAAACCCGATATCTTTTTCGGGATTTGCTTTCTTATGGATAATTTATAGCTTTTGTTATATATTATCCATATTTTATTCTCTTATGCTTCCAAAATTATCTCTTGTTTTCAGTACTTTTTAATAATCAATAGATTGATTGTTAGAATAGGTTTGCAAAAAACTTGATTTGCCACTTTTCCTGAGTGACATCAATGGTTTTCCTATTGTTCTATGAAATTATTGTTATAATTTTATTAAATAAAGATTTTTTTTGTAAATTTGGAAAATTAATTTTTTCGAAGAAATAATAATCAAAATTATTGATCACGAAATAAATATCAGTAAATTTGATACTTTTTTCAGAACAATCTTAGATGTATTTTACTTCTAATTGATTGTATAAAAGGGGGATTTACAAAAACAGAAGTTATGAGGAAAATATACCTACTATTTATTTTTATATTTTTGTGTAATTTAAGTTATACTCAAATACATGTAACAATTACAAATCCGCTTGCAGATACAATTATTTGTCAAGGTACTTCTATTAATTTTATTTCTAATGTTACTGGAGGAATAGGGATAATTAACTATAAATGGTTAATTGATACTACAACTGTTGGAAATATTTCTAATTATATTTATACTGCAACATATATTAGCACAAGTAATTATAACGATACAATAAGAGTAATTGTAACAAATGGAAATGGAATAGAAAAAGATACTGCACAAATAATAGTTACAATAAAACCAAGACCTATTATAACAGTCAATACTCCTTCTTCTACAATTTGCAACGGTCAGTGTACAGATTTGACTGCGTCAGGTTCATCCACTTCATATACTTGGATGCCTGGTAATTTATCAGGTGCAACTGTTAATGTTTGCCCAAATGATACCACAACATACATAGTTACAGGTTGGCTAATTGGATGCGTAAGTAATTCTAATATAACTATTATAGTAAAACCTACACCAATCACTCCAACAGCAAGCACACCTATAAATTATTGCAAAAATGACGTTTCAGCACCAGTTACAGCTATGGGAACAAACTTGCAATGGTACTCAACATCAACAGGAGGAACAGGAAGTACGATTCCTCCAACCCCATCTACGTCTATAGTTACAACATTATATTATTATGTATCTCAAAAAAACACTTATGGATGTGAAAGTGCAAGAAAACAAATAGATGTTACAGTAAATCCTTTGCCAACTCCAGGTTTTACTATTCCAGCAAATACTCCCCAATGCTCAGGTAGTATAGTTACTTATACTAATACTAGCTCTAATTCTACTAGCTTTTTATGGAAATTTGATGATGGACAAACTGGAAATAGTACAAATACTAATCCAAATATAAATCATGTTTTTGATGTTGTTGGAAAAGATACTATTGCTTATACTACATGGTTAGTTGCAACCAGTCAATATGGATGTAAAGATTCTATTTCTCATCTTATTTCTGTGAAAAAAAGACCGGATGCAAGTTTGAAATCAGATGGAACAGGTGGGTTTGTCAATTCACCTCCTATTGGAACTCCAACTGTTTTAAAAAAATGTGCTTTAAATCCTCCTACGCATATTTTAACACTTTCAAATTTAAGTACAACAGCCGCAACAAATGTAAATTACAATATAATATACGGACAAAATGATATCTACAATAATGCAGTATTTGATAATGGATCTCATACTTACTTATCGGCAGGAAGCTATAATTTAATTAATACTGTAAAGGGAGGAAATGGATGCCAAAGTACAAGACAATATGAAGTTTATATTGGCACAAATCCAGGTGGAAGTATCGTAACACCCAGTAATACTGCTTTATCTTTTTGTGCTCCTCATTCATTTGATTTCCCATTATCAAATAATGTATTTAATAATACTCCAGGAACTCAATACCAGTTTTTATTTAATGATGGAACGCCAACGGTTACCTACGATCAAAGTGAATTATTGAATTTGCCTTTTTATTTAAGTAATGGAATTTTATATTATCCTCATTCATTTAATTCGGGTTCATGTAATGCACCAAATACTCATAATGTTCAACAGTATTCAAATTCATTTTATATAAAACTAAATATCAGCAACGCTTGTGCCAACACTCCTTCTACTGCTCAGCCAATAGTATTAGAAAATAAGCCAATAACAAATTTCACAATATCTCAATCGCCTTATTGTGTAAGTTCAAATATTACTCTTACAGATTCTACTTTCGGGGCATGTAGTATTTATTACGATAATGGTAATTATGTTAGTTATCAAGGAAGTATTAATAGGTTATGGGAGATTACTCCTAACACCTATTCAATAACAAATGGAAGTTTAACTTCTACACCTTTGGTAGTAAAATTTAATAATCCAGGCAATTATTCAATTAAATATTCAAGTAATGGAAATACTTGTGGTGATAGCACTGTTGTGAAAAATATTTGTATTGATTCTATTCCAGTTCCATTATTTTCAATCAATAAATCCATTTTTTGTTTAACTGATACTGTTAAATTTACAAACTCAACAGATACAACTAAATATTGTAGTATTCCAACTTATACATGGAATATAAGTTGCACAAATAATAGTTGTGATGGCTCAAATTGTAATTCTGGATATTCTTTTTTAAATGGAACAAGTGTAAATTCAAAAAATCCGATTATTAAATTTACTCAATCAGGCATTTTCTCAATTTCATTAACTGTAAAAAATAGTTGTACTCCACAGACATCTGCACCTAAATTAATTACTGTAAAAAACAAACCAACAATTACTTATACTGTACCTGCATCTGTATGTGCAAATTCAACGATATGTCCTTCAACAGTGACGGTCACAAATTGTTATGGAGTAAATGCATCGACTTATAACTGGACATCTTCAAATGGAATTTTTACATCACCAACTACTTTAAATCCAGGCTGTGTAGCTGCTACATCAGGAAGTAGCCAAACTATTACTTTAGACGCAACCAATGAGTGCGGAACAAATTCTCTTACAAAGAGTGTAACAATAAATCCTTTGCCTACGGTAACACAAATTAATAATATTGAAGTTTGTCCAGGTGCAACTATCTCTATTGGAAATTTTTCAAGTTCACCAACTGGTGCAACTTATACTTGGACAAATTCAAATACTAATATTGGTAAACCTGCAAACGGAATAGGAAATATTACAAGCTGGACAGCTCCAGCCAATAATACTGCTTTAAATATTGTAGGAACAATTACAGTAATTCCAACTTTAAGTAGTTGTATCGGTAGTTCAATGAGTTTTACGGTTACAATAAAACCTAAACCTGTTACAAATTCTATTTCAAATCTATATTATTGCCCAGAAAGTATTATTCCAACACAAACTTTTACAAGTACACCAATTGGTGCAACTTATACATGGACAAATTCCTATACTGCCATTGGAATAGGAAGTAATGGAAGTATAAATATTCCATCATGGACAGCACCTAATAACATTGGTATATCAAATATTTCTGGAAATATTTCTGTTATACCTACTTTAAATGGATGTATTGGTAGTGCTATGGTTTATTCTATTAATATTTATCCAAAGCCAACTGTAAATGTAATTAATAATATAAGTGTTTGCCCAGGTGATAATATTAATATTGGAGCATTTGCGAGTATACCAACCGGTGCAACATTCACTTGGACAAATAACAATACTAATATTGGACTTGGATCTAATGGAAATGGGAATATTGGAAGTTGGATAGCATCAACAAATAACACAGGAGCAAACATAGTAGCAACTATAACAGTTATTCCAACTTTAAATGGATGTATAGGTACTTCAAGAACATTTACAATTACCGTAAAACCGAAACCTGTATTAGATACTATAAGCTCTCAAACAATATGTTCAGGACAATCCTCAACAACAGTTACTTTAAACAGTAATGTTGCTGGAGCCACGTATAATTGGATTAGCAGTGTAAATGGTTCAATAACTCCCAATCCTGGCAGTGGAAATACTAATAGCATAAATGGAAAAGTTTTTACTAACAATAATGGAACAGCTTCTATAATTACTTATAATATAACACCTACAGCTAATTTATGTGCAGGAAATGTAGGGAGTTTTACGATAATAGTAAATCCGGCTCCATATATTACAACCCAGCCACAATC
>JBMOKG010000049.1:0-34225 GCA_049315385.1 Bacteroidales bacterium
ACCGGTATTTCAGAAGCGCTTATTAATACTGCATTTGGTATTGGTACTGCTGCTTTGGCCGTTGTTTTTTACAATGTATTCACTACTCAAATTGACAAATTAACTTATAGTATTGACGAAGCTGGTTTCAGTATCGTTCAAACTTATGCTGAAAAACATTAATAAATAAAAAAACAAGTAAAATGCCGAAAGTAAAAGCAAAACGAAAAAGTACCTGGGTTGATATGACTGCCATGTGTGATATGGCATTCTTATTGCTCACGTTTTTTATGCTCACTTCTAATTTTACAGTAAAAGAACCTATTCAAGTTGATACTCCGTCTTCAATTTCAGAAATAAAAATACCTGAAACTAATATTATGAAGATTGTTGTTGATAAAGAGGGGAAAGTTTTCTTTGGAATTGATGGACAGGAAAAGAGAATAAGTTTATTGGAAAAACTAGGTGAAGCTTATAAAATAAACTTTACACCAGAAGAAAAACATCAGTTCAGTTTAGTAACTTCGTTTGGTCAACCGTTAGAAAAAATGAAATCTTTTCTAGCATTGACCCCTGAACAAAGAGACTTGAAAGAAAACGCAATAGGTATTCCAAGTGACTCACTCAATAATCAGTTCAAAGATTGGGTTAGAGCTGCTAGAGCTGTGAATAAAGAATTAAAAATAGCAATCAAAGCTGATCAGAAAACACCTTATCCAAAAATCAAAAATGTGATGAATACATTACAGGATTTAAATGAATGCAGGTTTAATCTGATTACAAGTTTGGAAGAAGTACCCACAAGTTTATAAACAATTTTAAATTTATAAAGAAATGGCAGAATTAAACACCGAAGGAAAAGGTGGTAAACATAAAAAAGGTAAATCTAAGAAAGTATCAACAAGGGTGGATCTTACA
This sequence comes from Bacteroidales bacterium, assembly GCA_049315385.1. Classification (GTDB taxonomy): domain Bacteria; phylum Bacteroidota; class Bacteroidia; order Bacteroidales; family JACABE01; genus JACABE01. Next base: position 898 of record JBMOKG010000049.1, read on the forward strand.
CCCATGGTTGACTTAGCCTTCTTGCTGATTACATTCTTTATGCTTACAACCTCAATGTTAAAGCCTCAGACAATGGAACTTGCAATGCCTTCAAAAGACAAGCCAATTGATCCTCCAAAGCTTAAAAATTCATTGGCCGTAACCGTTATCCTTGGTAAGGATAATAAAGTATTTTATTTTTTTGGAGCAAAAGATGAAAAAACAGGTATCGAACCAAAAATTGAATCAACAGATTTTGGACCCAATGGAATAAGAAAAGTACTTTTAGAGAGAAACAATGTAATTATTGCAAAAGTAGAAGATCTGAAAAAGAAAAATAGAGAAAGACTCATTACTGATGATACGCTTAAAGTTAGAGTTAGTCGTGAGAAGTCTGTAAGAGAAGCTCCTATGGTTTTAATAAAAGCAACTGATGATTCATCTTATAAGAATTTGGTTGATATACTTGATGAAATGATGATTTGCAATATCGGTAAATATGCAATTATTGATATTACTCCTGAAGATTTAGCTAAAATAAAAACCTTGAACCTCTAAAAATTAAAACGCATGTCAGATAAAACAAATATCTATTCAGATGAATGGTGCGATATGGTTTTTGCAAATAAAAACCATGAATATGGGGCTTTTGTGCTAAGAAAAGGTTCTTCAAGACGACATTTGAGAGCAATATTAATAGCAGTTGTATTTTTTACAGTGGCGGTAAGTTCTCCGGTAATTTTAAAAACAATACTTCCTGAGAAAAAAGTTGCCTTTGATGAAGTAACAAAAATAACAGATGTTAAACTTGATAAACCTAAAGAGGATAAAGTAATCATTGAAGAACAACAGCCTATTTCAAAAAGTACAGTTCAATTTGTACCTCCTGTTATTAAAGCCGATGAAGAAGTTCCTGATGATGTTGAAATTAAAACGCAGGAAGATTTATCTCAATCAAAAGAAATCATTTCTACTAAAACTTTTGTTGGTGATGATGAACATGGCGTTGATCCATCAGAACTCAATACCAACCAGAAGGTTACTGATGAAGGTGGTGAAGGAACTCCTTTTACTATAGTAGAACAACAACCTGATTTCCCGGGTGGAGATGCTGAAAGAACGAAATTTTTACAACAAAACATGAAATACCCTACAATGGCCAGAGAGTCTGGTATTGAAGGTACTGTATTTGTTACCTTTGTTGTGAGCAGAACCGGAAAAATTTCAAGTATTAAAATACTTCGTGGAATTGGTGGTGGTTGTGATGAAGAGGCGATTCGTGTTATTAAAATGATGCCTGAATGGAAACCTGGTAAACAAAATGGTCAGGCTGTACCTGTACAGTTTAATATGCCTATAAAATTTACTTTACAATAATGAACATACAAAAAAGCAATAATGGACAATGGAAAAATATATTACATAATATGCTTGATAAGCTAGCTTATGTAATGGTTGTCTTCTATTTTGTTTTATCTTTGCTTTTGATGCTTACTGATGTTTTTTCCGCTTCACTGACATCCTTGCAAAGGTATTCAGTGGGCGGAATTTTACTTGTATATTCAATATTCAGAGCCTATCGTATTTATTTATCACAAAAAGAAACCAATGAAAATGAATAAATTTTCAGAATTTTTTTTGCAGACAATTTTACTTTCATTAGTTTTAGTTATGTCCTGCAAACAGAATACACAGTATAATGATACCCCAACCAGTGGTGCTATTGTTATTGCTGTTGATGAAACTTTTAAGCCGATAGCAGAAGCAGAAATTGATGTTTTTCAAAATATTTATAATAATACAGCTATAAAATCATCCTATGATAACGAAAAGATTGTATTTGATAAATTGTTGAAGGATAGTGTTAGAATGATAATTTGTTCCAGGAAATTATATAAACAGGAAAGGGATTTATTTGAACAGAAGAAATTTTTTCCAAAAGAAATAAAAATTGCTACTGATGCTATTGCTCTTATAATTAATCCATCAAATAATGACACAATTATTAGTATTGAAAATTTAAAGGATATATTAAATGGTAAAATTACAAACTGGAAACAAATTTATCCATCATCAAAATTAGGAAAAATAACATTGGTTTTTGATAATCAAAGCTCAAGTACAGTTCATTATCTAATAGATTCTATTTCTAAAGGAGATGCTTTATCTGAAAATCTTACTGCAGTTAAAATCAATACCGAAGTTATTAACTTTGTTTCTAAAAATCCGAATGCAATAGGAGTTATTGGCACAAGTTTTGTAAGTGATAAAGACGACTCAACTTCATTATCTTTTTTAAAAACAATTAAAGTTATGGCAGTCAGTAAAGAACATATCGCAAATTATGATAATAGTTTTAAACCATATCAGGCTTATATTGCCACTAAACAATACCCGTTAGTCAGAGATATTTATATAATTTTGACTGAACCTCGTACAGGGCTTGCTTCAGGATTTACATCTTTTATTAAAAGCGACAGAGGACAAAGAATTATACTTAAATCTGGAATTTTACCAGCAACCAGACCTGTAAGGATAATTAATGTTAATAACGAATTATAATTTTAAAAACATATTATGAACTACCTTGAAAAAACAACAAAATATTCATTGATTAGCATTTTTATAGTTTTGATGTTAAATGTTAGTTTTCTGAATGCTCAAAATGATGCTTATGGTGATAAGCTGTTAAAAATGAATCAATTTAAAACGGCAAAATCTTATTTTTCAAAAAAAATAATTGAAAAGCCGAATGATGTTTCTATACTATATTACTTAGGTGAAACTTACTATAATTTGAATAAAATTGATTCAGCTGAATATTACTTTAACAAAGGTATTACTTTGGCTCCCAATGATATTTATTTAAATATTGGAGTTGCAAAGATTCTGCTTGAAAAATCAAATATTCCTGAAGCAAAAAAAATATTAGAGAGAGCAAATACTCTAGCGAAATATAAAGATGTTACTGTATTATCAACTATAGCAGATGCATTAATAAGTACTAAAAATAAACAATATGACTTGGCTAACGAGTATTTACTGAAAGCAAAAGAAATTAATAAATCCAAATCAATTATTCATATTGTTTCTGGTGATTTAAATAGTATGCAATTAAATTTAGGAGAAGCTGCCAATGACTATGAAAGAGCTTTTTATTTCGATAATAAATGTACTGAAGCTTATTATAAATTAGGTAGAATTTATTATACTGCTAGAAATTACAAAGAAAGTATTAAAGCTTTTGAAAGTGCACTTAAGATTGACTCAACCTATATTCCGGTTTGGCGCGATTTAGCTGAAATGTATTATGCTTATGGACATTATCAGGATGCAAGCGATGCATTTGCTAAATATATTCAGTTAACAGAACCTGATTTAAATGATCATATTCGATATGCAACTATCCTGTATTTTAACAAAGAATATTCGAAATCTTTAATAGAAACAAATAATGCATTGTTGAAAGACCCAAAGAATTTTGTAATGAAACGCTTAAATACATACAATTTGTTTGAAACAAATGATTTTACTAAAAGCTTGATAGCAATTAATGAATTTTTCAACATTACACCTGAGAGTAAAACAATTGCTCAGGATTATGAGTATTACGGCAAGATATTAAGTAAGAATAATATGGACTCACTTGCAATTATTGCTTTTGAAAAAACCATAGCAATGGATAGCAGTAAAAAAGCATTTTATGAAAATATTGGGAAGTCAAATGATAAATTAAAAAAGTATGAAAAAGCAGTTATTGCTTATGAAAACCTGATATTGTCAGAAAAGAATCCTTTATCTTCTGAATATTATCAATTGGGTAAAAGTGCTTATTACTCAGGTGCTCCTCTTATAAATGCTGAAGACTCTATAAAAAAGATGATTTTCCTTCAAAAAGCAGATACTTCATTTTCAAAAGTAATAGAATTATCACCAAATTCACATTTAGGCTTTTTATGGAAAGCAAGAGTTAGCTCACTTCTTGACCCTGAAACAAAAATAGGTATTGCAAAACCTTGGTATGAAAAAGTTATTTCTATATTAGAATTAACTCCTGGAAAAGGAACAAAAGATTTAATTGAAGCTTATGGTTACTTGGGCGTTTATTATATAAAAAATGATGATAATAAAACATCAAAGACTTACTGGAATAAAATTCTAGAAATTGATCCAACAAATGCTGATGCCTTAAAATATAAAGATTTTAAATAAATTCTAATTCAAATTGTAAAACATATATTAAAATTAGTTTTTATCTTAAAAAAACCCAGGTCATTTGATTTGGGTTTTTTATTTATAACTTACTGATTTACCTTTTCTGTTAAATATATACGAAAAAAGTAAAAAAAATGCGTTTTTTTTACTGTTGTTAATAAAAAAACAGTAATATTGTAAAAAAAAATCTAACAATGTCAGAAAGTCATAATCATTTAATTGACAATTCCTTGTCTGGTAAAATAAAAAAAGAAACTGGTGTTTCTGTAGCAAGATGCTATCAATGTGGAAAATGTTCTGCAGGATGTCCTGTTTCAATTGATATGGATTATCCACCCAGTTTATTAATCCGTAAACTTCAAACAGGAATGCCTGAGCATGAAGAACAGGTTCTTCGTTCGAAAAGTATATGGTATTGCCTGAGTTGCGAAATGTGTATAGCCCGATGTCCAATGGAAGTTGATATACCTCCAATGATGGATTATCTAAGACAAGAATCTATTCGGTTAAAAAAGGTAAATCCTGCAGCTAAAAATATAATAAGTTTCCATAGAGCCTTTTTAGATTCTATAGAGTATACAGGTAAATTATATGAAATGGGCCTAATCGTTGATTTTAAGTCAAGATCATTAAAGCTGATGCAAGATGTTGGATTAGCACCCAGTATGTTTGCAAAAGGAAAATTAAGCATTTTGCCTGAAGTTGTAAAAAATCGCAAAAACTTGAAGCAGATTTTTAAAAATACCTTGAAAAATAAGCAACAGTAAAACATAAATAAGTAAAAAATGAAACTAGGATATTATCCCGGATGTTCATTGGAAGGATCTTCCAGAGAATATAACGAATCTGTTCAGGCAATTGCCCAAAAATTGGGAATTGAATTGGTTTCAATACCCGATTGGAATTGTTGTGGTGCCACTGCCGCCCACAATTTAAATAAAGAATTATCTCTTTCATTACCTGCCCGAAACTTAGCATTAGCTGAAGAAGCCGGACTGAAAGAATTAGTGGTACCTTGTGCTGCTTGTTATAGCAGATTTACAACCACTCAACACGAATTGATGCATAATGAAACTTTGCATCAAAAAGTAAATAGTATAATAGGCAAAGAATATAAAGGTAATTTACGTATCTTAAATGTAATTCAGTTTATTGAAGAATTTATCATTGATAAATTAGACGATAATATAAAATTTGAATTCAATAAGAAAGTAGCATGTTACTATGGTTGTTTGCTGGTTCGTCCAAATAAAATTCTGAATTTTGACAGAACTGAAGATCCTCAGACAATGGATATCGTGATGAAAAAACTCGGTGCTGATGCAATTGATTGGGCCTATAAAACTGAATGTTGCGGTGCAGGATTTTCTGTTTCATTTACTGAGGCAGTTGGCCGGCTTTCTGGTAAAATTGTAGAAGATGCTGACCACAGAGGTGCAGAAGCACTGATAGTAGCCTGCCCCATGTGCCATTCTAATCTTGATATGCGACGTCCTGAAATTGATAAATTTAATGGTAAAAAATTAAATATACCTGTATTGTATATTACACAGGCAATAGGCCTTGCATTAGGAATTGATAAAAATAAACTGGGTTTGCAACGTCATTTTGTTTCTGTAAAACTAAATGATTTTAAACCATTTATTAAGAAAACTGAAGTCGAAAATCCACAAATAACGGAGGAAATATAATGGCACGTATTGGAGTTTTTATATGTCATTGCGGAGAAAATATCAGTGCAACTGTCGATTGCCCAAAAGTATCGGATGTTGCTGCTAAATTTCCGGGTGTAGTTTATAGTGTTGATTACAAATACATGTGTTCTGACCCGGGTCAGAGTATGGTTGTTAATGCAATTAAAGAACACAAACTCACAGGTGTTGTAGTTTCTGCATGTTCACCGAGAATGCATGAACCTACTTTCAGAAGAGCTTGTGCAGAGGCAGGTTTAAATCCATATCTCTGTGAAATGGCTAATATTCGCGAACATTGTTCATGGGTACATGAAAAAGGAGACAGAACCGATCAGAAAGCAATAGATATTGTGAGAATGATGGTTGAAAAAGTAAAAAGGAACAATGCGTTAATGTCCATTAAAGTTCCTGTTACTAAAACAGCTCTCGTTATCGGAGGTGGAGTTGCAGGTATTCAGGCAGCACTTGATATTGCCAATGCCGGTCATAAAGTGATTATGGTTGAACGTGAACCTTCTATTGGAGGACACATGTCGCAATTAAGCGAAACTTTTCCAACACTGGATTGCTCTCAATGTATTCTTACACCACGAATGGTTGAAGTTGCACAGAATCCCAATATAAAATTATATACTTACGCTGAAGTTGAAAGCGTAGAAGGATTTGTCGGAAATTTTACCGTTAAAATCAGAAAGAAAGCTAAAAGTGTTGATGAGAGCGTTTGTAATGGTTGTGGAATGTGTACAACAAAATGTCCTAACAAAAAAATCCCTAATGAATTTGAATTGGGTATGGGCAAAAGACCTGCTATTTATGTGCCTTTTCCTCAGGCTGTTCCTAATATCCCGGTAATTGATAAAATCAATTGCACTTATTATAAAACCGGGAAATGTAAGATTTGTGAAAAAGTATGTCAGCCAAAAGCCATTCGCTTTGATCAGGAAGATGAAATCATCGAAGTCGCTGTAGGTGCAATTGCAATCTGTACCGGTTTTGATGTGAAGAAAACTGACTTTTTCCCTGAATATGGATATGGTAAACATAAGGATATCATTGATGGCTTGCAATTTGAAAGAATGGCTTCAGCCTCTGGTCCCACATCAGGAGAAATGCGCAGGCCATCTGATGGACAAACTCCTAAGAAAATTGTATTCGTAGCTTGTGCCGGTTCACGAGATCCAGCAAAAGGTATTGAATATTGCTCAAAAATATGTTGTATGTACACTGCAAAACATGCGATGTTATATAAACATAAAGTTCATGATGGTACTGCTTATATATTTTATATGGATATAAGAGCTGCCGGTAAAAATTATGATGAATTTACTCGTAGAGGGATTGAGGAAGATGGTGCTAAATATATTAGAGGAAGAGTTTCCAAAATTTATGAACGGGATGGAAAATTGATTGTCGTTGGTGCTGACACATTAATGAATGCAGAAACTGTAGAAATTGAAGCCGATATGGTCGTGCTTGCCACAGCAGGTGTTGCAAATCCGGGTGCAGAAGAACTAGCTCAAAAATTACATGTTTCTTATGACCAGCATAAATTTTTCTCAGAAGCTCATCCAAAATTGAAACCTGTTGAAACAAATACAGCAGGGATTTATCTGGCAGGTGCCTGTCAATCACCAAAGGATATTCCAGAGTCTGTTGCAGCTGCTTCAGGTGTTGCAGGTAAAATTTCTTGCCTGTTTGCCAACAATGAACTTACCCGTGAGCCATTGATTGCTTATGTTGATAGAACTGCAGCTCCTGAATATTCATCCTGTACCGGATGTTTCTTATGCCAACCAGTATGTCCTTATAATGCGATTGAAAAGGAAGATGTAAAAGACAGAAATGGAAATCTGATTAAACAGTTGGCTTACATTAATCCTGGTCTGTGTCAGGGTTGTGGAACTTGTGTTGCCGTATGTAAGTCTAAATCAATAGATATTGAAGGTTATACCAATGCACAAATGTATTCTGAAGTTGATGCATTGTTAAATAGTTAAGAATAATTAAACAATATACGAAAGAATTTAAACTAGATTTAAGATGTCAGAATTTGAGCCTAAAATTGTAGCTTTTGTTTGTAACTGGTGCACTTATGCTGGTGCAGATTTAACCGGAACAAGCAGAATTAAATATTCAGCAAATGTCAGAATTGTACGGTTTCCATGTACAGGAAGAATTGATTATATGTTGTTAACCAAAGCTTTTGCAAGTGGTGCAGATGGAATTATTGTTTCAGGATGTCATCCTAATGATTGCCATTACACTTCAGGTAATTTTTATGCCCGTCGTCGTTGGATGGTCTTTAAAAAAATCTGTGACTTTATGGGAATTGATACCCGTCGAATTGTTTTTTCATGGGTTTCTGCTGCTGAAGGTTCTAAATGGGCTGAAATCGTTAATACGACCAATGAAGAAATTAAGAAATTAGGTCCTTATGAATCGTATCATAAATTGTCCACACAAGATATTTTAGAATAATATGGAAGAAATTAAGAAAATCGCAAGAGAATTACTTTTACAAAATAAAGTAGAATTAGTTGTTGGCTTTGAAAAAGGGACAGCTTCTAAAGTCAGGCCAGCCTTTTTTACAAAAGCTGAAGATATTGAAAACTTGATTTATAATGAATTTTGTATCCATAATATCGCATTGTATTTAAAAAAAGATATTTGCCAGAAAGCAACATCATTGGCTATTACTGCAAATCCAAATGTTGTAAGAAGCATACTTCAATTGGCTTCTGAAAATCAGATTGCGGAAGAAAAACTTCAAATTATCGGTATCTCTTTTGAAGGAAAATGTGTCGGAATTCTGGATTTTAAAGCTGCAGAAGAATTTTCAAAAACTCAGCCTAAAGGAATAAAACCAGAAGACAAAGCACTTATAGAAAAAATACAGGCAATGCCATTAGAAGAAAGATTTAACTTTTGGGTAGAAGCTTTCAGTCCATGTATTAAATGTTATGCTTGCAGAGCTTCCTGTCCGATGTGTTATTGCGGCAAATGCAATGTAGAAACCAATAATCCTCAATGGATACCTGTGGCGGCTCATAAATATGGAAATTTAGAATGGCATATGATGCGTGCCATGCATCTAGCCGGAAGATGTATCAATTGTGGCGAATGTAACCGTTCATGTCCAGTTGATATTCCATTAAATATCCTTTCTTACATGCTTTCTGATTTTATTCTTGATGAGTTTGATTCAGAAGCTGGCATGAATGCTGTGTTTACACCAGCTCTTTCAGTTTATACATCTGTTGATAAAGAAAATTTTATTAAATAAATTATGGAAATAATTAATAAATTAATTGATAAAGCGAATCTTTCTGCTTTAATCGAAAGATTTAATACATCAGGGAAAAAAGTTTTTGCTCCTGTAACAAAAAACGGTCTCAGCGATTTTGCAAAGGTAGAATCTGTTCAGGAAATAGATTTCGATTGTATAGCAACAATTCAATCGGCAAAATCACTTGTTTTTCCAAAACATGAGAAATTGCTTAGTTTTGAAAAAACATATGATGATGTTAAAGTTAAAGAAATCGATTTATCTGAAATTCCTGAGGTAGTAGCTTTTGGAGGAAGACCTTGTGATGCAGCAGGATTCATTCCTTTAAATGCAATCTTTACTACTGATTCTGTAGATGAAATTTTTAAAACCCGTTTGGAAAAACTCAGCCTTATAAGTATCAGCTGTAAAAAAGCAGATGATTTTTGCTTTTGTACTTCTGTAAATGGAAGCCCCTGCAATACTGCCGGTAGCGATATTTTACTTACTGAAATTTCAGAATCTTCTTATTATGCTGAAATTATTACTGAAAAAGGGAAAGCAATTTTAGATGCTAATACTGATTTATTTAAAGAAACAACTGTTGTTGATAAAACGCCTTTCGTAGCTAAAATAGACCAGTTATTTTCTACTGAAGCAATCAATGAAAAGTTGAAAACTTTATTTGAATCTGATATTTGGGATCAGCAGGCGATGCGTTGTGTTGGTTGTGGTGCATGTGCTTTTGTTTGTCCTGCATGTGGTTGTTTCGACATTCAGGATGAAACTAAAGGTAAAGACGGAGTCCGTCACAGATGTTGGGATTCCTGTGGATTTAAACTGTTTACCATGCATACTTCAGGGCATAATCCACGTGAAAAGCAAGCACAGAGATGGAGACAGCGTATATTTCATAAATTCTCTTATCAACCTGAACAACAAAGTCAATTTGGATGTGTTGGTTGCGGAAGATGTTCAAGAGCTTGTCCTTCTGATATGAATATTGCTGAACATCTTAAAAATATAGCTGCACAATAAATTAATAGATTAAGCGGATAAAAAATAGTAAAATGGAAAAGAAGAATATTTATTTCCCATATAAAATGAAGATAGAAAAGATTACGGAGGAAGCACCTTTTGTAAAAACTTTTCGACTTAAATTTATGAATGATGAGGATGCTGAAAACTTTTCATTCAGAACTGGTCAGTTTGGTGAATATTCAGTATATGGTGAAGGTGAAACAACTTTTTGTATTGCCTCTTCACCTACCCGTAAAGGATATATTGAATGTACTTTCCGCCAGGCCGGACGTGTAACCAAAGCCTTGGCTAATCTTGATGAAGGTGATATCATTGGCTTTAGAGGTCCTTATGGTAATATTTTTCCGATTGAAGAATGGAAAGGTAAGAATTTAGTGTTTATTGCAGGAGGAATTGCCTTACCACCAATGAGAAGTGTAATTTGGAATTGTCTGGATTTACGTGAAAACTTTAAAGATATTACCATCGTTTATGGTGCCCGTTCTGTAGCCGATCTTGTTTACAAAAACGAACTGAAAGAGTGGGAGGGAAGACCCGATGTAAATATTGTTACTACTGTTGATCCTGGCGGAGAAACACCTGAATGGACTGGTAAAGTTGGTTTTGTACCAACTGTTTTATCAGAGATTGCACCAAGTAGTGAAAACACAATCGCTATTGTTTGCGGTCCTCCTATCATGATTAAATTTACATTTCCTGTACTTGAAAAACTAGGATTTAGAGACGAAAATATTTATACAACACTTGAAAATCGCATGAAATGTGGTTTTGGCAAATGTGGCAGATGTAATGTAGGTAAGGTTTTTGTCTGTAAAGATGGTCCAGTTTTTAATTTAACACAATTGAAAGAATTGCCGGCTGAATACTAACTTCAATAATTATATAAAAAGAAAAAGCGAACTGAAATTATCAGCTCGCTTTTTTCTTTATTATTTAGAATCATAAGTGTCCGATATGAATTTACAGATTCTTCGCTTTGCTCAGAATGACAGCTTATTACAATTGGTTTTAGCAGGGTGGGGTATGAAAGCGGCGAAGCCGCTTTCATACTCCACCCCTAAATATAAATAATTGATTGTCATTTTGAACGAAGTGAAAAATCTCAAGTATATTTTTGTTTTAAATGTTTATCGGACAATAGTGATTTAGTATGTCCTTTTTAATTAATACTATTGATTTTATAAGTTTATCTTCAAACCAATATTGAGTCCAACGCTTCCAAAAGGATACTTTTCTATTAAAAGTTTATCCGGTTGTGAATCAGGAGAAGGATTGCCTTGTTCTGTTGTGTAATTATCAACAAAATCTGTTTGTCTTTCTTTGGTTGTCATACCTGGCAATTGGTCAGAACCATTTAAACTGGCTTCAGTAATTTCACTTTTTGTAGGAGCATAAGATAAATTAACCATATCTAGTTCTACAAAGAAAGATAAGTTTTCATTTATACTAAACAAAACACCCACAGCTGAATTTAAACCAAAAGCCAGTCCTCCGTTAAATTTTGTTTTACTTACCCAAAGATCTCCATTGTTGTTATCGATGCTTTCATAGAGGATAGAACCACTTCCAATCAGCATTCCAATTTTTGCATAAGGATTTATATTTTTAAAACCGGCAGCAATAATCAATGAAGGATTAAATCGTAACATATTGGCATAAATAGTGTTATCTACTGTACGATTTGTATATAAATCTCTTGCCTCAGACTTACCTCCCATTAAGTAAGAAATTCCAAGCTCCATTCCTATGTTTTCGTTAAACATGTAGCCAATACTTCCTCCAATATTTAATCCTTTTCCAAAGGAAATATTTACCTGTTCACGGGTTGTGAAATTATTTTGACGGGTATAATTGTTAAAATTCAAACTTGATAAATTTTGCTCACTGGCAGCTGTTCCATACCCAACATTAAGATTTATAAATGTTCCTTGTGCCGATACTGAATTTATAATCAAGCTGATTAACAATAATACCATCCATGTTTTCAAATTTATTTTTTTCATGTTTTAAATATAATGTTTCCTACTCATAAGGTTTTTCGGATTACACCCCGTTTTTAAAATGGTCACTGGTCTCCACTTTTTAAATATTATATTGAGAAATGTTAATATTGCGAAAGTAAGACTATTGATACCGTTGGGCTTTATATAATTATATAAAAAAATTGCATATTTCACACATGATTTTTATGAAATATGAAATGTTGTTTTTAAAAAGATGAGTACAGTCTAAAAACTATATTAATTTGGCTAAAGCCATTTAATAGACTGATATTCATTAGCAACGCTCTTGAGAGCGTTGCTAATTATAAAATTGCTAATAAGGGCCTTAGCCCAAAATATATGTTTTATTCTGGCTTTTTAGACTGGACTCATAGATGATTTTAAAAGAAAGGATTTAAGTTAATTTTAAGTACAGCTCTTAATATAAAACACCGTTTATCAGGACTGAAATTAATATTCCAACGTTGAAAAGTACATAATCTCAGAATTTTAATGGATGGAGTTAACTATTAAGCTTCAAAAGCTATTTAAAATTTTTTTAAACTTTATCTATTTTCAATGAAGTCATTGTAAGAGAACCTCCTACTGCTTTGTCGTTAAATAAACTTATTTTCTCATTTTCTTCTTTAAGCGCTAATGCATAGAGTAAAGGAAGATAATGTTCGGGGGTTGGAACAGCCAGTTCAAAGGCTTTGCCCTGTGATTTATAGTTAATTAGTTGTATATGGTCGTTGGAAAGTATATATTTTTTCATCTTTTCATTGGCTTCAGAGGCCCATTCAAAAGCAAATCCGGGAGTTTCCAGTTGATCCCATGCTAACATGCCCAGATTATGAACCATGTTCCCACTTCCAATAATCAACACGCCTTTGTTGCGAAGCGATGAAAGTTCTTTCGCCAGTTCATAATGGTACTGAGGGTTTTGTGAATAATCGAGACTGAGTTGAATTACCGGAACATCAGCTGCCGGATATAAATGTTTCACCACTGACCAGCAACCATGGTCCAGACCCCATTTATCATCTAGTCCAATGCTTGTTTTTTTATTAATATTTTTTGTTTCATTCGCCATCTTAGGACTTCCTGGAGCTGGATATTCCACCTCAAACAATGCTTGGGGAAATCCTCCAAAATCATGAATGGTTCTTGGATTTTCCATTGCTGTTACAAAACTTCCTTTTGTTTCCCAATGTGCCGAAATACATAGAACTGCATTTGGTTTGGGTATAGTTTTGCCAATATTTCTGAAACCTGCTACGAATTCATTTTCTTCAATGGCATTCATAGGGCTGCCATGTCCAAGAAACAATACCGGCATTTTATCCATGCTGCTGAATGTTTCCGTTATTTTATTCAGTTCATTTAGTTTCATTGCTGTATATGTTAAAGGTAGGATTGCTATTGTCTGTAAAAATTTTCTTCTTTCCATTTATTTCTTAATTTCCAACTTAGGTTTTGCTTCAATACATTCCAATAATTCCTTAATAAAACGGCTGGCTCTTTTATCCGTTATTTGTTTATTAATAGGCATCCCATTTTCATCAAAGGACTCATTTACATTTGGAACAGGAAATGATGCAGTAACAGTCCATGCCCTGATTTTCCATAATATAAACTGTAAAGATACAATGAGTTGACTGCCACCAAAATTTCCTTCAGATACGGTTGATATGGCTATAGGTTTATGATGCCACTCTTCATAAAGCAAATCAATGGCATTTTTAAGACTTGCTGGGTAACTCCCATTATATTCAGGGCTTACAATAATAATTCCATCTGCTGCTTTTATTTTTTCGGCAAATTTTATTGTGTTTGATTCAGGTGATTTTTGGAATGCTAATCTTTCATCAAATATAGGAAAATTATATTCCTTCAAATCAAGGATTTCAGCTGTTGTTAAATTGTTTTCTTCCAGATAATTTTTGAAATACAAAGCAAGCCTGTGGCTCTTTCTTTCAATCCTAACACTTGATGATATGATTGCAATGTGAGGCATCGTTTTAATAGTATTGGTCATTTGTATATTTATTCAATATTTAAAGCTCTTATAAAGCTATATGTCTCGACTTTAAACAAAATTATGACCTTTAATGTTTAAAAATCAAAGGTCATAATCAGATAAATTTAGCAACTTTTACAGTTTAGTATGAGATCCATCGCAATAAGGTGGATTATTAGTGTGCTTACATCCGCATAAATAGGCTGTTTTTGTTTCTTCAGCTGTAAATGCTTTCGGTACAAATTCTGTTCCCTGATGAGACCCATCACAATAGGGTTGGTTTTTACTTTTACCGCAGGCACACCAGTGATATTCTTTTCCTGCTTCTAATTCTACTGCAAAAGGTCCTTTTTTAGCAATTGTTGCATCCATTTTTTAAAATTTAATTGATTAATAATTATTAATAAGGATGTAAAATTACATCTAATATCATTCTTAAAGGTAACTGTTTTCGGAAAAAGAGTTGTAAATTCAGGAAGTAAGTTTTTTCATTTCTTCGCGAAACTCGGTAGGAGTTTGCCCTGATTTCTTCTTGAAAACATTAGAAAAATAAGCTTTTTCATTGTAACCTAATTCATATCCGATTTCAGAAATTGATTTATCTGAATTAATCAGAAGATTTTTTGCTTCAATAAGTTTTCGGGTTTCAATGATTTCTGAAACACTTTTTTGTAAGATATTCTGACAGATTAGATTAAGATTTCTTACAGACATAAATAATTTCTCAGCATAAAATTCTACACCTTCAGTTCGATGGAAATTTTCTTCCAGTATAAGTAAGAAATTTTTAAAAGTAAAGTTTTGGGTTTTCTGAATTCCGTTTGAATCTGACACGGTTCTTTTTCTTTCCGATTCAATCATGGTTAGCAAAGCACTTAACAGATGACGGACCATGGCTAAATCAGGAAGCTTTTCCTGTATTTCCTGATACATAATATTGCATAAAGCAAGCATTCGCAAGAAATAATCACTTTGTTCTATTTTAAGATTCGCATGATCGTGATAATATGAATACAATTGAAAGGTGGTTTCCGGGATAAATTCACTTTTAAACCTTAACACCCACATCGTGCATTTGTCGTTTTTTAATCTTGGGATTGCCCGGTGAACTTTACCTTTTGTTACAAAACTTATCAATGGAGCATCAAATTTTCTTGTTTTATAATCAATAAAATGTTCTAATTCACCTTCAATTCCAATAATCAACTCTTCATAATCATGTACATGAGGCTCGTCAGGAGCAGCCGTAATTCTTAAAGCATCTTTTGATGTTAATTGATAAATATCGAATAGTTGATTCATTTCTCTATTATAGCTTGATAAAATTAAAAAAGAAGGACTGAGTTAAATAGCAATTGAATAATGACAAAGTTAAATAAAATCTTCTCATTAAATTTTAAATATTCAAGTGAATAACAAAAAACAATATTTAAGGATTAACCTTGTACTGTTTTATGTTTTTTTATTTATTTTAATTTCTTTAATTGCAAGTAGTTAAAATTCACTAAAAGTGTGAAAATATCTCTTAATGTCAGAATTGTATTTTCCGTTGAGATTCATCAATTCAGCATTATTTTGATTTATTATTTTATATTTGCAAAAACAAATTAGCATTAAATACTATTTAAATGAAACTTAACTCAAAATGGATACCCTTATTTACCAGCAATTTCCTGGGTGTCTTTAATAATAATTTTTTCAAAACATTAATTTGCCTGATTGCCATTCAATGGGTTGCCAAGGGGAATGAGTCGCTGATTGTTTCATTGGCCTCAGGTTTGTATGTTTTATCTTATATTTTCTTTTCACCTCTTGCCGGAAGATTATCCAAAACTAGGTATAAGAAAAAAATTATGCTTCAAGCCAGATTTGTTGAACTTTTCTTAATTATTATTGGCAGCTTTGGTTTTTATATTGAAAGTGTATATTTGGTTATGGCTTGTATTTTTTTACTTGGATTAGTCAGTACCTTATTTTCTCCTTCCAAATATGGCTTAATTCGTGATATAGGTGGAAAAGAAGGTATTTCATTCGGAACAGGAACACTGGAAATGTTTACCTTTTTTGGCGCTTTGTTAGGTCCGTTATTGGCAACTATTATTTCAGATCATTATAATTTTTATCTGATGGCTGGATTATTTGTTGTAATTTCTTTATCAAGCCTGTTTTCAATTTGGAGGTTAAAAGTCAGTGAAACAGAACCTATGAAAAAATCTGATGATACCATTATCCCGTTTGTATTTGAATTCAAGGCTTTTAAATTTGCTTCTTCCATTAAAGGCTTGAATCTGATTATACTTGGCTTATCTTCTTTTTGGATGGTTGGTAGTTTTATTCAAATGAATTTATTGGTTCATTGTCCTAAAACGTTGGGGATGACGAATACTCAAACTGGTTATGTTTTAACTGTTTCTGCTATGGGGATTGGTTTGGGTAGTTTTCTGGCCGGAATCATTTCTAAAGGAAAAGTAGAATTAGGTTTAACGCCTATTGGTGGATTTGGGATGACAATTGCACTTTTACTTTTGTTTTTCCTTCATCCGGGCGGTATCTTATTCGGTTTATTGATTTTTATAACTGCCATGTTTTGTGGTATGTATATGGTTCCTTTGAGTGCATCAGTTCAAAACAGTGTAGAAGGAAGAAAACAAGGTGATATGATTGCTTATTCCAACTTTATGATATTTTTGCTGATATTTATTTCCGCTGCTCTTTTTGCAGTAATAACTAAACAATTCGGTACCAATGCTATCTTTATTTTTCTGGTGGTTTTTATTTTAACAATAAGTATACTGATGATTAAATATGTACCTGAAATGTTCAACCGCTTCAAGAACTTATTAAAAATATCAAAAACGGAAGATAAAAATGATGTTGGCTAAAGCCATAGAAAATTGATAATTATTTTTAAACACGACATAAATGTCGTGCCTAATAAAATCCAATAAATAAATGAATATATTAAATTGGAATGAAAATAATTAGAAATGCCATTTATGGTAATATCACTGATGATTAAATATGTACCGGATATGTATGTCTGATTCAGGAAATTATTAAAAATATCAAAAACAGAGGATAATAATGATATTGGCTAAAGCAATAAAAATATGATGATTGTTTTTAAACACGACATAAATGTCGTGCCTAATAAAATCCAATAAATAAATGATTATATTCAATTGTAATGAAAAATAATTAGCAACGCCATTTATGGCGTTGTAAAATGATTGTATAAATAAGGCTTTAGCCAAAATATAAATATAAAATGTCTTTTATAAAAATTTATGTCCATTTTATATGGTCAACAAAAAATAGACAGCCCTTTTTAACCGCTGATATAAGGGAAAATGTATTTAAACATATTCGCGAAAATGCCAAAGAAAAAAATATTTTTATAGATTTTCTGAATGGATATACGGAACATGTTCATTGTCTTATCTCTTTAAATGATGATTTAAGTATAGGGAAAATAGCTCAATTGATAAAAGGAGAATCTTCTTATTGGATCAATAAAAATAAATTAACACAGACAAAATTTGAGTGGCAGGATGAATACATGGCAATAGGGATTGGTGATGATAAAATTCAGATCGTAAGGGATTATATTGCAAATCAGGAAGAACATCATAAAAAACATGGTTTTCAACAGGAATATGATAAATTTATCGAACGATATGGATTTGAAATTGTCAAACAATAAATATTTTGGCTAAAGCCATAGAAATATGATGATTATTTTTAAATACGGCATAAATGTCGTGCCTAATAAATGTTGTTGTAAAAATGAATATATATATATGGCTTTAGCCAAAAAATAAATAAATAATATGAAATTCTTAGTTGCCATTTATCGTTTCTTCCTTTCTTTACGCTACAAAATTGAGCTAAAAGGAATTGAAGTTCTTCAAAACAAGCAGTCAAAGCTCATACTTCCAAACCATCAGGCATTGGTGGATCCACAAATTCTTTTTTCTTATATTCTCAAATACTCTGATGTTGTTCCTGTCGCTTCTGAAATTTATGCAAATAAACCTGTATTAAAGCAGCTTTTCAATATGGCTGGAGCTGTTATTGTGAGTGATATTACTTCAGATAACAGAGATGTGGATGCATTGAAAAATATTTATAGCAATGTTGTTCTTGCACTGAAAAATGATAAAAGTGTATTATTATATCCTTCAGGTCAGATTAGCGGACAGGGATATGAAAAGATTTTTAATAAACAGAGTGCCTGGGCTATTGTCGATAATATTCCTGAGAATACAAAAGTAATTGGTGTCAGGATCCATGGACTTTGGGGAAGTATGTGGTCAAGAGCATGGATTGGTAAAGCTCCTGATTTTATCAAAACTTATTTGAAAGCTATTTTTTATGTCTTTGCCAATCTTATATTCTTTCTTCCGAGAAGAAAAATAACTTTAGAGTTTGTTGATATTACTGAGGATGCAATTAAAAAAGCAAAAGAAAATAAACTTTCGTTTAATCTGTTTCTGGAAAATTTTTATAATAAAAATGGAGAAGAAAAACCTTTGTTTTTGAAACATTTTTTTTATGCTCCCGAACTCAAACGCGAATTACCCGAAAGAATTGAAGGTTCCGTAGAAGATATGAAACGAAAAACGAAGACAAATACCGATGATATTCCGGAAGAAGTATTTATTAAGATTGCTGAAATAATCGTTCATACAACTAATTCTAAAAAAAGTGATATTACGATATATTCAAACCTTGTACTTGAATTAAATGTTGATTCGTTGATGCTGGTTTCTCTTATCAGTTCTATAGAAGTTGCTTTTAATGTAGTTTCGCAGACAGAAATAGAATATGTTACAACGGTTGAAGACTTATGCCGGATTGCAATGGGGCAGGAGGTAAGTGAGGATATTTTAAAACCCGGTAATTTAAGTGTTAGACTGGCTGATTTAAAAAGGATTAAGATTGATAATACAAAGAATATTGTCGAGTCTTTTCTGGAGGTGTTTAATAAAGATCAGAAAGAAGTATTTACCTATGATAAAATCATTGGTTTGAGTTCCCGTAAAGAATTTTTACTGAAAGCTTTTGTGGTTTCTAAAATTATTAAGAAAGATGTGGAAGGGAAATATGTCGGTATTATGTTGCCAGCCCTGCAAAGTACCACTTTACTTGTAATTGCATCTTATATGGCAGGAAAAACACCTGTAATGTTAAATTGGACTGTTGGTAAAAATGTATTGGATCATTGTGTGAATGAGGTAGATTTGAAAGTGATTTTAACTGCCAAATCATTTCATGATAAAGTGAAGGATCTTATATCGGACAGTGTAAAACAAAAATGTATTTTCTTTGAACAGAAAGTGAAGGAAGTCTCACTAATGACTAAACTTTCAGGCGTTTTTAATTATTATGTTCAGATAAAACCAAAAATTCAGCTTGATGATGTGGCTGTCATACTATTTACTTCCGGGAGTGAATCCTTACCTAAAGCAGTTCCATTGACACATCGGAATCTTGTGAGTAATCTGTGGGGCGTATTGGAGGATGTTTATATAAGTAATGAAAATATATTTTTGTCTTTTCTTCCGCCATTT
The DNA here is from genome assembly GCA_049315385.1 of Bacteroidales bacterium. Classification (GTDB taxonomy): domain Bacteria; phylum Bacteroidota; class Bacteroidia; order Bacteroidales; family JACABE01; genus JACABE01. The sequence goes on from JBMOKG010000049.1 coordinate 20,667, forward strand.
CATAGTTTTGGGTTTACGGTGCTCACTATACTTCCATTGATATCCGGACTTAAAGTGGCTTATACACCGGATCCGACCGATAGCCGTGAAGTGATGAAGATATTGAAACATACTTCTGTCAATACCTTATTGGCTACACCTACCTTCCTGAAAATGATGCTTACAGTTTCTTCTCCTGATGATCTGAAAAATGTAGTTTTGGCCATTACCGGAGCTGAAAGTCTACACGATAGCATCATTAAAGCTTTCTACCAGAAAGCTGATAAAAATGCGAGACTACTCGAAGGTTATGGTATCACTGAATGTTCTCCTGTACTTACCATCAATCCAATGGAAATACAAAAAGAAAAGAGTGTGGGTAAATTTATTAGAGGTCTTGATTTTTTGATTACTGATTATACTAATTTTAAACCTTTACCTCAGGGGCAGGAGGGGATGATTATGGTAAAAGGTGATAGTGTATTTAATGGATATCCTGATAAAAAAATTGCATCTCCTTTTGTAACGATTAATGGAGCTGAATATTATAAAACAGGAGACCTTGGACATTTAGATGCTGATGGATATTTATACATTACTGGTCGTCTCAAGCGATTTATAAAGATTGCCGGTGAAATGATAAGTCTGCCTGCCATTGAAGGTGCACTGCTTAAAAAATACGGGAATGATGAAGAAGTTGTGCTTGCAGTGGAAGGCAACGATACAATTGAGCCACCACAGATTGTTCTTTTTGCAAAGACTACTATCGATATTCCGGAAGCAAATGCTTTTCTGAAAGAGTACGGATTTCCAAATCTGGTAAAACTGAACAAACTCATTAAAGTAGAAGAGATTCCTTTGCTGGGAACCGGAAAGACTGATTATAAGGTGTTGAAGCAACAGATTGTATGAGGATATATATCCAGCCTTTTCTGAAGGACTCAAATTTAAAATATCAGATTTGAGAAACGGCTTCTTTTTGTGAACAGTTTTCTTCTCTTTTATAAATAATGTCAAATTGCTCATTATATTCCGGACTTAATAAATGTTGACTATTATCAATTAGCATAATTTTATTGTCCTTCCTGTATTTTATCTTAGCAATGGAAAGAATGCAAGTTTTACTGATTCTGACAAAATCATTGGCAGACAATAAATCTGTCATTCTTTTTAAGGATGCATTATATTTGATAACTATTTTATCATCCCTTACAATATTCACGGCATTACGTTTTGAATTAATGTACAAAATATCACTTGTGTATAGTTTTTCCTTTTTCCCTGACTTTTTTACATTTAGAAAACTAACAGAAGAAACTACAACTTTTTCTACTAAAGGGCTTAATTCGCTTATGCTTATTATAGACAGTACTTTTGTTAAGGTTTTACTTAATAATTCAGGTCTAATCGGTTTTTTCAGGTAACCGACGATATTATACAGCATAGCATCTAATGCATATTTTGTATAAGAAGAAGTGATAATTACCTTAATAGATTTATCAATAATTTCTAATAATTCCATGCCACTCATTCCCGGCATTTCAATATCCAGAAAAAGCAGATCAGGTTTCTTTTCTTTCAACATACTCACAGCAGCATAGGCATCGTAATAAGAACCTATATGTTCCAGAAAATCATAGCTGTTGAGCAATTTCCCCAATGCATTATGAGCAAGAAAGTCGTCATCTACGACCATGTAAGTTAATTTTTTCTCCATTTTGTTTGATTTTATTAATTACATTTTACAGTATGATGCAAATTTTAGCACTAAAAAAATAAAGAAATAATTACGTCCCGTTTATTGATTTATTTTTATTTACTTAAAATGTGGAAGTTAGTTTTTTAAAGAAATTTTTAAAAACTTTCGTCCCTATTTTACAATAGCTCTCAAAAGGCTTGTAATAGCTGTGTTTTTTTAGCTTAGATTTGCATTCTGAATTTTAAAATAAAATCATAAATTGTTTATTTGGCAAAATAGTAAAAATAAGATACACTATGTTATTTAAATAAAAAAGCCGCTGCAAAGACCTCCTTTAAAGTTTGCAGCGGCGTATAATCCACTTAAAATTGCCTGCGGAGACATTTATTTAAGTTTATAAAGGAGGTGTTGCAAAATTACATAAATTTTGCTAATTCTTTCCCCTTATTTTAAATAAGGAAAAGGTTTCTTAAATACCGGTTTATTACGAAATTTTAAGCGATGAATATACTGCAAAGTGCAGTTTTTCCTACGTGAATGGAAAAGGAAAATAAAAATTAATTTAATGTAAAATTATGAATAATAAATTAATAAAAATAAGTATTTTAATTTTAATAGCAACATTGTCTCTCGGCAGTTGTAAAAAAGAAGTTTCTGTAAATAGCAGTAAAAAGATAAATTCTAAAGAAACTGTAATTGTTGATTTAAAGTTATATACACAAAATTTCAAAAGCGAAGTATACCTAAAAGAATCTTCTTTATGGGATAGATTTAAAAAAGGATGTGCCCAAGTTCTTGTAGTTGCTTCTGCAGATTTAATGGCAGGTGTTGGTACTGCTGCCGGAATTGTATATCTCGGGGCACCTGCTGGTGTCACTCCACTTGCACCAGGCTTAGTGGCTGTTGCAGCTGCTGGAGGCGCTATAGCAGGTGCAGGTGCTTCTATTGCAACTGGACAGCATGTGAAAAGTATGTTGTTTTTAGAAAATATATATCTAAAAGAAATAGATTCTTTATGTTCTAATTCCGAAAATAATTTTGATTATATTGGAAAAAATCACAATTATTTACTTAATTATTATGCAAAAAGCAGTCAACCAGAAATTAGTATTGAGATGCTCAATAATTTGTTAAATGAATATATGATAAACAATAATATGGATGAAAGCTCTCTTATTGTTAAAAGAGAGGATATTCTAAACTTAGCTTATAATAGCATAAAACATAATTTAGAAGTACCATATCAAGCCAATAATATTACAAATTTAATCAATAATAATTATCAAGATTCTTATGATAAGGAAATGATGATAATATATTTTAATAAAATATCTACAATAGAATCTGTAAATGAGTTTTTAGAATATACAAAAGGATATGAACATATTATTATTTCTTCTATTGAACAGGAATCTTATAGTAATGTTTTATCTTCATTGTCAATTGCAAGATTTAGCGTTGGTTATTGGGTTACTTCAGGTGAATTATTAAAAAAATAAGTAAATATTTGAGCAGAGTTTAAATAAAAGCAAGATAGTTTTTATTAAACTCTGCTTTTAAAAAATATTAAGATGATATATTTATTCGACAAGAAAAAAAATCTAATAAATAGGTTAGTTATTGGTATGTTATTATGTATATTCCCTAATATAATTTTATATGTTATTTTACATTTTGGACAAATTTTAGAAAAAATACTACTTACAATATCAATCGGGTTTCTTGATATTTTGTGTGTGTTTTATATATTATTTATGTTAAAAAGATTGTTGCAAAAATCAGCTTTTATTACTTTTTATGATCAAAAAATCGTTTTCAAAACAATATTTCTGCCATTTTCTTTAAACTATATGGATATCAAACAAATTCAGTTTTATCAAAAAAAAAATGTAATTGTTTTTAAAATAAATAAAGATATGAGAGTTAAAAATTTTTGGCCTCATTTTTATTATATTTTCCCAAAAGCTGTTGATCTTCGAAATTCTACATCCATTGAAATTGATAATATATTTAAGATTTTTTCAAAGACTAATATTGAAATTATTTATAAATAGTATTTAACATTCCTTTATTTAAAACTTAATCTATTAAAAATGAACTTCAAATTATTATTTATTCCTTTATTTTGTTTGTTACAGCTAAATATATCTGCACAAACATGGTTGAAAGTTAGTTGTGGTACAGAGTTTTCGGTAGCTTTGCGTTCAGACAGTACATTATGGGCATGGGGTGCGAATATGAACGGGCAGTTGGGTATTGGTAACTTAAATACAGTATATACACCGGTTCAGATTGGCTCAGATCATAACTGGAAAGATATCGTTGCAGCTGCTATGCATTGTCTTGCTCTGAAATCGGATGGTAGTTTATGGGCTTGGGGATTAAATGCAAACGGACAACTGGGCAATGCCGGTAATACCAATAGTTCTTTTCCTGTTAAAATCGGGAATGCCACTGACTGGGAAAAGATATATGCCGGACAAGCGCATTCTTTTTCTATCAAAACAGATGGCAGCCTTTGGGCATGGGGTTATAATTATTCCGGACAATTAGGTGATGGCAGCCATTCCGATAAAAATATACCGACTCAATTGGGTAGTAATACTAACTGGAAGGAAATATCTGCCGGTGGATTTCATACATTGGCTCTTAAAACAAATGGAAGCTTATGGGCATGGGGTTATAACGGCGATGGAGAACTGGGCGACAGTACCACTTTCAACGATAGCATTCCCAAACAAATAGGAAATGATACCAACTGGACAAAAGTTTCAGCTGGTTTCATGTATTCTCTTGCATTAAAGTCTGACGGTAGTCTCTGGGCATGGGGCTTTAACGGTAACGGACAATTAGGGATAGGTGCTAATATTAAAAGTTCAAAAACAACGGCAGAACTACAAGCTGTTCAAATTGGTGAAGCTGTCGATTGGAAAAACGTAATTGCAGGATCATCTTTTGCCTTTGCTATTAAAAATGATTCCAGTTTATGGGGCTGGGGTTACAATTATTATGGACAATTGGGTAATGGCAATACAGTTCAATTAGATCATCCAGTGAAAATAGGGAACGATAACAACTGGAAAACAGTGGCTGCAGCTACCGGATTTTTATACAATTCTGCGGTATATGGCCTGCATAGTTCTGGATTAAAATATCAGGGAAGTGGAATTTGTGTTGCCGGAGCAAATTATATTGGTCAACTTGGAAATGGAACTACCACTGATCTCAATCTGTTTGACTGTAATACCGGAATTACCGGAATTTCAGAAATAATACCAGAAAACACACTATTGGTTTATCCTAATCCTGCCAGAGATTTTATTAGTTTTGAAACGCCATTTTCAGGTAATAGCCTGTTATATATATTCAATTCTTTAGGTAAATGCGAAATAAAAAAGCAACTTAGCATATCCAATAACTCAATTAACATAAAATTACTAAAGCAAGGTATCTATTATTATCAATTGATAGATGATAAAGCTAAAGTGATAAATGGTAAGTTTCTAAAAGAATAAAAGCATTAATAAGCCTATTTTTTGATTAGTAGTAAAAACAATATAATATCGTATTTTGTAATCTAATCAAATATAAATTACTTGAATCCAGATTTGGCGTAATTTTATAAAATCGGATTTATTAAAATAAATTATCAAATAAATTATCAAATAAATTATCAGAAAAATAGTTTTCATTAAGATTTTTATTTTCAGACGTTTAAATTCAAGAGTTAACTTGGCTACGAAGAAGGACCGACCTCAAAGAATTTACGTTACAAAACAAACTTTTAAAATAGAGATGGCATAATGCAAGCAATACAGAAGATAGCGAAGGTAGTATTAAAAATAAAAGTATGAATGTATTTTTCGCTACGGCTTGTATTGCGCAGGGTTTTTAAAAGTGTAGTTTTGACGGAAATTGTTTGCAGTCTTGATTTTTTGTAACTTTTTGATCAAGCAAAAAGTATAAGAAAAAACAAATAAACTAAATACTGAAAATGCAACAATAAAATTTGCATACTACTTATTACAAGCGGGGACTTTCTTATTCAACGAATGTTACAGTGCCTTTTCGTTCAAAAGATTTTAACTGCCCCCCGAATTTGATTCTTAAATAATAAACATACACATCAAAGGGAACAAACTTTCCTTTAAATGTTCCGTCCCAGCCGATATCGTAGTTCTTAGTTTCAAAGAGCAACTGACCCCATTTATTAAAAATGGCAAGATAATATTCTGTTTTTGAAGAAAACATCCCTAAAGGTTTGAAAATTCTATTATTACCAGTTGACCGTATTGCGTTTGGGATGTAAAGTGTATTGCAATCTTCCGCAAATACATTATAAGTTGCTGTATTTGAACAACTGCTTCCGCTAATTATATTTGTAACAGTACATGAATAGGTTGTAGGATGGCTTGGATAAACTTTTATTATGGAATTATGCTCGCCTGTATTCCATGAAAAATAACTTCCTCCACTTGCGCTTAGAATTATTGGATTTCCAATACAAACACTATCAATATCTGCTGTGATTTTGGCAATTGGATTGTTAATTACTGTCACAGAAGTAGAAGTGTCATTTTTACATCCGTTTGTATCCGTAACAACTACATTATAAGTAGTGTTTGTTGCAGGATTAACGACAATCATAGAAGTGTTTTGTCCATTATCCCATAGATAATTCACACCTCCGCTTGCGGTTAAAGTAGTTGAACTCCCTTCACAAATTGCTTTGGGTGCTGTTATATCAATAATTGGAGCTTGATTAACGACTACGGTTGCAAAAGAAGAATCTTTACATCCTTTATTTGAAGTTACAATAATATTATAATCTGTCGTTAGAACAGGATGAATGATTGTTGTCTGCGTTGTATCACCATTACTCCATAGATATTTATTTCCTCCTGAAGCAAATAAACTTGCAGTATCACCATTACAAATTGTATCATTTAAGCATGTAATTATTGGGAGTGGATTTACCGTTAATTGAATGCTATCTGAAGTTTTGCATCCATTTTGTGTAGTTACCTTTACCCAGTAATTACCGGCATTTGTAGCTTTTAATAAAGGTAGCGTTGAGTTGTTTGACCATAAATATTGTGCAAAACCATTACCGGGTGTTAAAGACAAAGTATCTCCCTTGCAAATTGAAGTGTCATTTCCCAGGTTTATAATTGGCTTTTCAACAACTATTTTTGTAGAGTCATAAATTTCTACAAGTTGAGCAAAATACAAATCGTCAATGGCAAAATCATTTCCACTAATAGCATTGTTTTGATTAGTAATGGCAATATTTGCAGTGGTTGCACTTCCTGAAGCCCACGTATTGTAAAACATATTCCAATTGCAATTGATGGGTGTTGCATTAAAAACAGCACCAATCTGCACTCCGTTTACGAAAAACTGCAATTCTGCAGGTGCTGATATTGTAACGCTTGATAACCAGCAAGAAAAAACATAGATTGAATAAGGATTAATGTTAACAGTTTTTTGCCAAATATTTACATTCGGAACGCCAGCACCATTTACTATCATCATATTACCTGTTCCTGTAGTGTGATCTGTACAAGGTGCAAAATTTGCATGATAAGTTTGTGGATTTGTACCGACATAATAGGTAGCTTCAGGCCATAGATTTGTTGTATATGTATATCCTGATGTAAATCCGGTGTTTCCCTGACTGAAATCTCCATTTGGTATTAAATTATTTGTAATGCCATAAATAGTTACATGATAAGTAGTCGTTTGTGTTGGGAAAACCTTAGGATTCTGAATTGTCGTATTTGAAATATTATATCCGGGAGACCAGGAATAGCTGAGTGCAAGCGGATTTGATGCACTTAATGTAACAGTATCTCCAACGCAAATTGTATCAGTTGGTCCGCTTAAGAATAGGTTTGTATAATTTATGCGATTATTGAAATTAAAAGTATTTGTAATTTTTAAACCTGTAGTTGCATAAAGTGAATATCCCATTAAAAAACAATGAATTGCAACAGAAAATAAGAATGTTTTCTTTTTGATTTTCATGATTTTAAAATTGAATTTTATTAAGTTGTCAATTTTTTTGAAATTAAACGATAGAGCAAATTTACATATAAAATTTTCAAATAGTACTAAAACTATAAAAGATAATAAAACTTAAAAGAACTTAATTGATTGTGAAGCTTTTAATTTTATTATTTTGAATTTACATATCTTTATAAAAATAATCAGTTTTTAAATACCAGACTTTATATATTAGATCATTATTAAACAAACTTTCAGTTTATTTCTTTATATTTGCTTGAAAAATTGAAAGATATAATTTTATATGGATGATTATACCTGTCAAATTGCTAACAGATATAGTAAACATATTGTAATTTATTGTACTTTTGCAAATTGAAAATACGAAAGAAATGTTAGAGAAATTAGAAGCTATAAATAAACGATACCTGGAGATAGCAGAACAGATGAATGATCCGGAAATCATGTCGGATATGAAGCGTTATATCAAGTTGAGTAAGGATTTTAAAGACTTGCAACCTGTAATAGAAGCGTATAAGAAATATGATAATATTGTTGCCAATATAACTCATGCAAAAGAAGTTCTGAACAATGAGAAAGACGAAGATTTCAGAGCGATGGCAAAAGAAGAATTGAATGCCCTGATAGAGGAAAAAGACAAGATGGAGGATGACATTCGTTTTATGTTGATACCTGCTGATCCAAATGATGGGAAAAATGCGATTATAGAAATCAGAGCCGGAACTGGTGGAGATGAAGCAAGTATTTTTGCAGGAGATTTATATCGTATGTATGTAAAATATTGTGAAGCTCGTAAGTGGAAAGTTGAACTTGTTGATGTTACTGAAGGTACTGTTGGCGGTTATAAAGAGGTCATTATAAATGTTAGCGGTGAAAATGTTTATAGTCAGATGAAATATGAATCCGGCGTACATCGTGTACAACGTGTTCCTCAGACAGAAACCCAGGGCAGGGTGCATACTTCAGCTGCTTCTGTTGTTGTATTGCCTGAAGCGGAAGAGTTTGATGTGGAATTGAAAACTTCTGATATCAGAAAAGATACTTATTGTGCTTCAGGGCCTGGTGGTCAATCTGTAAATACTACTTATTCAGCCATTAGATTAACGCATATTCCCACAGGTATAGTGGTTACCTGTCAGGATCAGAAATCTCAAATGAAAAATTATGATAAAGCTTTGGTCGTTTTAAGATCAAGGATTTATGAACTGGAATATAAAAAGCACCTGGATGAAATGTCGAAGACCAGGAAAACGATGGTTTCTACCGGTGACAGATCCGCTAAAGTACGAACCTATAATTATCCGCAAAGTCGTGTTACAGATCATCGTATTAATTTTACCATGTACAATTTGTCAACCTATATGGATGGTGACATTCAGGAATTGATTGATGCGTTGCAATTGGCCGAAAATGCAGAAAGACTCAAAGAAGCTATTGGATAATTAAGCTTATATGAAAAGTAAATCCTGTAATTATAAACTGATAATTACAGGGTGTTTTCCGTATCATCTGTATTTCAATGAATTTAATTAATTTAAGAAGTAAATGAAAAAGCAAGAATTAATAGATATTATCAAACAAAAGAAATCATTTCTTTGTGTTGGTTTGGATAGTGATTTAACTAAAATTCCAAAACATTTATTAGATGCAGAAGATCCTGTCTTTGAATTTAACCGTCAGATAATAGATGCAACTATTGATGTTGCAGTTGCTTATAAACCCAATCTGGCATTTTATGAAACAATGGGCATTAACGGTTTGCTTTCATTGGAGAGGACTGTAAATTATCTTGAAGAATACCGCAATGAAGTTTTTGTAATTGCAGATGCCAAAAGAGGAGATATTGGAAATACATCCCAGCAATATGCCAAAGCATTTCTTTCACATGAAGGGTTTGATTTTGATGCTATTACTGTTGCCCCCTATATGGGCGAAGATTCTGTAAAACCATTTTTAAGTTATCCCGATAAATGGGTTATTGTACTTGCTTTAACTTCCAATAAAGGTGCATTTGATTTTCAGTTCCTTGAAACTGAGAATAAAAGAAAATTATATGAAGAAGTATTGATTAAAACCAAAGAATGGGGAACTTCTGAAAATATGATGTATGTAGTAGGAGCTACCCAGGCTGAAATGCTTGAAAATATCCGGAAATTAGTACCTGAACATTTTTTGTTAGTTCCCGGAGTTGGTGCACAGGGAGGAAGTTTAGCCGAAGTTTGTCATTATGGAATGAATAAAGACGGTGGATTATTGATCAATGCATCCCGTAGTATTTTGTATGCTTCTGATAAAACTGATTTTGCTGATAAAGCTGCAGATGAAGCCTGTTCGATGCAGAAAGAAATGGAAGTTTTAATGAAGAATATTTTTTAAGTTCGGGAATTTTAATATAAAAAAAGAGAAGATTACGAAACAGTCTTCTCTTTTTTTATGGCAATGTGTGCAGTTGAAAAACTCATAGAAGGTATCAGAAAGTTTTGTAAACAGGGATTAAATAAAACGGGGATTTCATGCCACCAGAAGTTCTATTTATTCTTTATCGTATTTTATTCTTATATTATCTTTGGTTTCATAATTATTATTCATTTTTCTCCATTTTGTAATAAATAGACTCAACAGGTTTATAAGAATTATATTTTAGCATTTCAATTAAACAGCTTGGAGGTTTGTAGGTTCTATTGTGTAACATCAGCAGTAATTTATAAGAACAAAGTGAATTAAGACTATGGTCAATATCAATATCGAACAATTTTTTTATTTGTGCCTTTGAAACTTTTGATTGAATGATTTTTCCACTTTTATTCAATATATTAATAACTCCATTTTTGTATGTAATAATTCTAACTGATTTAGCTTTACCAGATATAATAACATTTAAGAAATCAAATTCTATTGGCAAGATAAATGACGTATCAATTACATTTATTAGCCCTGCTTTGTTTTTATCATAAATTATTGCCCATTTTAAATCAAATAAATAGTCAAAATCCTCATAAAGAGTTGGCATCAAAACATTACCATTATAATCTATTAGACCCATTTTATTATCAATCATTACATAATGACCATAATCTACATATTCTACCCATGTTGTTATGCCATCGTAAATGCATGGAAAAATTTCTCTTCCTGTTATATTTACTTTCCCAAATCTATCATTTTGAACAACAATATAGTTGCCTGAGTCTTTTCCACTATCATCCCATGCATAAGCAATATAATCAAATTTACATGATAATAATTGTTGATTTACTTTATTCACTGAGCCCCATTTACCACTTTTTTTTATAAAAATATTTCCAAGATGTTCACTAATTATATCTTCATATTCAAAAGGCAAAACTTCATTTCCATAAATATTTATTAAACCAAATAATGAATCTTTTCTGGCAATAAATCCATTCTCATCATCCCTAACAACCACAAAATTTTCAATTATTTTTGTACCATTTCGATCAATTCTCCAACTCTTACCATCCTTACTAACTAAATAAAAATTAGCATGAAGTAATTTAATGTCATCATATGCTGTACTGTCACTCCAGTAACCCAAAGTATCAAAGATGTAGTATTTATCATTCTTTTTTGCCCAAAAAGAAGGATAATCCTGTTCATGAGATTGTAAAGTAGTATTTGAAATAGTATCAAATTCAATAGGTTGGACTATTTTGAATTCATGATTTAGAAAGCCGTATTTATTGTTTTGTTTAACAATCATCAAACCTCCAATGCTTATTGGAGAAATCCATTGATAAGTTTCCCATGGCACAACATATTCCATTTTTTTATTTAGAACGGCAAATTGATTATCCTTCTCAACTACAGATAATCCTTTATAAAACCATTTCAAATTTTCTCCATGCCATAAATTAGGTTGATAAGAACAAATGTTTGCTGAGTGAATAGCATCAAAAATGAATGGGGTCAAAGGTTTCCCTTTCTTGTCAAAAAATGCCCACTTATTTCTCGATTCTTTTCCTATAATATCATTATCAGATTGAGAATATATAGGATTTATCCTTAACAAAAGAATATAAAAATAAATAATAAATTTCAACCATTTAATATTCATGATCTTCATTAGTTCTTACTTTTTTTGCACCATCATTCCTAATATGGCAGATAATCGATTCAAACAAAGGGATTTTGCCCTTGCATTCTCAAGTAAAAATGCTTGAAACTCTCGCTTTACTCGGCTCATCTTGTTTAATCACAAAAGTATAATAAATTATGGATTTACCAATTTCCAGTGTGGAAAAACTTAAGGTGCTTCCTTGAAATTTGACTTTTATTAAGTCCTTTTGAACTTAATTCTGTAACTTTGTATCACTTAATAAATTTTTATTGTTGTATTTTGCCTTCATCTTTTTTATGTATTGCTACTACTAAGATTATGGCTTTTTATTTTACGACTGGTGATTTTCTGTTGCGAAAAACTGGAGGTACAAAGTTACTAATTACAACATTTAGCAATTTTAAAAGTCCGTTGTACACCTGTTGAGTCTGTTAGTTTAAAAGTGTATTCTCCTTTAATCATAATTGCCTTTTGTCCAACCTTTGCAAAGTCAAGAATTTCTCTGTTTGGCTTTAAGCTGTAAAGATAGTCTATATATTCTTTAGTACTGTCATTGATTCTAATGTGAAGATTAAAAAACTGACCGTTCATATAATCAGAATAATCAAAGGTATTGATGTCAATAATTCTTCCAACAAATTCTTGTTCTGTATTTTCTTTGCATGATATTTCTAATACTTCTTTGTTTGCCTTCTTCATGGAGAAGTAATATGTCAGCCATATACTTGCGTAACAAATAATAAAAAGAAGTCCAATTACTAAAATTATTTTTCCTGCACTTTTAGTCATTTTTTATATTGAATGTTCTGAAATGCATCTTCTCAAAATGAGCATAACTTATCAGTGTTTTATTCATCGTTTCCACACAAAAGTAAATAAAAAGTACTATAAATATGAAGTTTGAAGTAAATAATTTAAATGTAATGAGGAATAAAACCATTTGTGTGTGCCCATCATGAGCAGAGCACACCCTTCCGAAGCGCTGTAAATATTTCAAAAATACAATTTTAATTTTATATAGCTGGAATTTTGGTGTTAATTTTTTTCAGAGGGTGAAAATAGCTGACTTCGTAATCGTTTGCGATACTACATCCGGCATCATTGGAAGAAATGAAGCGAAATTCACGAATACCCTTGAAGAAAAATAAAATACCATGAGTAAAGTCCTATATTGATTACAATTATAAATTTAACTGATTGAGAAAAGAGATTTTTACACTCCCTGTTTAAGCTATCACTACATGGCTTCCATTTTAATTAAACATTGAACTGCAGTTGCTTCATTACCGGCTGCAGTTTTTTTATTGCCGCATTTTGTAATCTATGTTGGACATTTAGTAATCTATGCTCTGCATTTAGTAATCTTCATTCGACATTTAGTAATCTATGCCCTGCATTTAGTAATCTCCGTTCGACATTTAGTAATCTCCGAACTGTAAGTTGGAATCTTCGCATTGCGAGTTAGAAACTTTGCATTGCGAGTTGGAAACTTTGCATTGTGAGTTGGAATCTTTGAATTGCGAGTTGGAATCTTCGTATTGTAAGTTAGAACCAGGCTGCTGCATTTAGTTTCCATGTTCTGTAACTAATACCCTGCAAGGCTATCAGAGAGAATGTGAATTGTTTTGTGTAAATATAATTACAATGAATTAAAAACATAAACTGAAATTATAAAACAATACTATCTTCGGAGAGGACCGATATTCAAGAATTTACGCAACAAAACAAGGTTTTAAAATAGCGCAAGGACTGGCAAGCAATACAATATAGCGAAGT
>JBMOKG010000050.1:0-33863 GCA_049315385.1 Bacteroidales bacterium
ATGCGTAAGGTAAGATCACAAACCAAAATTATTGCCACTATTGGTCCTGCTTGTTCAAGCAAAGAAGTATTATTTCAAATGATAGAAGAAGGTGTAGATGTTTTTCGTCTCAATTTTTCGCATTCCGACAAAGCCGAACACCAGAAAATCATCAATACTATCAACGAACTTAACAAGGAACTCAACATCAACATAGCCATACTCGCCGATTTGCAAGGTCCAAAACTCAGAATAGGAGAAGTAGAAAATAATTACGTAGAACTCAAAGACGGCGATTACATCAACTTTGTTACCACCAAATGTTTGGGAAACAAAGATCAGCTTTATATGAGCTATGCCGAATTCCCGATGGACGTTACCATTGGAGATACCGTTTTAATCGACGATGGCAAAATTCAGTTAGAAGTTATTGAAACCAATCGCACAGATACCGTTAAAGCCCGAGTAATATATGGAGGTCCCCTTTCATCACGCAAAGGCGTAAACCTGCCCAATACCAAAATTTCGCTGCCAAGTATGACCGAAGAAGACTTCGAAAATGCCATATTTGCCATCGAAAACAACGTGGACTGGATTGCACTTTCTTTTGTAAGAAAAGCAGAAGATGTAAAAGGCTTAAAAGATTTAATCAAGAGCAAAAATGGCATTGCAAGCGTAATAGCAAAAATAGAAAAGCCCGATGCACTCAAAGATTTAGATAATATTATCGACATAGCCGATGCAATTATGGTCGCACGTGGCGATTTAGGTGTAGAAGTTCCATTTGATCGGGTTCCTTTAATTCAGAAAAAGATTGTAAACGCATGTATTGCCAAAGCCAAGCCGGTAATTATTGCCACACAAATGATGGAAAGCATGATCAGCAATTTCCGTCCTACTCGCGCCGAAGCCAATGATGTTGCCAATGCAGTATTAGATGGCGCCGATGCATTAATGCTCAGTGCCGAAACTTCTGTTGGGAAATTTCCTGCCATTACCATCCGCAGCATGCAACAAATCATCGATTGGACCGAAAACAATGGTTTCCCATATAACAAAGAACACGCCCCAAAAGAACATACCGAACGTTTCATGGCCGAATCTATTTGCTACCAAGCCTGCAAAATGGCTCATCAAACCAAAGCCAACGCTATCACCACATTTACCCATACAGGATATACAGCATTTAAAATCTCCAGTCATCGCCCCGAAGCAGATATATTTGCATTTACCAACAACAAAATATTATTACGAAAAATGGCATTGGTATGGGGAGTCAGAGCTTTCTATTGCGAAGATTTCAACAATATGGACGATGCAATTAAATACTCATTACAATTATTAAAAGAAAGAAGTTTAGTAAAATCAGGCAATATAATTGTAAATATAGGAAGTACCCCTTTAAGCGAAAAAGGTAATACCAATATGCTCAAATTGGGCATAGTGTAATTATAAATTATTATAAGTTTTTGAACAATTTAAAAGGCATTTACCTTATAAATTGTTATATAAGTTTAATAGTATATTCTCATAAGTAATGAGACTTTATTATATTTTACTCATCTTATAAATAATTATTATGAAAACAACATTATACTTTCTTTTAATTGTATTGCTATCAGTTTATACTTGCAATGCAAAGGCAATTTCAAATCCTGCAACCCAAGAAACTTCACAAACCACAGCAACTGATTTAATCAAATTACATGTAAGCTCCACTGTAACCACATACACTGATGAAATGATTGTAAATTTTATCAGCACAGCTACACCAAACCAAGGTGTCGAAAAATGGTTTTCCTGGTTTCCTTCTGCACCATCCTTATATTCAGTAAAAAATGGTATAAATTTCACTATAAACACCTTACCAGCAATAAACGATAATTTAATTGTTCCTGTCAGTTTCAAGGCTGGGGTAAATGGTAGCTATTCCATTACAGCAAGTGAACTGAATAGTTTTGATCCACCCGTATATGTATATTTAAAAGACTTAAAAACAAACTTCATAAGAGCAATGCACCAAAATGCAAATTATACATTTACAGGATTAACTACTGATAATCCAAATCGGTTTCAATTGATATTTACATTATCACCCTGTGGATGGTTGGGAAACACTTCTATTGATTGGGCAACTTCTTCCAATTGGGAAAATAATTCACAACCAACTATTTTAGATAATATTACTTTGTATTCATGGGCTGCAAGGCAACCACATATTACTTCGCCTACATCAAACCCTGCAGTTTGTAATGATTTAAAGATAAATTCAGCTACAAGTTTAACAATAGATGCTAGTAAAGCTTTAACTGTAAACGGAATATTAACTAATGCTGCAGGAACATCAGGCTTAATAATTAAATCAGATGCCTCAGGTACCGGATCATTAATTGAACACAATGGTATAAATGCTACCATTGAGCGATACATTGCTAATGCAGACCAATATCACATGTTAAGTTCTCCTGTTACTTCACAAACTATAAATTCCATCGCATCAGATGCCGATAGTTTTTATGTTTGGAGTGAGCCATTAGGTGCTTGGATTGAACATTTAAATGCAATCAATTTTGTTGTTGCAAATAATGGTGCGAATAGTTTTATTCCGGGTAAAGCTTATGCTGTTTCTTATCCAACTATCGTAACAAAAAGCTTTGTTGGGAATCTAAATTATGGTAACATAAATATTCCACTTTCTTTATCACCGGGAATATATAGCGGATGGAATTTTATAGGCAATCCATATGCTTCTTCAATAAACTGGGATGCAGTAAGCGGTTGGACAAGAAATATTTTGGAAGATGCAGATAATGGTAAAAATGCAATATGGATATGGAATGCTGGAGTTGGTAATTATGGAGCATATATTTCAAATTCAGGTATAGGAACTAATGGTGTAATTGCTGACATTCCAACATCTCAGGGATTTTGGGTAAAAGCAACAACTGCAGGAATGCTTGGTATGAATAATAATGTAAGAAAACATGCTAATCAAGCTTTCTATAAATCTACAACATCCTCTTTAG
The DNA here is from genome assembly GCA_049315385.1 of Bacteroidales bacterium. GTDB lineage: Bacteria > Bacteroidota > Bacteroidia > Bacteroidales > JACABE01 > JACABE01. The sequence continues at coordinate 3,006 of JBMOKG010000050.1, forward strand.
AAACCTTATATTTGACTGTTGCATGTAACGAAAATACCTATAGCGATGAAGTTGTTATTAAATTTGGAAATGAAAATAATCAAGGAGGAGCTGAAAAAATGTTTAGCAAAGAATCAACAGCACCAAGCTTATACTCAACAAAACTGAATAAAAATTGGAGTATCAATTATCTTTCAACTGTTTCTCAAAATCCAATATTACCTCTTAGTTTTAAAGCTGGTATGGATGGAAATTATTCGCTCCATGTTAGTGGCATTAGCAACTTCTCATCCAGTAATTATATTTATTTAAAAGACATTCTTACAAATTCTATTACAGATTTGAATCAAAATTCTATGTATAACTTTACTGCATCAATCAATGACAATGCAGATCGTTTTCAAATAATATTTACATCATTACCATTGGAAATTTCAAATAATTCAATTCAAAACACTAGCATTTATTTGATTGATAATACAATTTATGTAAATAGTAATGAAACAATTAAACAAATAAGTATTTACAATTCGTTGGGCCAATTGGTTAAAAATATTGATAATATTAATTTTAATGGGAATTTTGCTATTAATATGAACGAAAATAAACATGGATGTTTTATTTTAAAGATAATTACAACTTCACATATTTATACTGAAAAGGTAATAGTTAGATAACTCCTTTGCAAAAAAACTTTTAATTAATTTTCAAACCCTTACCTCTTTAAAAATAATCTAAATAAATAAGATTATTTTTAAAGTTTTGCAGGATAATTGCATACTTTAGTAGAAAAAAATAGTATTTTTGCAATAGATTTTTAAAATCTAATTAAACTTATTTGATGCTATTTATGTAAGACTTAAAATAGGTAAATCCTCAAATCATTATTTATGAAATAGTCATAAAAATATTAGTCATACTAACTGAGAATGATATTATATGGCGTATTCCATATTACAATAATAAAATAACACATGAAAAAAGTATTACTTATTTTTGTTTTAATATTTAGCTATTCAATTGTAAATGCAGCTTATTTTAAAAATCTTCCATATAAGATAACTCAACCCAATGGAAAAACTATCAATTGTTTTGTGTCTGGCGATGAATTTTTTAATTGGATACATGATAGTGAGGGATATACAATAATACAAGCATCAAATGGATATTATTATTATGCTGAGCAAGATGGAGATTTACTAAAAGCTTCATCTTATTTAGCAGGCACTAAGACTTCATCTCATATTGGATTGAAGAAATGGGCTAAAATTTCAGAAAAAGAATATCAGCGAAGACGCAAAACTATGTTTGCCCCTGAAGTAGGAAGAAAAGGTGGTCCTAGCAAAGCTCCGCACATAGGAAATTTAAACAATATAGTGGTTTATATTCGATTTGCTGACAACAATGAATTTACAGCTACTCGTCAAACTTTTGATAATAAGTTTAATCTTCTTACAGGTAATTCACTTAAGGCTTATTACAAGGAAGTTTCTTATGATAATTTAACAATCAATAGCACTCACTATCCTAGTTGTGCGCTTACAACAAATTTATCATATCAGGATGCAAATGCACGTGGTTATTACGAACCTTATAATGCAGTATCAAATCCAATAGGATATAGCGGTAGTAATGTTCAAAGAATGAGAGAACATACATTATTAGCAAATGCAATTGATTGGATAAATGCAAACTCTGCTGTTCCTTCTACATTAAATATTGATGGTGATGGAGATGGAAATGTTGACAATGTTTGTTTTATTATCAGAGGCAATAATGGTGCATGGAATGATTTATTATGGGCTCATAGATGGGCATTAACAAGCCAAACAGTTTTTCTTAATGGTAAAAGAGTATATGACTATACTTTTCAACCAGAATCTCAGGTATCTGTAAATACATTATGCCATGAAATGTTTCATGCTTTGGGTGCTCCTGATTTATATCATTATTCGTATGATGGTTTATCTCCTGTTGGGAATTGGGATTTGATGGAAAGTGGTGGAGGACACATGCTAGCATATATGAAGTGGAAATATTCTGATAATTCATGGATAAGCTCCATACCAGAAATTACTGTTACAGGAACATATACTTTAAATCCTTTAACTTCGCCAACAAACAATTGTTACAAGATAGCTTCACCTAATTATGCAGGCGAATATTTTATGGTTGAATATAGAAAACAAGCTGGAACTTTTGAATCTAATATTCCTGGTTCCGGTTTAATAGTTTACAGAATAAATCCGTCAATTGATGGCAATTCAAACGGTCCTCCAGATGAAGTATATGTTTACAGACCAGGTGGAACTAATACAACAAATGGCAACTTAAGCAACGCTTACTTTTCATCTACTGTTGGCAGAACAATAATAAATGACACAACAAATCCATCAAGTTTTCTTCAAAATGGTAATGCTGGCGGGTTGAAAATTTCTAATATTACAACAGCAGGTTCTACTATATCTTTTAATGTGGTTTTACCTTGCATACAACCAACTTTAAAGGCTTCATTATTTACTGTTTCTGATTTAACAAATAATTCCATGACTATTGGATGGACTCGTGGCAGTGGAGATTCAGTATTAGTTGTTGCAAGAGCAGGTAGTGCTGTTAATATTGATCCTGTAAATGATGTAATTTATACTGCAGATAGTGTTTTTGGTAACGGATCTCAAACTGGTTCAGGAAATTATATAGTTTATAATGGGACAGGTACTTCTGTAAATGTAACAGCATTAACATTGGGAACTCCATATTATTTTGCTATTTATGAGTATAATGGTGCTGGCTATTGTTATAAAACACCTGCTTTAATTGGAAATGCAACGGTATGTAATCCGCCAACTATTCAAGCATCTGCATTTACATCTTCATCTGTTAACAATACTCTTACATTAGGTTGGACACGTGGAAACGGAAGTGCTGGAGTATTAGTAGTTGCAAAAATAGGAAGTGCTGTAAACGCAGATCCCGTGAGTGGTAACAATTACATTGCCAATTCTGCTTTTGGCAGTGGTTCTCAATTAGGAACAGGTAATTATGTAGTTTATAAAGGAACAGGAAATACTGTAACAATAAATGCATTATTAGCAGGAATAACTTATCATTTTGCAATATATGAATATAACACAACAAGTAATTGTTATGCATTGCCTGCATTGATTGGTAGTGAAATAGTATGTACTAAGCCAACTACACAAGCTTCTGGATTTATTACTTCTGCAATTACAGGCAATTCAATGAAAACTGCTTGGACAAGAGGAAATGGTAATTCAGTATTAGTTATTGCCCGTCAGGGAAGTGCTGTAAACGAAAGTCCTACAATTGGTACAGCCTATACTGCCCATGCAGCTTTTGGCAATGGTTCTCAAATAGGAAATGGTAATTATGTAGTATATAAAGGATCGGGAGCGTTTGTAAATGTAACAGCATTAATGCCAGAAACCTCTTATTATTATGCTATTTACGAATATAACTTGGCCAACAATTGTTATATGACACCTGGCTTAACAGGAAATGCAAATACAACTATTTTAGGAATAACAGATAATAATGCTAATCTGTTTAAACTAAATGTTTTTCCAAATCCATTTACTGATAAAACAAATATTGAATACACGTTAAAGGAAAGTAATGATATTGAATTTACCCTTTATGATATTGCTGGAAAAGAGCTTAATAAGATTATAAATAAAAGACAAAACATAGGGTTACAAACTATAACTATAGATGACACTATGCTTAGAAAAGGTATTTACTTTTACAATCTAAAAATTGGAGACAAACAGCAGAAAGGAAAATTAGTTCGTTATTAATAATTTAATATATTTCATATTTTTTTGATTCCAAATAGCGTTTTATTGCTTAATATTAATCACTAAAGTAGAAAAATATATTATTTTTGCATTATATTTAATCTTTTGAGTTTTAAGATACAAAAAATAAATAGTTACCAATTATGAAAAAACCCATACAAATTATTTTAGGATTATTTTTGTTTTTACAATTATTAATAATTTCTAATACAGTAATAGCAGTAAGTGCTTATCCTTATCCAATAGAATTTACACAACCCGATGGTAGCAAAATAAGCATTCTCCTCAAAGGTGATGAAAAAGTAAGTTGGGCTGAAACCATGGATGGATATTCCATAGTTCATAATAAACAAGGAGCTTACGAATATGCTATATTGAACGCTGATAATGATATGGTTCCATCGGGCTTTATAGTACGAAATATAAATCTTCGATCAATAAATGATAATCTATTTTTAAAATCAATCCCTAAAGGAATACATTATTCAGTAACCCAAATAACTCAATTGAAAAGTGTTTGGTTAAATGAAAGTGGAACCTTACAAAACGCATTCCCAACAACTGGTAATAGGAAATTATTAGTAATCTTAGCTAATTTCTCTAATACAACTACAACTTACCCAAGTAGCAATTTCGATAATTATATGAATCAATTAAATTACAATGGAACGGGTAGTTTTAAAGATTATTATCTCGAAGTTTCTTATGGGCAGCTAACAGTTGTTACTACAGTTACTGCATGGGTTACTTTACCTAATACCCATGATTATTATGGACCTGAGTCTTTATGGGGTCAATATGCATTAGATGCAATTACAGCTGCAAATAATCAGACCACTATCAATTTCGCAGATTTTGATAATGATGCAAATGGAGTGGTTGATGGTGTTGCAATTTTTCATCAAGGACAGGGGCAGGAAGAAACAGGAAGCACATTGGATGTATGGTCACATAGTTGGGATTTATCATCAGCTGGATTTTCAGCTGCTCAACGAACTTTTGATGGAGTTTTAGTCGATGCATATACGACTATGCCAGAACGAAATTCAACAGGAATGGGAACAATAGGTGTTATGTGTCATGAATTCGGACATAACCTTGGATCTCCAGATTTTTATGATATAGATTACTCTACTGGAGGACAATATGATGGAACAGGAAAATGGGATTTAATGGCTAGCGGATCATGGAATGGAACTTCTGGAAATAAACCTGCACACCCCAATGGCTATATTAAAACTATGATTTACAACTGGGCTTCACCTACTACTATTAATTTTGCTTCACAAATAACACTTAACAATGCAGCTGAATATACAAACAGTTTTTATCGGTATAATACTACAACTTCAAATGAATATTTTTTAATTGAAAACCGACAACAATTAAAATTTGATACTTATATTCCAGGACATGGAATGATTATTTATCATGTTGATGGAAGTTATATTAGCACAGCAAGTGGTATAAATGCAGGTAGCCATCAAGGTTTGTATCCTGTTTGTGCCAATGCTACAGGAAACCCACCTACTACTTATGGTACAATAAATAGTGGTGGATGTCCATTTCCAGGAACTGGAAGTAAAACCAGTTTTACTGATGCAACTACACCAAATTCAATGTCATGGGCTCTGGCTAATACTGCAAAACCTATTACTGGAATAACTGAAAATATTACAAATAAAACTGTTTTTTTTGCTTTTATGGGAGGTATAAGCTGCACAACACCAACTACACAAGCATCTACATTCACATCTTCAGCATTAGCTGATAATTCGATGACTATAGGTTGGACAAGAGGTACAGGTAATTCTGTTTTAGTTGTTGCAAGATTAGGAAGTGCTGTTAACGAAAATCCTGTTAATGGTACTGCATATACTGCAAATGCAGCATTTGGTGGTGGTACACAAATTGGTTCCGGAAATTATGTAGTTTATAATGGTACTGGGGCTTCTTTAAATTTAACTGCATTAACAGCTGGAACAACATGTTATTATGCTGTTTATGAATATAATTCATCTACATATTGCTATTTAAATCCCGCATTAACAGGAAATGCAACAACAACAGGTACAGCACCCTGCTCCTATTGCTCTTCAACAGGTAATACTTCTTATCAAACAAGTACTACTTTAGTAAATTTTAACACACTTAATAATGTTAGTGCAAAACCTGCTGCCTATTCTGATTATACAGGATTATCAACATCAGTAAATAAAAATTCAACTTATAATCTTACTGTTAATATTAATACAGATGGAGCTTACACCATACATGCTTGGGCTTGGATAGACTGGAATCAAGATTGTGATTTCTTAGATAGTGGCGAAGCTTACGACTTAGGAACTGCATTGAATACTACAGATGGAGCTACCACTCTATCTCCTCTGAGCATCACAATTCCTGCAACTGCACTTACTGGAAATACAAGGATGAGAGTTTCCTCTAAATATAATAGCGATCCTACCTCATGTGAAACAGGTTTTGACGGAGAAGTAGAAGATTATACTATAAATATTACATCAACATCTTGTACACCTGTAGTTATTACAACACAACCTACAATTTCACAAACAACCTGTACTCCATCGAGTAGTTCTACATTTTCAGTTGCTGCTATTACTGGAACTGCTCCAATAACTTATCAATGGCAATATAATAATAGCGGTACTTGGCAAAATGTAACAAATGGAATACCTACAGGAGCTACTTATACCAATGGAACTTCTGATACGATGACAGTAAGTGGAATAACATCTGCCAATACTTTTCAATATCGCTGCTATTTAACCAATTGCAGTGGTACAAATAATACAACTTCTAATATTGCATCTTTAGTAGTAAATGCTATTCCATCAGCAGCAGGAAGTATTTCAGGAGCAACTTCCATTTGTCAAAATCAAACAGCTGTTACATATACTGTACCTGCAATTGCTTACGCAACCTCTTATATTTGGACTTTACCTAATGGTGCAAATGGTACAAGTTCTACAAATACTATTAACATTGATTATACAAGTTCTTTTATTTCTGGTAATATCACTGTAAAAGGTCAAAATTCTTGTGGTATTGGATTACCTAGCACATTAGCAATTACAGTAAGTTTATTGCCAACGAATCAAATATTACTTAATGAGCCATTTGATTACCCTATTGGTAGTTTTCTTTCTGGACTTGGCTGGACTGCTCATAGTGGTGTTGGCACTAACACTATACCTATTGTTAACGGAAATTTAGATTATAATGCCTACCCTTTATCTTCTGGACAGATGGTTAAACTACTTAATACTGGAGAAGATGTTAATAAAATTTTTGGACCAAAAACTTCAAATACAACTTATGTTGCTTTTCTTGTAAAAATAATAAGCACTTCATTTACTGGCGATTATTTTGCACACTTTATTAAAGCAGGTACAAATACTGTTTTTGCTGGTCGAGTATTTGTTAAACAAGATCCTTCAAATTCAGCAAAAATTTTATTTGGTGTTGGAAAGGCAACAAATTTAACAATTCCTGGAACAGTTTATTCATCTAGCTCTTTTGATACAAATCTTACACATTTAATTGTATTAAAATATACTGCAAATTCAGCAACTACTAATGATGATGTTATTAGTTTGTTTATTGATCCATCTATTAGTGAAATAGAAGAAACTCCAAGTTTAATTGCAACTGATGTAGCAACAGATATTGATTCTTCATATCTCGGATTTGCTTTAAGGCAAGGAACCTCAACATCTTCACCAAGCCTTTATATTGATGGAATTAGAATCGCTTCAAGTTGGAAAGAAGCTTTAGGATTAAACTTAAATCAAAGTATTATAGGTCAAGCAAATGTTTGCCAAGGGCAAAATAATGTAAGCTATTCAGTTCCTGAATCTTCTAATGCAACTTCCTATATATGGTCATTACCTGTTGGCGCAACTGGCACAAGTACAACCAATTCAATTATTGTTAATTATAGCAATTCCGCAATTTCTGGAAATATAACTGTTAAAGCTCATAATGCATGTGGTGATGGAGATTCTTCAGCTTTGGCAATTACTGTTAATCCACTACCAACTATATCTGGAATTATTTATGATACAAGATGTGGAGCTGGAATAGTTAATTTAGCTGCAACTACTGCATCTGGAACCATCAATTGGTATTCAAATTTTACAGGAGGTTCAACAATTCATACAGGAACTAACTTTTCTCCTTCAATTTTGCAAACCACTACTTTTTATGCTGATGTAACTAACAACGGTTGTACGAGTTATCCAAGAACAGCTTTAACAGCAACTATCAAACCAATACCATTAATTACATCAGCAACATCGGATACAATTTGTGTTCCAGGCAATGTAACTTTGAGTGCAACAGCATCTTCAGGCACTATTAATTGGTATTTAGATTCAATATCAACTTCTCCAATTGCTTCTGGCACTTCTTTTTCTACATCTATTACTGCTACCACAAATTACTATGTAGATGCAATTGAGAATGGATGCAGTTCACCAACAAGAACTTTGATAATAGCAACGCTTAGCACATCTCCTGTTGTAATTGCAAATACTACAGCAACTAATGTTTGTGAGGGAGTTGCTGTTACATTAAGTGGAAGTGGTACAGCTGGAGTAACATATACATGGGATAATGGTGTATTAAATGGCATGCCATTTTATCCTACTGAAACAAAAACTTATATTCTAACTGGAATAAACGCAAATGGATGTCAAAATACTGCGTCAGTGTTTGTTTCTGTAAATCCAGCTCCAGCAGTTAATCCAATTAGTGGAGCAGCAACTCTTTGTGAAGGCAGTTTAAATTCAGCTTATACTGTTGCTTTACACACTTATGGGCAACCATTACCACCTACAAGCGGACATGGAATTGATACTACGGACCAAGCAGATGGAGCTGTGAATAATTATGGCTGGTCGTTTAGTGGCAATGCTACAATAATTCCTACTACTACAGTTAATGCTATTAACATGAATTTTGCTCTTGGCTCCACGAGTGGAATATTAACAGTTGTGGAAACAGACCCTTCAACAGGTTGTTCTAGAAGCAATCAGCTTAATATTACTGTAAACCCATTCCCGATGAATGCAGAGATAATTTCTGGATCAAATACTGTATGTACTGGTGAAAACAATGTAATTTATACAGTTCCTATCATCACAAATGCAACTTCATATGCATGGACTTTACCAACTGGGACAACTGGAATAAGTAATACCAATTCAATAACTGTGAACTATGGATTATCAGCAATTTCTGGTAACATAACTGTTAAAGGGAATAATAGCTGTGGTGATGGCAATACTTCGATATTGCCAATTACAGTAAACCCATTACCTGAATCTTTAGGAACAATTTCAGGCACTTCAACGGTTTGCCAAGGCGAAAGCGATGTAGTTTATTCTGTTCCAGCTAATACCAATGCTTCATCTTATATTTGGACATTACCTTCAGGAGTAACTGGCTCAAGCTTAACTAATTCAATTATTGTTAATTATGGCAGTTCTGCTGTTTCTGGAAGTATTACTGTTAAAGCTCATAATTCTTGTGGAGATGGATATCCTTCAACGTTGGCAATTACTGTTAATGAACGTCCTACCATAACAGAAAGCATTTCGGATACACTTTGTGGAGCAGGAGTTGTAACTTTAGGTGCAACAACCACTTCAGGTACAATCAATTGGTATTCTAATTTCACAGGTGGATCTTCTATTCATACAGGAACTTACTATTCTTCTTCAATATTACAAACAAATACATTTTATACTGATGTCACAAACAATGGATGCACGAGCTATCCAAGAATAGCTGTAACTGCAACTATCAAACCCTTACCAAGTATTATATCAACATTATCAGACACTATTTGTGCATCAGGTATAGCAACTTTAGCTGCAACAACTTCTTTAGGTACAATTAACTGGTATTTAGATTCAATTTCAGTTACACCTATTGCTTTTGGACCGTCTTTTTCACCAACTATTACTTCTACTACAAATTATTATGTTGATGCTACTTATGATGGATGTACATCATTGACAAGATCATTAGTAGTAGCAAATTTAGGTGCATTACCAATAGTAATTGCAAATGCTACTTCAACCAATATATGTGAAGATATAGCTGTTACATTAAGTGGAAGTGGCACAACAGGAGTTACTTACACATGGGATAACAATGTGATTGATGGCATACCTTTTAATCCGAATAATACAAAAACTTATACTTTAACTGGAACAACTTTAAATGGATGTCAAAATACAGATACAATTATTATCACAATAATTCCTGCACCTCCAATTAATCCAATTAGTGGAACTACAACTCTCTGCGAAGGCACTTTGAATTCTGCTTACGCTGTTGCTTTGCATACTTTTGGACAACCATTACCCCCAACAAGCGGACATGGAGCAGATACAGACCAACCAGATGGTGCAGTAAATAATTATGAATGGTCGTATAGTGGAACTGCTAATATAAATGCAACTACTAATGTTAATGCAATTAACATGGATTTTGCTCTAGGTTCCTCTAGTGGAATATTAACTGTTGTAGAAACAGATCCATCAACTGGTTGTTCCAAAAGCAATCATTTGGTTATTAATCTAAATCCTGCTCCTCCAGATAATCCAATAATTGGTACTACAACTCTCTGTGAAGGAACTTTAAATTCAACATATTCTGTTGCTTTGCATACTTATGGACAACCATTACCACCAAATAGCGGACATGGAGTTGATACTTCAGATCAAGCAGATGGAGCAGTTAATAATTATGTATGGTCGTATAATGGAATAGCAATTATAAATTCGACTAATGCTGTTAATGCTATTAACATGAATTTTGCACTTGGTTCCACAAGTGGCATATTAACTGTTATAGAAACAAATCCTTCAACAGCTTGTAATAGAAGCAATCAACTTTCAATAATTGTAAATCCACTACCTTTAAGTCCAGAAATAATTTCTGGATTAAATACAGTCTGTCAAGAGCAAAACATTGTTAATTATTCTATTCCTATAGTTGCCAATGCAACTTCTTATAATTGGACTTTACCAACAGGAGCAATAGGATTCAGCGAAAGTAATAACATCGCAATATATTATTCAAACAATGCTGTTTCAGGAAATATTAAGGTAAAAGGATATAACGAATGTGGTGATGGCAATCCTTCAATATTGGCAATTACAGTAAACCCATTACCTTATTCAGCAGGAATAATTTCAGGATCTTCAATAATATGTCAGGGCGAATCTAATACAATTTATACTATTCCTACAATTACCAATGCAACTTCTTATAGCTGGACATTACCTTCAGGAGCTACAGGGACAAGTTCTACTAATTCAATAACAGTTGATTATGGAATAACTGTCAATTCAGGAAATATTACAGTTAGTGGTAATAATAGTTGTGGCAATGGAGATTCTTCAACATTGGCAATTACTGTTGTACCTCCACCATTGGTATCAACTTTTACAGCAGCAGTTTCAAATGTCTGGGAAAAATGCGAAAACTGGGATCAAGGTATTCCTGGACCTTTAACCAATGCAAGCATTGCTGCAACAAAATTAGCTATTGTAAATTCAAATAATTATACATGTAAGAAATTAACAATTGCACCTTTGGGCAAGCTAACTATAAATGCTGGCAAAAACTTAACTGTTGCCGATACTTTATTACTAAAATCTGATTTATCAGGAACAGCTTCTTTGATAGACAACGGAGCATTATATTCAACTACAAATATTGTGGAACGTTATATTCCTCATACATTTACTGATGAATTCCACATGTTAGCATCGCCAGTAACTAATCAGGCTATAAGTCCAGATTATAATGAAGAAAATGGATTCTTTGTGTGGGACGAACCTACAGGAAACTGGATAGAATTTGCTGATGCACTTAACTTTACTTCCACTAATGGTGGAACTAATTTCATTCCCGGTAAAGGTTATGCTGTTTCATATCCAGATATTGTTACAAAAAGATTTACAGGCAATCTGAATACAGGAAGTGTAAACATTCCGCTTACAGTTTCATCGGGATTGAACAGCGGATGGAATTTTATAGCAAATCCTTACCCTTCAGCCATCAACTGGAATGCTAGTAGTGGATGGAATAGAACTATACTGGAAAATGCTGATCAAATAAACTACCCTAATGAAAAAGCTATCTGGATTTGGAATGCTCAAACAGCTAATTACGGAGCATTTATTTCAAATACAGATGCATCAACCAATGGTGTTAGCCGCAATATTGCTATTTCACAAGGATTTTGGGTAAAAGCTACCACCACAGGAACGCTTGCGATGAATAATGAAGTTAGAGAACATGCTAATCAGACATTTCTTAAATCGTCTTCAGCAGATGAAATGCTTCGCTTAAAAGTAACAAATGCTGGAAACACTTATAGTGATGAACTTATCATCAATTTTGGCAATGCAAGTGATCAAGGTGGTGCCGAAAAAATGTTTACCATTGAATCAACTGCTCCTAGTATCTATTCAATGAAATTGAATAAAAACTGGAGCATTAACTATTTAACAACTACTGATCAGCACTCAATAGTACCAATTGGTTTCAATGCTGGTATTGATGGTAATTATAATATTCATGTAAGTAACATTAATACTTTTAACGATAATACTAATATATATTTAAAAGACTTAGCTACAAATACAATTACAGATTTACGCCAAAATTCAGATTATCATTTTACAGCTATAACTAATGAAAATACAAATCGTTTCCAATTATTATTTGAATCATCTCAGTTAGGGGTTATAAATAATTTAACTGAAAACACAAGTATTTATTCATACAATAATGCAATTTATATCAATAGCAATGAGATAATTAAAGAAATTGCTATTTACAATACATTAGGACAATTAATTAAAATTCTTGATAACAAAAATGGAAAAGCTAATTTTACTATGGATGCTAGTACAATATATTTAGTGAGAGTAATTACTTCAAAAACTGTCTTTTCTAAAAAGGTTTTTGTCAATTAGAAACTTTAGATTTTGATATATTTCATTAAAATATTATAAATAGTATATTATTTTAAACACTATTAAAAGCTAAACATTAATCTTTATTAAGTGTTATTTATATTAATTCTAAATTTATACTTAATTTTATAATTGAATATTTATTAAATGATTTAGAATATGAAATACTCATTTTCGAAAAGCGCAAATAAGATGAAAATATCGTGGGTATTCCATAGGAGAAAACAAAATAACGACAACTAACTCAATAATCATAACAATACTTAATTCTGCAATTTAACAAAATAAAATAAATGAAAAAGATTTTTATACTTTGTTTCTTATCTTTTATGATAATTACATATGGACAAAGTCAGAATGCACCTAAGACCACAGTAGCTTCCGTAAGTGCTTGTCCAAATGGAAGTTTCAATGTATCGATTATAACAAATAGTGCAGTTCAAATTGGGGCATTAACTTTGCGACTTGATTTTAATCCTAATTTAATTACTTATAATTCTTATTCAAATGTAAATAGTTTACTAAGTGGTGGAATTACAATAAATTCTGTTCTTGAAAGTACCAATGTGAGATATATTAAAATATTTTGGTTGATACCTTTATCTCCAAATACTGTTAATTTAACTGCCGGTAAAATTGTTGATTTAAATTTTACACTTTTATCGGGTTCTCCAACTATTCAATTTAATAATACTTCAAATGAAGGAGGAGATTGTGAATTTGCTAACGGGTTTGGAGTTGCCTACAATGATAGCCTATATGTTAATTCTACTATTACTAATTTAGGGGCTGGAACTCCTGGAAGTATAAGTGGTTCAACCAATGTTTGTCGTGGTCAGAATAATGTAAATTACACCCTTGCTGTAATGCCCAATGCAACATCTTATGTATGGACTTTACCAACAGGGGCATCAGGAACTAGTTCTACAAATTCAATAAATGTTAATTATGGAGCATCTGCTGTTTCTGGTAATATTATAGTAAAAGGCATAAATGCTGCATGTAGCAATGGAACTCCATCTACATTACCAATTACTGTGAGCTTAATACCTGTTGCAGCAGGAACTATCACAGGTTCGGCTACCGTATGCCAAGGACAAAATAATGTAACTTACACAGTTCCATCAATAACTAATGCAACGTCCTATGTTTGGACATTACCTACTGGAGCTACGGGAACAAGCTCTACTAATTCTATCACTGTTAATTATGGAAGTTCTGCTGTTTCTGGCAATATTACAGTAAAAGGTTCTAGCTTATGTGGAGATGGAAGCATTTCATCTAAATCAATTACTGTAAATCCATTACCTGTTGCAGCAGGAACTATTACTGGTTCAGCTATTGTTTGCAAAGGACAAAATAATGTTACATATAACGTCCCGACAATTACAAACGCAACTTCCTATGTATGGACCTTACCAACTGGTGTTACAGGAACAAGTTCTTCCAATTCAATCACTGTTAACATTGGTGCATCAGCTGCTTCTGGAAATATTACAGTAAAAGGTAACAATAGTTGTGGTGATGGAACTTTTTCTTCTTTATCAGTAACTATTAATTCTATTCCTGTTGCAGCAGGAACTATCACAGGTTCAGCTACCGTATGCCAAGGGCAAAATAATGTAAGTTATACGGTTCCAACAATTACTAATGCAACTTCCTATGTTTGGACCTTGCCTACTGGAGCTACAGGAACAAGTTCTACTAATTCTATCTCTGTTAATTATGGAAGTTCTGCTGTTTCTGGGAATATTACAGTTAAAGGCACTAACTTATGTGGAGATGGAAGCATTTCATCTAAATCAATTACTGTAAATCCATTACCATTATCAGCTGGAACTATCACTGGTTCAGTTACTGTTTGCCAAGGACAAAATAATGTAACTTATAATGTTCCTGCAATCACAAATGCAACTTCTTATGTTTGGACATTACCTACTGGAGCTACAGGGACAAGTTCTTCTAATTCAATTTCAGTTAACTTCGGAACATCTGCGGTTTCAGGTAATATTACCGTGAAAGGCAACAATAGTTGTGGTGATGGCACAGCTTCTTATTTATCAATTACAGTAAATCCATTGCCAGTAACTGCTGGAGTTATTTCAGGTAATACAATAGTTTGTCAAGGAGAAACCAATGTTAATTATTCGGTTCCTCCAATTTTAAATGCAACTTCTTATTTATGGATACTACTTAGTGGAACTAGTGGAACAAGTACTTCCAATTCAATAATAACAGATTTTGGAACTTTGGCTGCTTCTGGGAATATTATAGTAAAAGGAAATAATAGCTGTGGAAATGGCATTTCTTCGTCTTTATCAATAACTGTAAAGCCATTGCCAGCAAATGCTGGAATCCTAACAGGTTCAGCAACTGTTATGCAAGGAGATAGCAATCTCAATTATTCAGTACCCATTATTAATAATGCTATTTCTTATAATTGGACATTACCTTCTGGAGCAAGCATTGTTTCGGGTATGAATACAAACTCTATAACAGTTAAATTTTCACCTACAGCATTATCAGGGAATATAACTGTTTGTGGTAATAACGATTGTGGATTAGGAATTACCTCCTCATTAGCAATTACTGTTAATCCTCCACCATGTACACAACCCACTTTACAAGCTACTTTATTTACATCATCTGCTATTGCATACAATTCAATGACTATTGGATGGGCAAGAGGAAATGGTGATTCTGTTTTGGTTGTTTCAAGAATAGGCAGTCCTGTTAATGCTGATCCTGAAAGTAGAACAAATTATACTGCTAATACATTTTTTGGCAATGGATCATCTATTGGAACAGGAAACTTTGTAGTTTATAAAGGAATTGGCACATCTGTAAACTTAAGTGGATTAACCGAAGGATCTACTTATTATTATGCTGTTTACGAATATAATTCTCTAAATACTTGTTATAAAATACCAGCATTAACAGGTTTTGGGTTAACAATCCATAACTCAACATTTACAGCAGCAGTTTCAAGTAATTGGGAAACTGCTACAAACTGGAGCAATGGAATTCCTGATTCAATAACTAATGCTTTAATCCCAGCTAATAAATTAGCAATAGTAAATTCAATTAATAATAAATGTCATAGTTTAACTATTGCCCCTTTAGGCAAACTAACAATTAATACAGGAAATGATTTAACAGTAAGAGACTCATTAATCTTACAATCAAATGTTACAGGAACAGCTTCATTGATAGACAACGGAACACTATATTCATCTACATATATTGCAGAACGTTATATTCCACATACTATTACTGATGAATTCCACATGTTGTCTTCGCCAGTAGCAACTCAGGCTATAAGTCCAAACTTTAATGAGTCTGATGGCTTTTTTGTATGGAATGAAGCTACTGGTAGCTGGATTGAATTTGCAGATTCATTTAATTTTAACACTGCTAATGGAGGAACTAATTTTGTGCCCGGTAAAGGTTATGCAATTGCCTACCCTAATGTCGTAACAAAAAGGTTTACTGGTAATCTTAATACAGGGACTATAAACATTCCTCTTAGTTATTCAACGGGTTTATACAGTGGATGGAACTTTGTAGCAAATCCTTATCCTTCTGCAATCAATTGGAATTCAAGCAATGGATGGTCAAGAGCTATATTAGAAAATGCAACTGTAAACGAAAAAGCAATTTGGATATGGAATCCTATTACAGCTAACTATGGAGCTTATATTTCAAATTCACCTTCTGATAGTGGAACAAATGGAGTTACAAATAATATTGCAATATCACAAGGTTTTTGGGTAAAAGCAACAACTGCAGGAACACTAAGTATGGATAATAACGTAAGGCAACATGCTTCACAGGCATTTCTTAAAACAACTCCAATTGCTAATGATATGATTCACTTAAAAGTTACAAGTTCAGCTAATACTTATAGCGATGAACTTATTATTAATTTTGGAAATGAAACCGATCAAGGTGGTGCCGAAAAAATGTTTAGTATAGAAGAAACCGCTCCAAGTTTATATTCAACAAAACTAAATAAAAAATGGAGCATCGATAATCTCACATCCATTACCAATAATACAATAATACCCATTGGTTTTAAAGCAGGTGTAGATGGAAATTACAACATCTCATCTCTTGACATTCAAGTTTTTGACAATGTTGTACTTGAAGATATTAAAACCAATATTCAACATAATTTTTCCAATGGAAATAATTATTCATTTTATGCCTTAGCAAATGACAATCCAAATAGATTTTTATTGCATTTTAATTCATCTTCTATTTTAAATGAAACAGATAACCAAATACCTAAAATATACTATACTAAGCATGTTATAAATATTTTCAACCCATGGTCAGAAAAAACTACGGTATTTATTTACGACATAAATGGAAAATTACTTCAAGCCAATGATGCAAAACAAGGAAATAGTGCATTAAATTTTAATTCAGTAAATGGAGTTTATATTATTAAACTTCAAAGTGATCGGAATGTATTTATAACGAAAGAAATAATGTATTAAAAAAATCTAGTTTTATTATATAGAAATTTAATAAAATTGAAAATAGATAAATCTATACCCTTACAAAAGACAAGTTATATGACTTGTCTTTTTTTTTACTATTGTTTACTAACAAAGTGAGCATCCCTTTTATTATTCTGAAAGTTGTAAAAAATAGAAAACCCATTTAGTATTAACCTGAGTTCGGGATAAGAGTTATTAACAATTACTGTTCATAAATATTTGAATGTCAATTAAATAGAAGCATTGGAATTGTTTATATTTGTAGTGCAAACCAACAAAAAAAACAAAACCAATGCTACAGGATAAAATTATAGAAATTTTTGTTAATGCAGATGATTTCTGTAAAGTTTTCGAAAAAGAATTAAAACAAAAACAATTTAACTCACCTTCGGAAAAACAAATACGAAATAGAAAAGCAGGACTCTCAGATTCAGAAGTAATTACATTGCTAATTGCATTTCATAGTGGTCATTTTAAAAGTTTTAAACATTTTTATTTGCATTATGTGTCGGTTAATTTAAAGAACGATTTTCCTGGTTTAGTTTCCTATAACCGTTTTATTGAATTGAGCCATAAATGCGCTATTGCATTCATGCTCTTCTTACACTATAAGTGCAAAGGAGAGTGCACTGGCATTAGTTTTATTGACTCTACAGTATTACGTGTGTGTCACAACAAGAGGATTAAACGAAACAAAACCTTTAAAGACGTTGCAGAAGTCGGTAAATCAACTATGGGTTGGTTCTTTGGCTTTAAATTGCATCTTATTATTAATGATAAGGGAGAAATATTGTCTTTTTACCTAACAAAAGGAAATTGTGACGATAGAGATGCAAAGACAATCACACATATGACCAAAGAAATTTTCGGTAAACTATTTGGTGATAAAGGATATATTTCAAAAGCTCTCAGCGATTTACTTTTTGGTAATGGAATTCAACTTATAACTGCTGTTAGAAGAAATATGAAATCAAAGGCATTGAGTAACGAGGAAAAATTATTATTGCGTAAAAGATCAGTAATTGAAACTGTTAATGATGAACTTAAAAATTTATGCCAAATTGAACACACCAGACATCGTTCTATCAGTGGGTTCCTTCTAAATATCATGGGTGCAATAGCTGCATATTCGTTCTTCCCTAAAAAGCCATCCATTAAAATGGACATAAAAGAAACTAATCCTAAGCTCATTGAGCAATTCGAAAAACAATTACTTTTGGTTGCTTAACCCGAACTCAGGTTATTAGTAACCAAACGGGTTTTCAGCAAATAAACAATTAATAATCAATATTCAATTTTATTTATAATCTTAGATTTATGAAAAATCTTGAGGTAAATCAATACTGTATTTTTGAACACGTCTGTAAAGAGCATTCCAATCAAGGTTTAATAATCTAGCAGCTTCGGCTTTATTAAAATTAACTCTTTGAAGAACATTAAGAATAGTTTGTCTCTCTAATTCTTTCAAATCATATGGATTAGTGTTATCATACATTGGTATCTTCATAATTTTAATTGAAGTAAAATGTATAGGCGTAAGTTCATTCCCTTGGCAAATGATTACAGCTCTTTCTAATAAATTTTTCAATTCCCTTATATTACCTGGAAAAGGATAATTATTAAAAATTTCAAAAACATCATTATGAATAGTTGTAATTCTATTCTTACCCATTTTTTTAGTTAATATATTTAAAAAGTAGTATGAAAGCTCAGCAATATCACTTCTTCTTTCTCTTAAAGGAGGCAAATTAATAACAAAAGTTCCTAAACGATGGAAAAGATCAAGGCGAAAAACTTTTCCGCCGGTTAACTCTTCGATAGATTTATTGGTAGCAGAAATAATGCGAACATTAAAATCCTGATCTCTTTGTGTACCTACTTTCGTAAATTTACGATCTTCCAATACTCTTAATAATTTTATCTGTAAAGCAATTGGCATTTCTCCAATTTCGTCCAAAAATAATGTACCATTATTTGTTTCTTCAAACCAACCAGCCCTGTCAACAATGGCTCCAGTAAAACTTCCCTTTTTGTGTCCGAAAAATTCGCTTTCAAATAAAGACTCTGGAACGGCTGACATATTTACTGCTCCAAATAACTGATTATTGCGTTTGCTCATATTATGAATACCACGAGCTACCAGCTCTTTACCTGTCCCACTTTCGCCTATTATCAATACAGAAGTATCGGGTGTTTCGGCAACCATTTCCATTTGTTGCTTAATATTGATAATATCAATTGACTTACCAATAATCATTTGACCTAATTCATTATTTACCGCTTTTTTAAGTAAAGTGTTTTCTTTTTTTACATGAGTAAGTTTCTCTTTTAAAGCTGAGAATTTTTGTGTGCGTTCGATTGAAAACCAAATTTCGGGAGCAGTAAATGGTTTTTTCAGAAAATCAACAGCACCTTTGCGTAAAGCGCCAATTACTGTATCCATATCACCCGAACCACTTATCATAATCACCTCAGTACCGGGGTATTCACATTTTACCTTATCTATTACTTTCAATCCACTCATTTCTGGCAATTGAAAATCAGATATAATTAAATCTACGGGTTGTTTATTGAGCAAATCAAATCCTAAAGAAGGAGATTCAACTGCAATTACGTTGAACTTATCCTTTAAAATCGACCTTAAAAGGTTTCTGTATATCGGGTCATCATCAATAACCAAGATATCTAACTTATTGTTGTCTTTCATCTGCAATAATTTATTTTATTTGTCAGACGGAACTTGCCATTTAACTATCCTCATATGTGAAAGTATTCTTATGGCTTGTTTCATTTGAATAATTTGAATATATTAATTATTTATTTGCTTCATTGTTTCAGATTTATCAGCTATTACTGACAAAAGATATTTTATTTAATTTAATTTAAACGATAGAGATTAGTTATATACAAATACAATTGGGTAAGTGCATGCATAAGTTCCAATAGGATTAATATCTAATGGACCAATATGTAAAGTAGAACCTACACTTACAATTATTTCGCTATTTGCTTTTGAATTTCCTGCTTTTGGCATATCAACTGTCCATGTATCTAAATACATATAATTCACTCCATTTTGATGATAAATATTTACTGGACTACTAGGCAATATAACTTGTACTGTATTATTTTGAGTTCCAAAAACTGAAAACATTCCTTGTTGAGCAACACTTTCTGAAAGCAAAACTGATCCACTTGATGTACGGGTTCCTTGAGGAGATACAACAACATTACCTCCATTGCCCATGGTTGAAAACTGTCCAAAACTCAAAGGTCTTATTTCTGAAGCAACAGTAGCTGGTACAATTTCGGCAAAAACAGTACCTGTACATGTAACTTGTCCGAAAACATTACAGTTTGTTATTATAACAACGAAAACTATAATTACTTTTGAAAGGGTATATAGTGTTTTCATGTGAACAAATTTTAAATTTAAATTATAATAAATTTTTTAATCTAAAAGATATTTTCGTATATCTTTTCACATGTAAAAATACTCTCTCACTACAAAATTTCTTGTAAGGTAAACGATATACTTTTGTAAGAAAACAATGAATTCTTTTGTAAGAAAATTCTTACATAGAAATAGAGAGGAAAAGAAGATAAATAATTAAAAATTCAATCCAAAATGAAAAAGTAAGGTAATTCATACCTAAGCATTTAAAAGAAATGTATGAATGAGAGAAATAATGCTATATAAAGCAAAAGAAAGGCATGCTATTATATGACAATCAATAAAAATATTTTCCTATCAATTAGCTGATGATGGAAGATATACAATAAAATCTGTGCCTAAGCCCTGTTGACTTATCACTTTTATTTTACCATTATTTTTTTGAACAAAATCTTTTACTAAAAACAGCCCTAAACCAGTACCCATTTCGTTTTTAGTACCAAGAGAGGTATGATGTATGTTTTTATTAAAGATTTCGTTTATTACTTCATCTGTCATTCCAATTCCTGAGTCTTTAATAATAACTGAAACAAAACCTTCAGATTCTTCGGTATATATTGATATTTCTCTATCATTTGGTGTAAATTTTATAGCATTAGAAATAATGTTGCGAAATGTTGTATGTATAGTTACTTCATCAAAATAAGCTTTTAAATCTTCTGGAATATTAATTTTAATACTGATATTTTTATTTTGAGCATTACCTCTTAAAAGTTCTACGCATTCATTTATAATAGGGCTAATATTTATTAATCTAGGAGAAAGTGAAATATTATCACTATGCATTTTTGTCCATTCTAATAAATTATTTAAAAGAGTGCTTGTTTCAATAGTTCTTTGTTTCAATAAATTAAAAATTTTATTAAAATCTTCGCTACCAACTTCTAAAAACCCATTTGAAATAGCATCAATAGTTTGAGTTATCCCTGCCAATGGAGATCTAACATCGTGAGCAATAATAGAGTATAATTTATCACGTGTATGGTTCATTTCTATAATTTTTTTCTTTGAAGCTGCTAATTCAAGATGAATTTTAACACGAATAAGCATTTCATCTCTTTTAAAGGGTTTAGAAATATAATCAACAGCTCCAGCATTAAAACCTTCAACCATATCTTCGGTTTGAGTTTTTGCAGTAATAAAAATAATTGGTATTTCTTTTGTTTGAGGATTTGCTTTAACCAATTTGCAAACCTCATAACCATCCATTTCAGGCATCATAACATCTAATAATATCAAGTCGATATTATTTTCTTCCAAGATTTTCAAAGCACTGTCACCATCCATTGCAAGTGCTATTTTATAATTATCTTCTTTTAGGAAATTGCTAATTACTTTAAGGTTTTCCTGATTATCATCCACTACCAGGATATATATATTTTCGTTCATTTACTTTTTGTTTTTTAAGTTTGCAATTTTAGCGATAATCTGAGGGAATTTTTTAATTATTTTTTTCAAAGATTCTAAATTCACAGATTCAAGGTCATCATTAATATTATTGGCATAATCTAATAAGAACTGAAAACGATACTTTTCAGCTAATTTCTTCAAATCTTTACAGAAAGGCTCAATTTTATAGAGAATCAAATGATCTTTTATATCTTCCCAATAAGGTAAATATTTATTATTTAATATCAAAAGAATTTCAGGTAAATTACTCAACAATTCTTCAGAAAGATTTTCAAGAACAGCGTCTTCATTTATTTCAACACTAATAGAGGTAAGCTCAACCGTATGCTTCAAAAATACTGCAAGTTTCTCTATTAAATCAGCTCTACTTACAGGTTTAAAAAGGAATGCATCGAAATCTGTAGAATTTTTAATTTTTTCAGTTTCAAATACAGTAGCTGTAAAAGCAACAATAGGAATATGTTTTTTACTTGGATTTGCTTTAATTCGCTTTGCCACCTCATACCCATCTATACCTGGCATTTGTATATCCAACAGAATTAAATCAGGGGAAGTATGCTCTAATAATTCAAGCGCAATTTCTCCATCCTCGGCTGACGAAATATTTAAACCTGATGTTAGTAATAGATTCTCAACGGTTTCAATATTTGAAACTACGTCGTCTACAACAAGAATAGATGCTTGTTTAAATTTTATTTTTCGAATTATTTTATCCGTTTCTTTTTTCTCACCTATCGCATCACTTTTTTGAACACTTGGGAATATTACTTTAAAAACAGAGCCTTCTCCTTCAACACTTGAAACAGAAATTGCACCATTCATCTTCTCAACCAGACGCTTAGAAATTGCTAAGCCCAAACCTACTCCTCCGTATTTCCGATTTGATTGCCCATACTGTTGTCTGAAAGCTTCAAAAACAATTTCTTGCTGAGATTTTGGAATTCCGATACCAGTGTCTTTAACCTCTAATTGCAATTGTCCGACATTTCCTTTTTGCAACAAAAAAGAAGCATGAATGCTTACATGACCATGATGTGTGAACTTAATAGCATTTCCAATAAGATTAAACATTATTTGCTTAATTCTGATTTCATCAAAAATAATTAAATCAGGAAAATCAGATGCGATAATTAACTTTAAATCAATTCCTTTTGATTGTGTTTTATCATTAAATAGCAATACTATTTCATGGAGTAGATTTTTTAAATTAAGCGTTTGAAATACTATTTCTAATTTACCTGCTTCAATTTTTGAGAGATCTAATATATCGTTCAGCAATGATAGCAATAGGTTTCCGCTACTTAAAACCGACTTAATCATTTCTTTATGCTGATTAGATTCAAGTTTATAAAATAAAGCCTCGCTAAATCCAAGAATAGCATTCATTGGAGTTCGAATTTCGTGGCTCATGTTAGCAATAAACTCTGATTTAGCTTTATTTGCAAATTGTTCTTTTCTCTTCTCTTCTATTAATCTTTCTTCTAAGCTAACTCTGTTTCTAAAATTTACCAGCATTTGAGAAAAAACAAACAGCAAGGTTTCTTCTTTTTCAGAATATAAATGATGATGTTTTACAGAATCAAAACCAACAAATCCAATACAGTTATTATCTAACATCATAGGTATGGCTATCAAACTCTTTATTCCTTGATCTTTTATTATTTTTCTTACACCATTCTCCTTTGGATATATATTTACATCAGGAATATTTAGTGCAAGCCCTTTTTTATGAGCTTCAACAAACTGTGGAATAACTTCAAATGGAATATTTTGTAATTCTTCTAATTGAGAATTTATACCTTCGGCACACCATTCGTGAGTATTACTACATGTTTGTTTTTCCCAATCGTATTCTAATATATAAGATCTATCAGCTTCAACAAATCTACAGAGTTCTTCTAAGGACTTATTAATTGCAATATCAATTTCTGAAAGAGGAATATTGATGTAAGTAGAAGAAATATTCATTAAAATTCTTTGCAGAGAAGCCTGATTAAAAAGTGCTGCTTCTGTTTGCTTGCGGTCTGTAATATCTGTTGCAACGCCAATAAGTGCTATTGGTTCATTTTTATCATTGTAAATAACAGAAGAAGAAACAAATACAGGGAATTCAGTTCCATCTTTTTTTAAATTTAAAAGCTCCCCACTCCATCCACCTTTAAGCGTTTCAGAAAGTATATTTTTTACAATTTCATTAGAATTATTAGGGGAGCGAATAATTTTAATAGAATTTCCTATTAATTCGTGTTCTTCAAATTTATAGGTTTTTAAAAACGCATTGTTAACAAATATAATATTATCATTCATATCTGTAATACTCACACTTTCGCCAATACTTCGAATTGCATGAGCAAGCATCAAAATAGTATCTTCTTTTTGCTTACGTTCTGTAATATCCTCACCTGAGCAAAGCAAACCTTGAATTATACCTTCTTTGTCGGTTATCAAAGTATTATGCCATGCTATTAAACGTTTTTCTCCATTTTTTGTAATAATATTATTCTCATAATAATCAGATGGTTCTACTTCACCAGAAATTATTCTTTTGTAAGCATTAAATACTTTTTCATATTCATCTTCTGGCACACATGTTTTAAACCAATCTTTACCTTCCAATTCTTCCAACTCATATCCCAGAACTAAACATGCTTTTTGATTTAACAATGTTATTTGGGAGTTATTGTCGTAAGCAACAAGCATTATTTGAGCAACATTCAAATAGGTTATAGCCTTATGCTTTTCCACATTAAAAGCTATTTCAGCTAATTTACGATCAGTAACATTTCTAACAATTGCCAATACTTTTCCATCATTCGTAGGAACAATACGCGATTCAAAAAAATCTTTGACATTATTAATAGTAAGCTCATAGGAAAATTGAACTAATTTATTTTCCTGTATTGATTGCAGAAAAACTTGTTTTGCTTCATCTGCTAATTCAGAAGGGAATATTTCACTGATATTCTTTCCAATAATTTCAGCTCTTGGTATAAAAAGTTTTTCATCTTCTTCTGTAAAAACATTTAAATAATCACCATCTTTATTAAAAACAAACAATAAATCGGGAATTGCCTTAAGAATGGCTGCTTTTTGATTTTCGCTTTCAATCAGAGCTTCTTCACTTTTTTTCCTTGCTGCATTTTCCTTTTCTAAATCATCCAAAAGATTCAAAGTAGCTTTTTGAGTTATTCTTAATTCATAAGTCTGATCTTCAACCAATTTAGCAAGTCTAATTCCTTCATTGCGCTTTTGAATATTAGCATTTTTTATTTTACGCATTGCCCGTATTTGAGCAACAAGTTCACTCTCGTCGATGGGTTTTGCCAAAAAAGCTTCGCCTCCAACTTCTAAAGCACGAATTCTACTTTCTTTATCACCTTTAAGTGCTGTAACAAAAACTACAGGAATTTCACTTAAAATTTTATCAGCCTTTAGTTTTTGACAAACTTCAAAGCCATCCATATAAGGCATTACAATATCAAGCAGAATTAAATCTGGATCCTCTTGAGCAGCTATTTCAATGCCAGTTTTCCCATCAAGTGCTGTAAAAATAATGGCATCAGGAAAAGCCTCATATATCAATGCTTTAATACTGATAAGGTTATCCTCAATATCATCGATAGCCAGTATTTTTATTTTATTACTTTCCATAAAGCAGTTCATTTATCGTATTGAAAAATATATTTTCATCGATAGGTTTTGCAATATAGGCATCGAAACCATGTGCAAGAATGGCTTCGCGGTCGGTAGTCATAGCACTGGCAGTAAGAGCTATAATAGGAATATTTTTCAAACTTTCAATTTCTCTTATCGCTTTAAATGCCTCTATTCCATCCATTTCTGGTAAAGCAATATCCATTAAAATAAGATTTAATGTATGTTTTTTAGCTAATTCAACAGCTTCATTACCATTAACTGCTTCTATTAACGTATAATTATCAGCAAGAATAGCCTTAACTGTAAGCATATTATCAGGATTATCTTCTACAACCAGTACTATTGGATTACCCTTTATGGTTTGCAATTTAGGCTGTATTTTGGGAGATTCAATTATAGTTGGAGAAACCATAGTAGTAATTGCTTTCAAAAGATCATTGCGATTTACATCACCTTTTTGAATTAACTGATGAATATTGTTTTGCTTCAATGAACTAAGATCTTCTTTGGTAATTTGCTTTGCTGTAAGAATTAATACTGGAATAAATGCAGTTAATTCTTCTTCTCGTAAAGTCTTAAGAACTTCAAAGCCATCAATATCAGGCATCATTAAATCAAGAATAATGGCATCTGGAATAGCTTGCGAAACAACTCTAAGTGCTTCACTACCATTACGAGCAATAAGTAATTGATATCCTAATTCTTCCAAGAAATCTTTCATCTGAATGATTGCAGGTTCGCTGTCTTCAACTAATAAAATAGTTTTAGCAGATTTATTTAATATAGGTTTATCTTTTGGTTGTTTGATTGCATGTTCTATTCTGGTGCTGATTACAGTTTTGTTTTCAATATCAATAATTTTGTTTTCGGGAGCATATTGTAAAGGAAGAGTAAGTATAAATTCAGAACCTTTACCAAGTATGCTTTTTACAGAAATTGTTCCTCCGAGCAGCATTGCATATTTTTTGGCAATAGCTAATCCTAAACCAGTTCCTCCAAATTTACGAGAAGTGCTACCATCAGCCTGACGAAATTCATCAAAAATATGAGGAATATGAGCCTCAGATATACCAACACCTGTATCGGTTACAGAAATAACAATTTTATTTTCAATTTGCTCAGCTTTTACTTCTACTTTTCCTTCTTCAGTAAATTTAACTGCATTGGCAATTATATTTTGTAGAATATGACGACATTTTGAAGCATCACTGGTAAATAATAATTGAGCATCATTGGCTGAGTGTATCAATTTTAAATCTTTCTGTTCTAACTGAGGAGATATCATGCTTACAATTTCAGCAATCAAATTATTAGCATTAAACTTAGTAATTTCAATTTCTTCTTTTCCTGCTTCGATGCGAGAAATATCAAGAATATCATTGATAAGCTCCAATAAATGCTTACCGTTGCGTTCAATTACGCCAATATAACTATATTCTTCTTCGGGAATTAGCTTGGAAAGACGACGGTTTAATACTCCTGAAAGTGCAATTACAGAATTGAGTGGTGTACGAAGCTCGTGGCTCATATTAGAAAGAAAATTGGTTTTGAGCTGATTCACTTCTTTAAGTTGTTTTTTTTGCATTTCCAACTCTGTATTTTGTGCAGATAATTCCGAGGATTGTGAAACCAACTCTGTTTTTTGTGCTTCCAGTTCACGATTTTGAAGTTCCATTTTTTTAGAAAAATCTTTTATCATACGATATGCCAATATTCCCTCAATTCGGGCATTCATCGTATCAAAAATATCTTCTATCAATTGAACAGATTGCTGAGTAAAAGAACCAAGACTTGCTAAGGAAATAACAGCAATAACTCTATTGCCAGAAATAACAGGGATGGTTATTATTTCGTGTGGAATAAACTTACCAGTTACAGTATTAAACACAAAACGTGTATCTTGAGGAATGTTTTTTAAGTGTTGTATTTTGCGTGAGGCAAGAACGGCACCAAATTGTCCTTCAAAATTGTTGGCAGAAAATGATTGTCTGGCAGTTTCTTCAATACCAACAGATTCAAAATGATCAAAAGTTTTTCTATCATTACTTAAAAGATAAACAGCCGACATTTGAGAATCGGTATAAGTAGCTAATGCACTAAGTGTTGCTTTAAAAAATTTATTTGCATCATATTCACTCATCATTATACCAGAAAGTTTAACAAAATTTCTATCTAATTCAGTATTAATTTGAATAAATTCAACCATAGTATTGAAAGAATCAGACAAAACGCCCAACTCATTCTGCGATTGATAAGAAGAACGGGCAAACATATCTCCTTTTTGATAGTTATTTGTTGCATTGGTAAGTTCTTTTATAGGTTTTAAGATATTTCTAAGTAAAATAAAATTAATAAGGAAGCTTATAAATAAAATAAAAGCAACTATTAATAACAATTGATTATGCAACGAAGTATTTAAATTATTAGAATTTGTATATAATTCATTAGCTTTATTTTTAGAAAAATCGTCAATTTTTTGAAGCACATTAAGCAAGTTTTCTACATGCAAACTCACGATACCTTTTGATGATGTTCGGGATTTAGCTTCTTCCACTTTAGCCGAACGTAACAAACGTATGGTTTCTGCACGCATACTATTCCATATTAACATAGCCTGTTTTAAAGAATCTATTTGAGTATGAGGTCCTAAATACTGGCTATTAAGAATGTTTATTTGCTCATTTGCATTTGATTCAGAAATAAGTATTTGATTCAGATTATTGTTAATTTCCTTCTCATTTAAAGATAAAAACAAATCTTTCATATTACGCTGAATAAAAAGGATATCTGCTTTTAATTCACCAATAGCTCGCCTTACCTGAAGCGGATGATTATACATCGTTTCAATTTGTTCATGGATATTATCAGTTTGGATATAAGAAGTTACTCCCAGCATTAAAACAAACACTATTAAAGTTGTAAAGCCAATTTTTAGTTGTGTGCTAATTTTTAGGTTTTTTATTTTCATCTGTTAACGTTTTTTTATTCTCTAGTAATCCTTTTAAAAACTAAGGATATCCATTTATTTATCTATTTTTTTGAAATATAGCTGACTGTGGATATATTTCATGGTAATTATGATTCATTACAATTTCTCTTTCTGCCTCACCAGTGATTAAATAACCGTCATCTGCCAGTGAGTGAGTTATTTTCTTCATAATTTGTTTTTGAAACTCAGGTTTATAATAAAAAAGCAAATTTGCACATAGCACAATTCCAAAATCACCAAATATGCTAACTGGCGGACTGCTATATTGCTCATTTAATAAATCGAAAACCGAAAAATCAATATTTTCTTTTAGTTCAGATTTTATAGTATAAGTTTTACCTTGTTTAGTGAACCATTGTTTCAATCGCTGAATATTCATATTATTCAAAGCAGATGGTTTATAATTTCCTTTTTTCGCCTCCAATAATTGCTCTTCAGACTGATCGGTAGCAAAGATACGAAATTTACAATTTGAACAGTTAGCATTTTTAATTTCTTCAATTAATATTGCTAAACTATAAGCTTCTTGACCCGAAGCAGATGCAGCTGACCATATTCTAATCTCTTTCTTTTTATCAACTTTTCTACTAAGAAATAATGATGGCAATACAATACGTTCTAATACAGAAAAAGTAAGTGAATTCCTAAAAAACTCACTATAACTAATTTGAAGTGAATCAATAAAACGTTTCGCTTCTTTGTTGTTCTGTTCAATAAGGGTATAATATTCATCAAGCGTATTGCATTGCTTCTCAGAGATTCTTTTTTGAATAGAATTATTTAAAAAAGTAGTATCATATTTTGAAATATCAATGCCTTGCTCTTTTATTAATAGTTCTGTAATAGTATTATTTAATTCTATCATTTCTTCGTTTTTAATTGAGATTTTTGTAGTTGATGTTTTCTGTTATACTATTTTGTATTTTTCTTCTTTCCCAATATTTTTGAGTAATTCATTTACTTCTTTTTTTAATTCAATCATCTTTAATTCACGTCCGACAGAAATATTATGAAACCGTTGCAAGTCTTCCATTTTTTCTTTTAACGCTACCTCGTCTTGTTTGCGTTCGGAAATATCACGGAAGTTTATCACTATAGACTCGACAGTTGGATCTGAAAGCAAATTGGTAAATGTGCTTTCAATCCATTTCCAGTTCCCATTTTTATCACGAAAACGATATTGCAAGGTTGGTATATAAGATGGATCTTTTAAAAGTTTATCCAAATCCAATAAAACGAAATGCAAATCTTCTGGATGAGTATTTTCAACTGGGTTCCCAGTTAGTTCCTCTGAATCGCTATATCCAAACATTCTTTTTGCAGAAGAGCTCGCAAATTTAAAATTTCCTTCGGCATTAATAAGTACAATTCCATCGGGTGCTTTTTCAATTAAAGCCTGATAATGCTTCCAAATTTTTATTATTTTTTCTTCTGCATGTTTTCGTTCTGTAATATCGTGACCAAAGCTCACAATACCTTCAATTTTTCCTCCAATATATATAGGCGAAGTATTTACAGATATAGTAAGTATGCTATTATCTTCTTTTTTAAAACGCAATTCGTAATTACAACTTTCTCCATTTATAGTTCGCTGAAAAACTTCCATTATCATAGGGAGATCTTCTTTTAAAATAAGTGGTGCAAAAGACTTTCCTTTCCATTCGTTTAATAAAAGTCCTGTAGTTTTTGTTGCTATTTCGTTAAGAAAAGTAAAGTTACCATTTTTATCTAACGTCCAGATTAAATCGTTTGAATATTCTATCATGGTCCGATATTTATCTTCGCTCTCTTCCAATGCTTGTTGTATCTGCTTATGCTCGGTGACATCCATCATACTTATTACCAAATTCAATCTACCATTACTATCTTTATAATCTGTCATGTATTTTTCGCAAAGTCGTATTTCACCATCAGAACGAATGAAATAAAATTCATAGTGATGTTTGTATTCTTTACTCGCGACAAATTGCATAAAATTAGCAACTACAAATTCTTTGGATTCAGGGGCAAGAAATGTTGCAAA
>JBMOKG010000051.1:0-33818 GCA_049315385.1 Bacteroidales bacterium
CCCTGATGCGCATCCTTTGCCTGCCCGGCAATCAATTTCTGAGAAACATTCTATTAATCATTTGATAAATTAAAAGCATTATCATCTCCAGAGGATTAAATTAAAAAGCAATCTTCGGAGAGATACGACATCTAAGAATTTACGATTCAAAACAAGGTCTTAAAATAGCGCAAGGACTAGCAAGCAATACAATTTAGCGAAGTCTGACAAGAAAATATTTGGCTGAATAATTATTTCGCTATATATAGTATTGAGCTGGGATTTTAAAACTTTTTCAAAACCCATCTTTGCAAAACAAATAAAAATACTAAATGACGAATTTGTTTTAAGCATTTAAAAAACAGAAGACTAACAAATCAAATGGTAAAAAAAAAGATAAAATGAATGTAAGTAAAAAATTTCTGTTTCATATAGTTAATTGCCTTCAAAATTTTAAGCGATAACAACTGATTTTTTAAAGTAGCCGCTATTCAACTGATTGATGACTACAATTTTTTTTAAGTAGTATATATTTAAATGATTTATGACTACGGAAATTTTTTAGTAGTATATATTTAACTGATTTATGACTACAAATATTTTTTAGTAGTATATATTTAACTGATTTATGACTACAAATATTTTTTAGTAGTATATATTCAACTGTTTTATGACTACGGAAATTTTTTAGTAGTATATATTCAACTGTTTTATGACTACGAACGTTTGTCCGTAGTCGTTCCTCGACTGATTTATGACTACGAACGTTTGTCTGTAGTCGTTCCTAAACAGTTTTATGACTCCGAACGTTTATCTGTGTAGTCGTTCCTCAACTGATTTATGAATATTAAAGTTAGTTGATAGCCATCATGAAAGGATGTAATAAATTACGATTTGAATATGCCAGGGGAATTTTGTTAAATACAATAGGTAATAATAGAATAATTGTATTTTTGCAAAAATAAAAACACAGTAAAGCTTCATGAAGTCACTTGAAATTTGCAGACGATATACCGATTTTACTTATAAATATGTTAGCTCAAAACTTTAAAGAAACGACTCCGGCACATAGCTAAAAAAATACAAACAAGAAAAAAGATGAATATAGTCGCTCCATATCTTGAACTTCCATTTTTCACTAACCTCTTAATTTTATTGGTAGCAGCCAGGCTATTAGGTGAGATTTTTGAACGATTTAAACAACCTGCTATGATTGGTGAGATTATTGCTGGTATTATTTTAGGTCCAAGCCTCTTAAACTTCATTCACCGTACAGAAGACATAAAAGTTATTTCGGAATTAGGTATTTTTCTTTTGGTTATTATTGCCGGACTTGAAATAAATATTGATGATATTTTAAAATCATTTAAAGGTAAAAATTTAGTCATTTCTCTTTTAGCATTTTTCTTACCTATATTTAGTGGATTTGCTGTTGGCTATTTCTTTGGACAAGATTTAATGACGACTGCTTTTATTGGTTTGTGTGTTGCCATTACTGCACTTCCAGTGAGTATAAGAATATTAATGGACTTAGGAAAATTGAATTCAGAAGTAGGGCGAAAAATAATTTCAGTTGCCATTTTTGATGATGTATTAGCACTGACAATTCTAGGTGTTTTGCTCAATATAAAAGGCACAGATATGTCAATTACTGCAGTTGCCAAAGTTAGTTTAATTTCATTACTGAAATTATTTGTTTTTATTTCAATTTTAAGTTTTAGTTACTACTTGTTTAAAAGAATTACGAACAAAGGAAACTATATTGAAGTATTATTGGACAAACTAATAGTGTTTATCAAAGGAAGAGAATCTCTGTTTGCAATATTTTTTATTTTTGTGCTATTGTTTTCAACAATAACTGAAACTTTAGGATTTCATTTCATTATTGGTGCTTTTTTCGCCTCTATGCTAATAAGTGAATCTATCATCGGCAAAACACATTTAAAAACAATTGAGAAAACAACAACTAGTTTAGCAATGGGCTTTTTAGCACCTATTTTTTTTGCAGGCATTGGACTTGAATTTAATTTTGCATCAATAAATAATATTGGGTTATTAATTGCAGTTGTTTTGGTGTCGTATTTTTCAAAAATTATTGGTGGATATGTTGGCGGAATATATGCAGGATTAAAAAAAAGTGTTTCAATAACCTTGGGTATCGGACTAAATGCAAGGGGAATTATGGAGTTAGTTATAGCAAATATAGCCTACAAAGCAGGGCTTATCAATATTGAAATATTCTCGATATTAGTTATTATGGGGATACTGACAACTTTAACGACTCCATTAATGCTAAAACGAAGTTTCGACAGAATTGAAAAAAAACCTTCCGTTAATCAAGTGGAAAGCCCAATAAAGTAAATAACTAACAAATTACTAAGCAACTTTTGCTTACACTATCACAGAACATTCTTATTTTTAATAAACATACCAGTGTTATTTCAAACAATACCCCTACTTTAGCTCATTAAATTAATAATTTTTTTTGCGATTTGGACTTTTACATATGTTTAAGTTCAATGTAACAGAATCCTTATTGGGTTCTCAAAAAAACTACAGTATGACTACTAATGTTTTAATGTAATCTTCCTGCAAATATAATACGTTGTCAATCCAATTTAACTGAAGCAGTCGAAGCAGAGATACAACCCATATAATCCTTTGATTAGTAAAGGTAATATATCCAAAATACCCAGGCAATTTTTAGTCCGGGTTTTAACTTACCTTGAATCCGCAAATGTATTTTCAAAAAACTAATAATCAAACGACAAACCTAACAGGTCTTAAAGACCTTTTAGGTTTAATATCAGCGTGTTAGTCACATTTGTGCGGATCTATGAACTTGTAAAAAAACAGCTGATACTAAAATAATTGTATATTTGCAGGAGAAACAAATGACATCAATCATCGCTATCTGCTAAAATGGATTGCTTTTAGGAGGTTGTAATACATATATATAAGTTAGCCATTTTTATAAAATGAAACAATTACTTTCCATAATACTACTTTTAAGTATAGTATCTTTAAATGTTAAGGGTCAAATCTGCTTAAATGGCGAAAGAGAAGATATTAAAAAAGAAATCAACAACATCTATGGTTGTAAAAAGATAACAATTAATGAAACTATAATTTCTACATATCAATATTGGAAAGGAAATGATACCAAAACAGTATATAATGATACTATTGTAATATTAAAAGTAAAAATACATGAAGTGCCAGAAGCAACAATCGAATATTACTTTGACGAAGTAAATAACATAAATCTATGTGATAGTATTGTTTTTAAATTTTATCACATAAACAATAATAAAGAAAAAATTGCTATCAATTTAATGAAAAATAATCTATCACAATGGAGAAAGATTGATACTACTATTTATATATCTAAGAATAAAATGTTGGGAAATACTAAAGATAAAGATGGAGTAAAACGATTTGGTTGTCCAATTCTGAAAATTCTAAAAAAACAAAAAGATGAAAACATTGAGACTATTATTGTTTATTTTGAATTATTTGACAAAGAAACCTGGAAAAAACTTAAAAAAACTTGGACAAAACTATAAATAACAATGGCTGATCGAGTAACCCACCCAGCCAGTAAATAGCTGATAATAGTCCCGAACTTTACAATCAAAAAGCCGATAACATATCATTGCTACCGGCTTTTTCAATTAAGTGAATGAAGGAATAATTACAATTCAAAAGACTTTAAATGTTCAGGCATTCTTTCGAGTTCTGTTATACTTTCCAGCTTTTCGTTTTCACGAATGAGATGAACTTTTTCATTGGTATCAATCATTACAACATTCGGACGAAGTGTAATAAACTGCATCCATTGCGTCATATTATAAGCACCGATAGAAGAGATTACTACCTGATCACCTTTGTTTAATAAAGGTAAATCGATGTTCTCTCTTACAACATCTATATTCATACACAATGGACCAAAAACCTGGGTAGTTTCAGTATAATGTGTAAAAGCCTGAGCTGGTGTCATTTTATGTTCATACCAGAATGCTGTAAATAATAGATTTACTCCCACATCGATAATAGTAGTTCGTTTACCTGTCGATGTACGTTTATTGGCAATTACACTACCTATCAAATAACCTGCATCATCAATCAATGCACGACCGGTTTCAAGTATGAGTGTAGGTAATTCGTTGTTCTTAAAATTGCTGTTTAATAAAGTCGTTGTAATAGCTTCAGCAAATTCATCAAAACTTGGATTAGTATCACTACCTGGCAAATAAGAACCTTTGAGTGTATTTTTTGAAGCAAAACCACCTCCCATGTCAATATATTTTATTGAATGATTGTATTTTTGTTCAATTCCAATAGCAAGATCAGCAAGTTTACCTGCAGCCACAGCATAGGCACTTGCTGCAAGCATAAATGTTCCGATATGGCTGTGTAAACCAACCAAATCTAATTTCCCCGAACGCATAATTTTATTTAAAGCATCCCAGGCCTGACCATTTTCATAATTAAAACCAAAACGATCCCAAATCGGATAAATTCCGGTATCCATATTTACACGAATAGCAACTTTAGGGCGTTTATCAATAGTTTCCGTAATTTCAAGTATCGTATACAATTCATCTAAATGATCAATATGAATCAATGAATCATTATTGATTGCTTTACGTAAATCTGCTTCACTTTTATCGGGACCGTTGAAAATAATCTTCTTACCATCCACACCATTTTTCAATGCCTTATCATATTCAAAACCCGAGACTACTTCAGCCCAGCTACCTTCCTGATGGAATACATTACATACAGCATTCAGATAATTAGTTTTATAACTCCAGGCAAACTGTACTTTAGGATAGCGGGTTGTGAAAGCTTTTTTAGCTTTTTTAATCGTTGAACGAATAGTAGATTCAGAAATCACATACAAAGGCGAACCATATTCTTTAATTAAATCTTTTACAGCATTCCCATCGATGTGAGTCATGGGTATATATTCTGTTCTTAAACCAAATTTATTGGGCATTCCGGCTTCTAATTTTTTAATTACCGGTCTTTCATATCTTATTTTTTCCATTTTCTTTTTTTTATAATTATTTTTATTTTTTATAATTCACCAATAGTTGAAATCTGTTGAAATTCCTCAATATCCACTATCATATCCCAAGCATACCTGATAAACATTTTCCCGACTGCATATTTTGTATACGGTTCTACTGTTTCTCCCAATGCAAGATTAACTAATGCTTCAGGGATATTTTGACCAACACCTACTGCAAGATAAATCCATGCAGGAATACGGGGATTAATTTCCAGCAAGTAAAATTCATTATCCTGTCCTTTCATTAATTCCAGTTCAAAACCGCCACGCCATTTCGTCTGACTTACAAATTTATGCGTGAGTTCTATCATTTTTTTATCTTCAATAGAAATACCACCCCATGCTTTACCTTTATCGGTAATATATTGCTTACGCATTGGAACAGCAGCTATTGTATTACCATTTCCATCGCCCAAACCTGTAATATTGTATTCAGTACCATGTACAAATTGCTGAACTACAATCGGCAAACCCCATTTTGCGCTTATCTTGTTAAAATAACTCTTTGCCTGCTCAAAATTATAAGCGATACTTGCATCATAATATTTACCTTTGATAACCATAGGAAATTCAAAATCATCTGTAAGGCTAAAGATTTCGTTGGTACTAAAGATAGATTTACTGAAAGGAACTTTAATATCATACTTTTTACCAAATTCGGGTAGATTAACTTTATGTCGCTCTTCAAATTGCTGCAAAGTTGGCAAAAACATGTGAATACCCATTGCTTTAAATGTATCTTCCAACTTCATGAAGGAATACAATTCAGCATCAAAATTTGGGATAATGACATCAATTTTCTCAATTTCATTTATATATTCCATTCTTGCCAGTAAACTATCAGTACCTGCAGTAGGATATGGAATAGAATAGGTTTTATCGACGATATTATGCATATAAATTCCCGGTTCCAGTGATTCATAAGCCAAGCCAATAATTCTTACATCCAGACTCTCAGCTTCACGCAAACCTCTTATCACTGCAACGCCCGGCCCGGGGCTGTCAATGGCATTTAAGCCACTTACAGCAATACAAACTTTACGCTTCTTCATTGTTTTCAATTAAGTTGTGATGTTTCAGGATACCGATAAAATCAAAATAATCTTTTTCAATAGTAGCTTCCTCAACAGTGTACTTAATTAACATTGTTTTCATGATCTCATCAAAAGATTTATCTTCCTTCATCAGATTAATAATTTCGACTCCAATCGGATTGATTGAAAACGATTCACCGTTCACTGGATTGAATACGAAACCAGTGTCGCTGATGGCAATATTTTTATTTATTTTCATTGTATAGTTTTTTAAAAAAATTTAAGTATGCAATATTACTACATCTTTATATTAGAAAAGTTATAAAATTCTAATAATATGTTATAAGATTTGGGGAGAGAATCTAAATATTTAGTTTCCCGTATAAATAGAAATGGTTTAAGTTATAATTATTCGATTTATTTCTTAAGTATTAATATTGCAAAATATGGCATGTAATTTGTTTATTAATTTCAACATAATCACATTTATTCATTCATCAATCAATAATTTATGAAAAAGATCAGTTTGTTATTCCTAATAGTTTTTTTCCATTATGCAGGAATTGCTCAATCCCAAAAAGTTTTAAAATCATCTGTTAAAGATGTAACCCTATTTACGAATGGTGCTCAGATTATACGCACCGCAAATATTACAATACAAGCTGGTGTAAGTGAATTGGTTTTTGAAGGGATATCTCCTTATACCAATGTATCAAGTATACAACCTTCAGGAAAAGGAAATTTTATCATACTTGACTCCCGTCACAACATCCAATACCCTGAACCGGTTGACATTCCGGAAATATTAATCCCTGCTGCATTGCAACGTAAAATAGAAGCAACATTAGATACGCTATCCGATTTGAATTTTGATTATGATGTAATCAAAGACCATAAAGAGTTATTTAGTAAACAAAAAGATATGCTTGCAAATAACCCTTTGATGCGAGGCGGAGGAAAAAGTGATTCTTTACCGGTATTAAAAGATGCTATGGAATTTTATAATTCAAAAATGAGTACTATAAATTCTGAACTTCAGAAAATAAGGAAAGAAGAAAGTAAAATAATAGCCAGACGGACGCTGATTCAAAATAGATATAATGATTTATTAGCCTATAAAGAAAGGCTTATAAGTGAGAAAACAAGTCCATCGGCACCTGTTTATCAGGTTATAGTAACTGTTTCTGCAAAAGAAGCAGTTACAGGAAATCTTACTATTTCATACATTTGTTCAAATGCCGGTTGGTCTCCTGCCTATGATATCCGTGTTGACGACATCAATGCTCCTGTAAATCTAAATTTCAAAGCCAATGTTTATCAAAATACCGGAGAAGAATGGAACAATGTAAAATTAAAACTTTCCACCAATAACCCAAACAAAAGTAACATTAAACCTTACTTAGCAACGTGGTATTTAAATTATTATATGCCTGTAAACAATTACTCCTCAAATATTTCAATGGGAACAAATGCTCCTTCTGCTGTTAGCCGTGAAGATTTATCCGGTAGTCTTGACAGTTATAACACTAAAAAATTACCTTCAGCTCAACTGGCTTCAGATTATACTACACAATCACAAAACTTAACTTCTATGGAATATAACATAGACTTACCTTATACCATTCCGAGTGATGGAAAATATCATCTGGTAGCAGTGCAAAATCATGATAATATTGCAACAACCTATACCTATTTTGCTGCACCTAAAATTGACAAAGATGCATTCCTTATTGCAAAACTAAGTGGTTGGGAAAATCTGAATCTATTAGCTGCAAAAGCCAATATTTATTTTGAAAATGCATTTGTTGGCGAAACTACAATTGATCCCAATATTATAACGGACACACTTGAACTTTCGCTGGGTCGCGACAAAGGTATAAGCATACAGCGTAAAAAACTGAAAGATAAAGAGAAAGAACAAATTATAGGAAATTACCGTTCCAAAACTATTTCAATGGAAATTAGCATTAAAAATAATAAAAGCTCAATTATTGATATTACTTTAGAGGATCAAATTCCTATAAGTAATGATAAAGAGATTAAAATAAGTTTTGATTCTGAAAATTTCACAGGTAATTACAATGAAACTACCGGCATGCTCAGCTGGAAATTAAAAATAAAACCTAAAGAAAACAAAGTTGTAAACTTCACTTATACAATTAAATACGAGAAAGACAAAAACCTGATAATGAATTAAATTAAATTTAAAATCTCCTAAAATTTTAGTGACTAACTTCATTATTATTTACAAGTCTATCAGCGATTTAAATACTGATAGACTTTTTTTTATCCAAAATTTATTGCTTTTCAAACCTACTGGCTAAATATTTTACAAAACCTATTATTTTTTTTATTATTTTTGAACTCAATTAAAAACCAGTACTCTTATGAAAAAAATCAGTGAAGTAAATTTTAAAGGGAAAAAAGTTTTAATCAGAGTAGATTTCAATGTTCCTTTGAACCATAATCGTCAGATAACAGATGATACCCGTATTGTAGAATCATTACCAACTATTAATAAGGTTTTAAATGATGGAGCTGCAGTAATATTAATGGCACACTTAGGCCGTCCAAAAGGAGGCTACGAAGAAGATTACACCCTTACTCCTATTGTACCGCATTTATCTAAATTACTAAACCGTAACATTATCTTTACAAGAGATCTTTTTGGTCAAAAAACAATTGATGCAGCTGCAGCTTTAAAACCAGGCGAAATAATACTGTTAGAAAACTTACGTTTTTACCCTGAAGAGATAAATGGGGATGTTGAATTTGCAAAAAAACTTGCTGGTCTTGGTGATGCTTATATTAATGATGCATTTGGAACATC
The DNA here is from genome assembly GCA_049315385.1 of Bacteroidales bacterium. Classification (GTDB taxonomy): domain Bacteria; phylum Bacteroidota; class Bacteroidia; order Bacteroidales; family JACABE01; genus JACABE01. Next base: position 8,921 of record JBMOKG010000051.1, read on the forward strand.
ACACCGTGAACATGCTTCAACTGCAACTATTGCCCGTTTTTTCCCAAAAGCAAAATATTTTGGATTATTACTTGAAAATGAGATTAATAATCTTGAAAAATTATTACATAATTCACTAGCTCCTTTTACTGCGATTATTGGCGGTGCAAAAGTTTCAAGCAAAATTGATATTATTAAAAATTTAATACCAAAGGTTGATAATATGATTATTGGTGGTGGTATGGCATTTACTTTTATAAAAGCACTTGGTGGCAAAGTAGGAAATTCTCTGATTGAAGAAGACAAAATTGAAGTTGCACGTGATATGGTTCAGGAAATGATGCTAAAAGGTGTGAATCTTTATCTTCCAACCGATGCTGTTATTTCTGATGCCTTTTCAAATGATTCGCATTTTCAGGTAGTTTCTGCTGATGACATCAATGGTGAATGGATGGGATTAGATATCGGACCAAAAAGCCGTAAACGATTTGCAGAAATAATAAATAACTCACAAACCATCCTATGGAATGGTCCTATGGGTGTTTTTGAAATGGATAGATTTAAACAAGGAACAAAGGCTATTGCTATTGCAGTAGCAAGTGCAACTATCAGTGGTGCCTTTTCAGCAGTTGGGGGTGGTGATTCTGTGGCAGCGCTTAATCAATATAATCTAGGTGATCAGATTAGTTATGTTTCAACCGGTGGTGGCGCAATGCTTGAATATCTTGAAGGAAGAAGTTTACCGGGAGTTAAAGCTATTCTTGATAAATAACATTATTACTAACATAAAACCCTGCGAAATTTATTTAAATATATTTCATAAAAAAAGGCTTCTTTGCAGAAGCCTTTTTTATTTAAGCACAATTATATTAATTCATTATTTCGCAATAACTAGTTTTCTAACAGAACTTACGCCATTATTAGCTTCAATTTTTACAGTATAAATACCGCTGGCAAAATGTTTTTGATTCAAATTGATACGTTGATTTCCATTAACATTGTATTCAATTGAGGATAATTTGATTCCTGTATTATCATAAATTGAAACAATTACTTTATCGGTTTTAGAACTGCTTATATCAATAAATGCTTCTGAAGTTGAAGGATTTGGGTAAATATCACTGATAGATGATGTATTACTTAATTCTTTTTCAATACCTGTAATAATTGCACCGCTATTATTTACAGTAACAGTTATATTATTTACACCAGGATTTGCACTACTCAATGTTACTAAATATGGAGTATAATTAACACCTGCAATTTCGATATGCAGTTTATAGTTACCCATGGCAAGATTGTTAAAGCTAAAGTTACCTGTAGAATTAGAATAAGCTATTTTCAATGGATTATCATTTTCATCGCTTAATATTAATTCAACTCCTGATAAAGGAAGGTCACTATTTGCTTTTGTTCCACCCGAAAACACATTACCTCCCAAAGTTCCGTTTCCAGTTACTGGAGTTGGTAAATGTATCATATTGATATTATAGAATACTGTATTTGCAGATGGGAATACAGCTGTTGCAGTAAACCAGTTCACAGTATTATGGTAAAAAGTTGGAGCATATTGACTATAAAAAGATGCTGTAGGATTCATTACTGCTTTTATTAAAAAAGCAGGATTCGTTGGAGGAACATTTACATAATTATAGATAAAATATCCTATTGAATCCAATACTAAAGTATCAATTAAAGCATATGACATTGAAGAAGTATTTGCCTGATATAATAATACATATCCATCGCTGACATCATAATTACCTGCGGTAACAAAACCCTGAATAATAGTACCGGAAGTATTGGCTATAGCTATAAACTGGCAGCTTGTATCTGAACATGAAGTACCGTTATTATTAGAAGTTACTGTAGTTAAACATACATGATACCCAGTACTTCCAGAAGCAGGTTGTGTAAAAACATGTGTAATATATTGTCCTGTAGCACTGCTTCCATCTCCAAAACTCCAGTAATAATTAGTTGTATTGCTTGAATTGATATGTCCGCTAAATGCATAAACTAAATTCTGATGAGTATAAGTAAATGAATTCTGACATGCAGTACCAGAAGTAGCTGTATTTACAAAACTACAGTAAGTATTTTCACACAATACAGTTGCAGCTGAATTCAGTACTTTCATAGTTAAGCAAACATTATATCCTCCAGAAGGATTAGCCACAAAAGCATGTATTGGATTTTGCTGAGTTGAAGTTGTACCATCCCCGAAATTCCACAAATAAACAACCTGATAGTTTGTATAAGTTGTTGTAGAATTATTCATGAAATGAATTGCATTTAAACCTGCTAAAGAATCTGGATAAAATGTAAAAGCAGCATTACATGTGTTTGTTGTTCCACCTTGAATATATACAGAATCGCAATATGTTGATGTACAATTATTTGATGTGATAGTTAAACAAATAACCACAGAACCATTTATATTATAACTATGTGTTGGATTTTGAAGTGTAGAGGTAATACCATCTCCAAAATTCCAAAACCAAGAAGTTGGACTTCCGGTTGAAAGATCTTGAAAATTAATTGTATGCCCGTTTGTGAAAACTGGATTAAACATTGCATTACAGCTTGTAGAAGTACCTCCATTACAAATAGCAAAGTTAACCACGTTTTGAGGATTAGCATTGGTAATTAAAGAAGAATGAGGAACCCCATTGCAATCATAAGTATAAATATAAAAATTTATCGTAGTACCTATTGTTGGAATATTTGTTACAGAAAATGAATAATAGCCATTTGCGTTGGTAATTGCTATTGCCGAATAGGAATAGGAATTAACACTATCAGACATAATATAAACAGTATGGTTTGCAATAGCTGCACCTCCATTCAGATTTGTAACATAACCGCCCACAGTAAAAAGTGATTGAGCCTGTAATGAAAAAATGCCAAAAAAGGCAAAACATAAGAGTAAAATTTTTGTTTTCATAATTTAAAATATTGATTGTAATAATTGTTTAAATAAAGAGACATTAAAACTAAAAAAGGTTGTATGCTTAAATAAATAAAAAGTAAAATTACTAAAAAAACTTATCATTATTTAAATATCGTATTATTTATTTGATTTTGTATATATTATAAATACTATTTTATTTTTACAAATCGCGTGACTGCAATGTTTTCATTAAAATCCTTCAATCGCAAATAATACATTCCTGGTTTTAAAAAACTGACGTCTAAATGAATTTTTTCACTAAAACTACTACTTTTAAAATCAATCGCATAAATCAATTGACTGATAGTATTATATATTTCGATCTTGTATTTATCAATGAATCCATTTTCGAGGGATAAAGACAGTTCTTCTTTTGCAGGATTTGGGAATAATTTAAGTATTGCTAAAGATTGTGGCTTATTATAAATTTCATTTATTTTAGATGCATGTTGTAAATGAATATCTTTACCCCATTTATTTGAAGTCAGTGAAATGCTGATTGCATCACTATAATTTATCATATCCGGGTAAAAAGTTGTTATATTATATTGATTAAAATAGATTGAATTAGATAACAATCTGGCACTTAACTTATAACTTCCAGTAGGTTTCTGATAGAAATTATAAAAGCCTAAAGTATCAATATTGCAGCTATCCAGGATCGTTTGATTTAAATCATATAAATAAACCTTTGCATGATCAACAGGTAATAATCCGGCAAAGACAGTACCACCAAGATTATATTTAACTGGAACCGGAAGAGAAAAGCCTGCATTTAATTTTGCAAAATACAGATCTGAATTTCCATGTGCATTTACTTGAATTGTATCAAAAAGTATTGAAGGATAATCAAAAGAACCACTAACATATACATCATTAGAATCGCTTATTGTCAATCCATTTAAAATACAAGAAGAAGATCCACCAAATGCTTTACCTGCTGCATAAGTTCCAAAAATATCAGAGCGAAGCATAAAAACATTCGTATTAGTAATAACTGAATTACTGTTCTTTCTTAAAACTAAATTACCCAGCACTATACTATCAGAAGTAAATATTCCGGCAATAATAAACCCATTCTTGTTTCTAAAAGAATTTAATGAATTTATTGTTGCAGGAAAGCTTGTAGCATTTATATAATTACCTTGAAAATCATAGGCTAATAATAAGTTACTGCCATTTAATGCAATCCCGTTTATTGAAAAAGTCGAATTATTATAACCTCCGATTATCAATTGATTATTATTCGTACAATTTATCGTAGTTAGTTCATCAAAACTATTACATACTCCTTTTCTTGACCATTGAAGCAAACCATTTTTGTCGTATTTTGCAAAATATCCATCGTTAATCAAGGCTCCGGAAGAAGGGTTACTATTTATTAAAGTATCATAAGGAGGTAAAACCAAATAATTTCCCAAAAATGAAGCAGCTGTATAAATTGCGCCACTACTATCAATACAGAGATCATTCACTTTATTTATAAATGAGCTTCCATTGGTTTTTTTAACCCAAATTACATTTCCTTGTTGAACGCCTATTTTTGCAATAAATGAGGAATGTAGATAATTAGCAGAATTTGTAACTGATATATTTCCAATTCCAATGGTATCTCCAAAAAAATAACCGCCAAAAATTAAAGAATTGGTTTCCTGATCCCATTTCATAGCTGTAATGCTATCGTAACCCCAGTTTTTATTATTTACAAAAACCACCCATTGTGTAATACCCTGAGGTGAATATTTTGTAATAAATGACTTCCCATTAAAATGTGAATATGTACTACTTCCATCAAATGAAACTGTATTAATAAAATTCGCGTTACTGAAATATCCACTTGCATAAATATTACCATTATTATCAGTAACAACTTTATTGGAAGAAATTCCTGAAGCTGATAAAGCCTTCTTAGCCCAAATTGCCTGTCCTGCCTGATTATATTTGGCAATAAAATAATTAGATGAAGTTCCTGTTGAGTCAAAACTATTTAATATTATATTATTACTTCCCAATGAAATGTAATTTGCAGTAAAAGTGCCAGCTACAATAACATCATTATTATTATCGACTGCTATTGAAGTGGCTTTTTGAGTATTGGAAACACCAGCTGTTCTAAACCAATTCCAACTCATATTTACCTGAGCATTTAAATTACTCAAAGTAAGAAAAAATAAAATGTGAAGATATATTATCTTTCTAAAATTCATTAGAATACTTTTTAAAATTTATAGAACAATCCTGTTTTAACACCTAATAAATAAGGAGTTTGATTATTCGAACTGCTATTTTTATCCATTTCAGGATATAATGGTTTAAAATAATATTGAATTACTGGTTCAAATGACAAGCCCCATTTTCTACTAAAATTATAGTCAAGCTCTGCTGATAAGATAGCAGCCCAGTTAGTTTTATGAATTGTAGATTTTTCAGTATAAATCTTTAAAATTGAAATATTCGGATCCTGAGGTTTAAATATTGTTTCTTTTTCAGAAATAATTAAAGAGTAAATAATCCCCGCTTTGAGAGAAAAAGAAAATTTTCCATAACAATATTCATAACCTAACATTAAAGGAATATTAATTAAAGCATATTTCTTAGTTACATCCAACATTTGCTGAAACAATAATGAATCATTGAGAGTTACAGTATGAGTTACATATTGAATAATAGCTCCCTGACTATTATATAAAACAGAATCAACATAATCAAACGTTTTATATTGATTGAGTTTCTGGTCGGAATTATTTTTTAAATAATCAGAAAATTTGCTAAAATTACAGCCAGTTTGTATAAAATAATTAAGATAATTATATTTAAAGTTTATTCCATATTGGTTCATGTATTTATTAGCTGCATAAGAGAACTTGTCAGCATTCATAATTTTGTTAAAAGTAAAATCAAGTCCGACAGTATATAATCCTTTACTAATGGCTTTATCAGTAGATTTAGGTTGAATACGATTAATATTGCTTTCTGGGGATTTGATATTTTCTTTTTCACCAACAGACAAAGTTGAATCGGTTTTTATTACAAATGATGCTAAAGTTTCTAAAGGTTTCTCATTATTATTTTGTTTTTCAATTTCAATATTAATGTTTTTATCAGCTTCAGTTCTATTATTACTTTCTTTTTGATTGAAAACTAACAATGGCTGATTAGTTTCAATAGTGTTGAATAAAGTTATAGGTAGTTTGTTTCTTTGAGAAATCAGCTCTTTTATTGGAACATTAAGTGACAGATTATTTGATTTTTGCTCAGAAGAACCTTTCTGTATTTTATTTTCTGTTTCAAAATATGCATTTTCGTTTTTTGACAGCTTATTTTTAAAGTCATTGGTTTTGAAATTTGACTTTACTTTTTCATTCGTTTTTAAAGGAATATTTGTATTATTATAATCTGAATGATTTTTCGAATTTGATGGTAAAGGATTTGTAACTTTCTCTGTCTGAGTTATACTTATTTCCTTTTTGTTTTCAATAGTTTTATTGTCTTTGCTAAATATATATGTAAAAACTAATAGCAATATAATTGCAGATACGCCTATACCAGCAAAATACAAATAACGAATATTTTGAAAGTAAGCTAATTTTGAGTTTATTGAATTCCATAACCCTAAATCAGGTGAATGAGCAGGAAGCCGATCCAGATGAGAGGAGATGCTTTCCAAATCAAGCTCAGTTTCTATCCGTTCCCATAAATCCACATTGGGCTTATGCGAAGGCAGATTTGACCAATCCTTATTTGTTTCCATTAGAGCCATTCGTTTTTTAGTTTTAACTTCAACATTTTTTTTGCATTGAACAATTGCGATTTTGAAGTACCCTCTGAGATCTTAAGTATTTCAGCAATTTCCCTGTGTTTGTATCCTTCAACTTCAACAAGTATAAAAATAGTACGATATCCATCTGGCAATGACAATATCAATTTTTCAAGAATTTTACCATCAATTTCATTAGGGTTAATTTGCGCTGAATCATGTTTTTCTTGCTGAAAAGAATCAAAAATCTGATTACTTTTAAAATATTTGATAGCTGTTCTTACAACGATTGTTTTAATCCATGCACCTAAGCTTGATTGTCTGCGAAATTGTTCTATTTTCTGAAACACCTGTATAAATGCATCCTGTAATACATCATTGGCTTCATCACGGTCGTTCAATATACGGTATGCCAAGGTAAACATTGCATCGCAATATTTATAATAGAGCTTTTTTTGCTTCAAACGATCTTTATTAATACATCCTTCAAGCAATTCGAGTTCTTCTGTCGTCAAATTGTATGTAGAACCAACACTAACTTCCAAGTCTTTTTTAATTTAATATAAAGAGAAGCAAAGATAAGAAATGGTTGTATGAAAATTATAAAATATAATGATTTGAATAAACGTGAAGTTTGCCAAATTAAAAAATCCTCAGTAAAATAGATTTACTGAGGATTTTTATCTAAGAGAGTTTCATTTCTATCTATTCACAATAAACTTTCTATTAATTATCCCGTTTTCAGTTTGCAATTGTATAAAATAAACACCTCTATCTAAATAATTTACGTCTAAAATAATATTATTTTCAATATTTTCCAATAAATAATTAAGAACTTCCCTACCCTGTATATTATAGATTTTTAATGCTTTAATTCTATTTCCGTTAAGATTTATAGTAATTTGATTGCTTGCAGGATTAGGATAAATACAAAGCATAGAATTATTAGATGATATACCAATTCCAGTCTGAGAAATAAGTGTTCCACCTTCATCTATAAAATTCTGGTAAAATGACTGATAATATATATTAGCAATGCTTGCATTGTGAACAACTACAGTATTTTCATCGTTCTTAGCATCAGCTGAAGCTGACCAGTTGTGAGAACCGGTTAATACTAAAGGATCGGAATTAGGTGCAGAAGGATCAACAATGAGCATTTTATTATGGTAGAGACCATTAAGTTTATCTTTTATAAGATTAGAGCCCATCACAGGGCTTAATGTTGCATAAGGAGAATACGATTGACTCGTAGGATCCATAATACCTGCAACATAAACACTACTTTGTAATCTGCCATTTATAGCATCTGCATCTTCAGATACTGTGAATGAATATACACCAAAATACATATCAAAATTTGCACTTCCTATAGCTAACTGAAGTTTTGAATTTGTAGCATCTGAAGGGCTGAAATAAACTTCCACCATTGAACCGCCAACATTAAAAATATGTTGAGTATTATTAGATTTATCCGGACCGAATTTAGCATTAAAAGGGTTTGGAATTAAAGTAGCACTGCCCCACATTTCATTAAATTCTGTAGTGTATGTCTGAGCTACAGCTGCATCCTGAATGATTATCACATTATTGGCATCGGTATTAATTTGTGCAGTTGTAAAGTTAGTAGAACCTGTCCAGACAGTTGGTTCATTTGAATTAGTAGAATTAGCATCGATAATCATAAACTTATTATGCATTATTCCATAAAGTTGAGAGGTAGGACTTGCCAGCTTATGTATATTTGTATCAAGTAATAATAATGAAGGATTGGAACTACTTCCATCATAGATCCAGCGAATAGCCACTCCCCTGGTATAAGCATTATTAATTGCAGTTGAAATACTTGAAATAGCAGATGTTTCATTAAAACTATATATAGCTAAATCGAGCGTATATTTAGCTCTGTTTATATATGCAATTAATGTATCATCAATCAGTTGATTCAAATATACTGCATTTGTTCCGGTTGAGACAGAATTATTTACCGGCCTGCTGAAATAAGTTGTAATCTTATCTGTTTGCGACCAGGAAAAGAAAGTTGAAAATATCAGACATATTAACAGTATTAATTTCTTCATTTATTGTTGAATTTCTTTACTTTATAATTTATAAGATTGCAAAAATAGACATTTTTACAGTTTATATAAGATATTATGAGTATTTAACAATTTCACGAGTAAGCTAACTTAAAAATGTTATTAAAAAAGAGAGACCATGAATGACCTCTCTTTTTAACATATTGTGAATTTCTTATCGCTTTTTTAATATGATAAATCTAATAATATTAGCCAAGTAAACCCCCGTTCTGATAAATCTTCAATTGAGCATCGTAGAATTCATTTAACTGAGCAGTTTTCATATTACGTAAATTAGTTAACTGACCACTAATAAAGTTCACACGGATTGTATCTCCGTCCTGCAAATCAACTGTTTCCATAACTCCTGCTTTATAAGTCAGAATTGGCATTGCAGCATTGATGGCGTTGCGTTCATAAATTGCGCCATAAGACTCAGCTATAATACATTGCACACCTAATGATGTAAAACAATCTACTGCTTGTTGGCGGGAACTTCCTGCTCCGAAATTCTTGGTTGTAACAATAATATCACCGGCTTTTGCTTTTTTGGCAAAATCTTCATAACCTTTAAGATTATCAAAAGTATATTGTCCCATTTCCTTTATGTCAGTGATAGTTAAATATCGATTATGATAAATCATATCAGTATCGATATCATCTTTTTTGATAAACCAAACCCTCCCTTCAACTTCAGTTTTCTTTTCAATTTTCTCAATATTTTTTTTACTATCCAATGCAGTTGTATTCCCTTTTTTCTCAAAAATAGCGGGCTGTATAGCTAAATCGTCAGCAGTTGTAATATAACCTGAAACTGCTGAAGCAGCAACAGTAGCAGGCGAAGCTAAATATACATAACCTTTACCCTGCTTGCCTTCAAAGTTGCGGTTTCCTGAACTAATAGTAACTTCTCCAGGTCCGTTTTGACCAACCTGTCCAGCAGCACATCCGGCGCAACCGGCATTAGAAACCATGGCTCCGGCATCTTTGAATATCTTAATCAAACCTTCTTCCAATGCCTGATTCCAGATTGCATCAGTAGATGGAACAATTTTAAGCACTACACCAGGAGCAACTTTACGCCCTTTAAGAATTTGAGCTGCAATACGAAGGTCTTCCATACGCCCATTAGTACAACTTCCGATAAATGCAGAATCAATCTTGGTTTTCTTAACATTTTCAACTGAAATATCATCATGAGGATGGCCTGGATTAGCAACCATTGGTACGAATTTGCTCATATCCAGTTCAAATTCTGCTGCATATACAGCATTTGTATCAGCTATTATTGCCTGATGAAATACTCCTGATTTTTTTGACAGTTCATCCAAAATAGCTTCAGTAGGTGTAAACATCAGAATGATAGCTCCCATTTCAGTAGCCATGGAAGCAATCGTAATACGTTCGTCAAGACTAAGTTTATCAATTGCTTCACCATAAATTTCAACTGAATAACCAAGGAGTTTATTTGCACCAAAAGTATTCAAAAGATTCAATGCAATGTCTTTTGCACTTAAATTATCCTGACGTTTACCTTTAAAAGTAATTTTAACTGATTCAGGAACTTTAAACCAAACTGAACCTTTTGCCCAGGCTGCTGCAATATCCTGATCGCCCATTCCTTGTCCGAAACAGCCGATTGCTCCCATTATATTTGCGTGTGAATCGGTAGAAACAAACGTAGAACCAGAATAAGCTAATCCTTTGTCTATCGCTATATGTGTACCTATTCCAGCATCAACATCAAAAATAGCTATGTCATTTTCGCGGGCAAACATTCTGCAGTATTGTTGATTGGCTGCATATTTCTGATCACTTCCGCCAGGATTACAGTCAAAGGTAAAACATGTTTTTGAGGCATCTGCTACAGTTAAACCATTGTCAATAATGTTTTTTACAACATTTGCACCACCGAAATCACGGGCAGCACGTGCATCAATAAAAACATCAATAATGTCATTTGCTTTCACAACACTTTGAGTTGAATGAGAAGCAAGAATTTTTTCTATAATTGTCATAAAGTTTGTTATTGGGTTATTGGGTTATTGGGTTATTGAGTAGTTGTTTTGCCATCTTTTGCTCTTTTTAAATAGGCTATATATCCGTTTAAGATTTTTAAACAATTTAATGATTCATTACGAAAGTCATTCAATTCATCTTCATTAATATATTCACAATCATAAGCAGTAATAAAATGATCAATTACTTCATATAATGAACCTCTTGCTTGTCTGCAATATTGTATGTTTTCCTGAAAATGAAATCGTCCATAACCTTCAGCAATATTTGCTGTAACAGATCTGGATGCTCTGATAATCTGGTCTGTTAATTTATACAACTCTTCTTTTGGAAATCTTTTTGTTAGTTTCCAAATTCTATTCTTCAACTCTCTTGATGATTTTCAAACTTCTAATTCCTCAAAACTATTCATTATTAAGTTGTTTTGTTATTAAGTTACTTGGTTATTAAAATATTTGGTTGTTAAAAACTGAGTTGCTCATTTTAACAACTTAATAACTTAATAACCATTAACTCAATAACTTTATTTCAAGCGATCTTTAAAAGGTTCAAATGTCATAAAATCAGCATGGTGAACGATAAAAGCTTCCGTTGTACGTTTTACCATATCACCTTCGCCGGCATGAGTAGCAATGATATGACATACTTCTGCAGGAACACCACATTGTTCGGCTAAAGAAACGCCTGAGAATGGGTGACGTAAATATTTACCATATTTCCCCTGAACTGATTTACCATCTTTCATTTCATATTCCAGCAATTTACCAACATCCGCAAGGATTGCACCAGCAATTAAAACATCCATGTTTACAGGTAAATCGTTTTTGAAAAATTCATTCATTTTATTACCGGCATCCTGAGCAACATGCACCACACAACGTTTATGAGCCATGAAACTAACTTTCATATCCGGACCGCATAGCAATGTAAAAGGAATAGTGTTAAGATCTTCAGGTGTTAACACTGATTTTTCAAGTGCTAATTCCCAGGTTTTAGCTGTTTTTTCTCTTAAATCCTGATCTTTTATCCATAAAAGTTCAGGCCATAATTCAACTACTTCTTTATTCATAATTTTTGATTTATTTGTTATTATATTTTTCGACAACAAGATATGGATGATAAAATATATTGGTTAAAGTAAAAAATTAAAGTAAAAAACTAAAAGTATTAAAATTTGAAATACAATAACTTATCATACAAATTAAAACTATTTTATATAAATTAAACAAATTTATAATTTCACCAGAATTTTGTTTTAAAAGGAAATTCTTTTAACAACTCTCCTGAATAGTAAAATTCGTAAGCCAATGCACCAAATGTATAAGAGTTTTCATTAATTTTAATTCTGGATCCGCCAACTCTGGGAGTTGGTCCTGGTTTTGAATATTCAAAACCAACATTATAGAGAGTAGCAAGGATTTCAGGTCGCTCCGAAATATCATAACCTGCTTTAAGCCATTGTTCTCTAACCTGCCGTAAAATAATTGCTGCATAAAGATATGAATAGTAATGATTTCTATAATCAACCAATCTATTAAACCGTTCTTTTGGATCGGTAGAATTAAAATTGAGTAAATGTTTAAAATCAGCGCCTAAATAATATGGTGAAAGACTGTCTTTTAAAAACTTTTCAACTTTAATGGCTGTTTCTTCTTTAATACCAGTTACTCCTAATGAAAATTTAGATTCAACAGATAATATTTTCAATGGACTGATTACTTTTTTATATACCTCTCTGGTTGAATTAAATAATCTCATTTGTTCGCCAAGTAAAACAGAAACAATTAAGCGGGGTTCTACTTTTGTCACTTTTGCAGCACTATCAATTAAAGCGATATCTTTTACCACTGATATTTTAAAATTCTGCCATTCACCAATATTCATCCATTCAAAAATGTTTACTCCTGCAGAATCACATTTTTTTTCTGTAAAAACCTGATCAAGAGAATTTAGCTTATTCTGTAATTCTGTATTATTCTGCAAACGGAGGTTTACTGCATCAAACATTCTTTCAGCAATTGCAATATTATGATGTTGTAAAAAAGCATTATTAATTAAAGTTGCATTCAGAGGATAAAACTCGTTGATAAGCTTTAACTTGTGATAAAATCTGGCAATTTTTGTTACTTCAGCTAAGGAAGTATCTCTTTGTAATAAATCATAATCTTTTTCTGAATTTTTACTAAAATAACGATCATTATAATCAACAGCTCCGGGATCATTAAATAAATGCAATTTAATGGCAAAAAATGAAGATGTAAGCACAAAACCTATCAGTGCAAAAGCCAAAATCACAATAGTTGTGCTAATACGAATAGTTTTGTTTGTTTGTAGTTTTTTAAGCATTTTTTTAAAATTTATGCAAAATTAGTAAATTTTCAAATAATGTATATTATTTCCAATTATTAATTGGTTTTTATGTAATTATAATATTATTTTTGTTTAAGCCTTATACTTTCTCTTAATTCCAATAACATTTGGCATTTTCCTAAATTCTTTATTTCGATCGTGTGCGAATGTGCGACTCACGTAACTTCCGATTTTTTCAATTTCAATTTCGCCATTGTTCATATAAAGAGAGGATTCAGGACCGCCTTCAAGATACATTGCAGTTTGAATATCTGCTGGTAATTTCAACATAATTTTAATGAACTCATTAGGAGTATAAGGAGTGCGCGTAAAAAGAAACAATACATTCCCTTTTTTATCAGTTGCCAAAACGACCATACTACAACGCATTTTACGTTTCTGTATCCATTCAAGTGGATTACGATTATTATCTATCATTCGCATAGATTGTGAAAATGATTGATATTTATCTTTAAAGTTTTCCCAATTTTCGTTTTGCAAATCAATTATCTTAAAAGGAGGTAAAGTACTGTCAATTGGATTGAAAGCTGCAACTGCAAAATAATTTGGTTTTAACTGAGGATTATTGAAATGATTGAAATTTTTCATATATCCTACATTACTTATATGGCTTGAACCTCCATACATTCCTGCATTAATAGCAGCAATCAGGCCTCCAATTTCACTCCATTCTTTCACAGAACGTTGTAAACTATCATGTTCAGAAGCGGCTAAAAGATGAAAAGAGAAATATTTCGGATCAATTTTTAAAATTGTTATCTTAGAATCACTGATTTTTGTAATTCTTGGAGCATTCACTTCTGCTATTGACAAACCTTTTTCAATAGTTTTCCATTGAATAGGTTTTGGTGGATTTATAGCAAAAATGAGACAATGATTTAGAAAAACCAATAAAAACAAAAAGATAAAATATTTTTTTACAGACATTAACGAAATAATTATTAAAAAAAGGACGAGGCAAGCCCCGTCCTTCTCTCATTGGTTTATTGGTATTATAATTTTGAGATTATTGCATCAGCCATTTGTTTAGTAGATGCAGCACCTTGATTTATTGCTTCTTGTGAACCTCGCAATTTCATCATATCATAGCTTTGAACTTTACCTTCTTCAACAACTTTTGCGATAGCATTTTGTATTTTAAGTGAAATTGCTTTTTCACCCAGATAATCCAGCATCATACACGCTGACATAACCATTGCAATCGGATTAACAATTGAAGTTTCATAATCGGCATATTTAGGAGCAGATCCATGAGTAGGTTCAAAAACAGCAACTCCGTTTTCACCAAACTGAGCACTGCATGCAAAACCCAAACCTCCAATTAAACCGGCAAAACCATCAGAAATGATATCACCAAACATATTACTGGCAACCAAAACATTATAATCCTCTGGGTTTTTTGTTAACCACATCATTTGTGCATCAATATTTGTATCCCAGACTGCAATTTCAGGATAATCTTTTTTGCTCATTTCCTGTGCAATTTTGAGCATCATACCAGAAGTTTCGCGAACAACATTTGGCTTTTCGCAAACAGTAATTCCTTTGTAGCCATTTTCTTTAGCATACTCAAAAGCTGCTTTTATTATACGTGAACAATACTTCTTTGTAAGTATACGGGTTGAAACAGCTAATTCTTCTTTTGGACACCATCCGAAGTTTTCTTTAAATTTTGGATGAGTCAATAAAGCGTCATAAACCTGAGCAGGAGGATTGGTCCATTCAATACCACCATATAAACCTTCAGTATTTTGACGGAATATCATAGCATCCACATTTGGTTCTTCAATGGTATTACCAGCACCACGACGGATAAAATTCAAAGGATTTCCTTTAAAAGTTTTACATGGACGCATACAAATATCCATTTTAAAATGCTGACGCATTGCAACAATCGGACTATAATAAACACATCCTTTATCTTTTAACTCAGGTGCCAGCTCAGCCATTGCTTTGTCTTTTGGTTTTGAAGTAATTGCACCAAACAAGCCAACTTTATGTTTTTCAAGCAATTCTATAGTTCTGTCGGGCAATGGATTACCTTCTTTACACCAATACTCCCAACCTATATCACCATTCACATATTCAGCATCAAAACCAGCTGCATTTAATACTCTTATTGTTTCATCAAGTACTACTTTTCCAATACCATCACCTGGCATTGCTACAATTGTTCTTTTTCCCATATTTCTAATGTTTTAGTATGTGTTTTTTTGTTTTAAAATCCGCGTCAAAATTACAATAGATTTTCATATTTCCAACAAGGAAAAATAATTTTTATTGTATATTATTTACATTTCATTTACAAAACACAAATCGACGAATTATTATTTAATAAATTAAATTTCAACAAATTACCAATTACAATTTAATTGAATAAGAATTATTATATATTTGTTTCCCCTGAGTAAAATATACAATCAGCATATTATTGCTTTAAAAATTGATTATGATTTATTTTATATTCATAAGTTTTGCAATAATCACTATTTGTTGTTCCTTGTGTTTGATGAATAAAACCAAGAAAAGTAATTGATAACAAAAGTTGAAGAATAAGTGCCGCCATCATCAGACGAAAGTTAGGATATAACATCCTCATCACAAAAATATAAGGAAAAGGAAATGCGATAATCAAATAATGTGGCTGTATCCATATACAACTTAATGTCATCACAATACCTAATCCCAATAAAATTGCCAGCAGATAAAAAGTATTGCTTTCTTTAATTTCTATAATCTCTTTAATCAATTTATGATTACGAAATAAGAAATAAGTTTTTTTTGTAAGTTTCACAATCCCAATAATTACAAAGCCTGCAATTACGACTAAACCAATGTGTATCAAAGCTACCAAATAAGTATTTATCCCATTTACCCAAGGATAAGAAATATATTGATAAATAGATTCGCGTAAAGTATAAGTTATATTCAATCCAGTTGGATCAATAAACCAGTAAATAAAAAAATTAAACTGAAAAATATGCAGAATGCTTAAAGTAGAATCACCGGTATGATGAACGAAATACAAAATCCAGGGAATTAAGCCAATTGCTCCTATTGCACTTCCAAGTATCCAGAATATCCAATTTGATTTCAATTTATTTTTATAATCATATCCAGCTGTGAAAGCAAAAAGACCAAAAGCGAAGAAAAAACCACTCATATGAATCTGTCCAACAATTGCACCGATAAATCCCCATATAAAAGCGCCCCAAGGCTTATGTCTGTATTGATGACCAAGTATTATCAAGAAAGTAAGCATAGGCAAAATATCCTGTGCCCATAATTTCCTTGAAAAGAGAATAGCCATAGGACTTACAGCTGCCAAAGCAATACCCCAAAGCCAGATTTCACGATCATCAGCTTTGAATTTTTTTAATGCAAGAATTAAAAAACCCAATAATGCTATAATGTTTGAAAAAGTCACTATGCTAACCATCTTAACCGGATCAGTCGTAAATTTTGCAATAAAGCCAAAAACCCACATGCTTAAACCCGGATTTTCAATTCCTCCGCCACTTTTCATTCCTGTAGCGGGTAATTCTCCGGTTTCAGCGATTTTGACGGCAGCTTTATACATTATCCGCTCATCCCCTTTCCATTCCATATCATTAACCCAGAGTATACGCAAAAATATTCCGGCCAGCACAAAGAAAAATATCAAATAGATATTAACTGATTGTTTTTGATTGGTTTCTTTCATCAATTATTGTTTTAAAATTCCTCAACAAACGTACAAAACATTTGTATATTTTCAGATAAAGAAAATCAGAGATTATAAAATTGATGCTGCTTCTTCTCAAATTCTCTAATTAATTCCTATATTTATACTACTTTTGCATTAAATATATCAATGCTTTTGAAAAATAATCTAAATCATACTGTTTTTAAAATTGTTTCCGAAGTTGCAGAAGAAATGCAGGTAAAATGCTATGTAATTGGAGGATATGTACGTGACATCATCATGAAACGTCCTTCTGTAGATATAGACATTGTTGTTATAGGTAGTGGAATTGAGTTATCCCAAAAAGTTGCTCAAAAAATTAATAGCAACATTATTGTAAATGTTTTTAAAAACTTCGGAACTGCAATGTTTCATTATTATTACGAAGATAAAAACTGGCAAATTGAATTTGTTGGAGCACGTAAGGAATCATACCTGACAGATTCCCGTAAACCAAGCGTGGAAAACGGTTCTTTGGAAGATGATCAGAATCGTCGTGATTTCACAATTAATGCATTGGCATTCAGCTTAAACAAAGAAGATTTTGGTTGTTTACTCGATCCTTTTGATGGTGTTAAAGATATAGAAAATCAATGCATTCGTACTCCACTTGATCCTGATATTACTTTTTCTGATGATCCTTTGAGAATGATGCGGGCAATTCGTTTTGCTTCTCAATTAAACTTTACAATCGCAGAGGAAACGTTAAAAGCAATTACAAGAAATGCAAACCGGATAGAAATTGTTTCCGGTGAAAGAATTGCAGAGGAACTAAACAAACTTATATTGTCACCAAAACCTTCCATTGGATTTATTTTATTAATGGAAACTGGTTTATTACAACTTATTTTCCCTGAAATGCTTGAACTAAAAGGAGCTGAATACATAGAGGGGAAAGGGCACAAGGATAATTTCTATCATACGCTTGAAGTATTGGATAATTTATCAAAAAATACAAATAATTTATGGTTGCGCTGGTCTGCTATTTTACATGATATTGCTAAGCCACAGACAAAAAAATATGTAAAAGGTATTGGCTGGACATTTCATTCTCATGAATTTATAGGCTCTAAAATGGTTGCCCGTATCTTTCGCAGAATGAAACTACCTATGAATGAAAAGATGAAGTATGTAGAAAAATTAGTATTACTTCATTTACGCCCGATTGTACTTGCTGAAGATATAGTTTCTGATTCTGCTGTCAGAAGATTATTGTTTGAAGCAGGCGATGATGTGGAAGATTTAATGCTGCTTTGTGAAGCAGATATTACTTCGAAAAATTCAGCGAAAGTCAGTAAATACCTGAGAAATTTTGCAATAGTACGTGAAAAACTGAAAGAAATAGAAGAAAAAGACCGCGTACGTAAATTTCAACCACCGGTGAGCGGAGAAGATATTATGCAGGTATTTGATTTACAACCCTGTAAAGAAATTGGAATAATCAAAAACATAATCAAGGATGCAATTCTTGATGGAATCATTCACAATGAACATGATGAAGCCTGGGCATTAATGCTGAGAGAAGGAGAGAAACTGGGGCTGAAAGCAAAGTAAGTTTATTTGTTTATAACAAAGCTGTCAGTATTCTTATTTTAAGTCATAAAATAAATATAAGCATACAATAATATAATTTTGAATAAGAAAGCCAAAACCCTTATAGTTATTATCGGACCTACCGCTGTTGGTAAAACCGATTTGGCTATTAAAGTTGCCCGGCAATTCGACACAGAAATCATCTCTGCCGATTCCAGACAATTTTTTCGTGAACTAAGCATTGGAGTTGCAAGTCCATCACCCGAAGAATTATTGGCAGCTAAACATCATTTTATTGGAAATCTGAGCATTAATGTAGATTACAATGTTTCAAAATACGAAACTGAAGCCTTGCAATGTCTTGAAGAAATTTTCACAACTAAAGATATGGCGGTATTAGTCGGTGGTTCCGGTTTATACATAGATGCGGTTTGCAAAGGTATTGATGAGTTACCTGATCCGGAAATAACACTTCGTGAAGATATTAAGCAGTTATTTGCAAATGAAGGTATTGATGCATTAAGGTCTCAACTTCGAATACTTGATCCTGTTTATTATAATGAAGTAGATTTAGCGAATCCTAAAAGACTGATGCGAGCCATCGAAGTTTGCTTAACTACGGGTAAAACCTTTTCATCTCTTCGAATCCATCAACACTCTCCCCGTTCATTTAATATTATTAAAATCGGACTTAACAGAGAAAGGGAATTATTATATTCTAATATCAATAATAGAGTTGATTTAATGATTGAAATGGGTTTAATTGAAGAAGTAAAAAGCCTTTTACCATACAAAGATTTTAATGCATTAAATACTGTTGGTTATAAAGAAATATTTGCATTTTTAGAAGGAAAATACAGTCAGGAATCTGCTATAGAAAAAATAAAAATAAACAGCCGAAGGTATGCCAAACGACAACTCACCTGGTTC
Source organism: Bacteroidales bacterium (assembly GCA_049315385.1). Lineage (GTDB taxonomy): Bacteria > Bacteroidota > Bacteroidia > Bacteroidales > JACABE01 > JACABE01. The sequence continues at coordinate 28,264 of JBMOKG010000051.1, forward strand.
AGACGTTATGAAGATATAAAATGGTTTGATGCAAATAGTGTGATGGAAATTATTTCGTATTTAAATTCAGCCCTTCTATTTAATGAATCCAAAAATCATGAAAATATTTGAATACTCAATTAGTTTTAAAATGGTTTTTTATATTTAATTTATAATCGATTTTAATAATACTGTGAAAATATATGCGTTAGTATTATTGTTGGTTAAAAAACTTTAAAATTTATAATAATATAGTAAAGCTCATAAATTCTATCCTTTTAATAATTATCTTTGTACAACTAAAAACATAAGTAGATTATACATGTTCAAATTCATTATAACATCTCTTTTATCAATTATTTCCCTCAATATTTATGCTCAAAAGAATGTAAATATTCCATTGGCTCCTGATTTCAAAATCATAACAACAAATCATGATACATTGCACTTATATAAGGCTTTAAGTGAAGGTAAAACAGTTGTACTGGATTTGTTTCAGGTTAGTTGCGGTTCATGTCTGAGTAATACACCATTTATAGATTCTGCTTTCTTGTTTCATGGAAGTAATCAAAATGATGTTATATTTTGGGGAATATCCAATTCAGATAGCAATCATATTATCAATCAGTTTATTAATAACTACAATGTACATTTTCCATGTGCTGGTATTGAAGGATTTGGAGATAGTGTGCTAAATTTATTACAAACACAGATGGGAATAATTGGTTTCCCAACCTATGCTGTCATTTGCCCGGGCGATAAAACAATGCATTGGAACCTTAACAATCCAATATCAGTTCATGGATTTGATCAGGCTATAAATACTTGTTTATCTTCGAATGTTTCAGGTAATACAAAAATTACCGGTGATGAAAAAGTGAAAATCTTCCCCAATCCTACAGTTGATTTTGTAAATGTTGAAATTAAGCTTGAACATGCTGCTAATCTAAAATGTGATTTACTTGGAAGTATGGGTGAAAAACTCAGTTCTCAGGATTATAAAGATGTTCAAGGTGGTTTAAGTAAATTTAAAATCTCTTTTGATGGTATGCATGAAGGCAATTATTATCTAACAATTTATGAGGATGAAAATCTCGTTTTTGCTGGTATGATTGTTAAAGTGAAAAACAAATAAATCTAAGTTTTTGTTCCTAAAACTCTTTTTAATTCTATAAATTATCATTGTTAACTTAATATAAATGAATATGAACAAATCTAAATTAATCATTTTATCTTTTGTGATTCTTGTTTCATCATGTGATGTTTTAAAAGATGTTTCAAGTATGTACAATTTTGCTAAATGCGATTTTCGCTTAAATAACGTAGAAAATATTCGTCTGGCAGGAGTAAATGTTCAAAAAGCTCAAAAACTTTCAGATTTAACGTTACTGGATGCTGCCAAATTAACAGCAGCATTTGCTAGCAATCAGTTTCCTTTAGACTTCACATTAAATGTAGAAGTTAAAAATCCAAATACTCAAAAAGCTGTCATGAATGGCATGGAATGGATATTATTGATTGATGACATTGAAATGACAAGAGGTAACTTAAACAGAAGAATTGAAGTATTACCAAACAATCAAACTTCTATGATGCCTTTGACACTTACTTTTGATTTAAACAAAGTTTTATCAGGAAAATCAGCAAATGCAATCATAAATTTCGGGCTAAATCTTTCAGGAACTGGCAACAAACCAACACGCATTGCTCTCAAAGCAAAACCATCGGTTGTTATAGGTAATATGACTTTCCCTTATCCTGAATATATTACCATTAGAACTGAATTTGGAAAATAAATTCAAGTTAGGGTACATATAATTAAATAATTAATTATTCTCAATCTTTCTTTTCCACCTTATCCTTTATCCTTTATACTTTATACTTTATCCATTTTATGTCTTACAAAAACCTTCACCATTTTATACAAACTTTAGAAGAAGCAGGAGAATTGATTAGAATCAAAGAATTTGTTTCTCCTGAACTTGAAATTGCAGAAATTACAGATAGAGTTTCAAAAGCAGGAGGAAAAGCACTTTTATTTGAAAATACAGGAACAGATTTCCCTGTATTGATTAATTCAATGGGTTCTTATAAAAGAATGTGTATCGCATTATCTGTTAAAAGTCTTGATGAAATTGGCAAAAATATTGAAGAAATTTTCCTTCAATTAACTTCCTCTCCTACTTCATTTACTGACAAACTACGAATGTTACCCATGTTGGGAAATATAGCTTCATGGATGCCTAAACTTAAAAAAGGCAAGGGTGAATGTCAGGAGGTTATCATTCATCAGCCTGATTTAACAATACTTCCTGTTCTGAAATGCTGGATACACGACGGTGGTCCATTTATCACTTTACCAGTTGTTACAACGAAAGATCCTATCACTGGAAAACGTAATGTTGGTATGTACCGCATGCAGGTTTTTGATCAGAATACAACAGGTATGCACTGGCATTTGCATAAAAATTCAGCCCGGCATTATCACGAATACAAAAAATTGAATCAAAGGATGCCTGTATCGGTTGTACTGGGTGGAGATCCGGCATATACTTATGCAGCAACAGCACCTCTACCTGATAATGTGGATGAATACATGCTTGCAGGTTTTTTACGCAAACAAAAGGTAGAATTGGTTAAATGTATTACAAATGATTTAGAAGTTCCGTATGATGCTGATTTTGTAATTGAAGGATATGTGGATCCCATGGAAGATCTTGTCATCGAAGGACCATTTGGTGATCATACAGGATATTATTCCTTACAGGATTATTACCCTAAGTTTCACGTTTGTTGTATTACACACCGGAAAAATGCAGTTTATCCTGCCACTATTGTAGGAATTCCACCTCAGGAAGATGCATATATCGGAAAGGCTACAGAAAGAATTTTCCTCACTCCAATCCGTATGGCAATGCTTCCGGAGATTATTGATATGGCAATGCCGGTTGAAGGTGTGTTTCACAATATTGTAATAGTTAAAATCAAGAAAGACTATCCCGGTCATGCAATAAAAGTAATGAATGCATTATGGGGAGCCGGACAAATGATGTTTAACAAGATATTAATCACTGTAGATGGAGATATTGACATTCATAATTATTCAGATGTTCTGAAAGCAATAACAACAAATGTAACTCCTGCTCTGGATATTCATTTTTCTAAAGGTCCTGTAGATGTATTGGATCATTCCAGTTCACGATTTGCATATGGCAGTAAACTGGGAATTGATGCAACTATAAAAACTGCTGAAGAAATCTTATCCGATATTGACCTCAATAATCCAATTCATGTAAATGAAGAAAGTATTTTGCAGGTTTTACAGGAAATTAAAGCTATCAAAAGTTTGCATACAGAAGGCTTCGCTTTTTTATTATTAAGCGTTGTTAAAAGCCGTAAAGGAGTTATCAGAAAGCTAACAACACAGCTACTCAAAGATGGATGGATAAAAGGTTACAAAGCTATTATATGGATGGATGAAAATGTTAATCTAAACGATTTCAAAGATGTTGTATGGTTGTTTGCCAATAATATAGATCCTGAAAGAGATGCATTTTTTCCTTTAAAAGAAGATGGTGAAAAATATCCTGTACTTGTGATTGATGGAACACATAAAACGCTTCAATATGATAATTTTAAACGACCCTGGCCTAATGTAGTAGTAGTTGACGAAGCAACCATCAAAGCAGTTGATGAGAAATGGGAAAAATTAGGTTTAGGTGAATTTATAAATTCACCTTCCCTAAAATACAAATCTCTTTTATTTAAAGGTGGAGCAGTAGCGGAAGAATAAAAAATATTCTATTTAAAAGACTTATTTTATTAATGTTACATGCCCGTTTTTCCTGTAAATAATCTGACGGGGATCATTCGCAGATTGATATAAAATTGTCCAGGTATAGACGCCCTGCTGAGCTTCATTGCCATTATAGTCCCCATACCATGCTGCATTAATATTGTTACTTGAAAACACTAACTGTCCCCAACGATTATATATATAAATAGTGAATGTTTTTAGATTTGAAACTGTTTCTGCTTTAAATTTATCATTAATTCCATCACCATTGGGTGTGAACGAATTGGGAATCCAGATATTGATATCACCACTGGTATAAATTGTTTTGCATATATCATCCGGACAACCAAATGTATCCGTTACATTTAAACAAATTATGGATTTTTCAGAATTTTGTATAAGATATGCTGGATTTTTCAATGAAGAAAATAATACATTATTCTCATAATACCATTTATAAGCACTAATAGATGAACCACCTGTGTAAGAAAGATTTATAATTTCACCTGCATAAGGTTGCTCCGGAATATATGAAAAATCAGCTATTGGCTTCAGTACTGTAACATTATGATTAATGGTAGTATCAGGACCGCATTCTCTGCTTGCTTTTACCCAATACTGAGCATTTGAAACCGGTTGCTGAATGATAGTATTCGTAACATCTCCAGTACTCCAAATACAAGATATTGAATTTAATACAGTTAAAGAAACTGTATCGCCGTAACAAATCGTTTTTCGCCCTTTAAGACTTATCAACTGAATGGGTTTTACTAAAACCTCGCCAAAAACAGTATCTCCTGTACAACCAGTTATAGTATCTTTTTCGAAAACATAAATTTGAAACGGTCCACTAACATTACCCCATTGAACATTTATACTATCTAAACTTAAAGGAGAAGTTGGTATACATCCGGTTACATGCCAGTAATATATAGAATGCAAATGTTTTTGCACATGATAAGTTCTGACAGCATTAACACAAACAGTGTCAATTATCTGAGCCATCCCACTTATCGAGATTATTAGTAATAATATTATAATAAAAAGTTTTCGCATTAATTATTTTCTTATCGTCTAAAAGTTAAGAAAAAACGATCGAACAATTATCATTTTTTCTATTTTTTTTAATCGTGCCAAATTGGTGATGTAATTGGTTTTGGGTTAATAGTTATAGAAAAATTTGTTTGAACAGAAGGACAACCGCTTGATGCAGGAATTGTATAAGTTACTGTATAAGTATTAGCAGTACTTGAACCTGGTGTTACCAATCCGGTTGTTGTATTAATTGCTAATCCGGTTGTTGAACTATAAACACCACCCGTATACGCTCCTGTACCTGTTAATGTTACCGCTTGAGTTGTTGAAGAGGTACACCAGGGTGATCCTGTATATGTTATACTAGCTGTTGGCGGTGATGTTATGGTTACATTAGTTGTTGCCACTACTTCAGGACAACCTCCTGATGCTGCAATTGTATAAGTTACAGTATATGTACCGGATGTACTCAAACCTGGTGTTATCAATCCGGTTGTTGTATTAATTGCTAATCCGGTTGTTGAACTATAAACACCACCCGTATACGCTCCTGTACCTGTTAATGTTACTGCTTGAGTTGTTGAAGAGGTACACCAGGGTGATCCTGTATATGTTATACTGGCTGTAGGAGGTGATGTTATGTTTACATTAGTTGTTGCCACTACTTCAGGACAACCTCCTGATGCTGCAATTGTATAAGATACAGTATATGCACCAGATGTACTCGAGCCTGGTGTTATCAATC
>JBMOKG010000241.1:0-1936 GCA_049315385.1 Bacteroidales bacterium
GCCGTAAAAGGGATTAATTCTATTTATATAATTGCTGAATAAGTTATTGTTTCTTGAATTAGAGATAAAAAGATATTGATTATCAAACAGCTAAAGTTATCATTCATTAATATATATTGTTTGATTTTAACTAATGCGATTCTTTAATAACAAAAATTGAGTTATGAAAGAATCGCATTATCATTTTATGTACTGACTATTTCCTTTTCTCAATCTTAGATGGAGATTACAAATTATCAAAAATAAATTCATTATTTATAAACCTAACAAAATTAGGATGTTAATATGAATATTCAAGAACTTTCAGAATTTTTTAATACATTTAGAGTATTTATACATAAATTCTCAATATTGCCAATAAAGGAAAAAATATGGATTTACTTTAATATTATTTTTTGCCTCGAAACTTCTTTTTTATCATTGCTCAACTGCAATATGTAAATACCTGATTGTATATTTTTCAAATCAATAAATTCATTGGTTTTTCCATGTAGATTATACCAATTTTCAGAATAAATTAATTTCCCTTCTATTGAGTATATTTCACAATGAATATTTTGATTTTCATTAATATTCATTAAAATATTTAAAAACTTATCAGCAGGATTGGGATATATAAATACGTTTCCGATACCTGAAATTTCATTTATTCCTACACCTGAAGATGTATAGCTAATATCCCAGCCATCAAACTCATTTTGATAATCGGTAATCCATTCAACAACTATCTCTTCAGCATTTACAGTATAATTAGGAGGAATTGTGTTCCCAGAGAAAGTTGCAACTATAGTATCAGGGAATGTTTTTCTTATTCTTAAAATATCATTATTCGTTTCTGTTGAAAAATTATTGAAATGCAAAGTAATACTCCCTGTTGGAGTATTGGGCGAAATAAGCCATTTGCAATAAGTATTAGAATTATATTTTTTGTTGCCACTGCCATCAGTAAAATTCCCAGAAGTAGCAATTAATGTTTTATAACCAGTGCAATAATTAGGTGTAGCAGCATTGTAATTGATAAAAAAACCTGGTTTTATAGAATCAATATCAGATGTAAAACTTACAAAAGCTTGTTTAGTGTTTAGTGTGAGTGATAAAGGAATACTATCGCCTGAATATGAACCTATTAAAGGTGCTGAACTGTTATTGCCTTTGTAAATCTTCACAATGCCATGATTGGATTTTGTATTTAAATAACTGAAATTAAAACTTATCGATGACACAGAATCAGCAATGGGTTTTATAAGCCACGAACAATTACTGTTTGCTTGATAATTAGCAAGAGGTCCACTGCCATCTTCTATACTTCCTTCCACTGAAGCTAATGTTTTTTGTCCACTACAAAAAGTTGGATAAGAATATAAAGCTGTATCAGGATAAATGTTAACAATTAATTCCTGAGCAAGATTAAAATTACTCCCACCAGGTGATAATGCATTCAAATAAAAATAACCATCAGAATTTCCACCCCAACCAAAGTTAAAATGGAAATAAGTTGTATCTTGATAACCATCACATACAAAAGCATGTCCATTAATATTTGGTACCGACCAGCCTGCATAATAGAGTGGCATTTTTTTATTTAATTGGTTTACTATTAAACTATCCCATCTCAAATTAGTACTGTCGCGAAAAACATATCGAACTGAGGGGGAATACTTAAAATAAGTTTTTAACACATAAGCTGCAGAATGATTATACATTCCTGAACTATTAGCACTGTATTGCATATCAACACCTATTCCGCTTTGCGAAATCAAGTCACTAATAGCAACATTGGGTTTTGTAGGTTCGTCGCACATTTCATCCCATCTGTAATTTGTATTTTCATAATCAGCCGAAAGATTTCCATAAACACTATGTGTATAAGAATAAGAACCTTTTCCGTGATCAGGAAAACGATAGTAATACATTAATTGCCCAAGACAAGTTGCTA
>JBMOKG010000052.1:0-33472 GCA_049315385.1 Bacteroidales bacterium
TCGTTTCTTATTTATGGAATTTTGGAGATGGGATAGATTCAATATCTGAATTGCCAAATCCTGTTCATATTTACGCATTGCCGGGAAATTATTCAGTAAGCTTAACAATTACAAATTCAAATGGCTGTGTAGATGATACAATGATAATGATTACCATTAATCCTTTACCGGATGTCCATTTTAGCTATTCTCAAACATGTCTGAATCTGAATACTCAATTTACAAATCAAACGGTACACCCGACTAATATTGCAAATTGGCTATGGAAATTCGGTGATAATTCAACTTCAATACAGATGAATCCAGCTCATAAATATCCGGCAGCTGATACTTTTAATGCAAAGTTGATTGCTACAGACGATTTAGGTTGTAGTGATAGCTTGACGCTGGCAGTAATCATTGATTCATTGCCTGTTGCTAAATTTAAAACCGATACAGTTTGTTTGAACGATGCTACTTATTTTACCGATTTATCTGAATCACATGGAAGTGCAATTAATTTCTGGCATTGGGAATTCGGAGACGGAGATACTGCATTTTTCCAACATCCTAATCATAGTTATCTGAATCCTCAGATTTACAATGCGCAACTTATTGTTGTAAATACGATGGGCTGTAGTGATACAATATCTCAATCAGTAAAAATTGATTCACTTCCTTTTGCTAACTTTATTTATCAGGATACCTGTTATAATAGTCCTACACATTTTTATTCAACATCAACGGCTCAATCAGGGATATTGGCTTCATATAGCTGGGATTTCGGGGATGGAATAACTTCAAATTTACCAAATCCAATTCATATATTCAATGCTCCGGGAAGCTATTATGTAAAACTCACTGTCACGAATTTTATAGCAGCTGATTCAAATTATTGTTCAGATGATACCATTATTTTAATTACTATTTATCCATTGCCGGATGTCCATTTTAGCTATTCGCAAACATGTTTGAACCAGAACACTCAATTTATCAATCAAACGAATCATCCGACAAATATTGGTAATTGGCTCTGGAGATTTGGAGATAATTCAACATCAATTCAAGCAAATCCAATTCATTCATACCTGACGGCAAATACTTTTAATGTTAAGTTGATTGTTATTGATGATTTAGGTTGTAAGGATAGTATATCTCAGCCTGTAATTGTTGATTCATTGCCTGTGGCTAATTTTGTGTATGCAGATACTTGTTTAAATATGCCTACACTTTTCACAGATTTATCTCAACATCATGGCAGCAATAATGTAAGCTGGCTATGGGATTTTGATGGTATTTCACAGGCAAATATACAAAATCCTTCTCATACCTTCACTAATCCTACACAGTATAACTATAATGTTAAACTTACTGTTAGCAATGCAATGGGTTGTAAGGATGATACTATAAAACAAATAATTGTCAATCATATACCGCTGGCTGATTTTTATTTTTTGGATACTATATGTCAGCTTGATACATTGGAATTAACAGATTTAAGCACAGTCACAGCTTCTCATATTAATAAATGGGAGTGGGATTTTGGAGATGGTGGAACTTCAACATTACAACATCCTAAACATCATTATCAGTCTTATGGGATATTTTATATCAGTTTAACAGTTACTGATACCAATGGGTGTACAGATAATGTAATGAAACAGTTGCATGTAGTTCCTTCACCTTCTGCAAATTTTGCTTATACAAGAGTATGTTTCGGCGATACAACTTTCTTTAATGATTTGAGTAGCTATATTTATGATACAATCAATAGCTGGGACTGGGATTTTGGTGATGGATCGCAACATTCTAATTTAAAAAATCCAAAACATTTCTTTAGTACTCCTAAAACCTATCAGGTTAGTTTGTCAATAACAAGTTCGAATTCAGATTCACTTTATTTATGCAGGGATAAAATTGTAAAAAATGTGGTGGTAGATTCCTTACCAAAAGCCAATTTTTATACAGATACAGTTTGTCTGAAAAATTCTGTTCAATATCATGATAGTTCTCTAAGTCATGGCTCTGCTAATAATTACTGGCATTGGACATTCAGCGACAGTATAAATATATTCACTCAACACCCTGTGCATACTTTTTTGAATGATACAGCAACTCATGTCAAGTTGTTGGTTGTTAATCAGATGGGTTGTAAAGACAGCATTAGCAAAAAAGTATATTTAAATCCTTTGCCTTATGCAAATTTTAAATTTTCTAATAATCCCGGTACTTGTTTTAATGATACCACCTGTTTTAATTCGTCTCCCTGGTCAACTACCAGCCCGGGAACTACATTAATATCATGGTTATGGCATTTTGGAGATGGAGATACTTCAACTTTACAAAATCCTTGTCATGTATACAATACTTCAGGAACTTATTTTGTGAAATTACAAATTACGAATTCAAACCATTGTCAGAAAGATACAATTATAAAATTGATTATTAGTCCATTACAAAAAATAATGTTTACTTATAGTCAAACATGTTTGGGAGATTCTACTCAATTTACTAATTTAACATTTAGTAATATCCCCATCATAAAGTTTAAATGGAATTTTGGAGACAATCATTATGATAGTACAAACTGGAATCCTAAACATTATTATACTTTAGCTAAAAAATATAATGTCATATTATCAGTAACGGATACTAATTTATGTACTGCACAAAAAATCATAGAAATTGAGGTTGATTCTTTACCTGTAGCTCATTTTGATTTTGATACCGTTTGCATGAACAGCGGGACTCAATTTACAGATAAATCTGAACATCATGGAAGTGTTAATAATTTATGGCATTGGTCTTTTGATGACGGAAGTATTTCATTGATTCAGCATCCTAATCATGCCTATTCTTACATTTATCCATATATAGCAACACTGATTGTTGGAAATCAAAAAGGTTGTACTGATACAGTATCTCATCATATTGTTTTTAAAACGCAACCGGTAAATTTTACTCATGAAAATACCTGTTTGCACGATTTCACTCAATTTACCTTTACGAATTTGGGTTATGCTTCTCCTGTAGTTTCCTGGTTATGGAATTTTGGAGATGGAATAGATTCTACTTCTACACTTAAAAATCCTAAGCATGTTTATGCTGTTCCGGGCACTTATCTGGTAAGGTTAACTATCATGAATGCCGACTCTTGTTTAAGTGATACTACAATTGCTGTAATCATTTATCCGACTCCTGAAGTTAATTTCAGCTATTCTCAGGCTTGTCTGCATGACAGTACACATTTTGTTAATCTAACGAATAGTGTATTATTGGTTGAAACTGTTAAATGGACGTTTACACCGTTTAATACAATATTAAATATAAATAATCCTTCATTTCAGTTTTCAAATCCGGGATTTAATCCTGTAACGCTTCAAATAACTGATACATTGGGGTGTACTGCTTATAAAACAGATACTGTAGTAGTAGATTCACTTCCTGTGGCCAGATTTATTACGGATACTGCTTGTTTTAATTCTGCTACTTCATTTATTGATACTTCCGAATGGCATGGCAGTCCTAATATTTCGTGGTACTGGCAATTCGGTGATGGTAATGCTGCATATTATCACGATGTTTTATATCCTTACAATGCAGCAGGAGTTTACAATGCAACCTTAATTGTTACCAATGCAAAGAACTGTAAAGATACTGTTATTCAACAGGTATATGTTAACCATCCAATGAATGTCGCTAATTTTATTCTAAGTGATACCTGTATGGGTGATACTACACATTTTACATCATTATCTTCTACAAGTCCTGGTACTACTATTACAAAATATACCTGGAATTTTGGGGATGGTACTATCAAAATAACGAATGCAGTAAACATTTCGCATTTTTTCCATTTCCCGGGTAATTATTATGTAAAACTTACCATTACAAATTCATTTGGCTGTTCAAAAGATACTATTATAAAGGTTTCTATTCGTCCGCTACCTGAAATTCATTTTAATTATATAAGAGGATGTTTGGGTGATCCAACCCGATTTATTAATCTTTCGGATACAAATCATATTCCTTACTGGAAGTGGATATATGGTGACAATTATCATGCAACCAATGTAATAAGCCCTGTATATAAATACCAATTGGCTGGTGTTTATGATGTAACGCTTATTGGTATTGATTCATTTGGTTGTATGGATAGTTTAACGCTGCCGATAAATGTAGATACATTGCCAATTGCAAACTTTAAATTCGACAGTATTTGTTTTCATGATGTAACTCATTTTACTGATCTTTCTGTAAGTTATGGAGGTGATATTACTGACTGGTACTGGGATTTTGGAGATGGCAGCTTTTCGTTTTTCCAGCATCCGGGACATCAGTTTGATTCTCCGGGAACTTACAATGTGAAATTAATTATAACCAATATAAGAGGTTGTAATGATACAATCGTCAAGCAAGTAAAGATTGATTCAATACCTATTGCTAATTTTACTTATATAAAGCATTGTTTAAATGATATAACCCAGTTTCACTCAAGCGCTATTACACAAACATCATCAACTATTTTGAATTATTCATGGGATTTTGGGGATGGTAGCGGTATTTGGAATTCTGTTTATCCTGATTTTAATCATCAGTATCAATTCCCCGGAACTTATTATGTAAAGCATACAGTTTTCAATTCAAATCACTGTACCGATGACACAACGATTGTTGTTACAATTTATCCTTTGCCAAATTTATTCTTGTGGCATACTCAAACCTGTATGGGGGATACTACTCAATTTGTAAATTTGTCAGATACTATACCTTATAATATTACAAAGTGGAAGTGGATATTTGGGGATGGTTCTATAGATTCAATTAAAAATCCGCTTCATTTATATCCTCCTCCTCAATACTCATATAATCTCAGTCTCATTGGAATTGATGTAAATGGCTGTTCTGATACAATATCTGAAACCTTTAAAATTGATTCATTGCCTATTGCTAATTTTACCAGTAATAAAGCTTGCCTTCATAATGATACTTATTTTACTGATTTATCAACAATTGGAAATGGTAGTCCTATTGTTGACTGGCATTGGTATTTTGGAGATGGTGACAGTGCTTTTTATCAACACCCTCAACATCAATATCCTAATTCCGGTACTTATATGGATACACTGGAGGTTATCAACTTGATGGGTTGTAAAGATAAAATTATTAAACCATTAACGATTAATCCTTTGCCTGTCGTTAATTTTACCGATACCAATTTATGTATCAATGATGTTACTAAATTTCACTCAACATCTACAAGTCCTGGAAGTAGTATACTAAGTTATACTTGGGATTTCGGAGATGGATCTCCTGTAATTTCTGCTATTAGTCAAAATATTACGCATCCGTATTCCTCACCCGGCTACTATTGGGTTAGATTAACTGTTGTAAATGCAGATAGCTGTATCAATGATACTGTCATAAAAATTAAGATACATAGTTTACCTGAGCTTGGCTTTAATTATACACAGACTTGTTTAGGGGATCCTACGCATTTCATTAATCTTACAATTCACGATACTCTAATGTCTTCATGGGTTTGGAATTTTAATAATCCTCCTTCACCCGGCAGTAATACCATGAATCCAACACATACATTTTCAAATGCCGGAACTTATTTTGTGAACCTGATAGGAAAAGATACTATAGGTTGTTCAAACAGTATTACTTTACCGGTAAAAGTTGATTCATTGCCTCATGCTGATTTTTCAAGTGATATAAACTGTTTACATGGAGAAACTCATTTTACAGACTTATCTACAATAGGATTTGGTGATTCTATTGTTGATTGGCATTGGTATTTTGGAGATGGAGACAGTTCTTTTTACCAGCATCCATCACATCAATATCCTTTTTTAAATACTTATCAGGCTAAACTGAAAGTAATCAATATGATGGGTTGTGCAGATTCAGTTGAAAAACATGTAATAATCCGTCCATTACCAATTCCTCATTTTACATGGAAAGATACTTGTTATAAACAGATTACTATATTTAATTCAATTACTTCTACTACAAGACCCGGAACATATATTACCAGCTATATCTGGGATTTTGGTGATGGTACACCCCTTATAAATACTCCTAGTCCTGTTCAATCTCACGAATATTTATTAGCAGGTTCTTATCTTGTAAAATTGTCAATCATTAATTCTGTAGACTCTTGTTCAAATGATACCAGCTTTATGGTAACTATACATGATTTACCGGATGTCCATTTTAATTATTCACAAACTTGTTTAGGTGATTTAATGCATTTTTATAATCTTACAAATTTAACAAACAGTGATACCAATAGTTGTAGCTGGAAATGGAATTTTGGAGAACCATCTCCTTCTACATTAAAAAACCCTGCACATAAATATCAATATGCTACTTCATACCCTGTTAAATTAATTGCAACTAATAGTTTTGGATGTATTGATAGCCTAACTCAAGCTGTAAAAGTAGATTCATTGCCTTTTGCTAACTTTACAACTGATATTGCTTGTTTACATAACGAGACTCATTTTACAGACATATCAATCGGATATGGAAGTCCGATTAATGACTGGCATTGGCATTTTAGTGATGGAGACAGTTCTTCTTATCAGCATCCTTCACATCAATTTCCAGGATCTGGTACCTTTAATGATACTCTGATAGTTATTAATATAATGGGATGTACGGATACTGTTGTAAAACCTGTTATAATCCGTCCATTGCCTATTGCTAATTTTACATGGAGTGACACCACCTGTTATAATAATACTACTTTTTTTACTTCCACTTCTACTTCTAGACCAGGAACATATATTGATAGTTATTACTGGGATTTTGGTGATGGACATACAACTTCTACAAATAATCCTTATCAACCAATATTTAATAATTATTCATTACCAGGCTCTTATCTTGTAAAATTGACAATTACTAATTTTCCAGACGCTTGTTCAAATGACACCAGCTTTGTAGTAACAATTCATCCTTTGCCTGATATTCACTATGTTTATACACAAACTTGCTTACATGATTCTACCCATTTTATCAACCTTACGCCAAATCCGGATAGCATTAACAACTGGAAATGGATATTCGGAGATGGTAGTCCATCATTGATTACTTCAGTATTTAAAGATACAACTTCTCATCTTTATTTAACAGCTCGTACTTTTAATACCAAACTGATAGCAACCACCCTTTATGGTTGTATGGACAGCTTATCTGTATCAGTAAAAGTAGATTCATTGCCTAAAGCTAAATTTACTTCAGATAGCATATGTTTGCATAATGCGACTCAATTTACCGATTTATCAACCATTGGTAATGGTAGTCCAATAGCTGAATGGAACTGGCATTTTGGAGATGGAGATACTGCATCTTATCAACATCCGGCACATCTGTATGATAATCCCGGAAATTATATTGCTAAGCTTTTAGTAATAAACGTCATGGGTTGTAAAGATTCAATTACCGATACAGTAAAAGTCCGTCCTTTACCTATTCCTATGTTTACCTGGAAAGATAGTTGTTATACTGACTCAACTCACTTTACTTCAATTTCAATTACAAATGCAGGGAGCAACTTTATTAATAAATGGTATTTTGATGATGGGGATTCCCTCATAACTACTTCTTCTATTGTTGCACATAAGTATTTATTACCAGGAACTTATTATGTAAAATTAATTGTTCAAAATTCCTATGGGTGTAAAAATGATACAACAATTAAAATTACTATACATGATTTGCCCGATGTTCATTTTAATTATTCTCAGGCTTGTTTAGGTGACCCGACTCATTTTTTCAATTTAACCAATAGTACGGTCCCTATAACAAAATGGCTTTGGAATTTAGGAAATGGTATAGGAAGTTGTGTGCATTTTGATACGATTTATAAGTATACAATTGCGAAAACCTATAATGTAACGCTGACCGTAACTGATACTAATGCATGTATATCCAGTTTAACAAAACCGGTTATTGTAGATTCATTGCCGACTGCTAATTTTACAACGACCAGGGTTTGTTTAAATGATTCTACTCATTTTGCTGATTTATCCATTAGTCATGGAAGTCCGAATAATTATTGGCATTGGGAGTTTGGTGATGGAGATACTGCATTTTTCAGACATCCAAATCATGCTTATCCCAATTCACAAAACTACAATGCCCGACTCATAGTAAAAAATATAATGGGTTGTTGGGATGATACGACTATAGTTGTTAAAATTGATTCTTTACCTGTCGCAAAATTTACATTCTCAGATACCTGCTATAAGGATTCAACTCGTTTTTATTCTTCAGTGTCAATACCTAACAGTATTCCAAAAACGATAGTCTCATATCTTTGGGATTTTGGCGATAATGATACTTCTATATTGAAGAATCCAATACATAGGTATGCATTACCGGGTGATTATCCTGTAAAACTCAGGGTGACAAATATTAATGGTTGTCATAAAGATACATTAATCTGGGTTCGCATCCATCCTTTGCCCTTTGTTAATTTTAATTATTCTCAGACTTGTATAGGAGGTATTACCCATTTCTATAATTTAACAGTTCATGATACGATTATTAAAAAATGGATATGGAGTTTTGGTGATGGTCCTCCATTGTTATATTCTTCCATCAGAGATACAGCTCACAAATATTTAGCCGCTGGTAATTTTAATGTTAGGTTGATTGCAAGAGATACATTAGGTTGTATAGATACTTTGATAAAAACTATTATTATAGATTCTTTACCTGTTGCCAGGTTTAAGGCGGATACTGTTTGTTATCTTGATGAAACTCATTTTACAGATTTGTCAATTCCTCATGGTAGTCCTGTAATTGACTGGCACTGGAAGTTTGGCGATGGTGATTCTGCATTTTCTCAAAATCCTCATCATCAGTATCCTCATCCTGGCACTTATCAGGTTACACTAAAAGTTTTCAATATAAATGGCTGTTACGATAGCACTATAAAAACTGTTTTAGTCCGTCCGTTACCTGTTGCTAATTTCGCATGGAAAGATACTTGTTTTACTGATTCGACTCATTTTTATTCTACTTCAACGTCAATGTCCGGTATTGCCTATTACAAATGGGTTTTTGATGATGGCGATTCTATAATTACAAATAAGGATACTATAGCTCATAAATTTTTACTGCCCGGCTCTTACTGGGTGCAATTAACTGTGAAGAATTCCGATAGTTGCCAAAAAGATACTACCATTTTCATTACAATTCATGATTTGCCGGATATTCATTTCAACTATTCTCAGGCATGTTTAGGTGATAGTATGCATTTTTATAATTTAACGGTACATGATACTGCTATTAATCAGTGGATATGGAATTTCGGTGATGGTCCGCCATTGTTAAATTCTTCCATCAGAGACACTGCACATTTATATCAAACAGCTGGTACATTCGATGTTAAACTGTTTGCAAAGGATGTATTTGGTTGTACTGACAGTTTATTAAAACAGGTTGTAGTAGATTCATTACCTACTGCTAATTTTAGCTTAGATCCAGCCTGTTTAAATATTGAAACTCATTTTATTGATTTATCTTCTCCAAACGGAGATTCTATAATTGACTGGCATTGGTATTTTGGCGATGGTGATTCTGCTAATTATCAGAATCCTCATCATATTTATCATAATTTAGGTACAGATTCCGTTAAACTAATAATTACAAATTTTAGAGGTTGTAAGGATACAATTAATAGCGAAATAATTGTACATACTTTACCAAACGCTGATTTTACATCTACTCCAAATTTATATTCTCAAATAGGTTTTTTTGTGTCTTTTAAAGATCTTTCTACTGTTTTGCCGGGGGATATTTTATCTCAATGGAAATGGAATTTTGGAGAGATTGATTTACTTGATGATACAACACAGAATCCCGGACTTCAAAAATTTACTATTCCAGGTTCGCATTTAATTACACTGGTTGTAAAAAACCAATGGGGATGTCCTGATACTGCACAAAGAGATATGATAATTCTAGGCAATAATGGATTTTTTGCTCCAAATGCTTTTACACCGGACCAGGATCAACTTGATAGAAATGAAATCTTCATACCTGATGGTACTTTCAGAAAAGATGGAACATTTGAAATGTATATATATAATCGTTGGGGACAACAAGTTTTTGAAACTCATACATATAAAGGCTGGGATGGAAAATTTAAGAATGAATATTGTATGAATGAAGTATATGTATGGTTAGTTAGATATATTGACATTAATGGTGATCATAAAACTGCAAAAGGAATAGTAACATTGATAAGATAGGGTATTCTATATCTCTTGAATCCGAAACTGGTTTCTAAATGCAGATAATCAAATTACAAACCTATGAAGCTTCAATAACTTCATAGGTTTGATAAACTGAATGTAGATTTATGGAGATCAAATATAAGATTAATAAACCTTTAAAAAATAAAATAATGAGAAAAACTAATTTAATGATTGTCATTTTTGTAATGATTTGTAATTTAGTGTTTTCGCAAACTAAAGAAAACTCTATTCATGTTTATCTTGGAAACCAAAAATGTGAAGAAAAGATGGAAATTCAAAAAAGCCAACTGCTTAAAGAATCCCGGCTTACTGTTATTGCAAATGATAAAGATACACTTGACAAAGTAAGTTTTACGCTTACTTTGTTTGGGACTAGTGGAGATTTAATATCATTGGTGTCAAAATCAACTTTCTTTACTCCTGAAATGAAAAAAAATATTGAAAGAGTAATTAAAGAAGGGAAAACAAAGAAAATTTATATTGAGTATATCATTGCTAAATATAAGGAAGTTGATATGAAGCTACCGGCAATTGTAATTGAATTGAAAGATTAATTTAGTATTATACTTTAGACCAATCAAAGTTCTAACAGTATTTTTCATCATAAAAGTTTGGTTTTAAAATTTATGATATTGTGATAAAGATAGCTGACTAAAGCCACGTATTGTAGTATGTTACGTATTTAATAGCGCATGTCCGATGTGTTTTCAACTTACTTCTGTTTAATTTTAAAATTTCAAAAAAGCCATTCATTGTATAGAATTTGAAATTTAAAAACAGTGATAAAGTGGTTGAGGTTTAATTATAATTTCTACTTTATTTTTCTTGTTTATCAATACTATTATTTTATTTTTGCTGTTTACAAATTAATATGCAACAGTTAAATAAGTTTTTCTCAAAACTCGGATATTCCTATTATCATTTACTGGCATTTATCACAAATGGAAATAAACGATTTGTAGATAAAAAACTCATATTTGGAGCCTTACTAGTTGGTATTTCCAGTCAATATGCATGTAAGCATAAAAGTCAGGATGCTAATGATTTGCATACTGATAAAGATAGTCTTAAAAAAAGTGTTGGCGCAACTTGCTACGAAAGTATAGCTGTTGAAATAAATGATACTTCAAATTTTCAAACAAAGATACAGCAATCAAATAAAAGAACTTCAAAAGTTATAACAGTTTCATCTTGTTATGATGTAACTGTGTCCCCATCTCCACCAAAAGATGGGGGGTGTTATGCTGTAGTAATGCCAAACAATACAAATGAAGATTCTCTTGCACCATATACTATCGTTGAACAAATGCCGGAATTCCCCGCTGGAGATGATTCATTAAAAATGTTTTTAAAAAGAACAATTAAATATCCTGAATTGGCTAGAGGAAACAATGTAGAAGGAGTAGTTTATGTGAATTTTATTGTAGAACGTGATGGAAGTATCACAAAACCAAGAATATTAAGAGGTATTGCTAATGGTTGTGATGAAGAAACAATCAGAGTAGTAAAATTAATGCCCAAATGGATACCTGGCAAACAAAATGGAAAAGATGTCAGGGTTCAATATAATTTACCCATAAAATTCATGCTTGATGATGAAAAGAAATAAGTTTTTATCCAAAACAGGGTTTTATTATTATAATCTACTGGTATTTATTACCAGAGGAAATAAGCGTTTTGTAGATAAAAAGCTTATATTTGGTGCATTAATAATTGGCTTGACCAGTCAATATGGATGTAACTCAAAAAATACGGATAATAATACATTGGTAAATGATAAAGATAGCATTAGAGATGAAGCAACATTATGTTATAAACCAGTTGTAGGGAAAGCTGATACATTAATGCAATCTGAAACACAAAAAGTGCAAACTAATATAAAAACTAACCGCACAGTTAGCTTTATTACTTGTTATAATCCCAAGCCCTTAATTGAAACATCACAAAATAATAATGAAGCTTTACCTGAATTAATAGATTTAGCTGTAAAAAAAGAACTTAATATAGAAAAACTTGATACATTAAATGCGAATGAATATCCTTTAGCTTCTTGTTATACAATGGGAATGCCGGAATTTCCCGGTGGTGAGGAAAAATTAATGAAGTTTTTAAAGGATAACTTAAAATATCCTCAAATTGCCAGAGACAGTAATATACAAGGAACTGTTTATGTTGGTTTTGTTATTGAAAATGATGGTAAAATTAGTGATGTTAAAGTTTTAAGAGGAATAAGTAAAGAATGTGATGCAGAAGCTGTTCGTGTAATTAAAACAATTCCAAAATGGAAACCTGGAAAACGAATGGAAAAACCAGTTCAGTTTAATATGCCCATAAAATTTAAGCTTGATGATGGAAAGAAATAAGTTATTATCCAAAGCAGGATTTTATTATTATAATCTGTTGGTATTTATTACCAGAGGAAATAAGCGGTTTATAGATAAAAAACTTATATTTGGTGCATTAATAATTGGCTTGACCAGCCAATCTGGATGCAAATCAAAGAATACGGATAACATTACTTTGGTAAATGATAAAGATAGCATACGCAATGAAGAAATTACTTGTTATGATTCAATTTCTGTAGATAAAACAGATCAAATTGATGAAAAGGCATATAAGAAATCTAAAAATACAATAAGAACGCAGAATAATAAAGTCGCTTTAATAAGTAGTATTACATGTTATTTAGTCCATGAAGATCCTCCTGAATTCCCCGGAGGAGATAAAAAACGAATTCAATTTATCAAAAATCATTTGAAATATCCTCAAATTGCAAAAGACAATAATATTGAAGGTCTCGTTTATACAACTTTTGTCGTTGGCAAAGATGGTAAAATATACGATGTTAAAGTTTTAAGAGGTCTAAGTAAAGAATGTGATGAGGAAGCTAT
This sequence comes from Bacteroidales bacterium, assembly GCA_049315385.1. Classification (GTDB taxonomy): domain Bacteria; phylum Bacteroidota; class Bacteroidia; order Bacteroidales; family JACABE01; genus JACABE01. The sequence continues at coordinate 13,151 of JBMOKG010000052.1, forward strand.
TCGGCTTGTTAAATTGATGCCGAAATGGAAAACCAGTTATCAAGATAGAAAACCAGTTCCTGTGCAATGCAATATGCCAATAAAATTTTCATTAGATACACAAGGGAAATGAAACTATCACTCAATCATATTGCTTTTGAAATTACCAGTAACTGCAATCTCAATTGTAAGTATTGCTATAATATATGGAAAATGCCTGATAGCAAACTTCTACAATACAATTCGTATAAGCAATCTCTTAAAACACTCAGGAAATTATTTAAAATAGCAGCTATTCAAAATATTGCATTTACAGGTGGTGAACCATTAATGGCAGAACGATTCCTTGAAGTTGCGTTGTATTGCAAAATGAAAGGTAAAAATATTACGATTATTTCCAATGGTACTTATGGTAAATTAGAAGATTATCAGCATCTTATCAATATGGGTGTTGACTTGTTTGAAATTCCTATACATTCTTCAACAGAGTACATTCACGATGAAATGACACAGCTTTCAGGTTCATGGAAAAAATCGCAAGAAACCATCAGGTATATTGTTGAAAATGGAGGATACGTTGTCCCTGTAATTGTTCTTACTAAATTTAATGCAGCTGTGCTTGAAGAAACTTTAACATTTATTGCTTCACTTGGTTTACAGCGTATTATGCTTAATCGTTATAATATTGGTGGATATGCATTAAAGTATCCAATTGCTATTTCTTTATCGCCTAATGAAATGAAGTCTGCTTATGATGTTGCAAATGTTTTGTCTTCAAAGTTAAATCTTGTAATTTCATCAAATGTATGTACACCCCGATGTGTATTAAATCCTTCTGATTATCCTGCTATTACCTTTGGGAATTGCTCTGCAAATGTATTAAATCGCCCTTTAACACTGGATATTGAAGGGAATATGCGTTTATGTAATCATTCTCCTGTTGTGGCAGGTAATATTTATAAGCAGGAATTAAGTGAAATTTTGTTTTCCGATTATACTGAAAAATGGGAAACGGATATCCCTGAATATTGCAGTAATTGTGATTTATGGAAGCAATGTTTGGGTGGTTGCAGAGCAGCTTCTGAACAAATGTTTAATACATTGCAAAAGGAGGATCCAATTATCGCAATAAAAGACTAAGATTTTTTAGTTCTTTTAGGTTGTTGTTTAGATTAGCGTTTTAAAAGGATTCATTCAGCAGCAACAAAAAGCTGGAATGTTATGCAGTGCTACAGCTATATTGATGATTGTTTTACTGCGTAAATTCCTAGATGTCGCAGCTTTTCGAAGATTGCTTTTTTTTATTTTAATCTTTTGGAGATAACAATACTTTTTGTTTATTAAATGATTAATAGAATGTTTCTCAGAAATTGATTGTCGGGCAGGCAAAGGATGCGCAACAGGGAATTTTGCGTGAAAAATCAATACGGTAAGATTTTTAGCAAAATTACCGTAAGCGCTGTTTTTTTAAGTTTCTTTTTTCATCAGGAAAAAAGAAAGATAATAAAAAAAACATCTTATTGTAATAAATATCAATAGATGTAGTTTGGTTTTTCTTCTTACTTTTTTCTTTAAAAAAATTAACAAAAATTCAAGACTGCCAATAATTTACTTCAAAACCACGGTTTTAAAATCCCAGTGCAATACTATATATAGCGAAAAGATCTTTATTGCTTTTATTTAAAAATAAACTTCGCTATATTGTATTGCTTGCCAGTCCCGACGCTATTTTAAAACCTTGTTTTGTATCGTAAATTCTTGGATGTCTCACCTCTCCGAAAATAAGGAAGAATCCTAATTCCTAATTCCTAATTATTTTTGCTTATTTTGCTACATAAATTCTTAGATGTCGCACCTCTCCGAAGATTACTATTTTATTTATTTCGATAGTTGAGATGATTTTTTATAAATAGATACAAATTAATTAGTAAAATCTGATTATTGCCAAATACGATATTGAATGCCATGAAATAAAAATATACTAAAAAGCCTGCTATTACTCTTTAGTTGATAGCTTACGCCATTTAGTTGATAGCTTACGGCATTTAGTTGAACGGTTACGGCATTTAGTTGAACGGTTACGCCGTTTAGTTGAACGGTTACGGCATTTAGTTGAACGATTACGGCATTTAGTTGAACGATTACGGCATCTAATTGAACGTTTACGCCGTTTAGTTGAACGTTTACGCCGTTTAGTTGAACGATTACGGCAAAGTAAAGCATTGACTGAATGGAGCAATATGAAATTGGCTTTACACTAATTTTATTTGAAAAAATGAAGATGATTATTTGGTTTAAAGAAGATCTAAATTAAACAGCTTCAAAATAAAAAATGTAATATATTGACAAGATTTAATTGTAGAATTATTGTTAGGTGATAAATAAATGTATATTTGTAGCATAATAATCAGTACTAATAGCTAAGCTTAACTATCCAATTATAGGTAACTTTCCTTTCTTTTTGGGAGTTTATAATAATGATTGCCATAATGGTAAAACTAAAAACAAAAAAATAATGAAATCAATAAATTTTTTTTTTCTCTTGACAATTTTGTCTATTTCTTTTAGTTCATATGGGCAATCTAAACCTGACAGATTGATTCTTGGTAGAAAATTTGCAGAAAATGAATTAAAATCGGCAATTTCTGACAAATCGCAATATAATGTTGTCGACAATAAGAAAATCATTATTAAGGATAGCTTGACTGCAATTAATATAGCTGAGCAAATTTTATTTGGTATTTACGGCAAAACAAAAATAAGAGAGGAGTTACCTTATGAAACTTATTTTATCGACAATTATTGGGTTCTTTCAGGGACATTTCCAGAAGATTATAAAGGTGGGACTTTTTTGATAATCATTGATGCGAGAGACTGTAGAGTGTTAAAAATTACACATGGAAAGTAATAATTACCGAATAAAAAAGAATCACTAATTCCAACAAAGGTAATAACAGATGCTTATTTTTAAGTTCGATGAAACATTTGAAATCTTTATATACATTTGTGCTGGCTGACATTTGAGCAACAATTTAATCCCGAACTTGCCATAGCGTCTTCCGTTATGTGCTACCTTAAAAAAAAGAATGAAACGAATATTTGCTTATATATTATTCTGCTTTATTATTTCTGATATCTCGGGACAAAATATCGAATTATCATGCGGACTGAATAGAAATAATTATTTTGATTCTAGAAATAAAGATGAACGTTACACATCCGAAAACACACCTGGTTTTGGGTATTCATTTGGGATAAGTATTTCTGAAATCAAAATTGACACTTTTTGCTTTCGAATTTCAGCAAGAATTGACAACTATAAATGCTCATTAAATACAGCAGGAGGAGGGATTGGAAGTGGATACCGTACAAAAGCAAATGTTGATAAGACATTTGTTGGATTAAGCATATATCCCATTAATTTTACTATATTTAAAAAATTAAAATTTAGTTTAGGTGGAGAGTTTGGTTATAAAATTTATGACAGGACAACTGGTATCAGATATTCATTTGGAATGGGAGGAGGAAGAACTCTTTTAATTGACAATGAAACAGTAAAAATAAACAAAAATTTCATTTTTGGATTAAGTGTAAACATAAGCTATGTTATCAGCATAAACGATAACTGGTCAATAGCTCCTCAATATAAGTTTTGTTTGCCATTGATAAATGAATTTATAAATACCGAAGAAGATATAATATCATTAAGGCATAATTTTGAAATTGGAATTATAAGACGAATAAAATAAAGGCAGCACATAACATTAAGTCGTATAGCCGAAATCCCATACACAAAAAATCCCATTAGGTAAAACATCTAATGGGATTTTGGGCTATATGGTGTTCAGCGAAATCTTTCGTGGTTCAGCTAGCTTTCCTTAGGGGGTAAACAAAGGCTTATTTTTGGTATATTACATTCGTTTCATTACTTGTTTTTCTGTTTAATGGAAGTTTCAAACATAGTTTTTTCATCAGTTATAGTATTTTCTTTGTTGATTGAATCGGTTTTAATATTGTTTTTTAGCCTGATATTTTAGTTTTATCATGTTTAGACAAAACAATGGCTGTCCACCTAGAAGGTGAAAATCAGATAAAGGATTTGAAATTAGCGGCAGTATGAGGAATAGGACTTCCCCTGATGTTTGGGGATATAATTTCTTTAAGTTCGAGTTTAGCTTTTTTGCATTTTGGACATAAGGAAACATCTACATCCTATTTTGTAAGATTTATCATGGCACCCATTATATTATTTATCATTGTAATTATGATGGGAGTGGGAATTTATTAAACAAATTTATAATGTTGAAAATTATGAATAATAAATCTTTTGGTTGTTATTAATTCATATATTTGTAAAAAATATATATGACGTTTGTCAGGACTACATTACCAAAATGTTGACGTGAGGATTTGTATTTGAAAGACAGTATAATAATGTTCGCAAAAACACCCAAAATACCAAAACAAAATTAAGACAGTAAAATCTTTTACTGTAACTTTGCATCTTAGCAATAAAAAAAATAAAATGAAAAAATATTTACTCTTAATTGCATTAATAAGTTTAATAAATTTGGGGAATGCACAAACTGCCTATATAACGAATTATGGTGATAATTCAGTATCCGTAATTAATGTAGCAACCAATACTGTTATAATTACAATTCCGGTTGGTTCTTGTCCTTCTGGTGTCTCTGTTAACCCCAATGGAAGTAAAGTTTATATTGCGAATCAAATTGACAATACAATAAGTGTAATAAATACCAATTCCAACACTATTTCTGCAATAATTCCGGTTGGTTATGGTCCTGATGGTATCTCTGTTAACCCCAATGGAAGTTATGTTTATGTAACGAACCGGACTGATAATACTGTAAGTGTGATAAACACTGCTACTAATAATGTTTCAGCTACAATTCCTGTTGGTCATTCGCCTACTGGTATAGCGGTAAGCCCAGATGGATTGAAGGTATTTGTTGCAAATAAATCCGATAATACAGTAAGTGTAATAAACACTGCTACCAATACAGTTTTGACTACAATTCCTGTTGGATCTGGGCCACATGGTATAGCCGTAAGCCATGATAACAGTAAGGTATATGTATCGAATGATAATCTTATAAATTGTTCAGTAAGTGTAATAAACACAGCTAGCAATAGTGTTACAGCTACTATTCCTGTTGGTAGTTTTCCTGTTGGTGTTTCTGTTAGCCCTGATGGTAGTAAAGTATATGTTGTGCTTAATGGTATTGATAAAGTTAGTGTTATAAACACAACTACCAATACTGTTTCGGCTTCAATATCAGTTGGTAGAAGTCCTGTTGGTATATCAGTAAGTCCAGATGGGAGTAAAGTATATGTTGCAAATGTTATGGATAGTTCAATAAGTGTAATAAACACTTTAAGCAATATTGTTTCAGATACAATTGCTGTTGGTTCTCATCCTAGTGCATTTGGGAATTTTATTTCTACTTATACTACAGGCATTTCTTCCTTTGTTATTGAATCGGAAAATATTTCTATTTATCCTAATCCCTTCAATACTCAAACAATTTTAAAGTCAGACATTCCACTGCACAATGCTACTCTTACGGTTGTCAATTGTTTTGGTCAGGAAGTAAAACAAATTAAAAACATTTCAGGGCAGACCATTACTTTTTCCCGAGACAATTTGGTAAGTGGATTGTATTTCCTTCGCTTAACAGAAGGCAACAAAACTTTCTCAATAGACAAATTAATAATTACCAATAATTGATACACAAAAAGTAAGCCGGCCGCATAATATTCAGTCGTATAGCCGAAATCCCCTTCACAAAAAATCCCATTAGTTGAGCAAGCTAATGGGATTTTGCACTATATGGTGTTCAGCTCATTCTTATTTAAATTAATTTCAAAATCCAGATATTCCCGGCGCTTTAAATACTTATTTTAATGTACATCAAGTCCATATTGCATATAAACTAAATGATTCATAGTTTTCAGAATTTCTTCCATGTATTCGTTTACGGCTTTTATGCTGCCGGGTAAAGTATAGACAAGAGAATTTCCCATTAATCCTGCAATACCGCGGCTTAATAAAGCATTGGGTTTTTCCTGGCCATATTTGAACCTGATCATCTCCATGATTCCGGGTATCTCTTTGTCGAGCAATGGCTTTACAGTTTCAGGCGTTATATCTCTTGGTCCGATACCTGTACCTCCGGTAGTGAAAATAAAGTCAGCTGCATCTTCTCCTGCCTGTTGCAGATGGAAGCTAAGCATGCCTGCATCATCAGGAATTACAATACGATTAATAGCAATGAGTAATCCTGTTTCTTCAGCATGTTTTTCAAGAATTTCTTTGATACGAACTCCGCTTCGGTCTTCGTATTCACCTGCACTGGCTCTGTCGCTGAGAGTCAATATTAATGCTTTGTAAATTTTAGGAAAATATTCAAGGCTATCTCCTGCTTTTAAGTTCCCTCCTTTGAGAACTCTTGCAAAAATACCTTCTTTGGGCATAACACAATTACCAACTTCACGGTAAATGGCACAACCATCACCATGACAGTGTTTGCCAATCTGTGTCACTTCCAGTATGATTTCATCATTTTTAATCCGATCAAGTGGATGCATATTGTAAAGCAAGACTCCTTCTGTCGTAATATTTTCGGCAAATTCGCCATAATTGATTTTTCTTCCGGCTTTGGCTTCAAATTTTGCAATGCTTTCAGTACCCAACAAACTCACCTGACGATGCCATTTTCCGGCATGCGCATCATTTGTTACACCTGTAGCCGTGAGTTCAATTGAATCAACTGCTTTTTTTATAGTCCCTTTTTGTTCGGAAATATTAACGGATAATATCTTAAGTTTATTCATTGTTTTAATGTTTGAAATGGCAAAAATAAGAAAAATTGGCTTTACAGTTCATAAAGATTGTGTTTTGTTGAATGGAAGTCAGATGACTGAAGATAGAAGACAGAAGTAAGGATATAAAATTATGTAATAAGTCTTAATTTTCCGGTCACTGAATGGAGTCGAAGCCTAAGTTGTATGCTGCTTGTTACTTTTTTATGAATAAATAGCTTAAAAAATTGCAAGAACGCTGTTTTCATATCTCATGAAATTGTATCTTTGCCGCTTTTATAAATTTAAACAAACATTGATGAACGAATTAAGTTATAGTTTAGGAGTCAGTATGGCTTTTAACCTTAAAGGACAAGGAATTAATATTGAAAATTCTGCTGATTTTTTAAAAGGAATGGAAGCAGTTTTAACTGAAAGTGAATTGGCGATCCCTGAAGAAAAAATCGGAGAAATAATTAATACTTATTTTACTGAATTGCAGGAACAAAGCTTTGCAGAGGTTAAGAATGAAGGTAAATTATTTTTAGAAGAAAATGCTAAGAAAGAAGGTGTAATCACCCTTGAAAGTGGATTGCAATATGAAATCATTACAGAAGGAAATGGTGAAATACCTGGACTTACAGATATAGTAACTACTCATTATCATGGTACATTGATTGATGGAAATATCTTTGATAGTTCAGTTCACAGAGGAGAACCTGCAAGTTTTCCTGTAAATGGTGTAATTAAAGGCTGGACTGAAGCTTTACAGTTAATGCCAGTAGGTTCTAAATGGAAATTATATGTTCCTTACCACCTTGCATATGGAGAACAAGGTGCAGGCCAGGCTATCGGACCTTATACCACCCTTGTTTTTGAAGTTGAATTACTTGAAATTAAGAAATAAATAGACCTGAATTTTATAAAAAAGGCTGAATGCACTGGTATTCAGCCTTTTTTTTATACCTGATCGTGTTTTATGCGGAGGTGATGTTTTTTAAGTAAATTGAGTTGATAACTATCAATGTCACTTCAGTACGCTGTTTTTTTAACCTTTAACATAAATACATTAAACAAAATAATTTTATTTTTTAGTAAATTTCTATTCTGAAAATTTATTTATGTTTTTATAAAAACCTTAATATTAATATTTTGAAGTTGAATTGTATGTTTATATAACTTCTTTGCTGAAAAAAACTGGATTAAAAAATAGAAGAAAAAAGTTGAACAAAACTAAGAATTCATATGTTATTAATTCTTAAAAAGAGGTATTTGAATACTTCATTGGTTAATAATGTTTGTAAAATAAGATTTTATTGTTAATTTTACAACTTGTTTTACACAATTTAAAAAAAAAGATATGTTGTTCGACTACGAAATGATTAAAACATTTTATAAAGAATTACCTGTAAAAACAGGGAAAATAAGAAGTATTCTTAATCATCCTCTGACCTTGAGTGAAAAATTACTCTATAGTCATTTATTTGAAAATAAGCTGGAAAAACCTTTACAAAGAGGAATTGATTATGTTGAATTTGCACCGGATAGAGTAGCAATGCAGGATGCAACAGCTCAAATGGCCTTGCTTCAGTTTATGATGGCAGGTAAAGAAACTACTTCCGTGCCCTCTTCAGTACATTGTGATCATTTAATAATGGCAAAGTCGGGTAATGTAGAAGATTTAGCTACAGCCAATGTTAGCAATAAAGAAGTTTATGATTTCCTAAGTTCCGTTTGTGATAAATACAATATTGGTTTCTGGAAACCAGGTGCCGGAATTATTCATCAGATTGTTTTAGAAAACTATGCATTTCCCGGTGGAATGATGATAGGTACTGATTCTCATACACCTAATGCAGGTGGATTGGGTATGATTGCAATTGGTGTTGGCGGTGCTGATGCAGTTGATGTTATGTCAGGTATGGGGTGGGAATTGAAATTCCCTAAGCTAATCGGAATTAAATTAACAGGAAAACTAAGTGGCTGGGTTTCTGCAAAAGACATTATCTTAAAAATAGCAGGTATTCTAACTGTAAAAGGTGGAACCGGCTGTATTGTTGAATATTTCGGAGAAGGTGCAAGCTCTCTTTCCTGTACCGGAAAAGCAACAATCTGTAATATGGGAGCAGAAATAGGTGCAACCTGTTCTGTATTTCCTTATGATGAAGCAATGAATAAGTATTTAAGAGCAACCGGAAGAGAAGAAGTGGCTGCTCTTGCAACAGAAAACCAAAATGATTTAAGAGCAGACATTGAAGTTTACAATGAGCCTGAAAAATATTATGATCAGTTGATTGAAATTAATTTATCCGAACTAGAACCTTATATTAATGGTCCTTTTACACCGGATCTGGCAACACCAATTTCTAAAATGAAATTAACAGCTGTTGAAAACGGCTGGCCTTTAAAAATTGAAGTAGGATTAATTGGCTCTTGTACCAATTCATCTTATGAAGATATTTCCAGAGCAGCTTCTGTAGTGAAAGATGCTTCGGATAAAAAATTAACAGCTAAATCTGAATTTACAATTACACCAGGTTCAGAACAAATCCGTGCTATTGCAGAACGAGATGGTTATTTTGATATATTTAATAAAATTGGTGGAAAGATATTTGCCAATGCCTGTGGTTCCTGTATTGGACAATGGAGTAGGGAAGGAGCTGAAAAAGGAAATGTAAACACAATTATTCACTCTTTTAACAGGAATTTTGCAAAACGTGCTGATGGAAATCCAAATACCTATGCTTTTGTAGCTTCTCCTGAAATTGTTACCGCATTGGCAATAGCCGGTGATTTACGTTTTAATCCTTTAACTGATAAATTAATCAACGCTGATGGTGTTGAAGTAATGTTGAAAGAGCCAAAAGGTTTTGATTTGCCTCCTCAGGGATTTGGTAAAGTTGACAATGGTTATCAAAAGTCATCTGGTAATTCACAAAATGCAAGTGTTATAATAGACCCGAATTCAGACAGACTCCAATATTTAAATTCTTTTGAAGAATGGAATGGGAATGACTATTCAGATTTACCATTATTAATTAAAGCAAAGGGAAAATGTACTACCGACCATATTTCTATGGCAGGCGTTTGGTTAAAATACCGTGGTCATCTCGAAAACATTTCCAATAACTATATGATTGGTGCACTTAATTATTTCAATGATAAAACCAATAGCATTAAAAACCAATTGAATTCTGAATATGGTACAGTTCCTCAGGTAGCTAAGGCTTATAAAGCCGTAGGATTAGGAAGTATTGTAGTAGGTGAAGAGAACTTTGGCGAAGGATCTTCAAGAGAACATGCAGCAATGGAACCAAGATTCTTAAATGTAAAAACAGTTTTGGTAAAATCTTTTGCCCGTATTCACGAAACCAATCTAAAGAAACAGGGAATACTTGCAGTAACATTTGCTGACAAAGACGATTATGAAAAAATACAAGAAGCTGACAAATTAAGTGTTATCGGTTTAAATGAATTTTCAGAAGGAAAACCACTTAATGTTATGATTTTACATATTGATGGAACAAAAGAAAAAATACTTGCAAATCACACTTATAATGCTGCCCAGATAGAATGGTTTAAAGCAGGAAGTGCCTTAAATTTAATAAGAAAAACAAATAATAATAAGTAATTTATTGAGCTATATGGAAAAAGAACTAAGATTTAGAAAAGAAGATCTGATGGACTTTGTAGTCCGTTATATGTCAAAATTAGGTGTTCCTGAAAATGATGCCAAAATTGTTGGTGATGTATTAATATCTGCAGACCTTAGAGGCGTTGAATCTCATGGTTTGTTACGATTAGGTTCATATTACGGAAATAGAATCAGTAAAGGATTTATTGATCCTACAACTCCGTTTGAAATTATATCAGAAACTCCAACTACTGCATTAATTAATGGTGGTAATGGTTGTGGTCAGGTTGTTTCTTATAAGGCTATGCAAATGGCTATTGATAAAGCCAAACATTCCGGATTGGCTGCAATAACAGTTAATAATAGTAACCACTATGGTATAGCGGGTTATTATTCAATGATGGCTCTTGAACATGGTATGATTGGTATATGTATGACCAACTCACAACCATTGGTAGCTCCGACTTATGGTAGAACAGCCGTAATGGGTACTAATCCTATTAGTGTTGCAGCTCCTTCTCAAAATGAGCATCCTTATGTATTGGATATGGCTACCAGTGCTGTTGCTTACGGAAAGATTCAGTTATACGATAAGAAACATGAAAAAATCCCTTTAGGCTGGGGAATTGATGAAGACGGGCAGGTAACAGATGATCCTACTAAAATTAAACCAGGCGGACATGGTGCTTTACTTCCTTTGGGTGGTATGGATATTACTGCTGGATATAAAGGTTTCGGCCTTTCTATTTTGGTGGAAATTTTATGTTCAGTGTTGTCGGGTGGCAATTATCTTACAAATGTAGGTTCTCCTTCAAGTCCAAATCCAACAGGTGTTTCTCATTTTTTTATGGCAATTAATATTGAATCATTCAGACCACTGATTGATTTTAAACTTCAACTGGATGATATGATTAAAGTATTAAAAAGTTCTCCTTTGGCTGTTGGATGTGACGAGATTAAAATTGCTGGTCAGAAAGAATTTGATTATGCAGCCTATAATAATATAAATGGAGTACCACTGATTCAACCTATTGTTGATGATTTGCTAAAAGAAGGCGAAAAAGTAGGTGTGTTATTCCCAATTGAAAAAGCAATTTAATAATTTAATATTTTAATATAATAATGACAGCAGAAAAAATCACGATAAAAAATGGTAAATTAACAGTACCTGATTTCCCAACTATCCCATTTATTGAAGGAGATGGAATTGGTGTTGATATATGGAAAGCATCTGTAAGAGTATTTGATACAGCCGTTGAAAAAGCATATTCAGGAAAAAAGAAAATAAACTGGAAAGAAGTGCTGGCTGGTGAAAAAGCATTCAATAAACTTGGAAACTGGCTGCCGGAAGAGACACTGGCTGATTTCAGAGAATATCTGGTAGGAATAAAAGGACCTTTAACGACTCCTGTGGGTGGTGGAATGCGTTCACTAAATGTCGCCTTACGTCAGGAATTAGATCTCTATACATGTTATCGTCCTGTTCGTTATTTCAGTGGCGTTCCAAGTCCTGTAAAACATCCTGAGAATGTTAATATGATTATTTTCAGAGAAAATACTGAAGATATTTATGCCGGGATTGAGTTTATGCACGGAAAACCGGAAGCAGAAAAAATGATTCGGTTTTTAATTGATGAAATGAATGTAAAATCTATCAGATTCCCAAATACTGCCTCAATCGGTATTAAACCGGTATCTAAAGAAGGATCTGAGAGATTAATAAGACAAGCAATAAAACTTGCGATTTCCAGAAAACTTCCATCTGTTACCCTTGTTCATAAAGGAAATATCATGAAATTCACAGAAGGTGCTTTCATGAAATGGGGTTACGAACTTGCCGAACGTGAATTTGCCAATGATGTTTTTACATGGCAACAGTATAATATTATATTAAAGGAAAAAGGTGAAGATGCTGCAATGTCTGCACAGAAAGACGCTGAAAATGCCGGGAAAGTTATTATAAAAGATTGTATAGCAGATGCATTTCTTCAACAAATTCTCACAAGACCTTCTGAGTACTCAGTAATTGCTACTTTGAACCTTAACGGAGATTATATTTCTGATGCATTAGCAGCAATTGTTGGTGGAATCGGTATAGCTCCCGGTGCAAATATCAATTATGAAACGGGTCATGCAATTTTTGAAGCTACTCATGGTACTGCTCCAAAATATGCTGGTTTAGATAAAGTTAATCCAGGCTCTGTTATTTTATCGGGTGCATTAATGTTCGAATACATGGGATGGTTCGAAGTAGCAGATTTGATTTATGCAGGGATGGATAAAGCAATACAACAAAAGAAAGTTACTTACGATTTCCATCGTTTGATGGAAGGGGCTACTTTATTAAAAACATCAGAATTTGCTGATGCGATCATTTCAAATATGTAAAAAAATAAAAACAAAATTATATGGAAACTAGTCTTTTTATTTCAAATTTAGAAGAATCTGTAAGGAAAGCCTGTATTATCGATAATGAATATTATGAAAAATTCGATGTTAAAAGGGGCTTGCGTAACAAAGACAAAACTGGGGTTTTGGCTGGTTTAACTAATGTTGGAGATGTTGTTGGGTATAAAAAAGAAGGTGATCAGGTAATTCCAGTACCAGGAAGATTATTATACAGAGGTATTGATATTGAAGATCTGGCAAATGGCTTTAAAAATGATCAGCGTCATGGGTTTGATGAAACGGTTTATTTATTATTAACCGGAAAACAACCAGCACGCGAAGAACTTGAAAAGTTCACAGATCATATGGCTCAATTGAGAAAATTGCCGGATTCATTTATCAAAAATATGATTTTATCAATGAAAGGAAGAGATGTTCTGAATATGCTTTCCCGTTCTATTTTAGGATTATATACTTTAGATCCAAGAGCTGACGAGATTAGCCTGCATAATATGATAGAACAAACTTTGAATATCATTGCTAAATTCCCAACTATTATTGCTTATTCATACCAGGCAATGAGTCATGCTTATCAGGGTAAAACTTTGTCAATCCGTTATCCTAGTACAGTAATGAGTACTGCTGAGAATTTTCTTTATCTTGTAAAAGGTGGTAATTCACGTTATACTAAACTAGAAGCAGATTTATTGGATCTGGCATTGGTATTACATGCTGAACACGGTGGTGGTAATAATTCAACCTTTACGATGCGTGTTACCAGTTCAAGTGAGACAGATATTTATTCATCAATTACTGCGGCTATTGGTTCATTAAAAGGACCTTTGCATGGTGGTGCCAATCTCAAAGTATTGGAAATGATGGAAGATATGAAACGTAATCTTACCGACTGGAAAGATGAAAAGGAAGTGAAAGAATACCTCTTTAAAATGCTGAATAAGAAAGTGAATGACTTTAGTGGTAAAATTTATGGTATCGGTCATGCTGTTTATACTGTTTCTGATCCAAGGGCAATTTTATTAAGAGAAAGAGCTAGAGATCTGGCAATTGAAAAAAATAAAATTGAAGAATTTGAATTATATGAATTGGTAGAGAAGTTAGCTCCTGCTGCAGTTGCAGAATTTAAAGGAAACGGACCAGATAAACAAGTATGTATAAATGTAGATTTCTATTCAGGATTTGTATATTCGTGTATTGCCATTCCAAAAGAGTTATTTACTCCATTATTTGCAATGGCCAGAGTAGCTGGCTGGTGTACTCATCGTATTGAAGAGCTTACATTCTCAGCAAAACGAATCATCAGACCATCTTATAAAAATGTTTATCCAAAACAAGAATATATTCCATTTTTGGATCGATTATAATAATAAATTACTAATTTTACATTTTAATTTTTAAAAATATACAGAATGAAAGAATTTGGTGATAATCGTCTGGACGAAGCCTATGACTATGTTTTAAACGGTGACATTAGAGAAGCAGTTGCTGTTTTCGAAAAAAAATTGGATGAGTATCCGGAAAGTACTCACTTGCTGATGGAAGTTGCAAGTTTATATTATATACTTGGCGAAATGAACAAGTGTATTTGTGCATATAAGAAGGTGTTACAGCTAAAACCTGACAGTATCTTTGTATACTACAGAATGGGAGTTGCTATGTATCGTGCAACTTATTTTACACAAGCTGCTGAAGTATTTTCTAAAATTGAAGAATCAGGCAAGCACATGCCAATGACTTATATTTGGATGGGATTATGCTACTATCATCTTGGAAAAGAAGAGAAAAGTATCGAATGTTACCGTAAATTGCTTGAATTATGCCCTGATACAGTAATGGGAAACTATTATCTTGGAATAGCATTAAAAGCTACCGGTAGATATGAAGAAGCATTGCCTCATTTTGAGAAATTAGTGAAAGAAAATAATCAACATGTTTCTGCTCATTATCATTTAGGTCGTACTTATATGCGTACCTTTAAATATGATCTTGCTAAAGAAGAATTCAGAAAAGTATTACAGTTAGATCCTTATAATAATAATGCTCAGGAAATGTATGATTATATTAGTGATGATCATTCGTTTTAACATAGCTAAGCTTACTTTATAGTATATTTTAAAAGCCTGTTCAATTATCTTGATCAGGCTTTTAAAATATTGTAGCAAATATTTTCTTAATAAACTAATTCAATAGTACAAGCTGATCTGAATGCATTTTGTTTTTTAAAACCTGTTTTTATGTATAAATCATTTTTATTTTTAATATGTATGTCGTTGATTGTATCTGAACTAATTGCCCAATCCGGTTTCAAAGAAAAACAACTTGAATACAGCAGAGTGAAAACTGCTTATAAGGAAAAAGAAGCAGTAATAAAAAGTGAACTTAAAGACAAAAACTTGAATTTAGATAAACTTGAAATTCTTTTGATGGCTTATAAAAAGGAACGCAAACTGGAACTTTGGGCCAAAAATATTAAACAGGAATCATTTAAATTAATAAAAACGTATGATTTTAGTGCTTTCTCCGGGCAACTGGGTCCTAAACGAAAACAAGGTGACGGTCAAATTCCTGAAGGTTTTTATTCAATTGAACGATTTAATCCATCCAGTGACTTTTACCTTTCTCTTGGATTGAATTACCCGAATGCATCAGATAAAAAGAAAAGTAAAGCTTCTGATTTAGGCGGTGATGTATTTATTCATGGAAGTAATGTTACAATTGGCTGTATTCCAATCACAGATGATAAAATCAAAGAATTATATCTTTATGTAATTGAGGCGAAAAACAATGGACAAAAGAAAATTCAAGTAGCCATATTTCCGGCAAAGCTTAATAAAAAAGGTTTTGAAATATTGAAAAATGAATATGACAACAATAAAAAACTGATTGAATTTTGGGAAAAATTAAAAGCAGTTTATGATTATTTTCAGATAAAAAAGCAATTACCATTGATAAGTGTAGATGAAAATGGAGATTATATATATAAATAAAAATGAAAGTATTAAGAGTTAAGTAGGAGTATTGTTTTTTTATTTTTATGCATAATTTCTTTTTAAACCTTTTCTCTTTTTAATTGTTGATAAACAGTAATAAACTAAACAATGACAATGAATTACACCGAAATCTATAAATCTAAAAATCCTATCAGGATTGTTACTGCAGCTTCCTTGTTTGATGGTCATGATGCGGCAATAAATATAATGCGACGTATTATGCAATCAACAGGTGCTGAGGTAATTCATCTTGGTCACGATCGTTCTGTTAAGGAAATCGTCGATTGTGCTATTCAGGAAGATGCCAATGCTATAGCCATTACATCTTATCAGGGTGGTCACATGGAATTCTTTAAATATATGTATGATATGTTGAAAGAAGCTGATTGTAGTCATATCAAAATATTTGGTGGCGGTGGTGGTGTTATTCTTCCTAACGAAATAGAAGAATTGCATCAGTACGGGATTTGTCAGATTTACTCACCGGATCAGGGTCGTCAAATGGGATTGCAGGGTATGATTAACGATTTGCTAAAAAGATGTGACTCCCCCGCAGCTGCCGGAATTGAAAAAACTTTTGATCTTAAAAAATTACTGAATACAGATTATAAGCAAATAGCTAATTTGATTTCTGCCTGTGAAAATAAGCCTTTAATTTCGAAAGAAATTATAAAAAAACTAAAAGATATAGCCGCATTAAATATGGCTCCTGTACTAGGAATAACCGGAACAGGCGGTAGTGGTAAATCTTCATTGATAGATGAAATCGTACGTAGGTTTTTAATGTCTACTCCTGATAAAACCCTGGCTATTATTTCCGTAGATCCTTCCAAAAGGAAAACAGGCGGAGCATTATTAGGTGACAGAATCAGAATGAATGCCATCAATAATTCAAGGGTGTACATGCGTTCACTGGCAACCCGCCAATCAAACCTTGCTTTGTCTAAATATGTAAAAGATGCGCTCACAGTTGTAAAAGCTGCCGGATTTGATTTTATTATTATTGAAACTTCTGGAATCGGACAATCGGATACAGAAATTGTAGATCATAGCGATGTTTATTTATATGTAATGACACCTGAATTTGGTGCGGCTTCCCAACTGGAGAAAATTGATATGCTTGATTATGCAGACATAATTGCGCTTAATAAATTTGATAAAAGAGGTGCGTTGGACGCATTACGTGATGTTAAAAAGCAGTATGCACGCAATCATAAATTATTTGATGTAAAACCAGAAGATTTACCGGTATTCGGAACTATAGCTTCACAGTTCAATGATCCTGGCGTAAATGAATTTTATGGTGCTTTGATAAAGAAGATTGAAGATAAAACAACAATGCTTTTACATCCTTTCAACGATCATCTGGAAGGCATTTCTGAGAAAATACAAATTATCCCACCAAAGAGAGTTCGTTATCTTTCTGAAATTACAGATGTTATCAGAAATTATAATCGTTGGGTGATTCAACAAGCTGAAATTGCGCAGACACTTTATAGTTTCAGAAAAACAATTTCAGCCATGAAAGCTTCATTTGCAAGCAAAGAACTTATTGAAGAACTGGAAATTTTTTATACTCAAAAGGAAAGTTTGCTTGAAATTCATAATAAAAAACTTATTGAAGGTTGGAATCATAAGCTAGAAGCATATAAACAGGATTTCTTTGTGTATAAAGTGAGAAATAAGGAAATCAAAATAAAAACTTTTACAGAATCGCTTTCCCATTTAAAAATACCTAAGATCAGTCTGCCTAAATACGAAGCCTGGGGTGATATTTTAAAATGGAATCTCCAGGAAAACCTTCCAGGTGAATTTCCTTTTACTGCTGGTGTATTTCCGTTTAAACGTGAAGGTGAAGATCCTACAAGAATGTTTGCTGGAGAAGGTGGCCCAGAAAGAACCAACAAACGTTTTCATTATGTATCTCGTGGCATGCCTGCAAAGCGATTGTCAACAGCTTTTGATTCTGTAACATTATATGGTCAGGATCCTGATGTTCGTCCGGATATCTATGGGAAAATAGGTAATTCAGGCGTTTCTATCTGTTGTCTTGATGATATGAAAAAGTTGTATTCAGGATTTAACCTTGCCAATGAAAAAACTTCGGTTTCCATGACAATTAATGGACCGGCACCTATTATGGTTGGCTATTTTATGAATACTGCCATTGATCAGCAATGCGAGATTTATATTAAAGAAAATGGGCTGGAAGAAGAAGTTCAAAAAAAGATAGCAAAAATATTTAAACAAAAAGGAATTCAAAAACCGGCTTATCAGGGAGGAATTCCTGAAGGAAATGATGGATTGGGTTTAATGTTGCTGGGAATTACCGGCGATCAGGTATTGCCCCATGAAATATATGAAAAAATAAAAACTAATACTTTATCCAGCGTAAGAGGAACCGTACAGGCTGATATTCTAAAAGAAGATCAGGCACAGAATACTTGTATTTATTCTACCGATTTTTCTCTCAAACTCATGGGTGATGTTCAGGATTATTTTATCAAACAAGATGTACGTAACTTTTATTCAGTTTCTATTTCGGGATATCATATTGCTGAAGCAGGTGCTAATCCAATTTCGCAACTGGCATTCACGTTATCAAATGGTTTTACTTATGTGGAATATTACTTGTCCAGAGGAATGGATATCAATAAATTCGGGCAAAATTTATCTTTCTTTTTCTCCAATGGTATCGATCCCGAATTTTCTGTAATAGGTCGTGTTGCCCGTAAAATTTGGGCAAAAGCTATGAAACTTAAATATGGTGCTGATGCCCGTTCACAACAATTGAAATACCATATTCAGACTTCAGGCAGATCTTTGCATTCTCAGGAAATTGATTTCAATGATATCAGAACTACATTGCAGGCTTTATATGCGATTTATGATAATTGCAATTCATTGCATACCAATGCTTATGATGAAGCTATTACTACTCCTACTGAAGAATCGGTAAGAAGAGCAATAGCCATACAAATGATTATTAATCATGAACTTGGATTAACTAAAAATCAGAATCCATTACAGGGTGCTTTTATTATTGAAGAATTAACTGAGCTGGTAGAAGAAGCAGTAATGGCCGAATTTGACAATATTACAGAAAGGGGAGGCGTGTTGGGTGCCATGGAAACCATGTACCAGAGAGGCAAGATTCAGGAAGAATCTCTTTATTATGAAACCATGAAACATACCGGTGAATTACCGATTATGGGTGTAAATACATTTTTGTCCTCCAAAGGTTCACCTACAGTAATTCCAGGTGAAGTAATACGGGCTACAGAATCAGAAAAGCAATATCAGATTGGTATGCTGGAGAATCTTCATCGCCTGTATGCTGACAAAACACCTCAGGTTTTACAGGTGCTTCGTGAGGATGCCATGAAAAATAAAAATATTTTTAATACCCTGATGGAAGTATGTAAATACTGTTCATTAGGTCAGATTACAGCGACGATGTTTGAGGTTGGAGGACAGTACAGGCGGAATATGTAAAAAATGACGAAAGTTATTAATGAAAAGGCTAATTTTTAAACAATCCGCTTTTCCTTTAATTTATTTAGTATCTTTCTTTCTACTTTTAAATCTATATTGTAATCCAATTAAAAAATTCGTTGAATTTGTTTTTAAGATTTGATCATAACTCCATCCTTCATCGTTTATTAGATCGTGAATACCTAAGTTATTTCTTGCTTCAAAAGAAATTGAGAAACTGTTTTTGACAGGAATCGATACACCTAAACCTGTAATTATTCCATAATCAAATCGTTCAGTATAATTCGTATGATCATAACTTACTTCAGGGAAATATTTGCTTTCTATAATAGATTTACTATTTAATATATAGCTCACAAAGCATCCGGTATTTAAGAAAAAGACAATTTTCTTTCCAAAACATGTTTTAAGTAAAACAGGTAACGTTAGATAGTTAAAACGATCAATAGTTCTCCATTCGTTATATGTAAATGGTGGAAATGCCGTAGCCATATCAGTATGATAATAATCTGTGATTGCAGCTTTTTGTTCGAATGCAATTCCTGTTCCCACCGAAAATAAATTTGATAATTTATAATTTAATGAAAGCCCGGCAGAATAGCGAATTATTGGATGATAATAATCGTGATCAAAATCAAAGGTGCTCATTTTTAATAAGGTATAGTTTGGACCTGCTTCAATCCCGATATTGAATTTACTATCTTGGGAAAATAAACTTAGTGTAAAAAGAAAAAACAGATAAATAGATAATAAATATTTCATAATAATGATATTAAATGAAATGAGTTCAAACAATTTTTTTATAAATGACTAAATATTCAAACCTGTTTAATTATGCTTTTAAAATTGAAAATTCATACAGAGTTCTGATGAAATCAGGCTATTGCTTACACAAAAAGAGATAATTATCTGTATGTTTGATAATCAAGCTTTATTATTTGCTGAATTCAAGTCACAAATGCAACTTTTTGGTTAAACAAATTTAGAGTTAAA
>JBMOKG010000131.1:0-8424 GCA_049315385.1 Bacteroidales bacterium
TTGTTGAAGATGTTACAGAAATTATTCTTAATTTAAAACAAATTCGTTTTAAACGTCAGATTGAAAATGTAAACAATGAAAGAATTCAGGTAAACATTTCTGGTCAGGATTGTTTTAAAGCTGGAGATATCAACAAATTCCTCAATGGTTTTCAGGTTTTAAATCCCGAATTAGTGATATGTAACATGGAAACCTCAGTTAAACTAAATATAGAGTTTACAGTTAACAAAGGTAGAGGTTACGTTCCTGCTGAAGAAAACAAAAATACAAATGATAACATTGGTACCATTTGTATTGACTCAATTCATACACCTATCAAGAATGTAAAATTTACGATTGATAATTACAGGGTTGAACAAAAAACTGATTACGAGAAATTAATTTTCGAAATCCAAACGGATGGTTCTATCCATCCAAAAGATGCTTTGAAAGAAGCTGCAAAAATACTTATTCATCATTTTATGCTTTTCTCTGACGAAAGAATTACATTGGATACCGAAGAAAAAGCAATCTCTGAAGAATTTGACGAAAATACACTTCATATTCGTCAATTGCTTAAAACTAAACTAGTGGATATGGATCTTTCTGTTCGTGCACTTAATTGTTTGAAAGCAGCAGAAGTTGATACATTAGGTGAATTGGTATCATTTAACAGGAACGATTTGTTAAAATTCAGAAATTTTGGAAAGAAATCTTTAACTGAACTTGAACAGTTGGTGAAAAGTAAAAATCTGGAATTTGGAATGAATATAGCAAAATATAAATTAGATAAAGATTAATCGAAATGAGACACGGAAAAAAAATAAATAAATTAGGAAGAACTCATTCTCATAGAGTACACATGTTAGCTAATATGGCAACATCGCTAATTCTTCACAAAAGAATTGCTACTACTCTTGCAAAAGCAAAAGCACTGAGAGTTTACGTAGAACCTTTACTAAATAAAGCAAAAGAAGATTCTACACACTCTCGTAGAACTGTATTTAGCTATTTGCAAAGTAAAGAAGCCGTTACTGAATTATTCAGAGATATTTCTGTAAAAATTGCTGACAGACCAGGTGGTTATACTCGTATTCTTAAAACTGGTAATCGTTTGGGTGATAATGCTAATATGTGTATTATCGAATTGGTAGATTACAACGAAAATCTATTAAAAGCTAAAGAAGAAGCTACTTCAAAATCAACTCGTAGAAAAAGAGCTAAAAAAACTACAGAAACTACTGCAACACAACCAAAGGCTGCAGCAAAACCAAAAGTTGAAGAAGTTAAAGTTGAAGAACCGATTGTTGAAGCTGAAGAACCAGAAACTACTGCAACCGAAGAAGAAAATAAAGAAGTTTAAATCTTATTTTTAAAATATCAAAAAAAGGATAAAGTGATATAAACTTTATCCTTTTTTTTATTCGTAAGAATAATTTTTATAGTAATTTTGAAAAAGAATTCATTTATAAAATCATAAAACATGAGTGCAATATTAAATATTTTTGCAAGACAAATTCTGGATTCCAGAGGGAACCCAACCATTGAAGTTGAAGTAATGACCACCGAAGGTATTATAGGCAGAGCTGCAGTTCCTTCAGGAGCTTCCACCGGTGTGCACGAAGCCGTGGAGTTGCGTGATGGCGATAAAAAATTATTTTTAGGAAAAGGCGTATTAAAAGCTGTTCAGAATGTTAATAAAACCCTGAATGAGGAGTTAAAAGGGATGTTTGTTTCTGAACAAAATACCATTGATCTGAAAATGATAGAACTCGATGGAACTCCTAATAAAGCCAATTTGGGTGCCAATGCTATTTTAGGTATTTCTTTAGCGGTTGCCAATGCAGCAGCACAGGAATCAGGACAATACTTATACCGATACATAGGTGGTGTGAATGCAAATACGCTTCCGATTCCTATGATGAACATACTGAATGGAGGTTCGCATGCCGATAACTGCATCGACTTTCAGGAATTTATGATTATGCCTGTGGGTGCTCCAACATTCAGTGATGCCATTCGCATGGGAACCGAAGTTTTTCATCACTTAAAAGATGTATTGAAAAAACAAGGATATTCAACCAATGTTGGCGATGAAGGTGGTTTTGCACCAAATTTAAAATCAAATGAAGAAGCGGTTACCGTTATTCTTCAGGCTATCGAAAAAGCCGGTTACAAAGCAGGGGAGGATATTTATATTGCGTTGGATCCTGCATCTTCTGAGTATTTTATTCCTGAAGAAAATGTATATCATTTGCACAAATCTACTGGTGATAAATTAACGCCTGCTCAAATGGTGGATTATTGGGACAACTGGGTAAATAAATATCCTATTATTTCTATCGAAGATGGTATGGCAGAAGACGACTGGACTGGTTGGAAAATGATGACCGAAAGATTGACCCATAAAATTCAATTGGTTGGTGATGATTTGTTTGTTACCAATGTAAAAAGATTGCAGCAAGGTATTGATAAAGGTGTAGCCAATTCAATACTTGTAAAGGTAAATCAGATTGGAACTTTAACCGAAACCATCAATGCGGTGAATATGGCGTATCGCAATTCTTATACCGCTGTGATGAGCCACCGTTCGGGTGAAACCGAAGATACTACTATAGCCGACTTAGCAGTAGCTTTAAATACAGGCTTAATTAAAACAGGTTCTGCCTGCCGTTCCGAACGCATTGCCAAATACAACCAATTATTAAGAATTGAAGAAAACTTAGGTGATGCAGCTGTTTATTTAGGCAAAAATTTTAAATATGTGAAATAGGTATTAGTTACCATTAATAATAAAAAGCGTTATTTTAAAAAAGCCTTCATTAAATGAATAATGAAGGCTTTTTGTATCTGTTTTAAACCTAATGAGATTCCAAAAATTAATTTTAGAACTACTATATACTTTTTAGTATAAATGAGGTTGTGAATCTATGTAACTTTGAGCACTAATAAGTGCATAATCTGGTGAAGAAACAAAACGTACTATTTCTTGTTCCCATCCATTATCACTGACAAGCCATACTAAATGTGATTTAGGATCCCATTTAACATCATAACTTACATTAGTAGTTGATACTACTACTCCTATTAAAATCTTCATATTCTAATTATTTTATGAATTTACACAAATATACAGATTTTTTTGAAGAAACCTATTAAAAAAACAAAAAATATTTCACAATATAAAAAAATTAGAATTTTATCTTAATTAAAATTCAAACTTTTCAGCGTTTTTGCCACCTTTACGACTGTTGTCTCCTGTTTCGATGGAAAAAACATAATTATAAGTATATGTAATTGGTTCAGTATTAATTTGAGAATTGCCGAAAAAGTCTATCCTATTTTCACTAGTATGGTTTGGATATGAATCAATATGTCCACTAATAATAAAATACATACTATTTTTTATAAAAGTATATATTGTTTCTGTTATATAAAAAAATACAAATTGTGTATTATAAGTATCATAATAATCATTACAATGATATCCTTGTTTTTGCTTCTGTTTTATAATATTATTAATGAATTCTTTGGCAATTTCTTCGTTATCTGTTGAAAAAGAAATAGAAACTGCTTGGGGTTTATTGTCAGGATTGTATTCAATAGATATACTCCCAGTCATTTCACCATGCGAAGTATAAACTGTGATATTATCACTACCTTTATATTTATCGGCAAGAATATCAATTTCTTTCTTAATAGAAGCTGAAGTTTTCTTTTTTAATACTGGCTTGTTTTGTGAGAAAGTTATAGATGAAAATAAAATAAAGATTACCATAAAAAAACAAATGAACTTTTTCATAAAATATATTATTTAAATTATTTACAATAAGAATTAAGCATTTTAAAAGCATCTACATTTCCTAATTCTCCAGCTTTGCGAAAATCATCACAGGCTTTTTTACTATTAAGTTTAACATAACATAAAGCTCTGTTATAATAAATAGCGGCATCAATACTATTACTATTTTTAAAACGCAATGCATCTGAATAATATTTAATACTATTATTATAGTCCTTTATTTCATAATAATTTAATCCTAAATAAAAGTTGATAGAATTTAAAAAAGCTATTGGATTTGTTACATCTCTAAATAATAATAAATCATCTTTCCCAAACTTAGTTACATTGTCAAATAATAGTTTCTTTAATTCGTTAATTGAACCAATGTGATCTTTAAGGTCATATTTAATTAAACTTCTATAATAATAAGGATAAGCATTGTCTTTATTATTATTAATTGATTCATTAAAATAGTTTAAAGCATTTTGGTAATCTTTTTTATTATAATATATTATCCCTATATTTGAATATGATTCAGCTAATTTTGGGTCATATTCTAATGATTTTTTATAATCATTTAAAGCATTTTCAATATTTCCATTGCTTTCATATAGTTTACCTCTTTTATTATAGGTTTCAGCAATAAAAGGATTTAGATTTATTGCATCATTATACAAGCTTAATGCCATTTGATAGTTTGTTTTTTCATTTGAAAGTCTAAATGCCTCATCACATTTAATTTTAGAACGATTTTTTGCATGTTCAGTTATTAATTCAGGCGTTTTAGTGATTTCTTTTTCATCAATATTATAATAAAGTTCATTTTTAAGATAGCCAATGCTATCTAAGGTATATTTATACATAAAAACTTTTTTATCATTGGTTGTATTGTTTTTATTCTTATCATAATAACTTTCTGCTATAATATAATTATCAGAATTATAATCTAATTTTATTATTGAAATTCCGTCTTTTGAATTGGATAATTCTTTATTCTTATTATAGCAACTTACTTCAATTTGTGACCAATATTTATTGTATTTGAATTTGAACATACAAAACCCATTTTTATTTTCAGTTAGTTTATCATTTTTATCATAATTTATTTCTTCTAATGAATTTCCATTTTTATCATATTTTCTTTCCACTGAATAAATATTTTCAGTTAAAGGGATTGGCTTATGGTTCTTATTATATTGTTTTTTTAATACAATATTGCCATAAGAATCATATTTGTAATTTATAAATACAACATCCGAATCATTTAAATTTTGAATAATATTAGTATTAGCTATAATATTATCATTCTTATCATAAGTTCTTTTAATATTTAATATTTTTTTATCATCTGCTATATTTCGCATATTGCTATCAAGTCTGATTGATTCAATTATTCTACCTTTTTCATCTATTTTATATTTATAGCAGTATATACCACTTTTATTAAAAATAGGGTTACCATATTTATTTGCAAATTTTGTAGATTTAGGATAGAAATTGCTATCTCTTTCAATAATTTCCTGACATACATAATCTTTATTGCTAATAGTATCGTTATTAATGCCAAGAAATATTCTTCTCTCTATTCCATTTTCATAAGAAATTTTTATTTTAGATACATCAAAATTTTCATCATATCCAGACTTTCCTCTATTCAAATATTCAATTTTAACAGCTCTTCCATCAGAATTGTAAGTAAAATGGTAACATCCCACTTTGGGGACTATGTCTTTATCAACAGGACATCGTCCAATTAAAAATCTTTTTGAATCATTTGTGATAAACCGATAGTATTCGGCTTTATCTTTAACACAACTACTTATTAATAGAAGTGTAAAAATCAGATAAAATATTTTCTTCATAATACTTTTGTTTATTTTCCATATAAAATATAATATTGATTAGTTGTAAACATAAAAAAGCAAATTATCAAGCTATTTTATGTTTTCAAATGTTTCATTGCTAATAAAGCTGCATCATCAAATATTGATTTCCTCATTTTAGTCCATTCTATATTAGGCAGTTTTATTATCCCCATTTCATTTTTATAATTCAAACTCATTTCACACACAGTGTCATCAACTTCAGCTTTATCCAGATAAAAAAGATAAATAAATTGATTGATAAAAAAAGAAATTGTATTTATATTGGGTCTGATAAAAACTAAATCTGTTTCTGCATCTTCAATGTCTTGATGAGTAAAAATTAAACAAGCATAATCTTCTACATTTAGCTTTATTGATTTAATTAAAGAATTTCTGAGTTGTTCTTCTTGTTGTTCTGATAACTTAAAATTATCAAAAAGCTTATGAGAAGAAATACTTGCACGCCAAATTAAAGATTGCAAGAATAATTTAAATTGAGTATAGTTAATGTTTTTACAACGAATAAGATTAATACCATCAAAATTTGTAAGTTGTTCAAAATCATCATTATTAGTAATGTATGGTTGAGAATACAAATAATTATTTGCATATCTTTCATGTCTTGACAACAAGCTTTCACATTCACAACAAAGAATAAACTCCTCATAAGCACCATTTTGTACAAGTTTATTCTTATATGGTTCTAATGATGATATGACATTAATTCTGTTTTTGTCATCACCAATTCCTTTATACATAAAATTTGGAAATATATGAGATCGTTTAATTAATTCCTTTTCTTCTTTACAAAGTTTGCAAATCCCTTTCATAATACTAAATTTTATTTATTTATCCCTAAGTTTTTTATCGATCATTTTATACAAAATAAAAAGCGTGAGACAGTTGCCACTCGCTATTGAGGTCCGACCAAGAACCCGTAAATCAAGTAAAGCAACGCTCACGCATACGGTGAGCGTTTTGCTCTGACTTCCTGATTTACTTTGAAAATTGGTCGGTTTCAATAGCAGGTCGTTTTTAACTAAACGCTATATTTTAAAATGTTTTTTGTTTTCTACATCATTATAATTTTTGTTTTAATAATACTACAACAAAAGTATAAAATAAAATGAGAAATAGTTAATTTTTTTTTGGCACTTGGTTACTAATTATTAACATGCAGTAAAATCAATTTGCACCAAAAACATTCGACATCCGAGCTAAAACATTGGATGCCGAAGCTAAAAGCTCCAACATCCGAGCAAAAAGCTCCGAAATCGGAGCTAAAACTTGCAACATCTGAGCTAAAAGCTGCGACATCGGAGCTAATACTTGCGGTATCCGAACTATAAGCTGCGGCATCGGAGCTAAATGCTGCTGCATCGGAGCTAAAAGCTGCTCGCGAGGAGCTAAAACTTGCAAGCGAGCAGGTTCAACCTGCTTTTGTAAAATATTGAATATCAATAGTGCAAAAATAAAAAAGCCTTGTAATCAATCAATTACAAGGCTCGTGTTTTGCGGTTAAAAAGGCAGTTTTTACACAGTAGTGGGTGGTAGAACGTCGTCATGTTTTTTGTACATAAAACGAGCTTTAAGGTTTTCTTGTGCCGTTTTTGCACCCGGAATGTTTTGCTTAACGGCTTGTTTTACATAATTGTAAATTGCCAAGGCAGCATTCATAGCTTCCGAACCTACTACCATACGGGTGTCAGAAACTCTTTCGCTTAGTTTTGATAAACGAATTTCAATTTGCATCAAAGCAGCATCATAATCAATGTCCTTTTTAAATTCCGTCAAATCAACAAATGAAGGTAGTAAATCGGCGTTGCTTTTGCCCTCTTCATAAGCTTTTTGTACAAAAGGGATGCTGGCATCACCCATTTTTATATTTTCCATTCGTTGCTGAACCGAAAGCGTAGTTAATACCGGGATAAGAGCATACGCTTCATCCAAAACGTTTAAAATTTTATCGAGCGTATCTTGATTCATTACACCCGAAACCTCATTTTTTATCATAATTATTGAAATGTAAATTACGCCTACTTTTTTATAGCAGTTCGGCTTTTGCTTTTTTATGAAAAAAATAACGTTCAAAAATTAGAAATATTTTATTATCAATATATTTTTTTTAGGACGAGACAATATTAAAAATTTTTAACATTAAGAATTGTTTTGGTTACTGCTTTATGTATATTTGTAAAAAATTAAAATTAATAACACATGAAAAATAGATATTTGCTTTTGTTGATGCTATTGATCAATAGTATTGGCTGTTTTTCACAAGATTTTGCACCCGTAGGTGCTACATGGCATTATTCCACTGGAGGTTTTACGTCAAATATATATTATCCGGTAAAATTACAATCTTTAAAAGATACAGTAATAATGGGTATTCCATGCAGAAAAACTACTGCTACCGAAAGCTTTGGTTTTAATAATGCAAATTATGTGTATTCATCATCAAATAAAGTTTACCTCTTCGATTCGCATCAACAGCAATTTGTAAAAATCTATGATTTTAATTTGAATACAGGCGACACCTTAAGCTATAAACTATCCTTTTTGAATACTTTAGATACAGTATCTGGATATATCATTGACTCTATCGGAAGTACAGTAATAAATGGCAAAGCATTAAAAGTTCAGTATACGCATAGTATTATGCAATTTAACCCCCACTATATTATGTGTGGAAAAATGATAGAAGGAATGGGTAGTGATTTTTTTCTTTTCCCGCAATATATCAATCAAGACCCATTAAACAGCCAATTGCGCTGTTATAGCGATACATCAATTGGA
>JBMOKG010000132.1:0-8392 GCA_049315385.1 Bacteroidales bacterium
ATGTTAAGCATTTTTTTTCCAGAAAAAGCATTCCGCTTTCAACATCAGCACCAAATAGCACTTTGCTATCCCATTGATTTTTATTTTCAATAAATTGCAGCATCGGAGATTGTATGGTGTCACGTACTGCGAAACTTATTTTATTACAAGTAATTACAAATAATAAAACAATAAATAATACTTTTTTCACTTATACTCAATTTTAAGTTACTGCTTAGTAAAATAGCAAGGTATAAAATTACATATTTTTCACTATATATACACAGAATAGACAATAAAATATAAATTTTAGTTGCTTTATAAATAATGTATAGATTTTAAAAATGAATAAAATCTTTTAAAAACAATTTGTAGCTTATCAATACATAGATTTATAGATATTTAAAGTGAGATTTGTAATATAGAAATTAACTCAAACTTTTTTATTCTCAAAATAAATTATTACTTTTACACAAAATTATATATTCATTTTGGTAAGCTTTTTTTGAGGAAGATGAAATTCATTAGTAGTAAACTTGATAGATTTTCAATAAGTACTATGAATTATTTAAGAATCAATACATTGTTTGCATTATAAATCTTGTTTTATGAAAAAAGTCATAATACTATTCATTTGTTTTTTTATTATAGGAAATTTGCTGTCAAAAGCTCA
The DNA here is from genome assembly GCA_049315385.1 of Bacteroidales bacterium. GTDB lineage: Bacteria > Bacteroidota > Bacteroidia > Bacteroidales > JACABE01 > JACABE01. The sequence goes on from JBMOKG010000132.1 coordinate 653, forward strand.
AGATAAACCTTTAGCTCCAAAAGTCGTTGGAACTGGAGTTTTTTTAGGTGAAACACCTCCTTTAAGAACTCTTCCTGCTGTGACAGATAAAGAAATTGCCTTTTTAAAAGAAAAAGCATTAAAAAAAGCTGCACGTAAAGTAATAAAACCTCGCGAATATCCTTTTACCGAAACTGCTTTGCCAAAAACTGCAGATGCTGCATGGCAAAAAACTATGGGAATAACAAGTGTTATGAAAGCACCACTTGTCAACTTCGAGGGACAAACTACCTCTTCCTTCCCTCCCGATTGTAATGGAACAATTGGCCCTAATTATTATATGCAAACAGTAAATACAACTTATGCCATTTACAACAGAACAGGAACATTAGTTGCAGGACCTACCAATATGAATCTTTTGTTCAACGGAGTTTCTGGTGCAACTTGCAATGATGGCGACCCATTAATACAATATGATGAACAAGCACAACGTTGGATTGCTGTTGAATTTTCACTATGTGGAACTAATGATTTAATGTTAGTAGCAGTTTCATCTACCAATGACCCAACAGGCACATGGTATGCTTATTCATTTGATGTTACTGACACACCTGATTATGAAAAGATTGGTATTTGGCAGGATGGATATTATATGGGAACCAATACCAGTTCGGGGAATGATACCTATGTATTTGAACGCTCGAAAATGTTAATTGGTGCTGCAAACCCTCAAATGGTTGCTTTTGACAATTCATGGAGACCAGGTACCGGATTTCTTTGTGTACCTCCTTTAGATAATGATGGTGCTTTTGCCCCAGCTGGTTCGCCAGGTTTATTTATTGCATTCAACGACGATGCTGTTACAGGAGGTTCTGATCAACTCTGGATTTACGAATTGGCAGTAAACTGGACCACACCAGCGAATTCAACTTTTGTAAGATCTCAGCAAATAGCTGTAACAGCTTTCGATAGTCAGTTTGATGCAAGCTGGAATGATATTACACAACCAGGTACTCAGAAATTAGATGGTGTTCCTCAGGTTATTATGAACGCTCCTCAATACCGTAATTTTGGAGATTATCAAACTATAGTTTGTTGTCATACTGTGGATGTTGATGCTACTAACCATGCTGGTATCAGATGGTATGAACTAAGGAAAACAGATACTAATCCATGGACAATCCGTCAATCAGGCACCTATGCACCTGATGCAAGTTCTCGTTGGATGGGAAGTATCATGCTGAATGGAAGTGGAAAGATAGGTATGGCATATTCTGTAGCAAGTTCAAGTATTTACCCCGGTATCAGATATTGCGGACAATCCTCAAGTGCTTATGCCAATGCAACAGGAGTCCTCGATATTCCCGAAGAAATTATTCAGGCAGGAACTGTTGCTCAAACCACTTATAACCGCTGGGGAGATTATTCACTTTTATCCGTTGATCCTACAGATGATGAAACTTTTTGGTATTCCAGCGAGTATGTTAAATCAGGTGGTTCCTTAAAGGGAACAAAAATCGCATCTTTCAGATTTGGCAATAATCCGCAAACTTCAACTTTGGCTGCTACTTCAGTTACAGCAACAACTGCAACGTTAAACGGAACTGTAAATCCAAACAGCTTGGCAACAAATTATTATTTTCAATGGGGAACTACAGTAAGCTATGGTAATACAACCACAACCACATCTGCCGGAACAGGAACATCCAATGTAGCTGTTAGTGCAAATATAACTGGGCTTACTGCAGGAACTACTTATCACTTCAGACTGGTTGCTATTAATAGTGATGGAACTACCTATGGAAATGATTTTACTTTTCTACCTGGTGCGGCAAGTATTACGACTAATTCTATATCCTCAATTACTGCTTCTTCGGCATCTTCAGGTGGAACAGTTGTAAGCGACGGAGGCTTAAGTATAACAGCAAGAGGTGTTTGTTGGAATACGTCAAGCAATCCAACCACTGTAAATAGCAAAACATCAGATGGGAGTGGTATAGGAGCATTTACAAGTTCAATTACTGGATTAGCTGCAAATACAACTTATTATGTAAGAGCTTATGCAACAAATTCTTCAGGTACTTATTATGGTAATGAAGTAAATTTTACTACTTTATCTAATTTACCTACATTAACTACAACTGCTATTTCATCCATATCATTAAATTCAGCTACGAGCGGAGGAAATATAACCAATCAAGGAATATCAGCTGTTATTACAAGAGGCGTATGCTGGAGTACATCCATTAATCCAACCACAGCAAATAGTATAACAACAAATGGGAGTGGGGTAGGTGCATTTAGCAGTTCAATAACAGGATTAACTTCAAATACTACATATCATGTAAGAGCTTATGCAAGCAATTCACTTGGAACTTCTTATGGTAATGATATTGCTTTTACAACGCTTTGTGGAATTTATACTCTGCCATTTACAGAATCTTTTCCTTTTTCAAACCCAACTTTACCTAATTGTTGGACGATTGTCGATAATCAGGGTAATGGACAAGTATGGAAAATAGGTACAATTACCAATCAGTCAACCAATCCAAATCTAAACTCCCTATATGCTTATCTAAATAGTGACAGCTTGGGTAGTGGAAATTCACAGAATACAGATATAATAACTCCAACGATAAATCTTAGTGCTTATACTTCAGTAACTTTACAGTTTAATTATTATTTTAAAAGTTATGCAGGTTCATCAGGTAATTTATATTATAGCATAAATAATGGTAATACCTGGACATTAATTACAAGTTTTACAACATCTTCTACTTTAAACCCTACTGCTTTTAATCAGACAATAAGTGCTGTGGCAGGTCAAAGTGCAGTTAAATTCAAATGGAATTATACTGCTACATGGGGGTATTTTTGGGCTATTGATGATATAATAATTTTAGGTACACCTGGATGTACATTGCCTGCTGCTGCAGCTGCAATAAGTGGTACAGCAAATGTTTGTCAAGGGCAAAACAATGTAGTTTATACAACATCCACAGTAGCTGATGCTACATCATATATATGGACATTGCCAACAGGTGCAACAGGTTCAAGTACTACCACCTCAATCACTGTTAATTATGGTTCATCAGCTGTATCAGGAAATATTACAGTTAAAGGAAATAATACTTGTGGAAATGGCACAAGTTCATCTTTTGCAATAGCAGTTAATACATTGCCTTCTGCTGCTGGAACAATTTCAGGAACTACAACAGTTTGTCAGGGACAAAACTATGTGGTTTACACTGTACCTGCAATTGTTAACGCAACAAACTATATATGGACATTGCCATCAGGTGTAACAGGTACAAGCTCTACCAATTCAATTACCGTTAATTATGGCACATCAGCTATTTCAGGAAACATAACTGTAAAAGGCAATAATAGCTGTGGGGATGGAGCTAGTTCTTCGCTTTCAATAACAGTTAATCCATTACCTGGAACTGCCGGTGTAATTTCTGGAATTACTTCTGTTTGTCAGGGACAAAATAATATAGTTTATACGGTACCAACTATAACTAATGCTACAAGTTATTTATGGTCTTTACCTACTGGTGCTTCAGGAACAATTACTTCTAATTCAATAAATGTTAACTTTTCCCAAAATGCAATTTCTGGAAATATTTTTGTATATGGCAATAACAATTGTGGAGTTGGAAGCAGTTCTTTGCTTGCTATTACTGTAAACTCACTGGCTGATGCAGCAAGCACAATTTCGGGAACTACAACAGTTTGTCAGGGACAAAACAATGTAGTTTATACTGTGCCAACAATTACTAATGCAACAAACTATATATGGACATTGCCATTAGGTGCAACAGGTACAAGCTCTACCAATTCAATTAGCGTTAATTATGGCACATCAGCTATTTCGGGAAATATTACTGTAAAAGGTAATAATAGCTGTGGGGATGGTGTAAGTTCTTCACTTGCAATAACTGTTAATTCATTACCAGGAGCTTCTGGAACAATATCTGGAAATACTACTGTTTGTCAGGGACAGGATAATGTTGTTTATACTGTTCCGGCAATAACTAATGCTTCAAGTTATTCTTGGACTTTACCTTCCGGAGGTACAGGGACAATTGTTTCAAACTCAATTTATGTACACTTTTTCCCATTTGCAGTTTCAGGTGATATTGTTGTAAGAGGTAGTAATAGTTGTGGTAATGGTGTTAGTTCTTTGCTTGCAGTAACTGTAAATCCATTACCAGGAGCTGCTGGTACAATTTCTGGAAATACTTCAATTTGTTCAGGGCAGAACAATATATTATACACTGTTCCTGAAATTGCAAATGCAACAACTTATTCATGGACATTGCCATCAGGTGCAACAGGTACAAGTTCTACCAATTCAATAATAGTCAATTTTGGAGCATCGGCAATTTCTGGCAACATTACAGTTAAAGGTATTAATGATTGTGGAGATGGAGTAAGTTCTACTCTTGCGGTAAGCGTTAATCAATCGGTTGCTGCTGCTGGTCCTATAACTGGGAGCACTATTATTTGTTCAGGACAAAACAATGTGGTTTATACTGTAGCTCCTATTACTAATGCTACATCATATATATGGACTTTACCAGTAGGTGCTAGTGGTTCTAGTAATACTAATTCAATATCAGTTAATTATGCCGCATCAGCTGTTTCAGGAATTATTTCTGTAAAAGCTCATAGCGCTTGTGGAAATGGAGATTCTTCAGCTTTGACAATTACCATTATTCCACGTCCTACTATAACTGGAACTATTTACGATACACATTGCGGAGCTGGAATTGTAAATTTAAAAGCAATAACAACATCAGGAACTATCAATTGGTATTCAAGTATTACAGGTGGCTCATCAATATATACTGGTGCTAATTATTCTCCTATGATTTCGCAAACCACTACTTTTTTTGTTGATGTTACTAACAATGGATGTACGAGCTATCCAAGAATAGCTATAACTGGAATTATAAAAACCATACCAGCTATTATTTCTACAATTTCAGATACAGTTTGTCCTTCAGATATTGTTACTTTAGGTGCAACAGCATCTTTGGGTACAATTAACTGGTATTTTGATTCACTTTCATCTACTCCAATTGCTTATGGTAGTACTTATTCGCCATCTATTACTTCTACTACAAATTATTATGTTGAAGCAATTGAAAATGGATGTGTTTCTCCAACAAGAACTTTAATAACGGCAATGCTGGTTAATTCACCAGTAATAATTGCAAATGCCACAGCAACCAATATTTGTGAAGGAATTGCTGTTACCTTAAGTGGTAGTGGAACAACTGGAGTTACCTATTCATGGGATAATGCTGTATTAAATGGCATCCCATTTTATCCGACTGAAACAAAAACATATACTTTAACGGGAACAAATTTCTTTGGATGTCAAGATACAGCAACAGTTGTTGTTACTGTAAATCCTGCTCCAGCACTTAATCCAATAAGTGGAACTACTACTCTTTGCGAAGGTGTATTAAATTCTGCTTATTCTGTTGATTTACATACTTATGGACAACCATTGCCTCCTACAAGTGGACATGGAACTGATACTACAGATCAAGCAGATGGTGCTGCTTTTACTTATGCATGGTCTTATAGTGGCGTTGCTACAATAAATCCTTCAACTTCGATAAATGCTATTAATATGAATTTTTCAGTTGGTGCTACAAGTGGTATATTAACTGTTGTAGAAACAGATCCAACATCTGGATGTTCTAGAAGTAATCAACTAACGATTACTGTAAATCCACTTCCAATGAGCTCATCTTCAATTTCTGGGTTAAACACTATATGTACTGGACAAAACAGTGTTGTATATAATATACCAGTCATTGCAAGTGCTACTAATTATGTTTGGACTTTACCAACAGGTGCAACAGGTTTTAGTGACACTAATTCAATAACTGTGAACTATAGTTTATCAGCAATTTCTGGTAATATTACTGTTACAGCAAATAATAGCTGTGGTGATGGCAATACCTCAATATTGGCAATTACTGTAAATCCATTAACTGGTTCGGCAGGAATAATTTCAGGCAATTCAACTGTTTGTCAAGGGCAAAGCAATGTATTATATACTGTTCCTGCAATTGCTAATGCTACATCTTATATATGGACATTGCCTGCTGGTGCAACTGGAATTAGTTCTACTAACTCAATAAGTGTTAATTATGGAAGCTCTGCTGTTTCTGGAAATATTAGTGTTAAAGCTCATAATTCTTGTGGTGATGGAGATTCTTCAACAATGGCAATTACTGTAAATGCAACTCCGTCTGACAACCCAATAACTGGAACACAGATTCTTTGTGAAGGTAGTTTAAATTCGGCTTACTCTGTTACTATACACACTTATGGACAACCATTGCCTCCTACAAGCGGACATGGGACTGATACTACAGATCAGGCTGATGGTGCTGCATTTAATTATGCTTGGTCATATAACGGCACTGCTATTATTAATCCTTCTACTACTGTTAATGCAATTAGTATGAATTTCCCAATTGGTGCAACAAGTGGTGTTTTAACTGTTGTAGAAACAGATCCTACAACTGGTTGTAATAAAAGTAATCAACTTGCTATAACTGTAAACCCACTACCTTTAACTCCAGGAGCAATTACTGGGATAAATGCTGTATGTCAGGGACCAGATTTTGTTAATTATACAATTCCATTAATCCCCAATGCTACCTCTTATAATTGGACATTACCAACCGGAGCAACAGGAGTTAGTACAAGTAATTCGATAGATGTTATTTATGGATTATCAGCCATATCAGGTGTAATTTCGGTAAGAGGAAATAATAGTTGTGGAGATGGTATTGCTAATTCAGAGAATATTGTTGTGAATCCACTGCCTGCTGATGCTGGAGTTATTTCTGGTTTAGCAACTGTTATGCAAGGGCAGAATAATGTGATTTACACTGTTCCAATAATAAATGCTGCAACTTCTTATATTTGGACTTTACCAAATGGTGCAAGTGGTTCAAGTTCTACAAACACTATTTCTGTTAATTATGGTCTTAGTTCTGTTTCAGGGGATATTTCAGTAAAAGGTATAAATGCTTGTGGTGAAGGTGTTGCTTCAAATATTGCAGTTACTGTTAATCACTATCAATGCATTATTCGTTTAAAAGTAAATGGAAGTGCCAATGCTTATACCGACGAAACTATTGTTAGCTTTTGTAATCCAAGTGATCAGGATGGTGCCGAAAAAATGTTCAGTGTTGTTCCAACGGCTCCTAATATATACTCTACGAAGTTAAATAAAAACTGGAGTGTTAATTATCTTACTACTGTTACCGAACATCCTTTAGTACCTATTGGTTTTACAGCAGGCGTAAATGGAAATTATACGATTACTGCAAGTATTTTGAGTGCTTTTATTCCTACTGCTTATATTTATTTAAGAGACTTAAATACTAAAATAGTTACAGAATTAAACGATAACACTACTTATTCTTATACTGCAACTACCAATGATAGCAGCCATCGATTTGAGTTAATATTTTCGTTACAAAAGTTAAGATGGTTAGGAAATTATTCGACTAATTGGGCTGATATTACGAATTGGTCAAATAATACGTTACCTTTAGCTTCTGATGATGTTATTCTTAATTCGTGGACGAAAAATCAACCACATGTTACAATGTCAATATCTTCACCAGCAACGTGTATGAACTTAATAATTAATCCTGCTACCAACATTACAATTGAACCTGGAAAAGCATTAACTGTGAATGGTACTCTTACTAATAATGC
>JBMOKG010000242.1:0-1891 GCA_049315385.1 Bacteroidales bacterium
TACCGATGCCGTTAAATATATTTCGGAAACCTTAAACAACTCAAAGCAGGTATGCCAAGGTATTGTTTTTGGACCCGATGGCAGTTTCAATGGTTTTGGATTTGATAAACCTGTGGTAAAATTACTCGATTATATATTTACCGATAAAAAAAGAATTCGAGTAAATAAGTATGCCGTTTTAAGCGATTCAAAGGATTGCCGATATCCTTCCGATCATTTACCGGTTTATGTGGAATTGACTTTCGTAAAGTAAAAACACAATGTATAAACTTTTCCTAATACTCTGCTTATTAATTTCAATTAATACAGTAGCACAATTTACTGGAGAAAGCGGTGTTTATTATTTAGGAACTGCTAATATTCCAATTAGTATTACTAATTACAGCAATCCAAATCTAAATGGAGTAGTAGTTCGTTTTACGTGGGACGTTTTAGAACCTACACCTAATAGCTTCAATTGGACTTTTATTGATGGTGAAATTACGAAAGCTATTACTTATAATAAAAAAATTTCATTACAACCATTAGGTGTTCCTCATTGGCTTGACAGCATTGGAGTGCAACAATATTATTATATCGACAAAAACACAGCACACTCAACATACGGACACATTGTTTCAAATGTGTTGCCTTGGGATGGTATTTATGTGAGTAGATACAAAAACTTACTTCAACAGCTGGCTGTAAAATATTCCTCCAATCATACAGTATCATATATAAATGCTATTGGCGTTGCATTCTCAAGAGGTTTGCCAGATACTGTGCTAACTGACACAACTCTTTTAATAAAACAGCCATTTTGGACAGCCTTTAATTATAATGCGGATACGCTGGGGCTTTTGATGAACCATATAACAGATTATTATATGGCATTATTTCCAAGCACTCCTTTATGGTGTTCGGTAGACTATGTATTATTTCAACCGAATGCAACAGGGCAAGCGAGAAACTATCTTGCCACTATTTATTGTAATTATGGAATAGCGAACTATTCAGATAGATTTGGTTTGTTTCGTGAAGATATTTCAGCATGTAATCCGCCCTCATCAGTTAGCTCAGGAAGCCAATGGTATATTATGCAGCAAAACCATTGCCGAAATGGGGCACAAATGCTTTGGAGTGTACAAGACGGACCAACACGTATGAACCCTTGTGGTATTTTACCAAACACAAAAGCAATTGTTTTAGATTCATCAGTTAATAAAGGATTAAGCTATGGTATGCGATACCTCGAGATATATGGTGCTGACATTTCGGATGCTTCGCTAACAACATCAATCCAACAAGCTAACACCAAGCTTATAGCAAAAGGTTTAGAATGTAATCCATCAAACGATATAAACCAACAGACCAATGATGCTGGCTTTTCAATATACCCAAACCCTGCTACAGTAAGCTTGAACATTATTTTTTCGCACAAACAGAGCGATAAACAACTAATTGAAATTTATAATTCAATAGGTTTATTAATAAAAGAAATTGCAATAACCGATGCAGTTGAACTTAATATTGCAAACTTGCCAATAGGATTGTATTTTATTCACTTTAAAAACAATTTACTATCAACACAAAAGTTTATTAAACAATAGAAAAGTAAGATGATTTATATCAGTAATTATATTATTTTTACATCATAAATAATTATGAATAAGAGTTAAGCAAAGCCATCCATTATTGAAGACTTTTCTTCCTTTTTCGGAAGCTTATAATAATGTTGGCATTCATTAATAAATTATATTGTCATAAACTTTGTCAAAGTAAGTGAAACCATACGTGAAACCATTGTCAAAGTTTTAAACTTTGACAATGGTAATTGAACAAACTTTGACAAAGAACAAAAACATTTAAACCATGACTTTAGACCAATATATCGGCACTATTAACCAACGCT
>JBMOKG010000243.1:0-1890 GCA_049315385.1 Bacteroidales bacterium
AATTAACTGATTCACCCACTTTTATAAAATTAAAATCTGCAATAAAATCTGCTTTGCTATAAGTTAATCCATCTAATTGTATTGCATTGCTACCAATTGGATCGAGCCATTCTTTTAAACGCATTGTTGATGTATCTCCATTTTTATCCCAATGCCAATAGAATTTGCCATAATAATCAAATTTATTAATGGATTGTAAACAACTAGAAGGACCTCCCGTTAACGTTCCAATAATTCTCCCAGATGAACTAAAAACTGGAGAACCGGAAGAACCACCTTCTGTAACGCCATAGTTTGTTATAGTAGAATCCCAATAAACCTTCCAATGTGATAACACAGGGCCATTGTCATTATTGGTAGTTGTTATTAAAGGAGTGGTATATGTACTTATTTTCTTTATATCTCCAGCTGGATGATGTATTGAAACACCCGAAAAACTCGTATCTCCACTTCTGTCCCATCCCAAAAAGTATGGATTATAAGTTTCCGGCACATTTGCATTCAATAATAATAGCTGAAAATCCGAGCCAGTATTTCCTGAATTGCCTCCATGAGCAACTTTAACAGCACCAGTCATACTTTGTGATGCAAGAGCTCCTTCATTTGATGGATTGTTACAAGAAGGTGATTCATAATTAAAATAAAACATCCATTGCGTTAGATCATTTACAGATGCCATAGTTCCACAATGATCAGCTGTGAGTAAATATGGCTTAAAATCCTGCAATGTATTATTGATCAATGAACCTGTACACCAGCTTGAACTTGCACCAACCCGAATATTAATTCTGGCAACACCAGCCTTTTCTTTTTGCCAATTATAACCTTCTATACAATTTATATTTACTTCACAACCAGCAGATGATCCAAACCCATATTTATTATTATTTGCATTGCTTACACCTCTATAAGCATAATTAATATCAGATATATTAATGATTACAGTATCATTTACCTTGAAAGGTTCATAATATTCGAGTATTGTAGCATCTCCTGCTATCAATTCTGTTGCAAATAAACCACTTTTATGATTATTTTTATTTGTAAAAGCTCCTATCAAATTAGATTTATCATCATCATAAACGTACAAACGACTACCTTCTGGCAAATAAAATTTATCGTAATATAAACTTGTTGCCAATGCATCTTTTACAGTTATTCTTAGTTGCCAAATTTTATCACCATTGCTTAATTTTGTCCAAGTCCCAGAATTGTGGATTCCTTTATTTATTGGCAACAGAATGCCCATGCGATAGGCTTCTCCTTTACTATCGGATAATTCATCTTCTAAAACTAGGTTTGCAATATTCGGTTTGACAACATTTATCGTTTGAATAGTAGATTTACTCAAATTATTTTCAAAGCTTGGAGGAATTCCTCCAATACTAATCTGGCTTTTTAACGTTAAAGGAAATATGCATAAATATATGAAAAAGAATAAAATAAATTTACTTTTTATTATTTTCATTTGATCATTTGTTTTTATTGAGCATAAAATAAATAATTATCTTTTACTACACAAAAGTATAAAAAATAGACATTGAAACTGTATAAAACACAAATAAAACATTGAATAAAAATTTAGTAGTGATAATCGTGAAATAAATATAGTAATAAGGTTTATAAATAGCTTTCTTTCTGAAGATATAACTTCATTTTAGTTTCTTTTCAGATAATAATTTTCATTTTTTTGTGTATAAAGCTGCATTTCTCAAAAAAAAATTGTAGGTTTGTATCGTTTATGATTTTTTAAGATGATTAAAGCTATACAATTAACAAATCTTTGTTGCAACCTGATTAAAAGAGACTTACTTAAAAACAGGTTGTCAATGGCGAATTTGCCTTATGAGAAATTGAATAAACTTCTTTTTCAATTGTATTATAGTGGAA
>JBMOKG010000133.1:0-8230 GCA_049315385.1 Bacteroidales bacterium
CCTACAATCATTGTTAATGCAATGATTCCTGCAAAAGTAGAAGTAATAGAATTGGTTTTCATTTAAAGATAGATTAGGTGTTAAAATTTTTATAACGGGCAAAAATAATTATTATTTGATGAACAATTATTTTTTTAATGAATTATTATGAATAATAGTACTTTTGGCGAATAATATCCGTTACTTAATAAAAATAGAAAAAGATAAAAATGGGAAAAAGAAGTTTAATAATCGTTGCTGCAGTGATGCTTTGGAGTCTTGGGTTTTCGCAAAAAAAGGAAAATCAAGTTAAAGTTTTTTTTGGAAATCTCAGCTGTGATAAACAAATTGAAGTTACTAGAGATCAAATTCTTAAAGAAGGCAAACTCACATTTGTGGTAAATGATATCGATACTGTTAAAACTGTAAGTTATACCATGCAACTGTTGAAAGGAGATGACTTGTCAGCAAAACTGCCATTAAACAGTCCTGTTTTTACACTTCGTATTAAAAATTATTTTAAGTATAATAAGTACGAAGCCAAAACTAAAAAAATCTGGGTAGAGAATATTAAGATTGATTATATGGGAGAAACATACAAACTTCCCATGTTTACAATGCTGGTAAAAGACTAGTCTGTAAGTCGGGAAATATTAGATAAAGTTTATTTCAGGTATTTGACTTCCGAATGAATAGTAATTATGGTAGCAGTAAACAGCTATCCCCATAACTCAGGAAACGATACTCGTTGTTGAGGGCGTAATCATAGATTTCTTTCCATTGTGCTCCAATCATAGCACAGATTAGAAGCAGCAGCGTTGAACGGGGCTGATGGAAATTGGTAATGATGCCTTTTGCAATTTTAAACTGATAACCAGGGAGTATCATCATTTGTGTTTGTCCGCTTAAGATTTCTATATTACGGTCATCCATAAAAGCGAGAATGTTTTGCAAGGCCATCACTGCAGTAATTTCCACATTGTATTTCTCCTGATAAGCATCCCATTGAATAACTTCCAACTCATCGTAAATTTGACCGTCAACAGCTAATTTAACACCAAACCAGTACATGGATTCAAGGGTACGGGCACTGGTAGTCCCAACAGGGATAATGGTTTTGTCAATATTCTGTATCAGCTTTTCAACCAAATTGCGTTCGATGTATACGTTTTCGCTGTGCATCGTATGTTGGTCGATAGTTTCAGAAGTTACGGGTTTAAACGTTCCTGCTCCAACATGCAGTGTCAGATTTTCACATGCAATTCCTTTTAATTTCAGTTTTTCAAAAGTTGTTGCAGTAAAATGCAGACCGGCTGTGGGTGCGGCCACAGAACCATCTTCAGCAGCATAGACAGTTTGATAGCGCATGGCATCTGATGCTACTGCCTCTCTGTTTAAATAGGGAGGTAATGGAATAATACCTAGTTTGTCCAATACCTCTGCAAAGGAAAGAGAGACATCTTCCCACGAAAATGCGATGATCCATGCATTTTCAACAGCCTTGATGCGTTCAGCTTTTATGGTATGTGTTGAACCATTGTGTTCAAATTGTTTCAGCAAAAATTGATCTTTCCATCGTTTGTTGTTGCCCACAAAACATTTCCATACGCAATTGCCTTTCTGTTGAAATGCCAATTGAATATCTATTGAAGTATCAGCAGGCTCCAGACAAAACACTTCGATAACAGTTCCCGTTGCTTTTTTAAACAATAAGCGGGCATGGATAACCTTGGTATTGTTGAAAATCAATAAAGTGTTTGAGGGTAACAAATCGTGTAATTCGGTGAACAAATGATTAGAATATTGTCCATTTTTGCAATACAATAATTTGGATGCGTCGCGGTTTTCGAGGGGAAAACGTGCAATGCGATCATCAGGTAAGGGATAATCAAAGTCGTTGATATTAATTTTACCCGGATCTATCATATTTTTAGCAAAGCCAAGAAAGGAAATTAAAGTAGTAAACTGCAAAATAAAAAAACGCCAACTATTTAATATAATTGCCGTTTTTTAGTGACCCCGGCAGGATTCAAACCTGCAACCTTCTGATCCGTAGTCAGATACTCTATTCAGTTAAGCTACGGGGCCCTCTTTTGAGGATGCAAAGATACTAATTTTATTTTTCATATTTATTTTTCTTTGAAATTTTTAGAAGTTTTCTGCGTTAATCTTATCAAAGACTGAAATTTCACTTAAATTTGCATACTTAAATTTTAAGCAATTTTATTATGGCAATTATTAGGAAAATATATTTATTACTAGCTGTATTACTGTTAAGTATATCCACTTTATTTGCCCAGTTTTCTGCTAAGCCTCTTCAGCTTTTTCCTCCACTCGACATTGAAAATGAATACACCTCTATTCATAAAAAAGAATTTGGAACCGTTGACCGACGTGGTCTGGTTTTTGGCTTCAATATGGGTATACTCCAAGCGAACGGTCATTCTGCTTTGTATTACAGTGGGAGTTCCGAAAATGAAAACAACATCAAGTATGTTTTAAGCAATCCGTATTATTACAATGAAATTAAACATCTGCTGAATGAACATGAATTTACGCTTTATACGGTCCCTACTACCATGTCGTATGATCTTTCAATCTTGGTTGGGTTTTATGCAAGATATAATTTTACCAATACAGCCGGTGTTTTTATCCAATTTAATTTTTCAAAATTAAACACAACCGGACAATTTGCATTAAAAATCGATTCAGCAACTTTTACTTCTGAACCCGCCTTGAATTATTTCGCAATTTACGGTCAGGAGCAAAGAAGTTATATCGATATTGGTTTTCAAAAACAATGGTATTTGGGTAAGCTCAGTAATTTCTATGTAGAAGGAGGCTTGAATTTTACCAATGTTTTGGTTAAAAAATCAGGAATTATGATTAATAATACAGAATATAGCATTGTAAATGTATACGGAAGTCAGCAATATACACCCAATCTGAGTATGCAGCCCTATGATGTGAGACAGGGTGGAATAGGATTCGGATTTTTTGGAGGAGGAGGAATTTGTTTGAATTTTAACGATAAAGTGAGTCTTGAACCCGGTTTTCATATTTTTTACCAAAGCATTAACCTCACGGGCTATGATCAGTACCGTATTAATTATTCTATTTTTATGCGTTTGATATTACGAGACTTCCTCTAGAATGATAAAACTCCAAAAACTAACACAAACAGATACGGCTTTTTTAAAAGCAGCAAAAAAAATCTACGAAAGCGCTTTTCCCTCCAACGAAAGAAGAGTATTTAAAGAAGTAAAAAATATGCTAGCTGATAAAAGGTTTAATTTTTCAGTCATAACATTCGAGGACAGTGTAGTGGGGATCATTACATTATGGGATTTCGTGAATTTTGTTTATATTGAACACTTTGCAATAACAGAAGCATTCAGAAACAATGGTTTGGGAACTTATGTGATGAAAAAAATACTACAGGATGAAGCTCGGCAAATTGTTCTGGAAGTGGATTTGCCCGAGAATGAACTTTCGTTGAAAAGAATACAGTTTTACAAACGATTTGGGTTTGAAATGTATCACGAAACTTATATTCAACCAGCTTACAGTAAAGACAAAATGGCTGTTCCTATGCTGATAATGACCACTCAGGAGATGGATGCAAGAATGGGGCAGCATCTAATAAAAACTTTGCATCAGGAAGTATATGGATTTTTTGAATAAATAAAAAAAGGTGCAATTAAATTTTGCACCTTTTTTTATTGAATGAATTGATCTGATTTTGTAGTTTAGTTCTTAAACTCTTTCAGGTTATCCATCAATTTTTTGCGGGTAAAAAAGATTCTGCTTTTAACGGTCCCTATCGAGAGAGCTAGGTTTTCAGCAATTTCCTTGTACTTATATCCTGCATTGTGCATTTCAAATGGAACACGGTGATCATCCTCTAATTTATTAATGCTATGTTGTATTTCTTTTGTAAACATTTCAGATTCCGGAGAACCCATATTCGATTTACGAGGGATGTTCATAAAATATAAATCATCGGTATTATCGATAATTGTATTGACTTTAATGTTTCGACGGTAGTTATTGATAAAGGTATTTTTCATAATGGTGTAAGTCCAAGCTTTTAAATTGGTATTGGTTTCAAACTTGTCTTTATATGTAATAGCTTTAACATAAGTATCTTGCACAAGGTCTTTTGCATCTTCGCGATTCATTGTTAAAGAATACGCGAAATACTCAAGGCTGTCTTTTAAGCCTAGTAAACTGTGATTAAATTCTATAGCTGTCATATATATAAATTTTATTTGTTGCTTAAATTGTTTAACAAAAGTAACATATAAGTTAAACAAAACAATTTTATTTTTTATTTATTTTGTTAAAAAAATTTAAAAAAATAAACAAAAAATCTTGCAATAGCTGATAATAGGCGGATATAGCTATATTTTACAAAAAATAAAATGTTTAAAAAAGAAAGAAAAACATTAAACAAAATGAAGAAAAGAAGAATCTTAGATTTTTTTCTTCCTACATTTTGTCAATTATTGTTTTAAAGTTGGCTACAGAATAGATTTTCTGTACATTTTGAGGGAGTACTTCGTAGCAGTTGTTGATTTGTTTACCAGCAACAAATATAAGTTGATGTGGAAATAAGAAGGATAATTTCGACAAAAACATTTTAAATTCGGTTTCCTGTTGGGGTAAATTTATACATGTAAAAATACAATCCGGATTTTTAATGCTGATAATCTCTTTTAAATCTAAAAGCGGAATTGATTGACCTAAATATACAATTTTATGTCCGTTTTTACGAATAATATATCTGAAAAATAGCAATTCAATCTCGTGAAATTCGTCTTTTGGTAAAAACATTACAAAAAGTTTGGAATTTTTGTTTGCCTGAAAGTAAAGTCCATCTATAGCGACTATTAGTTTTTGACGAAGAATGTTCATTACAAAACGTTCGTGGGCTGTATTGATATTTCCGGTTTGCCATAATAAGCCTAAACGTTCCATAAAAGGAAAAATAACTTCAATGATTGTATTTTCAAAGCCTTTTTCCAATGTTGCATTCGAAATAATGATGTTAAATCTTTTATCATCCAAATCAGTCATTGCAACAATTAACTGATCAATATGCGTATTAGATTCATTGGGCAAATGATGCATTTCGTTAATTCTCTCGTTTAGCTCTTCATAGGAAAGACCTGATAACGTAGAAATTTTTACACCCAATCTTACCAATGATGCAACGTTCATTAACTTTTTTAAATCCATATCCGTATAAAATCGGATATTGGTAGAAGTTCTATGAGGATTAACGATATCATAGCGCTTCTCCCAAATTCTTATGGTATGAGCCTTAATACCAGTAAGTTTATCAAGATCTTTTATTGAATATTGAATCATTTGTGAGCTTTTTCCCTTAAATACTTAGACAAAACAATTAATTGCAGAAAAGGTTTTGTTTTTTTTCAGCAAAAATAGAAATTATAATTAGAAAGTCGTTTAATAAGAGCTATTTGGTTAAATTTACGTTAATTTACTAAAAAAAATAAACTAAACCGATTTAGTGTAATTTTAATTGTATATTTGTAAACTGAAAATATTTAGGTGATTTGTCTATCAAAACCTGTGATATCTAAGAAACTGAGGTAGCTTGACGTATTGTAAAAAAGATGATTTCAGCATTTTTTTTCCAATTTTTGTTAGTATATCACAGCAAAAGGATTTTTATTATCGATTAATAAATTTAATTAATTCATTTATAAACTAATAATATAAAAATGTTATGAAGCGATTACTCTTTAAATTTAGTTTTGTTTTTTTGATTCTTACTATTTTTGTAATCAAAAATGTCGAATCTCAATCAAACCAATATTTAAGTTTTGATGGAACAGATGATTGGGTCAGTGTTCCAAATGCATCTGGATTGATTACCAATGCCACTGCTTTTTCAATGACAGGATGGTTTTATGATAATAATCTGAATTACGGACAAGGTATGATGGGCTTTCGGACAGGAACTGAATCATTTTATATGATTTCGTTAAATAATGGTCAAATAGAAGCTCGTTTTATCAATTCTTCGAATGTAACTTCACAACCGGCTATTCCTATTAATACCATTATTGCAAATGTATGGCAACATTATGCTTTTGTGTATGATGGTACTCATACCTACTTTTATGTAAATGGTTCATTACTATCGAGTGCAACGGCATCTGGTGCATTAACCCTCACCACATCGCCATTTGCAATCGGCAAGAGTCCACTTGGCGCATTTAATTTCTATTATAATGGAAGAATTGATGAGGTAACATTATGGAACAAAGCTTTAACGCAAGCCGAAATTCAGAATATAAAACAAAATGAACTCTTAGGAAATGAAACGGGATTGTTATTGTATTATAAATTTAATCAGGGTATTCCCGCCGGAAATAATACAGGAATAACCAAGCTTCATACTGAAGTTAACTCTCCTCTTTATGATGGCGACATTACAAATTTTGCATTAACCGGCACAACCTCAAATTTTAATGGTGTTTTAAATACACATTTCCAGGCAATATCATTTCCTCAGTTGCCCACTAAATTAATTTCAGAACCACCTTTTGCATTACATGCTACTTCTTCGGCAGGTTTGAAGGTAAGTTATACGATTATGTCAGGACCTGCCACTTTAAGCAATGATTCTGTTGTTACATTAACAGGTGCCGGTACTGTAAAAATTAAAGCATATCAAAATGGAAATGCACAATATGATACAGCCACTCCTATCATCAATACATTTGATGTTGTAAATCCTGCTTTAAATTTACCAATAATTGATCCACGACATCCATTGGCAGGGAATGTTTATATGCCTTCTCTTTCAAAAATTCAATTGGCAGCGTTGGCCTCTATTGCTTATCCTTCAATTTTTTCAGTTCAGGAATTACATTTTAAAATCAATGGAACAACTATCCCTGCACATGATTTTGGAAACGGACATTATACTGCATGGTGGCAACCACCTACTTATGGTAATTTTGCGGTTGAAATTTCTTCAACAAGTAATTTAGGAGCTATTGGGTCAACAATTGTAAATATTAATGTTTTACCAACCTCTGCAGATACTAATATACTTGCTTTTAGTGGAGTTTTGATTAATACAGGTATTCCATCAGTGATTGTTGAAGGTCAACTTCCTTCTTTTATCGGAGCTTATGATACCATTATTGCAACATTAACGGTAACTTGTCCTGTTGGTGGTTGTGGAGCATGGGATCATATTGCCAGTGTCGAAGCAAAAAGTCATGAAGGCAATTGGTTTGAAGTGATTCGCTACATTACACCTTATGGAACAGCTTGTTCACACAAATTACTGGTGACCGATTATGCTTCGTTATTAAATGGAAAAGTTACATTCAGGGTGAGTTGCGGAACACTGGATAATGGGTATTTGTATGCTTTAAATTTCGAATACAAGCAAGGTACACCAGCACATAAATACAGTCAGGTTACTCAGATATGGAAAAATGTTTACCCTTTTGGTGATTATGCAAATCTTCAACCGGTAAGTATATATAATTATTCTTTCCCTGCTAATGTGTTGGCTTCCAAATTAAAACTGGTAGCAACCGGTCATAGTTGGGGTAATTTGAATACAGGAAATGCAGCAGAATTTTATGATGCTACCCATCATGTTTATGTAAATAATGTCAATACGTTTACACAACATAACTGGGCAAGTTGCAATCCAAATCCTGATAACTGCAATGGTCAAAGTGGTACATGGCAATACGATCGTGCTGGATGGTGTCCGGGTTCTATCGCCAGACCTTTTGATTATGTTTTAACTCCATTTATTGGAACGTCACCTATTGCATTGAAATATGTATTTTATGAACAATATCTTGATCAATGTCATCCTAATAATCCAAGTTGTGTGACTGGAACTACATGCACAGATTGTAGCAATACAGATAATCCAAATTTAGTGGTTGCCTGTAATTTAGTTAACTTTTTTGATATTCCTCCAACCAATCCTGCCATAATCACCGTAGAAGAATGGAAAGAAGATTTGGGGTTCATCGTTTATCCCAATCCATCGAAAGGTATTTTTAATATTTCTTCAGATAATAAACTGGATAAAACAGCTACAGTCGAAATCTTTAATCTAATGGGCAATATTGTTAAAAAATTCGAATGGAGAGGCGATAATACTAGTTTCGACCTTTCAAATTTCGCCAAAGGAATTTATATCATGAAAGTGAGTCATAAAGATGGATTTCAAATTAAGAAG
>JBMOKG010000244.1:0-1861 GCA_049315385.1 Bacteroidales bacterium
TGTCTTTCTTTCCATAATTGATGAAAACTTTTCTTAGCTAAAGTAGGAACTTCTCTTCTTGTACCCCATAATTTACTAAAAACCAATTTTAATGCCTTATTTTTATATTTTACCGAACCCAAATCCATTAATTTGCGATTGAGCATCACTTTTTTCCATCCCCACATCGTAATTTTTTCAAAAATAGCAGGATTAGCTTCTTTTACGGAATCATTCCTATTATGTAGTAACAATTCATGTAAAGGTATTTTGACAGGACAAACCTCTGAACATTTACCACATAATGAGGATGCAAAACTTAAATGTTTGTATTCGCCAAGTCCATTCATAAGTGGTGCAATAACTGCACCTATAGGACCACTATAGGTTGTTCCATAGGCATGACCTCCTATACTTTTATATACAGGACATCCATTTAAACATGCTCCACAACGAATACAACTCATAGCACGTCGTTGTTCTTTTCTTTTTAGCACCTCGGAACGTTTATTATCTAATAAAACAACATACATATCCATTGGTCCGTCAATTTCTCCATCATGTTGTGGTCCTGTAAGAATTGAATTATAAACCGTTATATTTTGTCCTGTTCCATGAGTTGCTAATAATGGTAAAAATAAATCCAAATCCTGAATAGATGGTATTACTTTTTCAACACCTACAATAGCTATATGAACTTTAGGAAAAGATACACTCATCATCGCATTACCTTCATTTTCGGTAACAACAATTCCTCCTATATCGGCAACTAAAAAATTTCCGCCGGTTATTCCTACATCAGCATGTACAAATTTTTCTCTCAACAATTTTCTTTCAAATCCTGCTATTTCTGTTGGATTCATATCTTTTGGTGTTCCAAACTTTTCATTAAATAATAATGCTACATCTTCTTTTGATTTATGCATTATAGGTGTAATAATATGATAAGGTCGTTCGCCGGCAATTTGTACTATATATTCGCCAAGATCAGTTTCAAGTGATTCTATTTTATGATGTTTTAATACTTCATTCAATTCTATCTCTTCGGTGATCATTGATTTAGACTTAACAATATTTTTAGCATCATATTTTTTAAGAATATCAACTATTTCGCTCATCGCTTGCTGAGCATCTAATGCCCAAATAACTTTTCCGCCTCTTTTTGTAAAATTGGCTTCAAATTCTACTAAATATTTATCGAGATTATTAATAACTCTATGTTTAATATTCCCAGCACGCTTTTTAGCTAATTCAAGGTTTTTGTATTGTTGTTTTCCTTTAATAACAGCGGTATCATATTTAGATATATTAAAATTAAGTTTTCTTCTGTGTTCTTTATCAAAAGACTTTTCTTCAGAATCTTTTAAAAACTTACTATACGCTTCAGAAATCATTAGCTAAAATTTAGATATTTTTTCAACTCTTATTTGGTGTCTTCCACCTTCAAATGAAGTATTTAAAAATACTTCAACCATTTGTAATGCTAAATTAAAATCAATAAACCTTCCGGGTAAAGAAAGAATGTTAGCATTATTATGCATACGGCATAATTGTGTTTGTTCAACATCCCAGCATAAAGCAGCTCTTACATTTCTGTGTTTATTGGCAGCCATTTGAATACCATTACCACTACCACACATAATGATTGCAAAATCAAATTGATGATTAGATACAGCTTCAGCCAAAGGATGAACTATGTCGGGATAATCAACACTTTCATTAGAAAAACAACCATAATCAACTAATAAATAGGCTTGTTTTTCTAATTCTTTTATCAAAAATTCTTTTAAATCGAAACCACCATGATCGCTACATATAGCAATTTTCTTTCCTTTATCAAACATTGTTCATAAATTAATCTGCTACAAAAATAATGATTATT
>JBMOKG010000245.1:0-1849 GCA_049315385.1 Bacteroidales bacterium
TATTTCTTTCAAGCCCCAAAGGTAGAAATATATTTTTACAATATAAACATTCGTTTAAATATATTTCAAACTCCCCATTGTTTGTGGCAATGAGGAGTTTTTTCTCCCCCTCGTTTGCAAACGAGGGGGTAATGGTTATTTGTTTTCAACAAAGAGTTTTATTTTACTTTTTTCTTAATTCCTTTTTAGCGTTATAAACGCTTAACCATAATCCCCTCGTTGCAAACGAGGGGGAGTACATGACCGTGATATTACTTGATTATGGTTTTTCTACAGGAGGTACTTCTGTACTTTTAGTATTGCTTCCGCCATCGGTATGCACCCGTTTCAGTAAATTAGACATGGTGTATTCTTTCAGTTTCACTTCGTCCACACCACGGTACAGGGCACGTCCGGTATCGAGTATCGTGCTGAGCATTTCCCATAGTTCGTTAAATACTTTAATATTGTCTACCGACACACGGCTACGTTCGTTTTTCTTTACGTTTTGGTGTGTATTCAGCGATTCTATTTCTTGAATCAATGCCGTCAAACTAGCAATAAATTCAGGTTTCAATCCTTTGCCTTGTAGTACTGCTTCGTTACGTTTCAAATTGGCAAGCATTGAGCGTGCATCCGATATGATTCCCTCTACATTACCTTTACCAATGGCAGTACGAATATTCTTTAATCCAAAGTCATTTACCTGAATATCAAGTCCACCGTTCGAAAGCTTCAGATATCCTTCTAATTGATTCAGGCTTACACGTAAAAGTCCCGACTTTTCAGTAATTTTGGTTGTAACTACTTTTTGAAGTTTCAACACTTCCGAAGTTTTTGTGAGTTCGTAACATTCAGTTTGTTTCGCTTTGATACTCGTAATAAATTGTGAATCGAAAATTGGCGAAAATTCAATAAAACTTGCCAAATCATTTTCTAAACTCATGAGTACGAATCCTGTAATTACAGGCACATCTTCCATTTTGCAATTAAATTTTTTCTCTTCCATAATTAATGGTGTTTTAAATTATTAGTATTAATTCCGACTTTTGTTAGTCTTTTTTATTCCAGCCTATTATCTTTTCATTTAATTTTATCGGTATACCAATTTATTTGGTTAGTATATCGTATTTATTAAGTCGTATATTATTACCATGTATCGGTATTTGCATAATGTCTATTCGTATTTCATTTTAATGTGCTCGTATATCTATTTTGCGTAGCTGTATATAACATTTATGTATCATTATATGCATTTTGTGTCTCTACTTTTAACTTCAACGTATTAGTATATGCATTTTGTGAACCAGTATATCAATTCCGTGTGTTAGTATTTCATTATTTTGTAATAATTTATTCACATTATGCATTTATTTCCTTATGCTTTATTTATATTATTTCAATTTGTTATCTATTAACACATTTCATTTTTCAATTATTATTTATAATTCATACATTATATATATCACTATATAAGTGTATTTTAATCGAAATAATTTTCTGCAAACATACATATTTATTTTTGTATTAACAAACTTATCTTGTGTTTTATTTCTATTTAATGGTAAATATTTATAAATGTATGATTAACAAACATATAATGATTTATTTGCATTTACGGTGTTGAAAAATGTACAATGAATAGGTTATATTAGCATATTAAAACTGAATTGGTTAAAAATCTGATACGGAAAATGTTTTTTCAGAAATCCTTTTTACCTTTGCCCATAATTTACACTACAAATCATTTACAACATGAAATTAATATTTTTATCATTTGCGTTTTTAATTATGAGTAGTATCACATCGCAAGCGCAAGAAAAAATCCTACTCTACCCCAATGGTCCAAAAGAAAGCAACGAACTTACTG
>JBMOKG010000246.1:0-1842 GCA_049315385.1 Bacteroidales bacterium
CTTCCCATTTGAATTGTTTTTCTTTCTTGGTTCTTTCAGTTGTTACATCAAATACTATAAGCTGCCCCGGAATAAAATGATATGCATTGTTTAGTGAATGATTTTTTTCAATATTTAAGATTGTATCATTTTCTTTTGGTTTTTGGTAAGATTGTAGTTCATATTTATCATTTCTTTGCAAAATATAATGTCCTAATGGATAATCTAGTGTTTTGGAACCAATATAAGGTGTTGCCTGCAATTGGAAGTGTACATGAGGTTGTGGCGATCTGCCCGAGTTTCCTCCACTGGCTATTACATCACCTTTTTTTAAGTAATCACCAACCTTTACTTTGAAGCTTTCTTTTTTGATATGACATATTTTGCTGAACAATAAATCGGTGTGTCGAATAATAATAGTATTGCCCCAATTTTGTTCAATATTTACATCTCCGATATTATTATCATCTACATTGTCAATAATTTGTTCGACCCAACCAGCTGCAGGGGCTATAATTGGTTTGTTGTAGCAATAATAATCTGAACAGCTTAAACCTGATCCTGTGAACATTTTGCCAGTTTCATCAGCAATTTCAAAATCCCAGGCATGCTTCCATTCAGCTTTGTGTGTTATATTTCCACTATGTGCTTGCGTAACCTTCCATTCGCCCCAAAAAGGTAAAGATATAGGAATGATATAAGAATTTTTAAATCTCCCTAAATTATTCTTTTGAGTATATAAATTCTTTTCAGGTGAAAACTGTTGGATACCTACTATTTCAGGATTATGATAAAAGCGTTCTCTAAATTTGAGGATGTATAAAAACAGAAGTACTACAAAATTAAATGGTAATGAAAATATTGAAAGTTGGAACATTGAAAGTACAATATTGGTACCCGAAAGCACAATAGAAATTACAGGAATCATTAGTAGAACCCATAAAAAAGAATACTTTGAAGAAACAATAAAAAAGCCACCAATGGCAATGGAAGTAAGTATATAGTTAAATCCAATATAACCATAACTGAGTTCTGTAATATCTCCACCTATTATTTGGTAAAAAATATATGCTGACCCAAAACCAAATATAGATAACAGAAATGCAATGCGTGAATAAATTATTAAGCCTAATGCAACCAATAATCCAGCAACTAAATGGTATTGAAAGAAAATAGCACCTAACGAACGAAAATATATAATAACATAATCGGGTAGATTCAAATTATTAAACCATTCGTAAATAGCTACCAATGTAAAACCTCCTAATGAGTACATTTCGTTGAGTGTATATATTCCTCTTTCGCTGATAGTAAGTGATGTAAATCCTCTTGTTGCTAAAGTAACCATCCAAGTTACAAATAAAAAGGAAAGGCTAAGATAGGGTAAGCCATACTTGCCAACAATACCTTCCAATGAAACTGTTATAAACAATGTTAATAAAGATGCAAAAAACAAAATCATGAAGAATTGAATGTTTGGATCATAATAAACACCCAATCCCAAGGCTACCAATAAGCTGTTGAAACCATAATATCCAGAGCTGATATTTTGACGATTGAAACCTATTAAATAGGCAGCTGTATTGGAAATTGTTACAGCAATCAATCCACTTAAGCCTGCATAAAAATCAAAAAAAGTAACAACTACTAATAAACATGCAAAGATTGTGCTTTTTGAAAAGAAAATTTGCGAATAGCTATTTAGTAAGCTACCAATATAATGAGGAAATAGTGTTTTTAGTTTCTGCATTAAGAATTTGATTTATAAAGTCAAAAGTTTAAAGTTTGTAAAGTTTTTTGTTTTATTCCTGACAAAAGTAAGTTTTTTTTAATATTTAGTCTGCAATATTAGCAATACTTAAC
>JBMOKG010000134.1:0-8033 GCA_049315385.1 Bacteroidales bacterium
CATATTTATAATTTTACACTATGCAAAGCATAGGAAAAATAATAGAATCAAAGCTTAGGGAGAAAGGGCTTCCTATCAGTGAATTTGCTAGAAGAATAAATACTAACCGCAATAATGTATATGACATATTTCGCAGAGAATCTATTGACACAAGCTTGCTAAAAAAGATTTCGGAAGTAATAAATTTTGATTTTTTTCAATGCTTCAACAACCCTGATTTATCTCTATCTAATGAAATCAATCAAAAAAAGGATGTAAGTATTCTTGAAAATAAAATTAATGTTTTAGAAAAAGAGATTACATATTTAAGTGAGATTATTACTGATAAAGACCGAATAATAGAATTACTTGAAGAAAAAAACAAATAGCATTTTAAATAAAAGTTCAATTATTTTCGTCTTTCAGGTCGTTTTTATTTGGTTTATCATTTTGTTGACGTCAACAAAATGATAATTATTTAAGATATATTCTTTTATATCAGATTATAACTAATCTTTTTTTTAAAATAACTTATTGATCGATAAATTCAATTGTAATTGTAAATTTTGTTCATACAAATTTAACGTTAAAAATTCATTTATTGCTCTTTTCTTTGCTCTTTCTTATTCTTTTTTTAGTACATAAAAAAAAACTAAAAATTTTTAGCTCCTCAAAACATAAAAAATATAACTTTGCAGGATATTTATCAATAAAAATTTCATCACAATGACTGGTAAAACAAAAAAACAATTCATTGAAAGAGAAGATGTTGTTGTAAAATTCGTAGGAGATTCAGGCGACGGAATGCAACTAACAGGTACACTTTTTTCTGACAATGCGGCAATAGGAGGAAATGACATTGCTACATTTCCGGATTATCCGGCTGAAATCAGAGCCCCGCATAATACAATAGCCGGCGTATCAGGATTTCAGGTCCATATTGGAAGAAAAGTTCACACTACAGGTGATTTATGTGACGTATTGGTTGCCATGAATCCTGCTTCTTTAAAAGCAAATCTGAAATGGGCTAAAATTGGTGCAACCATCATAGTGGATGCTGATTGCTTCGACGAAAGATCCATTGTAAAAGCAGGTTATGTTACCAATCCAATGGATGATGACAGCCTTGGCAAATACAATCTGATCAAAGCTCCTGTCACTTCTTTTACAAAAGAATGTCTCAAAGAATTAACAACAGACGTTAAAACCGCTGAAAAAAGTAGAAATATGTTTGCCTTAGGCATCATCTATTTTATTTTCGACCGCAAATTTGATACTACTTTTGAATATTTAGACAAAAAATTCAAGAAAAACCCTTTGGTAAGCGAGATCAATAAAACCGTTATGAAAGCCGGTTATATTTTTGCTGAAAATGTGGATGCACTGGAATCACAGATTCATATTCCAAAATCTACGTTGGAAAAAGGAAAATATAGAAATATTACAGGCAACGTTGCTACAGCATGGGGATTGCTTGCCGCTTCTGAAAAATCAGGTATTCCACTATTTTTAGGCTCCTATCCTATTACGCCTGCTACTGAAATTCTGATGGAATTAGCAAAACATAAATCATTGGGTGCTAAAGTTTTTCAGGCTGAAGACGAAATTGCAGGTATTTGTTCTGCAATAGGCGCAAGTTTTGCAGGTTCAATGGCTTGTACTTCTACTTCAGGTCCTGGTTTATCTTTAAAAAGCGAAGCCATTGGTTTAGCCATAATGACAGAATTACCATTGGTTATTGTAGATGTTCAAAGAGGTGGACCTTCAACCGGTTTACCTACAAAATCAGAACAATCTGATTTGTTTCAGGCATTATTCGGAAGAAATGGCGAAGCACCCTGTATTGTTATTGCAGCTTCTTCTCCTTCCAACTGTTTTTATTTTGCATTTGAAGCTGCCAAACTTTCAATGGAACACATGACTCCGGTTATTTTATTAACGGACGGTTATTTAGGTAACGGTTCCCAGTTATTTAAAATACCAAAAATGGCGGACTTACCTCAAATAAATCCACCAATTGCAAAAGCCAACGATCCTGACTACAAACCTTATCGCAGAAATCCAGAAACCCTTGTCAGACAATGGGCTATACCTGGAACCGAGGGTTTACGTCACAGAATTGGCGGACTTGAAAAAGAAAATATTATAGGCACTGTTTCTACAGATCCACAAAACCATCAGTTAATGGTTGATCTAAGAGAAGCAAAAGTTCAGAAAGTAGCAGATTTTATTCCTGAACAAAGCCTGCTTGGTAAAAAAGATGCTGATTTATTGGTCGTTAGCTGGGGTGGCACACAAGGAGCTGTTCTTTCAGCAGTTGAAGCATTACAGGCTGAAGGTAAAAGCATTGCTCATGCTCATTTTAATTACATCATGCCTTTACCTAAAAACACCGCTGATATTTTAAGCGGACACAAGAAAATCATTGTATGTGAATTAAATTCAGGTCAGTTTGTTAATTATTTAAGAATGAAGAATCCTGAAAACCAATACAGACAATTTAATAAGGTTCAAGGTTTACCGTTTTTTGTCAATGAATTAACTGCTGCGTTTAACCAAATTTTAGAGGAGAAATAATCATGGAAAATTATACAGTAGAAAGATCAAAAGTTGAATTATCAAAAGAAGATTTTGTAAGCGATCAAATGGTAAAATGGTGTCCCGGATGTGGTGACCATGCTATCTTATCTTCCGTAGCAAACGTTTTTCCTAAAATCGGTTACCGTAAAGAAAACTTTTGCCTGGTTTCAGGTATTGGTTGTTCTTCCCGCTTTCCTTATTATGTAAATACTTATGGATTCCATAGTATTCATGGAAGAGCTGCAGCTGTTTCGTCAGGTGTTAAAATTGCCAACCCACATTTGAGTGTATGGATGGCCACAGGTGACGGAGATTCTCTTGCTATCGGTGGAAATCATTTTATTCATATCATCAGAAGAAACATTGATATAAATATCATGTTGTTCAACAACCAGATCTATGGCCTGACAAAAGGACAATATTCTCCTACAACCCCAATGGGAAGCGTAACAAAAACCTCACCGCAGGGAACAATTGAACATCCTTTCAATCCGGGTGAATTAATTTTAGGTGCTCAGGGTACTTTCTTTGCTAGAGGAGTGGATACCAATCCTAAAATGATGACTGAAATTATGTTTGAAGCTGCACGTCATGATGGTACTTCTGTAGTTGAAATATTACAGAATTGTGTGATTTTTGCAGATAAAACACATCAATTAATTACTTCCAAAGATTTAAGAGACGATAATCAAATCCATTTAAAAAATGGAGAACCTATGCTTTTTGGTAAAGAAAAAAACAAAGGTATCCGTATGAGAAATTCAAGACTGGAAATAGTTGAAATCGGCGTTAACGGAATTACCGAAGATGATATTCTGGTTCACGATCAATATCAACAGGATCCGGGTTTACATTTAATGCTGGCAAAAATGGCTCCACCTCATCTTCCTATCGCTTTGGGTGTCATACGTTCAGCTATGTATCCAACTTATGACGATTTAGTTGAAGAACAACTTAAATATGCAAAAGCGAACTCAAAAATCAAAAACATGGACGACTTGCTAAATAGTGGCGATACATGGGTAATTGATTAATCCAGTTTGAAAAATATAATATTTTTAAAATCCTCCTGAATCAGGAGGATTTTTTTTTGATTTAATTTTTGCATTTTTTTACAAAACTGTTTTTCTGTTAATAAAAATTCATCTACCTTTGTGAAATAATTCACACTGTTTATCAACAAACAATCAAACAATGAAACCTTCTCATATTGAACACATTGGAATTGCTGTTAAAAATCTTAATGATGCAATAAAATATTACGAAACGGTTTTCGGACTGGAATGTTATGCCGTAGAAGAGGTAAAAGAACAAAAAGTTAAAACTGCTTTTTTTATGATAGGCCAAACCAAGATTGAATTATTAGAATCTACCGATCCGGAAGGTCCTGTTGGAAAATTTATAGAAAAAAAAGGTGAAGGAATTCATCATATTGCATTTGCAGTAAACGATCTGGAAAACGTATTGTCTGAAACAGAAGCAAAAGGAATTCAACTTATCGACAAAACACCTCGCAAAGGCGCTGAAGGTTTGGATATTGCTTTTCTTCATCCAAAATCAACTTTCGGTGTTTTAACCGAATTATGCGAAAATAAAAATAATAAATAATATTAATACATACAAAATGGTAATTGAGGATAAAATTCAAGAGCTACTCAATAAAAGAGAGTTAGCTAAATTGGGCGGAGGTCAAAAGAGAATAGACTCTCAACACAACAAAGGAAAACTCACAGCAAGAGAACGTATTGATTTACTTTTGGATGAAGGCAGCTTTGAGGAATTCGATATGTTTGTTACCCATAATTGTCATGATTTTGGTCTCGAAAAAGAAAGTTATATGTCCGACGGCGTAGTTACCGGTTATGGAACTGTTGACGGAAGAATGGTGTATGTATTTTCACAGGATTTTACTGTTTTTGGAGGTTCTTTATCTGAAGCTTATGCTCAAAAAATCTGCAAACTTTTGGATAAAGCAATGAAAATGGGTGCTCCGGTTATTGGTATTAACGATAGTGGTGGCGCACGTATTCAGGAAGGTGTTAAAAGTCTGGGCGGTTATGCCGAAATATTCCAACGTAATATAATGGCTTCAGGAGTTATCCCTCAGATATCTGCTATTTTTGGTCCTTGTGCAGGAGGTGCTGTTTATTCTCCGGCATTAACCGATTTTATCTTTATGACTAAGAAAAATAGTTATATGTTTGTAACCGGACCTAAAGTTGTAAAAACAGTTACAGGTGAAGTTGTTACCGATGATGAATTAGGTGGTGCTTCAGTTCATGGTTCCAAATCGGGAGTTACACATTTTGTAACTGAAGATGAACAGGAAGGTATACTGATGATTCGGAAACTTTTGAGTTTCTTACCACAGAATAATTTAGAGGAAACGCCA
This sequence comes from Bacteroidales bacterium, assembly GCA_049315385.1. Lineage (GTDB taxonomy): Bacteria > Bacteroidota > Bacteroidia > Bacteroidales > JACABE01 > JACABE01. Next base: position 4,952 of record JBMOKG010000134.1, read on the forward strand.
ATAGCTCCTTGTGATGATCCTATACATCGCCTTGAAGATTCTCTGAATTATATAATTCCGGAAAATCCTAACAAACCCTATGACGTAAAAGATGTAATTCATGCAATAGCTGATTACAATGAATTTATGGAAATTCACCGGAATTATGCTCAAAATATTGTAATTGGTTATGCCAGATTTAATGGTGTAACCATGGGTATTGTTGCTAATCAGCCCAGTTATCTAGCAGGTGTTCTCGACATAAATGCCAGCCGTAAAGCTGCCAGATTTGTCAGATTTTGTGATGCTTTTAATATTCCTATTTTAACACTGGTTGATGTTCCCGGATTCTTACCGGGTACAGCTCAGGAATATGGTGGTATAATTACCAATGGTGCTAAATTATTATACGCGTATGGCGAAGCTACTGTACCTAAAATTACTGTAATTTTAAGAAAAGCTTATGGTGGAGCTTATGATGTAATGAGTTCAAAGCATTTACGCGGTGACATCAATTATGCATGGCCTACAGCAGAAATCGCAGTTATGGGTCCTAAAGGAGCTATTGAAGTTTTGAAATCGAAACAAATTGCGGCTATTACTGATCCGACTGAAAGAGAAGAATTTATCCGTAAAAACGAACAGGAATACAAGGATAAATTTGCAAATCCATACAATGCTGCTAAATTTGGTTATATTGATGATGTTATTGAACCCCGGAATACCCGTTTTAGAGTAATCAGGGCATTACAGTCTTTAGCAACCAAAAAAGATGTAAATCCACCTAAAAAACACGATAATTTACCCTTATAATTCATTATACAGATATATTATAACCTTATAATTCTATAAATTATGAATAAACGTAAATTGTATCTTGGTTTAATCATCCTATTTTTAACTATTTCCATTTCATCTTCTTTTGCGGTTGAACCACAGATTATTATTAAAAAAGATTCAGTAGTTGTAATTGAAAAAACTTCAGTTGAACCAGTTCAATCTCTTCCGTTTGAAAAAGAATCAATAGACAATGCTTTAAGCAAATCTGATCCAAATGGAATAGGTATAATTATAATTGCGATGAGTATTATTTTTGCCATACTTATCATATTATCAGCATTATTCAAATATATTGGTTATTTGAATACATCTGATTTTAAGAAAAAAATACTCGAAAAGAAAGGGAAGTCAGAAGAAGCTTCCAAAATAAGTGATGATGCTCCGGGTGAAGTATATGCTGCTATAGCAATGGCTTTACACCTATATCAGTCAAAAATACATGATGAGGAGAATACAGTCATTACCATGGAAAAAGTAGCCCGTACCTATTCTCCCTGGAGTTCGAAAATTTACGGTTTACGCCAGACTCCAACTAAATAAATAATCCGAAAAAATATTAATTATGAAAACATTCAAATTCACAATAAACGGCAATCAATACGAAGTAGGAATCAATGGTATTGAAGATAATACTGCCCAACTGGAAGTTAATGGAACTCCTTATGAAGTTAAATTAGACAGGGAAATTAAGCAAACAAAAACACCTAAATTAATGCGGTCTGTATCGATTCCTTCTACAGATTCTCATCCTTCTATTGTTAAAACCAGCAGCCCGTCAGCACCCAAAGGAGGTGGAAATATTAAATCACCACTACCGGGTGTTATCCTTGATATACTTGTTAATGTGGGTGATATGGTAAAAGCCGGACAAAAACTGTTATCACTGGAAGCTATGAAAATGGAAAATAATATCGAATCTGATAAAGAAGGAAAAGTAATAGCTGTAAAAGTCAAAAAAGGAGACAATGTAATGGAGGGTGACATCTTAATAACAATAGGAGAATAATATTATGCAGGCATCTCACCAACTTCTTTCTTTTTTTAATGACCAAATACAGCATTTCTCACAATATACTGCATTTGCGAATTTTACGCCCGGTCATTTAATAATGATTTTAGTAGGGCTGGCTTTTATTTACCTTGCCATCACCAAAGAATACGAACCAATGCTTTTAATACCAATAGGTTTCGGTATACTCATCGGAAATATTCCTTTTTACCCAGGTTTAAAAATCGGGATTTATGAAAGTGGAAGTGTATTAAACTATTTGTATTTTGGCATATCACATGGAATATATCCATCCCTTATTTTTCTGGGTATTGGTGCATTGATAGATTTTTCAGCACTAATTTCTAATCCCAAATTAATGCTTATCGGTGCGGCAGCACAATTGGGAATATTTGCAGCTTATGCAGCAGCATTATTTTTCGGATATTCACCTTCCGAAGCAGGTGCAATTGGCATTATTGGAAGTGCTGATGGCCCAACTGCTATTTTTCTTGCTTCCAAATTAGCACCGGGATTAATCGGAATCATTGCTATTTCGGCCTATTGCTATATGGCATTGATGCCATTGATTCAACCTCCGATTATGCGTTTACTAACTACCAAAAAGGAAAGACTTATAAAAATGAAACCTCCTCGTCAGGTTTCAAAAATGGAAAAAATACTATTTCCTATTTTCGGGTTAATACTCACAACCCTTATTGTTCCAAGTGGTATGCCTTTACTTGGTATGCTTTTCTTCGGAAATTTACTAAAAGAAAGCACTGTTACCAAACGTCTGGCAGATACAGCAAAAGGACCAATGACAGATATGATTACAATTCTGATTGGATTAACTTTAGGTGCATCTACACAGGCAAACTCTTTCCTTACTCAAAAATCAATATTTATTTTTGTATTAGGTGCTGCTTCTTTTATTGTGGCAACTTTTGCAGGGGTTTTATTCGTTAAATTCTTTAATCTGTTCTTAAAAGAAGGGAATAAAATAAATCCTTTGATCGGGAATGCCGGAGTTTCTGCAGTTCCTGACAGTGCTCGTGTTTCTCAGGTAATTGGATTGGAATATGATAATACCAATCACTTGCTTATGCATGCCATGGGACCCAATGTTGCCGGAGTTATCGGAAGTGCAGTAGCTGCCGGGGTTTTACTCAGTTTTTTATACTAATTTAAATCATAAGTTATTTTATTTTAACCCCCTCGTTTTCATATATAATTAAAAAAAGCTGGATGCAATGATTGTAACCAGCTTTTTTA